>NZ_JAVRHM010000001.1:0-594783 GCF_031846525.1 Autumnicola patrickiae
ACTTTTCACTACTCACTCTTTACTCTTCACTGCTTCACTGCTTCACTGCTTCACTTTTCAGACCTCATAAATCCAAAATACTCCAATAAAACCTCATCATTTATCTTTCGCGGAGTGAAAATCTCAAGCAATTTTGGCTGTTCCGAAGCTTCAAAGAAATGCTGCATTGTTTTTTCGATTTCTTCGGAAGAAGATGCTGCTTCATATTCAAAACTGTACATCTCGCACAGTGATTTCGCTTTCAGATTATGTGTGGTTTCAAAAAAAGTATCGAAATTTTCAGTATTCTTATTTCCGGGTAAAATCCGGAAGATTCCGCCGCCGCTATTATTCAGAACGATAATCCTAAAATTCGAAGGAATATAATTGTTCCAGAGCGCATTACTGTCGTAGAAAAAGCTCAAATCCCCAGAAATCATTAGCGTTGGCTCCTTATTCACACTTGCCGCACCCACGGCTGTAGAAATGCTCCCGTCGATCCCGCTGGTCCCGCGGTTACAGAAAATCTTCAGACTTTCTTTCCACTTAAACAACTGCGCATACCTAATCGTAGAACTATTTCCCAGATGCAGAATATAATTTTCGGGAACGGCAGGAACAATAAACTGCATCGCCTTTAAATCTGAATACGGAATTTCATCCATATATTTCTCATGCCTCACCTGGCGCTTTTTCTTGGTGTTCTTCCAATATTCAGCATAATCGCTTTCAATTTTCTGCGTAAGCGGAAGAAAATGAGCAAAGAATGAATTTACCGAAACCTCGAAATGTTTATTTAAACAAAAAAATGTGTTGTAGGCTTTTTTAGGGTCTACGTGCCAGTGCTGCTTCGGATTATGATTCCGGAGAAATGCTTTAATTTTCTTGGACACAATCATTCCGCCGAAAGTGAGCAGAATATCCGGCTGCAGCATTTTAAAAAGCTCTTCCCGGTTATCATCTTTCTCCAGAGGACCAATAATGGTATCTATCCTGGTAAAAAATTCGGGATGATTTAGATTTGAAGTAGTTTCAGTAAAAACGATAACCGACGGATCTTTTGCCAGCTGCTCCAGGAACTGCTGCTCCACCGCGTTTGGTTGAGCAACGCCTACAATTATCATTTTCCGTTTGGCCTTGCTCCACAGTTGAGCATAAGCTTCCAACTGATTTTCAGTATAAGTCCTCTCCTTAATTTCCGGTAAAATCTGCAGCGGATTCACCTCTACATTCTCCACCAGATCGTACAATGGCTCATAAAACGGAACATTTATATGGACCGGTCCCGCTCCTTCTATGGCTTTATTAAGCGCAAGATTGATTTCCCGCTCGTTGTGTTTCTGGGATTCAAATTGTTTTTGCTGAAGTTTTTTATCGGTAGCTTCAGATTCCAGGACAATTTCAGAATATAAATTAGCAGAATATAAAATATGGTTTTCGAAAACATTTTTCTGCCGGATGGTTTGTCCGTCGCCAATATCTATACGTTCAATTGGTCGGTCTGCGGAAATCACCACCAGCGGAATATCACTATAAAAAGCCTCGGCAATCGCCGGATAATAGTTGAGCAGTGCAGATCCTGAAGTACAAACCAAAGCCACCGGTTTTTGCAGTTGCTGCGCCATTCCCAAAGCGTAAAATGCCGCGCAACGCTCGTCTACGATGCTGTAGGCATTTATTTCGGGATGATGGGTAAAACCTATGGTGAGCGGCGCATTTCTGGAACCGGGGGAAATTACTACGTGATTTATATTTTTCGCAACACAAAGTGCCACTATAGATCGTGCTACGGGTATTTTTGAATGTTTCACAAATTTGTTTTTAAATAAAATAGATTTCTGAAGAAATCAGAACGTGCTAAAAGTAATTCCGACTCAAATTACTCTTTTTAACTTTTTTAGACTTCGCAGGGCCCGATAGCTATACGGGATAAAAACCTGTGAAGCCTTTACAACTTTTAACTTTATAACTTTCAAAACTCTACTTAACAAGTACAGCCTTCATGGTATGCGATTTATTAACCGTCTCTTCCCACTCCAGCGAAGGATTGGAACCTGCCGTGATTCCGCCTCCTACAAAAAGATTGGCCACACCTGCCTCTAGTTTTATGCACCTTAAGTTTACGTACAGAGATGTTTGCTTCGAAATACTAACATACGCCTGATTTTCCTGGTTTCTGCGATTGCTATTCCGCTTGGTTTCGGTTTTTAGATTTAGCTCACCTAAAAATCCGGTGTAAAACTCCCGGTCGTAACCTTCATTTTTAAGAATGAATTTCTTCGCCGGCTCTTTGGGTAAACCACAAACAGCCGGAGTTGGATGTAGCGCCTTAATTAAATCGTGCAGATTAAAAGAATTAGAATGAAAAGTTCCGCTAATGTCAGTTCGTAAATGCAGTAGGTTTCCAGCCCTTGAGGTATAAGGTTTTGAGGCTTTAATACTTCCCGCACCGGAATTTAATTCCTGTAGATTTTCCAAGATTGCATCGGTAACAATCTGCTGTTCTTCCTTCTCTTTCTCGCCCCATTCCACATCTGTACTCTCCTGAAAAGCCTGTGTACCGGCAAGAGCCATTGTCCTGAATTTATTCCGTTCTACCTGCAGCAAAGTTTCGGGAGTAGCGCCGAGCCATGCACCGGTTGCCGGGTGAAACCAGAGATAAACAAATGCAGTGTTATATTTTTTCAGCATATTTTTGAAAATCCCTATCACCTTTAACTGGTGCTGCACACTTTCGGTTCTGGAAAGAACAACTTTTCGTAGTTTCCCTTCTTTGATGGTATCAAGCGCTTTTTGCACCAAGTCCTCATGCTCTACCCGCGCCTGTTTCCGAAGCTGATTCGGCGGAAAAGGCGGATCTACTTTTTTCACATCTTTATGATCTTCTTCAAAATAGTATTCTGTTTGAATTTCTTCTGAAGATTCTGGAGGAATTATAAAAGCTCCTTTTTCAACTTCAAACGGAGAAAAAACAAAACCACTTTCGGAATAATCTGCCACCTTATGTGTAGCGGCATCTTGTTGAAGTAAAGCTTTTACATATTCCGGATTTTCATCTATACCGGGTTTTCGATATGCCACAAAAGGAAATCCTTTTTCTATCTGCTCTTCTAATTTTACGAAAAATTCGTCGGAATTGATCATTTACTTATTTTTTGGTAATGCTATGGTCGTGAGTTTTACCAATGAAATCAAGTTTTCTTCTTCGTCTGTAATCCTGATTTCCCAAAGCTGGCTAGTACGGCCTTTATGGATATAAGTTGCTTTTGCAAACACATAACCTTCAGAAATACTCTTTAAATGATTGGCCGAAATCTCTATGCCACGGACAAAAAATTCATCTGTATTTAAGAAAACATAACTCGCTAAACTGCCCACGCTTTCTGCAAGCGCAACACTCGCACCCCCATGCAACACCCCATCCGGCTGGTGAACTTTTGGTGTTACCGGCATTTTCGCAATAAGATAATCCTCTCCAACTTCAGTAAATTCAATTTCAAGGGTTTCCATTAAAGTATTTTTACACACTTTTTTGGACAACTCGAGAATTTCCTCTTTGGTCATAGCAATAAGATTGGTTTCTTTGTAAAAATACAAAACCGCACCTTAAAAATGAGCACCGAAAAGCAGCTTTCTTACCAGATCACCAATACGTACAGCGTGTTAAACGAATTCACTCCTAAAACCAAAACGGTTTGGGTTGTTTGCCACGGAATTGGCTATTTGAGCAGGTATTTTCTTCGACATTTTAATCATTTAAATGCGGAAGAGAATTACATTATCGCTCCACAGGCACAATCCAAATATTATCTGAATAATGAATACAAACACGTTGGCGCCTCCTGGCTAACTAAAGAAAATACTGAAGCTGAAATAGAAAATGTACTTAACTATCTGGACGAAGTTTATAAAGCGGAAAATCTAAGTGATGCTCCAAATTTGGCAATTTTCGGCTATTCCCAGGGGGTGTCGGTTGCTGCACGCTGGGTCGCCCGCAGAAAAATTGAATGTTCCCGATTAATATTGCATTCTGGAAAAGTTCCTTCGGAATTAAAAGCTGAAGATTTCGCTTTTCTGAAGAACACAGATTTTTCTTTTATTTATGGGACTGAAGATGAGTACCTAAAAAAGGCAATTATCAACATTGAAGAAGAACATCTGCGGACTTTATTTCCAAAAAACCTGGAAATCCTCACTTTTAATGGCGGACATGAAGTAAATCCAACTTTAATTTCAAAATTTGCTTAATTTGATATTGTTTTAAAAAGGCCATTACGAGGTGCAAATGCATCGAAACAATCTCTAAATAAGATTACTTCGCTACACTCGTAATTACTTATGAAGATAATTTGAAATTAAATGGAACAGAAATCTTCTTCAGCTAAAAAATCCAAAACCTCTTTGCTCAAAAGTATTGGTCCCGGATTCCTGCTGGCGGGAGCTGCTATTGGGGTTTCTCATCTTATCCAGGCCACCCGCGCCGGTGCAGATTACGGTTTTATCCTTATTTGGGCATTGATCATCGCCTGTATTTCCAAATATCCGTTTCTGGAATTTGGCCCACGATATGCCGCCGCAACAGGAGAGCATCTTATCTCCGGCTATAAAAAGATGGGGAAATTTCCATACTGGATTTATATCATTATCACTGTAGGAAGTATGTTTATCATCCAGGCTGCGGTTACCATTGTTACTGCCGGCCTGGCCGAACGACTTTTCAATTTTGGATGGTCACCATTTCTATGGAGCGGAATAATCCTCGCTGCCTGCATTGCGCTGCTGCTTATCGGAAAATATCCGGGATTGGACAAGAGCATGAAAGTGATTGTAAGTTTATTGACGATTGCCACCCTCGCTGCTGTGGTCATGGCTTTTGGTGCCGGAACTGTGGAAAGCGCCGTTACTACTACAGCTCCTTCTCTCTGGACTACTGCAGGCATTGGGTTTATTATTGCATTTATGGGATGGATGCCCATTCCGCTGGATGCTTCTGTATGGCACAGTATCTGGACGAAAGAAAAGGCTGTCCAGACAAAACAGAAACTTTCGGTAAGAGGCGCTTTTGCCGACTTTAACGTCGGTTATCTTTCCGCGGCATTTATCGGACTGCTATTCTTCCTGCTTGGCGTGCTGGTAATGTTTGGCAGCGGAACTTCATTTTCCAGTAATAGTGTAGAATTTGCTACTCAGCTCATCGATCTCTACGGAAAAACTCTGGGGGACTGGAGTAAACCCATTATTTCGGTCGCTGCTTTTGTGACGATGCTAAGTACTGTCCTCACCGTAACCGACGCTTACCCGCGGGTGATTTCAGAATTAAAAAATCCGGAAAAAGATCTGCCTCAGGAAAAAAAGGAAAAGTGGAAAATTTATCAGGTGTCGATATTTGCCATTCCGGTGCTGTCGCTTTGTATACTGTTTTTTCTTTCCGGTTCCTTTACGATATTGGTAGATTTTGCCGCCGGATTATCTTTTCTATCTGCTCCATTTCTCGCCTGGTTTAATTATAAACTCGTCACAGGAAATCAAATGCCGAAAAAACATCGTCCCGGCAACAGTTATATGACTTTTAGTTTGATTTGCTTCGGGTTTTTGGTGATCTTTAATTTAGTATATATTTACTATTTCTTCTTGCAGTAATGAACTTTTAAAACAGGAGTACCGAAGAGTAATTACCCGTAAAATAACTATTCCTTAAATTTAATTTCACATTAGTATTACACTAAAAAACCATCTTTGTACTGGCTCCATATGGAGTATTTCATTAATCATGGTTTTTGTCGACTTGATTTATGAAGAAGCCGTCTTTCGGGACGGCTTTTTATATAATTTGATCTAAGGGTAATATCCGCATAACATTAATTTAACATTTTTTTCGGTTCTTTGCAGCGACAAAAACCAAAAAGTAATGAGATACCCATGGCACCTGCTATTGGCATTTTTTCTAGTAGGAGTGTTTAATACAAAAGCACAGGAAACAGTCTCTAATCAATTCGGAAAAGGTCTTATCAACTTTACTGCTAAAGATAGTTCCTTTAGCGTTAAATTTGCTCCCCGTTTCCAATCCCTTTATACTTCCCAGTGGGATTATCCCGAAAGCGGAAAGCTCGAGAGAGGAAACTCCAACATGCTTGTTCGAAGAGCGCGTTTAAAATTTTCAGGCTTTGCTTACTCTCCAAAACTGAAATATAAATTGGAGTTAGGTTTATCTAATAATGATATTTCTGGTGCTTCTGCATATACGGGGAACGCACCTCGATATATTTTAGATGCAGTACTTCAGTGGAATTTTTATGATAATTTTGAATTATGGCTGGGCCAGACCAAACTGCCGGGAAACAGGGAGCGGGTAATATCGTCTGCCAATATGCAAACGGTGGATCGCTCCCTGGTAAACAGTCGCTTTAATATTGACCGGGAAGCAGGCGCACAGTTGCGCCATTTTTTTTACGCCGGCGATAATGTACTTTTTAAAGAAGTTATTTCTGTTTCCCAGGGAGAAGGACGTAATGTAACTACGGGAAATATTGGCGGACATCATATTGTAGCAAGGGCAGAAATCCTTCCTTTTGGAGATTTTAAAGATTATGTTGGCGCCGATCTTGAACGGGAACCTTTACCGAAATTATCTGTGGGTGCAAGCTATAGTTTTAACAATAATGCAGTTAGAACAAATTCTATTTCAGGATCATATATGCTTACTAACGATGGTTTTCATACCACCGATATTACCACTTACTTTCTCGATCTGATGTTTAAATACCGCGGATTAAATCTTATGGCAGAAGCCGCAAGACGTACCGCAGACGAGCCTTTTGCTCTAAACGAAGATGGTAGTCCTACAGGAGATATGGTTCAGATAGGAGATGGAATAAATATCCAGGCAGGATATGTTTTCAAAAACGATTATGAAATTGTTGGTCGCTATACGGGTATCGACCTAAAGACAAATTATATAAATCGTGGAATTGAAAAACAGTATACCTTAGGCCTTTCTAAATATATTGTAGGTCACAAACTTAAAGTGCAAACAGATCTTAGCTATAATAATTTTGATAACAGTGCAGATGATGGATTGATGTACCGCTTCCAGGTAGATATACATTTTTAATTCCTATTAAAGATTTTTTCAATCTCACGATTCCTCTATACAAGAACATTACAAATATAATAGTGAAAAATAAAAGCACGACCACCTACAAAGAGGAAATCGGGCTTTTATTTTTCTAATCTGATTAATTAATTGTTTACCAACAATTTCTCCTTTTTACTTTCTGAAACCTCTGTATCTGTTAAAGTTTTGAGATAGGCGATTAATGCTTGTTTCTCTCTCTCATTAAGGCTCAGTTCATCAAAAGGTAGCGTTTGATGCGGCAAATCAAAACCTAAACCTGCTCCCCCACCGGAATTATAAAAGTCGATCACTTCTTCAAGAGTTTCATAAACTCCGTTGTGCATATAAGGTGCTGTTACAGCAGAATTTCTTACTGTTGGTGTCTTGAACATACCCTTTTGAATTTCTACTCCGTACATCCAGTAAAAGCCGAAATCATCATCCAAATTTAGATTTTGAGCTGTTTCAGGAACACCTATTACTTCTTTTTCTGTTTCGTTAAAAAATGGCGGTACTGTACCGTTTGTAAGGGGCACGAAATGGCAGGTAGCGCAAAGTGCTTTACCCATAAACAAGTTGAAGCCATGCTTCTCTTCTGCTGTAAAAGAGTCTTCCTCTCCCCTTATATTCCGGTCAAATTTGGAGTTGAAGCCATTAAGGTTGGCGATATATGCCGATAGAGCTTTAATCACGTCGGTATTCCTTCCGGAAATCTGTCCGAAAGCATCACGAATCATTTCTTTGTAAGCCGGATCTTCTAAAATATCTTCTGAAAACTGATGCACACCTGTATTAAACTCTTTGTCGTTTGTGAAAACTGAAGAGATCTGGTCCATCAAATTTTCTGAACGGCCATCCCAAAAGAAGCTCTGTTGAAAAGCAACATTTATCAGAGTCGGAGTATTACGTTGAAGTTTATTTCCCTGGTTATCCAGATTTGTTACCATTCCGTCTGCATAAGCTTTCTCCGGAACATGGCAGGTAGCGCAGGACATCTTCTTATCTTCAGAAAGATTTTTATCGAAGAAGAGTTTCTCTCCCAAAGCAACTTGTTTCTCTGAAGAATTCCTGTTCATCGCTGGCATAAAGAAATCCTCATTAAAAGAATCTTCTTCAAAGAAAGTAGGCGCATCAAAGTTAAATGGAGAGCTTATATTTCCATCCCAAAGTCCGCTCTCTTTTCTTATCGCCACCCAGCTGGAAGTGACAGGATTCATATAATCTCTGATAAATGTATAACGGTCAAAATTTTCAAAGTCTTTATCTTTTTCAATAAACCCGATGGCTTCCGAAATCCTTTGCTGAAAACTCTGATCTAACTCCTTATTTTTCTCTTTAATTATTCCTGAAATACTTCTGTCATAAACCTCCAATAAACTTCGAAGGGAAATAATAGTTTCATCAAATCCCAAGTGGCTTACCGGCGTGTCAAAACCCGAAATTGATAAGCTGACAATCCTTAATAACTGCTGATGTGTAGCGACAAAGAAACGCTGCGGATTAAGTTCCCGCTTTAAAATATTTTCTTTAAGATTATTCATTAATCCTTGAGTTACCTCGACTTCAGCCATAAACTCTCTTTCAGAAACACCACTTTCATAGATACTTTCTTCTATCTTCTGTAAACCGACTGGGGGCATGGTCCTACTGTTATCCTCCAGGAATACCGGTAGAGCAGGTCCGTTTACCCGATGGCCAACGGGAGGATTTAAATAAGAAGCATATGGTTCTGCTTTTTTAAATTCTGCCCTGGCCAATTCAAAAACTTCTTTCGATTTTTCATCATTCTGGCCAATCTTTTTAACTTCTTCAAGATGAGCAATGGATTTCTCTATACTTTCCAGATAGAATTCTCTGGGGTTTTCCCAATTAACGATCTCCGTCGCTTGTTCTTCATTAATCGAAAGGTCTACATATTCTTCATTATGTTTACATGAAAAATTTATTAAAATATAAAGCAGTAGTAGGAAAAGCTTGTTAGAATTTATCATACAGATTAGAAATTAAATGGAAAAACCTCCGTACCAAAGCCGGAGGTTTTCTATTATTGCATAATTATAATTATCTTGGTAATCCTTGTAAAACTACAATTTGAGAAGCCTGATTATCTTCCCTTACTTCAGAGAAATCGTGACCGTCAAGACTTTTAAATTCGTCACTTTTCCAATAATGAGGTTGTAAAGCAAGAATAAAAGTTCCTGGTACTCCAACTTTATCGCTTACATCTATAAGGGCTCCAAATTCACCGCTAAGTCCGGTACTATTGTTGGGAGCAAGGTCCTGTCTTACCACTAGTTCCAGAACTTTATGGATGTTATTACCATTAAGGTCACTCTGATAAATTTGTGCAGCATGCCCCCTGCTAAAGGAATTAGGATCCTCCTGGATATAAACAAAATTCTCAGTCACACAGATATTATCAGGACTCTGTAATGCAGCAAGATTCCCATCCATGTTGTTGGTATCTGTGTTTCCGCTAACTATTTGAGTAAGTTTTCCGGTCAATGGGGATTCGTCATCCAATTCTAGTTTATAAATTGTACCCCAATCGTTATAAGTTCCTGCGCCGGGACCACGTCCGGTAACTGCAAAAAATACGTTTCTTCCGTTTTCTTGAGATCCTTTTTGGTAATCTACGTCTTCAACCCTCATAAAATGAGTAGCCAAAACATCGTTGCTAGCGGCTTCAACTTCATCTTTGGTCATATCCTTCGCATTTTCTATTTCTACGAATTCAACTTCATAGGAAATGCTTCTGTCAAAATGTGCTTCAGAATAAATTTCATCTTCATTAACAGCTTGCACACCTCCTGCTCCATCTGAAACCTCTTTTGTTCTTAGCACATAAACTTTTCCGTTTTCAAAATCGTCATCTCCGTTTTCAGAATAATAAAGAACAACCTGACCTTCAGAATTACTGGAATCATCATCTCCTCCAACTATTACAGTTTTACCGGAATATGCATTTTGTGGAAGTGGCACTGCATTTTCCCAAGAGAATTCACCAAGAGCATCTAACCCAAAATCTGCATTTGGAGTAGGAGTTTCTACCCATGGATCTATTCCTTTTACATCGTAATGCAAACTTTCTGAAGCAGATAAGAAGATATCTTTACTTCCACCATGTATGGCGGATTCCCACATTGTTGCAGAACATTGGCGGGCATAATCTGAAACACCTGAATTCAGTAAATAATCCCCGGAAACAGGATTAAAATGCTCATCAAGACGAATTCTTGCTACTGCATAACTATCTTCGCAGTTTACCACATACATGTAGCCGTCGCCATCCTTCAGAAAACCTGCACCATCTGCAGAGCCGGCTAACTGAAAACCATCTCCCACAACATCAGGTGTACTTAGTAAGGAATAAGCTTTTACGAAATTAAACTGGGGTGATAGTGCAACTAAAGGGTCTACGCTGGATTTATTTTCGAAAATACTTTCTTGTCTAACAAGATCCTCCCCATCTTCTCCGTCAACTCCGTCACTTCCATCAACACCGTCCACGCCGTCTTTTCCATCTACACCATCAATCCCGTCTTCTACTTCACAGGCATTAAAAAAGGTCATAACGACCGAAAGAATAAAAATTTTAAAAATCAGCTTTTGCATGTTTTTCATGGCTTTTGGTTTATAGTTAATTGTTTTAACAAAACTAGTCGCCACCATGATCAAGTGCGTTAACTCATTTTAGTGCTTAGATTAATAAAGGTTCATCTTAAAGTCACGAAGGTTAAGCCTGTGTTAGTCGAAAATTCATAACTGTTTTGGAGTCAGTGATTAGGAGTAGAATTTCTTTTGAGGGAAGGAGAATATATGTTATGTAAACAGAAATTAAAAATAGGAAATAACTAAATCTACACATTACAGCTAAAGATCGATTCAGCTTCATGCTCCGGGTGGTTGACAAATTCCCTGCTCTCTTCCAGGGTGAATTCTTTTATCTTTTCCCCGCTGCAATCATACAAATCAATTTTTTCGAATCCGTAACACAGTGGATCGATCATTTGGATATAGAAAACTGTTTCTCCTTCATATTGACTTTTCAAAATAGCAACTTCACAGGCATAATCCCCACAATTTAAACCGGAAATTAATTCCTGTACCCAATCCATTTCTAAAGGATCTTCTGCGGAACAGGCATTTTGAAGTTCAGCTTGCACATTTATTTGATCTACCTCCTCACCTTCATAGTCACAGGAAGTCACCATTCCTGAGACAAATAATAAACACGCCAGTACTTTTTTCATGATAATCCTGATTTATAATATTTAAAGTATTTCAAAGTTCTGAGAAACAATTTTATTCTGTTTTTATCCCGATGCGGGATTTTAAGAGATTCCTCTTGTTACTGCAGCAACCAGTTACAGAAGTGTATTTATTATTATTTAATCAACCGTGGAATCAGAGTCGGAATAATTTTCCAGACAAAAACTAAAGTCAACAGTTACTTCTTTTTCCACTGCTATTTCCTCCTCGCACACTCCTGCTACGTCTTCTATAATACATTCAGGATCATCTGACTTGGTATATTTGCTCATTTCGGTTATTTTACCAGTAAGTGTACCGCTAATAACACCTTCTTCGTAATCATCAATTATAAGTATAAAATCTTCCTGTTCGGGATTATCCAGTGCGGTAATTGTATTACTATACCCAAAAGAAGTAGTAGCCGTTTTTTGTTCAGGAAATTGTAAAGCAAAAATTATATATTCGAAATTATTCCGTAGTGCTTCCAGTGAAAGATTATCCTGGATTTCTGAACTGAAATACATTGTGAATTCCAATTGCGGACTCACATATTGATAATCAATCAGATTTAAAAATTCTTCTCCGCATGCATCACTCATTGCACAAATTGTTTCTGTTTCTGCACAATTTTCGACGGTGCCAACATTCAGGTTAACCGGATCTTCTGTAAAACTGTCGTTTTCCGCTTCAGGACTGCATCCCAGTACAATAAAAACTAAGAAAATAAATCTTTTCATATTAATGGTTTTTAACTAGATGCGAAAAATCGGGAATGGTTGCGTACAAAAACATAAAAAGCGCGACCAAATTAATGATCGCGCTTTGGTTTTATAAGCCCTCACCCTTTGGGGGAGGGTTGGGAGGGGGATTATTTTACCTCTTCGAAGTCTACGTCTTCTACGTCGTCTCCACCTTTAGACTCACCGCCTCCGGCTTGTCCTCCCTGAGCTCCGGCTCCGGGTCCACCTTGTGGTCCTCCGGCCTGGCCACCCTGGGCTTCGGCTTGTGCTTTGTACATTTCTTCAGAAGCTGTTTTCCAGGCTTCATTTAATTTATCCAAAGCAGGAGAGATTTGCTCGATTTCTTTAGTTTCGTAGGCTTTCTTAAGGTCTGCCAAAGCATCCTCAACCGGCTTTTTCTTATCTTCAGAAATCTTATCACCAAATTCTTTCAGTTGCTTTTCAGTCTGGAAGATCATAGCATCAGCTTCATTTAGCTTATCTACCTTCTCTTTGGCTTTTTTATCGGTTTCAGCATTCGCTTCAGCCTCTTTCTTCATTTTCTCGATTTCCTCTTCGGTAAGTCCGGAAGAAGCCTCGATACGAATATCCTGAGATTTACCTGTAGCTTTATCTGTAGCGCTTACTTTAATGATACCATTGGCATCAATATCGAAAGTCACTTCAATTTGAGGTGTTCCTCTTGGCGCTGGTGGAATTCCGTCTAAATGGAATCTACCAATTGTTTTGTTATCTGCCGCCATTGGACGCTCACCCTGCAACACATGGATTTCTACAGAAGGCTGATTATCTGCCGCGGTAGAGAATGTCTGTGATTTCTTAGTAGGGATCGTCGTGTTTGATTCAATAAGCTTAGTGTTAACTCCTCCCATAGTTTCGATACCTAAAGAAAGCGGAGTAACATCAAGAAGCAATACATCTTTTACATCTCCTGTTAATACACCACCCTGGATAGCAGCACCAATTGCCACAACCTCATCTGGGTTTACACCTTTAGAAGGTTTTTTTCCGAAGAAAGCCTCTACTTCTTCCTGAATTTTAGGAATACGCGTAGAACCACCAACTAAAATCACCTCATCAATATCGCTTTTAGAAAGACCGGCATCCTTTAGTGCTTTTTGTACAGGGTCCATAGAACGCTTCACCAAAGTATCGGCAAGTTGCTCAAATTTAGATCTTGTAAGAGTTTCTACAAGGTGCTTAGGTCCGCTTGAAGTTGCAGTTACATAAGGTAAGTTAATTTCTGTCTGGGTTGAAGAAGACAACTCGATTTTTGCCTTTTCAGCAGCTTCTTTTAAACGCTGAAGTGCCATTGGGTCTTTTCTCAGGTCGATATCTTCCGCTTTTTGGAAAGTATCTGCAAGATAATCGATGATCACCTCATCAAAATCGTCACCACCAAGGTGCGTATCACCGTTTGTAGAAAGTACTTCAAAAACTCCGTCACCTAATTCAAGGATAGAAATATCAAATGTACCACCACCAAGGTCATAAACCGCGATCTTCTGGTCCTGGGATTTTTTATCCAGTCCGTAAGCAAGTGCAGCTGCGGTTGGTTCGTTAATAATTCGGCTAACTTTAAGACCAGCGATCTCACCGGCTTCTTTTGTAGCCTGGCGCTGAGAATCGTTAAAGTAAGCTGGCACGGTAATTACCGCTTCAGTTACATCCTGTCCAAGATAATCCTCTGCGGTTTTCTTCATTTTCTGAAGCACCATTGCAGAAAGTTCCTGCGGAGTATATTTTCTTCCGTCAATCTCTACACGCGGAGTATCGTTATCTCCTTTTACAACTTTATAAGGAACCCTTCCTGCCTCTCTTTCAGATTCAGAATATTTATTCCCCATAAAACGCTTAATAGACGCTACAGTTTTGGTTGGGTTGGTTACTGCCTGACGTTTTGCAGGATCACCAACTTTTATTTCGCCACCCTCTACAAATGCTATTACAGAAGGTGTAGTTCTTTTTCCTTCGGCGTTAGGTATAACCGTTGGTTCGTTACCTTCCATTACGGCAACGCAAGAGTTGGTCGTACCTAAGTCAATTCCAATTATTTTACTCATAACTTTATACGTTGATTTTTGTGTTATTGTTTCAGTTTCTCGGGGTGTTAAAGTCAATCTTTATGCCATCAGAAAAGTTATGACAGGATGTCAGAATTGTATTTTCTATAATGGCATTCCCTCCATTTCATTGCGGGCCGGGCTATCCGCTGTATCCGCGAAGAAAAATTCGCGGGATGCCGCTCCTATCCCTAATGCGTTCTAGTAGTGAGTGGTGAGTAAAATTTCGGTGATTCATTTTAGACTCACAACCTGAAACAAAAAGTTGTTCATTTATCTCCAACAAAATCTTTCTCTTTTCTCTTTTTTAAACATCTTAATTCCTGCCTCCTATTTCCTGAGTCAAACACTTTTTACATTCCATTTTAAAATTATTCACTCTTCACTTTTCATTATATCATTTTCAACTCAGCACATTTTCAAACCATTTTCACCTTCCAAAGCCATGCTTAAAAAATGCCAATTTTCGATCTTCAGAAGAAAGATCGCCCGCAGATATCGCATATTAACGCAGAACAATTTCCGGACAAACTTTTCACTTTTCATTCGTACTTCTATGAACTTCCCTGATTAGTGTTGACCGGTTTTACATATTAATTCTCACTATCAAAAATAGTAATTACTGTCCTTTCCTTTGGGTTTAAAGTTGACCAATATTTCTCAAATTCATCAGGGTTTCTTTTTTGTAAATGATTATGTGATCTTTTATTATTATAGTTATTCACTGCCTTGTTTACCTGACTTTTTAACTGGTAAAAGGTCTGCGGTCTCCAATGATCAAGATATTCTTCTTTTATAGTCCTGTTGATCCTTTCCGCATAAGCATTATCCTGAGCACTTAAAGCCATGCTAATAGTGGTGGTATTAGCTTTTAGCAAATCAATATAAGATTTATAAGTGTATTGGCTTCCCCTGTCAGAATGATGGATCTTTGGCGCTTTATTTTCTTTTAATGCCATCTTCAAGGCTTTTACATTAGCTGTTCCCCGCATGTTATCTGATACCTGGTAACCTACTATTCTCTTGGTATAAACATCAATTATAAAGACCACATAATAAAATTTATCACCAACCCTATAATAGGTAATATCTGATTGCCATACCACCGAAGGGGCATTGATCTTCATTCCTTTAATGACATTTGGATAGTAGATCTTTCCTGCAATAGGGGTCCGCCTGTAATTTTTCTTTCTTTTCAAACGGTACCCCAGTTGCATAAAAATAATTACAAAACGATCTCTCCCAATAAAATCTGGTTTTAAAATGCTATACATTTTCTCCACCCCACAACCAGGATGAACTCTTCGAAGGTCATCAGCTTCTTCCATTAGCTGCATCAACCGGTTATCAAAAGCAGCTTGCCTTCGGGCATATTGGTGTACCGCTTGTTTGCTGATCCCGATACTTTCGTAGAGCTGGTTCATAGAATAACTTATTTTTTCTTTGTTTTCCCTGAACCAGTTGATTGTGGGGTGCTGTAGTTTTTTTTAATGTCGATATCAAGCTCGGTCTTAGCCAATTCGATCATCTTCTCGAAATAATCTACCTGGATCTGTTTACGGCCCAAAGCCGCTTCCAGCTCCTGGATTTTGGCTTCCATTTCTTTCATCTTTTTCTGACTACTATCTTTCATTTCTACAACTCTAAAACCTTTTTCATTAAAGGTAGAAAATTTATAAATCCAGCGATAAATCACCTGATAAGCTACTCCATGAAGTTTGGAAAGCTGTGGTACACTTAATTGGCCGCCTTCAAAGTCTGCGACAATCTGTTTTTTGAACTCATCAGAGTACTGGCGTTGCTTTCGCAATAATCGTACATTTGGTTTCATACAAGTTGATTTGTGGTCAACCTATATCAAGGACGTACATAAATTAACTTCTCACTCTTCACTCTTCACTCTTTAGCTTTTTAACTCTTTTACTCAAATTTCACATTCTTCAGCAAAACCTTCTTTTCCGCTCAATATGTTGATGAATAAACTTCATATACCACTTCAAATTCGTATTTTTGCAAAAATTTTCCACTCGAATGCGCGAAAGAGAAATAGTAAGTGTTTTTGATATGCTTAAAGTTGGTGTTGGACCTTCCAGTTCCCATACCCTGGGACCATGGCGGGCTGCGCAACGATGGATTGCCGAACTTAAGAAGAAGGAAATATTTAACAAAGTAGAAAACATTCATATCGACCTCTACGGATCCTTATCCCTTACAGGAAAAGGACATGCAACAGATATAGCTACTATCCTCGGATTAAGCGGACACGATCCCGTGACTATGGATATTTCTATTATAGAACCGGAAATCGAAAAAATTAAAGAGCAGAAAATCCTGAAGTTAAATGGTGAAAAGCCAATCGGTTTTAATTGTGAAACCGATGTGAAATTCAACCGGAAATTTCTCGAATTTCATCCCAACGGGATGACCTTTCGTGCACAGCTCGATAATGGTAAAAATACAGCCTCTTCCTTTTACTCTATCGGCGGCGGATTCGTTGTAAAAAAGGAACGGAAGAATGCCAGGAAGCAAATGCAGAATTTCAAAAGTTTTCCCTTCCCCATAGAAAAAGCCACCGAACTTCTGGCATATTGCAAAACCGAAAATAAGCAAATTTCAGACATTGTTCTGGAAAATGAAAAATCCCTTCGTTCTGAAGAAGATATTGATTCCGGTTTGCGAAAAATCTGGAAAGTCATGTTGGAATCCATGTACATTGGCTGCCATACCGAAGGCACACTTCCCGGCGGACTCAATGTTAAGCGCCGTGCCTTCGAAATGCACCAGCGCCTTATTCGTGAAGGAGATTACAATTCTCCCGAAGAATGGATCTCCGTCATTCGAAATAACGAAGTGAAATTCCGTGAAATCTTAAAATGGGTGAGTTGTTTTGCGTTGAGTGTAAATGAGGTCAA
This sequence comes from Autumnicola patrickiae, assembly GCF_031846525.1. Taxonomy (NCBI): domain Bacteria; kingdom Pseudomonadati; phylum Bacteroidota; class Flavobacteriia; order Flavobacteriales; family Flavobacteriaceae; genus Autumnicola; species Autumnicola patrickiae. The sequence continues at coordinate 17,063 of NZ_JAVRHM010000001.1, forward strand.
TGCTTCCCTTGGACGGGTAGTAACCGCACCAACCAACGGAAGTGCCGGCACTGTTCCCGCCGTGATGATGTATTATATGGTAATCGAAAATCACAACGCTACTTTTGAGGATTTAAAGCGATTTATGCTGGTAGCCGGCGAAATTGGCAGCCTGTTTAAAAAAGGTGCAACAATTTCTGCGGCAATGGGCGGTTGCCAGGCCGAAATTGGTGTTTCCTCAGCCATGGCCGCAGCGGGATTAACCGAACTTCTTGGCGGCTCACCAGAACAGGTTCTTATGGCTGCAGAAATTTCTATGGAACATCATCTTGGTCTGACCTGTGATCCTATTGGTGGACTCGTACAGGTGCCGTGTATAGAAAGAAATGCCATGGGTGCCATAAAAGCAATAAATGCTGCCGAAATGGCTTTAGAAAGTGACGCCAGTAAAGCAAAAGTGCCTCTGGACAAGGTTATAGAAACCATGTGGGAAACTGCAAAGGACATGAATTCCAAGTACAAGGAAACTTCAGAAGGAGGACTTGCTGTACAGGTAAATATGAGTGATTGCTAAACTCCGGAATAGCTTACTGAGTCTTCAATAAAACATTAACTTCGTACTCAGATTTTAGTCATATTAATCCACGCATAATTGCTTCAGCTAAATAGTTTCTCTGAAAAAATCATCAACCTGATCCGAAATTACGGATTCATGATTGGCTGCTATTTCGCCTTCTTTGCGGTACTGGGCATTTTAACGTCATCATTTCCAAATCTTGATTTAGACCAATATCAGCAGACAGAACTTTTTAAAATGCTGGATGAAAGTCCGCTAAAATTTGCCGTGATGGCATTAATTGTAGCGCCGATTTTAGAAGAAGGCATTTTCAGAAGTCTTGTAAAACCCTCGCAAAACGACATCCTGTTTTTCATCACCACAGTTCTTGTCATAATAGGAACTTTTCTCGTTCCGCCGGGTGTTCACTGGGTGACCAGCTTCTTTTTATTATCATTTGCAGGAATCTTATTTTTTCTGTTTCTCCAGGCGGCAATTCCTGAAAGATTTCTAAACAGATTTCATAAAATATTTAATTCGGCATACCGCTATATCTGGCTCCTTAGCGCGTTCGTTTTTGGTCTTGTCCACATCTACAATTACGTTCCAGCTTTTGAAGTAAATCTGCCGCTGTTTTTACTCATTTTCCCCAGGATTATCGCGGGTTTTTTCTTCGGAAAAATTAAAATTGAAAACAATGGCCTCATCTGGCCAATTGCAATGCATACGATGAACAACAGTATCGTTCTTTTCTTTTTTATTCCGAAGATACTCTGAACCTTTTAACAAACGATTAAAGGGCGAAGCTTGTTGTTTTTTGTAACTTATTGGCTGCTGAAAAATCAGTCTATGATTACGTTCACCAATTAAAAATAAGTTATGAAAGCTGTACAAGTACAAGAAAAAGGAGGCGATTTTGTCGTGGTAGATATCGACAAACCTTCACCAAAAGAAAATGAAGTTCTAATAAAAGTTGAAGCCTGCGGAATTTGCCATAGTGACGCCTTTGTTAAAGAAGGGGTTTTTCCAATTGATTATCCGCGTGTTCCCGGTCATGAAGTTGTCGGGATTGTTGAAGAAGTTGGCAGCCGCGTTAATAAATGGAAAAAAGGACAGCGCGTTGGCGTGGGCTGGCATGGCGGACACTGTTTTGAGTGTAAACCCTGCCGGAAAGGTGATTTTGTGAATTGCGAAAATGCCAAAATCAGCGGAATCTCTTACAACGGTGGTTATGCCGAATATATGACTGCTCCGCAGGAAGCAATTGCCAGCATTCCCGAAGAATTATCTTCCGCAGATGCTGCTCCATTGTTATGCGCGGGAATTACTGTTTTTAACGCCTTAAGAAATTCCGGAATTAAAGCCGGAGATACCGTTGCGGTTCAGGGAATTGGCGGCCTTGGCCATTTGGCAATTCAGTATGCTGCTAAAATGGGCATGAGAACTGTGGCCATTTCTACCAGTGACGATAAAAAAGACCTTGCAAAGCAATTAGGTGCTCATCATTTTATCAATACCGGAAATAGTGACGCCGTAAAAGAACTTAAAAAACTCGGCGGCGCCGATTTAATTCTGGCAACAGCGCCAAGCAGCAAAGCCATAAGTTCCGTTATTGACGGAATAGCCAAAAACGGAAAAATCCTGATGGTCGCAGCAACAGGAGAACCTATTGAAGTATCTCCCATGCAACTGCTCTCCGGAAGAAAATCTGCAGCCGGTTGGGCAAGCGGTACCGCCATGGATTCTGAAGATACTTTAAATTTCAGCGCATTAACCGGAACAAAGCCAATGATTGAAGAGTATTCACTGGACGATGCAGCAGAGGCTTACGACAAAATGATCACTAACAAAGCTCGTTTTAGAATAGTTCTAAAACCATAAACTGAAGAAATTCAGAAGAAGATTATATCTTCATCTTAAATTTTTCTTTAATATTCAAACAGGCTGTGCGGAATTTTCTGCACAGCCTTTCTTGTTACTACAGGTCGATAATTGGCATTTTGGAGTGTTGATATTTTTGATTGGTAGTATATTGGTGTTCCTTATTAAAAATCTTGCTTCCTGTTCTTGCAGCGTAGCGGTCTTTACTTTGACATTTTGAGGCATTGATCTTGGAAGGTGGTGAACTAATTTACTACTTTTACTCGAACTAAAAATCATAACGATGTCAGTTGCAAAAAAGGAATATAAGAGGATCACGGTGAAGTCTTTGGTAGACATGAAGGCTAATGGAGAAAAAATAGCTATGCTAACCGCTTACGATTATAGTATGGCGAAAATTGTAGATGGTGCGGGCGTTGATGTGATCCTTGTGGGCGACTCAGCCAGTAATGTTATGGCCGGTCATGAAACCACCTTGCCAATTACGCTGGATCAAATGATTTATCACGCTTCCGGAGTTGTGAGAGCAATTAGCAGGTCACTGGTTGTTGTGGATTTGCCCTTTGGAAGTTACCAGAGTGATCCCAAAGAAGCGCTGCGTTCGGCTATCAGGATTATGAAGGAAAGCGGTGCTCACGCCGTTAAGCTGGAAGGTGGCAAGGAAGTAAAAGATTCGATTAAACGAATTCTCCACGCCGGAATTCCTGTTATGGGACATCTGGGACTAACTCCGCAGTCCATTTATAAATTCGGAACTTATACTGTTAGAGCTAAAGAAGAACAGGAGGCCGAAAAACTGAAAGCTGACGCGTTGTTACTTGAAAGAATAGGTTGTTTTGCTGTTGTTCTGGAAAAAGTACCTGCAAAATTAGCCAAAGAAGTTGCTGAAAGCCTTACCATCCCGGTGATAGGGATTGGTGCCGGAAACGGTGTGGACGGACAGGTTTTGGTGGTTCACGATATGCTGGGAATGACGCATGAATTTAATCCGCGTTTTCTAAGACGCTACGCCGATCTTCACGCTGAAATGACCACTGCTTTTGAAAATTATACAAAGGATGTGAAAAACAAAAGTTTTCCTTCAGATGAAGAACAGTACTAGTTTGGAGTTCGGAGTTACAGCACCCGCATTCTTCTTAAGAAATTTGTTCAGTATTGAATTCAGATAAAATAACCTCTACAAAAGATAATCTTCAGGTTTTATATGAAGACAACCATATAATTGTGGTTAACAAGCGACCGGGGGATATCGTGCAGGGCGATAAAACCGGAGATAAACCGCTGAGTGAAGTCGTAAAATCCTATCTGAAAGAAAAGTACAACAAACCGGGAAATGTATACCTGGGGGTAGTCCATCGTCTCGATCGTCCCACCAGCGGAATTGTTCTTTTTTCAAAAACTTCAAAAGCATTACCGAGGTTAAATAAACTTTTTCAGCAAAAAGATGCCAGGAAAACTTATTGGGCCGTGGTAAAAAATCCGCCGCCAAAAGATGAGGACAGGCTGGTTCATTACATGAAGCGGAATCCTAAACAAAACAAATCTTATGCACATATAAAAGAAGTTCCGGATAGTAAAAAGGCTATTCTGGAATATAAGATTATACGGAAACTTGATAATTATTACATGCTGGAAATCGATTTACACACCGGGCGACATCACCAGATAAGGAGTCAGTTATCTTCAATTGGCAGTCCGGTAAAAGGGGATTTGAAGTATGGATTTGATCGCAGCAATAAAGATGCGAGTATACATCTTCACGCCCGGGAATTAAAGTTTACGCATCCGGTAAAAAAAGAAGATATTCATATAATTGCGCCGCCACCTTCAGATCCCATCTGGGACGCCTGTAAAGATTAAGCCTCCCTTTTCATGCTGCGGCTGATTTCTGCAAAGACTGCAAAAATTATAAGACAACCTCCAATAATCGTATTTACAGCCGGATATTCACCCAGGAATAATAGTCCGAGTAAAATTCCGTAAACCGGTTGTGCACTACTGATAATACTTGCCGTGGTTACCGAAAAATTCCTAAAACTCATAAGCAGTAACGTGTGGCCAAAACAGGTGGTCACTACCGCCAGAACCAGAATAGGCGCCAATTGCGAAGACACTGCAGATAAATCGAATAAAAACAGAACAGGCGATAACATTATGGTTATAACGATCATTTGATACATCATCAAAACCGATCCGTTATATTTTTCTACTTCCTGTTTCATCAGAAGGTTCCTGAGCGAATAAAAAAAAGCCGAAATCACTCCAAAAGCAACGGCTAAAGTCTGATCATTTTCAAAACTGAATTCCGGAACCAGAAAATAAATTCCGAACAGTACTAAAACGGCCAGTCCCAGGTGCATTTTGCTAAATCTGGTCTTCAGCAGTAAAGGCTCCAGAAAAGTGGTAATAACAGGATATGTATAAATGGATAACATCCCTATGGCCACGCTGGAAAGACTGAGGGAATAGAAATAAGTCACCCAGTGTATTCCCATTAAACATCCGCCTATAATCACTTTAAGCAGATCTTTTTTATTGGCAATATTAATTTTGAATTTCCTGAATCTGCAAAAAAGGTACAATACGATTCCAGCCAAAATTGCCCGGAAGGTAATAGTCACGAAGGGATCTAATGTAATGTACCTGCCCAAAGTCCCGGAGGTACTTATAAGCATCACTGCAAAATTGAGCTCAAGGATATGCCGGAAATGGCTTGTTTTAACAGTCAAATTATGAGGTTACCTTATTACTTGCTGTGCTTTTTCGCTAATTATCTTCCCTACAGGTTTATTTTCGATCTTGCTCTCAAGCCAAGATATTATATCCAGATAAAGAAAGGCCCTGCGTTCAAAGGGATGATCTTCATATTCCTTTAAAGTTGCATGTAACTGCCGGAATTCATTTTTTATTTCCAGGGGAGAAACGTCTGGCAAATGTCTCAAAAATTTAATCATTTCCAACTGGACTTCGTGCAAATCGTTCATCCTAATAAGGAATTTATAGGTCGATTTAATGAGTCTTTCCAGATGATAATCCAATCCTGCTTCATAATGAGCTACGAGATTAAGTATTCGGGCAAAACACATAAGATCTTCCCGCATTTCAAGGTCTTTATTATTAATGATCTTTTTCAGGAATTCTATACATTTTTTATTTTCCCCGTTCCCAAAGTAGAGACAGGCAACCTTATAGTAAAATACCATAATATGATGCTCATCTATCCTGCTCCGGTATTTTTTTATTTTCTTCTGAATTTTCTCTACCAGCTCATCTCCATTAGCAAACTCACCCTTCATAAACCGAAGATTCAGCTTATTGGAATATAAATAGAGGAAAGAAAGTGCGGCAATATTATCATCGTCTGGCACCCTTGGATCTTTTAGGCTCGTCTCTAAATCTTTCAGCACCTTTTCAAATAAAGTAGCGTGATTCAGATAAAAAAGTGCCTCCAGTAAATAATGGTTTCCTTTTAAATAAGAAACCGGATGCACGGCGATTAAATGTTTGTTGTCATTAAAGAGCTCTATCCACTTTGAAGCATATCTAAAACACGCCAGAAAATCCTGGGTTATAAAGCTATACCACAAGTATGCCTTGTACAACCACAATTTTTCCCTGAAACCTAAATCACTGAATTTATACTCCGGAAGCCCTTTCTGAAAATCTGCTTTTACCTGCATGGCCTCTGCCTCGGTACGTGCATATCCCATTTTCAGGAAAATTGCGTAAAGATGTAATGATAAATTAGAAAGCTTACTCGCAATTACGCTTAAATGAGTAAGCTCCTCTGTCTGGTTTATTAGTGTTTCTGCACGGTTGTGGATACTTCGGGTAATATATTGCGATTCGATAATTTTCTCCCAGTCCAGAATTTCGTACGCAATATTTTTCTCTTCATAATATAAAGCAGTAGATTTCACCTTGTCCAAAAGTTTCAGGCTTTGCTTATAAAGCCCCTTCCGGTAAAGTATAATTGCGAAATCCAGTTGTTCCCTTATTTGAACCGGCATACTCTGGTGCGATGGATTCAGTCTTAAACTAATTAGAATCTGACGGTATAAATGTGCTTTTACATTCGATAATTGCCGTTTACTGATCTTCGTATTCTTCAGAATAACATCTTCATCATACTTTTTAAGCTTAGACATCACCTTAAATAAATTAAGAAATTTACTATCGGTGTTTACTCCAATCCTGCCAACATAGAGCGAAAATTGCCGTTTTTCTGAAGGGGAAAGCGATTGTATAAGAGAAAAAAGATTATCTGATAATTCGTTGGTCATTGTAACAAAAAGCTTTTTAACTAGCTGTGTATCAGCATAATTACATTCTTATCTACAGTTTAATTATCGTAACGACCACTTATTGAAGGCCTTAAAGTGTAGATGTAAATAATACTTTAGTTAAAGATAAAGCAAAAAATATCGCTTATGAGTACTGAAAAGGTAGAAATTTTTGACACAACGTTACGGGATGGGGAACAAGTACCAGGCTGCAAATTAAACACAGCCCAAAAATTAAAAATTGCTGCACGACTCGATGAACTGGGAGTAGATGTAATTGAAGCAGGTTTTCCTGTATCTAGTCCGGGCGATTTTCAGTCAGTTTCTGAAATATCAAAGCTGGTGAAAAATGCCGCTGTTTGCGGATTAACGCGTGCAGTTAAAAAGGATATCGAAGTTGCTGCTGAAGCACTCAAACATGCAAAGAAACCAAGAATTCACACGGGAATAGGAACTTCCGATTCTCACATTAAATATAAGTTTAATTCTACACAAGAGAAGATAATCGAAAGGGCTAAAGATGCAGTTGCTTACGCAAAAACTTTCGTAGAAGATGTGGAATTTTATGCTGAGGATGCCGGCAGAACAGATAACGAGTTTCTCGCAAAAGTTTGCGAAGCAGCAGTTAAAGCTGGTGCGACCGTTTTAAATATTCCCGACACTACCGGATATTGTCTTCCGGAGGAGTACGGCAAAAAGATCAAGTATTTAAAGGAAAATGTAAAAGGGATCGAAAATGTACGTATTTCCTGCCATTGCCATAACGACCTTGGTCTTGCAACCGCAAATGCCCTTGCAGGTATTACCAATGGAGCAAGACAAATAGAATGCACTATTAATGGGATTGGAGAGCGCGCAGGAAACACTGCTTTAGAAGAAATCGTGATGATTTTAAGGCAGCATCCTACGTTGAATTTCCATACTAATATCAATCCAAAATACCTTTTTGATACCAGTGTAATGGTATCCAGGGAAATGGGAATGTTTGTACAACCAAACAAAGCAATTGTTGGGGCTAATGCCTTTGCTCATAGCTCAGGAATTCACCAGGACGGAGTAATAAAGAACAGGGAAACCTATGAAATTATGGATCCGGCAGATGTTGGTGTAACCGAATCTGCAATTGTGCTAACCGCGAGAAGCGGAAGAGCTGCTTTGGCTTACCGCGCTAAGAAAATGGGGTACGAATTAACAAAACTTCAGTTGGATTGCGTCTATAATGAATTTTTGAACTACGCCGATTGTAGAAAAGAAGTCGTCGATACGGACATCCACGAAATCGTGGCAATGTCTAGAAAACATATGGCTATTGCATAATGAAGAAAACACTTTTTGATAAAATCTGGGATTCTCATATTGTAGAATCCATACCTAACGGACCGGATATCTTATATATCGATAAACACCTTATTCACGAGGTAACGAGTCCGCAGGCTTTTAATGAATTAAAGGAAAGGGATATTCCGCTTTTTCGTCCCGATCAAACGTTCGCTACGGCAGATCATAACACGCCTACAGAAAATCAACACCTACCTGTTAAGGATCTTTTGTCCAGAAAACAATTAAAGGAGCTGACCCAAAACTGCGAAGAAAATAATATTACCCTTTACGGTTTAGGCCATCCTTACAACGGAATCGTACATGTTATGGCTCCGGAACTTGGTATTACACAGCCGGGAATGACCATTGTTTGTGGGGATAGTCATACCTCTACCCACGGTGCTTTTGGCACTATTGCCTTTGGTATTGGTACCAGCCAGGTTGCACAGGTTTTTGCGAGTCAGTGCCTTTTGGTTGAGAAACCGAAAAAGCTAAGGGTTAATGTTAATGGTAAATTGAAGAAAGGCGTACTTCCAAAGGACGTTATTTTATATATCATTAGTAAACTCGGAACAAATTCCGGTACCGGATATTTCTGCGAATATGCAGGAGATGTGTTTGAAAACATGTCTATGGAAGGCCGTATGACAGTTTGTAATATGAGCATCGAGATGGGTGCCCGTGGCGGATTAATTGCTCCGGATAATACTACTTTTGATTATGTTGAAGGAAAAGAATTTGCTCCAAAAGGAGAAGAATTCGAAAACCTGAAGGCTTACTGGAAAACACTGAAAACAGACGAAGGAGCTGAATTTGATCAGGAATATTCTTTTGATGCTGAAGACATCGAACCTATGATCACTTATGGCACAAACCCGGGAATGGGAATTAAACTTAGTGGCTCTATTCCTGTGGAAGGCACTAAAAGTGATGCTAAAGCTTTATCTTATATGGGCTTTCAGCCTGGAGAATCATTATTGGAAAAGCCTATTAACTATATTTTTATAGGAAGTTGTACGAATTCCCGAATTGAAGATTTTCGAACAGCAGCAGCCTACATTAAAGGTAAACGAAAAGCCGATAACGTGAACGCTCTAATTGTTCCGGGATCAAGACAGGTCGCCGCTCAAATTCAGGAAGAAGGTCTTCATACCATCTTTGAAGAAGCCGGTTTTACCTTAAGACAGCCAGGATGTTCCGCTTGTCTGGCTATGAACGACGATAAAATACCGGCCGGGGAATATTGTGTTTCCACAAGTAACCGGAACTTTGAAGGAAGACAGGGACAGGGTTCAAGAACAATTCTTGCCAGCCCGCTAACCGCCGCTGCAACTGCAATCGCAGGAAAATTAACAGACTATACAAAAATGCTTAACTAATGGAAAAATTCACCACACTTACAGATACCGCTGTTCCATTAGATATAGAAAATGTGGATACAGACCAGATCATCCCGGCAAGGTTCTTAAAAGCCACCGATAAAGCAGGCTTTGGAGAAAACCTTTTCCGTGACTGGAGATGTGATAAAAATGATGAACCTAATCCGGATTTTCCATTAAACAATCCGAATTATTCAGGTTCAATTCTTGTAGCTGGAAATAATTTTGGCTGTGGCTCAAGCCGGGAACATGCTGCATGGGCAATTAAAGCCTATGGTTTCAAAGTAGTTGTTTCGAGCTATTTTGCAGATATATTTAAGGGAAACTCATTGAATAATGGGTTGTTACCTGTGCAGGTAAGCCAGGAGTTCCTGGATAAGATTTTTCTTGCCCTTCAAAATGATCCAAAGGAAAAAATAAAGGTAGATCTGGAAAACCAGAAGATAAGCATTGGAAACACTGGAGAATCTCAGCATTTCGATATCGATCCTTACAAGAAAACCTGTATGATCAATGGTTTTGATGATATAGATTTTTTAGTGAGCAAACGGGAAGCCATAAAAAATTACGAAAAAAATAAGAATACAACACCTACCTCGGTAGGCGTCTAATAAGAAAGTTCAGCAATACTAACACAACCTGAACTTGTTTCAGGTTAGTTTATGCAGCATTGGAAAAGTTCAAGAATGATGTTAGTGCAGCGACTTCTTTTTTTTATAAACAAATCAGAATGAAATTAAAAATAGCAGTATTACCCGGAGACGGAATAGGACCTGAAATCACACAGCAATCAGTAAAGGTTTTGAAAGCGGTAGCAGATCGATTTGATCACGAATTTCAATTTGATGACGCCTTGGTAGGAGCAGCAGCAATAGATTTGCTGGAAAATCCATTACCTGAAGCTACCCTGGATTTATGCCATAAATCTGATGCTGTGTTATTCGGGGCCATTGGTCACCCCAAGTACGACAACAATCCCGATGCAAAGGTACGACCGGAGCAGGGACTTCTTAAACTTAGAAAAGAACTCGGCCTTTTTGCCAATATCAGGCCTGTAAGAACATACGAAAAACTTCTGGATCAATCTCCGTTAAAACGGGAGCGTATCACAGGAGCCGATATGGTGATTTATCGGGAATTAACCGGTGGAATTTACTTTGGTGAAAAAAGCACAGCGGAGGATGGCAAAAGTGCCCAGGATTTATGCTTCTATTCCGAAGAAGAAATAGATCGTATAGCTCATCTTGCATTTAAAGCTGCGCAGCAAAGGCGCAAAAAACTTACCTTAGTAGACAAAGCCAATGTCCTTGAAACCTCAAGATTATGGCGTAAAACGGTTAAAACCATTGCCAAAGAATATCCCGATGTAGAACTGGATTTCCTGTTTGTGGACAACGCAGCCATGCAAATGATCCTTAATCCTACTCAATTTGATGTAATACTTACTGAAAATATGTTTGGTGATATTTTATCTGATGAAGCCAGCGTGATTGGGGGAAGTATAGGTCTTCTAGCTTCGGCTTCAGTTGGTAATAAAAACGCGATGTTTGAGCCTATTCACGGTTCTTATCCGCAGGCTACCGGCAAGGGAATTGCTAATCCTGTAGCCTCGGTACTGTCTGCAGCAATGCTTTTGGATCACTTTGATTTAGTTGAAGAGGCCAATGCGGTAAGAAAAGCTGTGGAAGTAAGTATTCAGCTAAATGTCTGCACTCAGGATATCAACAAGGAAAATCACTATACCACAGAAAAAGTAGGAGATTTTCTCGAAGGACTTATTGCCGAAATTGATAATATCAATATCAATGACGAGAATATGAACCTGGGGCAAATGACTATTATATAAAGAACAACAAATTATATTTCTGGCCTCTCGCTTTGTGTGGTTTTAGCGGGAGGCCTTGTTTTTTATATGATCTCTAAGACCATTAACTTGATGATCCCTGGAGATTACGAAAAGCTATGGATTCAGGAAACTATAGCCACAGAAAAGACCCGTCAGGTTTTAAAACCAGACGGGTCTTTTCTGTTGAAGATGATAGTATAGATTTTCTATCTACCACTTCGCATCCTTTTTCTTTTTAGCAATTTCATCAAGAGCCAGGTTATCCTTGCTTCCTAAATGAGTGTGCTTTTTACCTGCTGCAGGCCGATAATTGCCATTTTGGACCTGCCCTCCTATTTCCTTATAAGCTTCCCTAAATGACTGCCCCTGCATCACAAGGTCGTTTATACTGTCTACCGTAAAGAGATATTTATACTTTTCATCAGTTAAATCGACATCTTTTACTTTAATTAAAGCTATAGAATGGATAAAAACATCCAGAATCTCCTTAATATTCTCAACAGCGTAAATACTGTTCTCTTTTATAAGCTGAAAATCCCTGTGGTAGCCGCTGGGAAGGTTATTTGTAATTAATATCATCTCATTGGCGATACTCTGAAGCTTATTGCACTTGCCCCTTATCAATTCAAATACGTCCGGATTCTTTTTATGAGGCATTATACTGGAACCTGTGGTAAGTTCGTCGGGAAAGGTGATAAAATCAAAATTCTGACTCATATACAAGCAGATATCCATTGCAAACCGGGACAAGGTATTTGCGACAGAAGCGATATTTGAAGTTACTGTTCGTTCACATTTTCCCCTGCTCATTTGTGCGGCAACGACATTGTATTTTAATGTTGAAAATCCTAATTCCTTTGTGGTAAATTCCCTGTCAATAGGAAATGAAGAACCATAACCTGCCGCAGATCCCAACGGATTCTGGTCCACAATTTTTAATCCGGCTTCCAGCAAATAAAGATCGTCAATCAACAATTCAGCATAAGCCGAAAACCACAATCCGAAGGAAGACGGCATCGCCACCTGAAGGTGTGTATACCCAGGAAGTAATTCTTCCTCGTGCTTCTTAGCCAACTCCAGCAAAACATCGATTAAATCTCCGGTTTTTCCTGAAATCTGCTGAAGGTTTTCTTTAAAATAAAGCTGCATCGCGACCAAAACCTGGTCGTTTCTGGAGCGGGCAGTATGGATTTTTTTTCCGGTGTCTCCAAGAGCTTCTGTAAGATCGAATTCTATTTTCGAATGAACATCTTCAAATTCTTCTGCTATATGAAAATTGCCATTTTCGAGCTGTCGTTGTAATTTCTCCAGTTCCTTCTCAATAGCCGAAACTTCTTCCTCATCTAAAATCCCCACTTCACCTAGCATTTTTGCATGAGCCTTAGAAGCTTTTATATCGTATTCGGCCAGGAACATATCCAGTTCGCGATCGTTTCCTACGGTGAATTTTTCAATTTTTTTATCTATTGATATTCCTTTGTCCCAGAGTTTCATATTTGATTTTCGGTTTATCTAAGACCTCACAGGTTTTGAAAACCTGTGAGGTCTATTGATTATTTTTTCAGCGCCTTGTCCAGGAGCTTTATATATTTTTCAATTCCTTCTTCGACTTCTTTTACGTAGATAAACTCGTCTGCGGAATGTGATCTTGTGGAATCTCCGGGACCTAATTTTAATGATGGGCATTTCAGCATAGCCTGATCTGAAAGTGTGGGAGAACCGTAAGTTTCCATTCCTAAGCTTACACCCGCCTTCACCAAATCATGTTCCTGCGGAATAGACGATGAATTTAACCTCAGTGATCTCGGATTAATTTCGTCTACCGGAGCTTCTTTTTTCAGAATCCCAGCAACTTCTTCATTGCTGTAACAATCATTCACGCGGACATCAATTACTAAATCTACTTTGCCCGGCACTACGTTGTGCTGACTTCCTGCTTTAATTTGTGTAACTGTTAATTTCACCTCGCCCAAAGCTTCAGAAACTTCTTTAAACCTGAAGTTCTCGAACCATTGCAAAACCTTAGCTGTTTTATATATCGCGTTATTATCATTGGGATGTGCGGCGTGAGAAGGTGTTCCTTTTACAACTGCATCAAAAACAACAAGTCCTTTTTCTGCTACCGCGAGTTGCATTAAAGTTGGCTCTCCCACGATAGCCACATCGATATTTGGCATTTTAGGCAGCAGGCTTGAAATTCCGTTTTTCCCATTTGTTTCTTCTTCCGCAGAACCTGCAAATACGATGTTGTATTCTAAATCTTCAGCTTCATAAAACCAGGTAAATGTGGCCAAAAGCGAAACAAGACACCCCCCCGCATCGTTACTTCCTAGTCCGTATAACTTTCCTTCTTCAATTTCAGCTTTAAAAGGATCCTTGGTGTAGCCCGAATTAGGTTTAACAGTATCGTGATGGGAATTGAGCAGTAAAGTAGGCTTCGATTTATCAAAATATTTATTAACCGCCCAAACATTATTCAGGTGCCTTTGAAAAGTAATATTATGGTTAGTACACCAGTTTTCCAATAGCGCGGCCGTCCCATCTTCCTCTTCTGAAAAAGACTCGGTTTCAATTAAATTTTTCAGCAAATCAAGCGCCTGACTCTGAAGTTCCGGTAAAGTCATTATTTTACAATTTTGGTATGAATTGAATTTTTCTTTAGCAGGTTGGAATCTCCCAGTCTTATTTTGTTGACACCGTGGTGAAGCGCCTGAAAACAATTATAAAGTTTTGGCAGCATCCCTTCACTGATAACCCCTCTGTTCATCAACTGTTTATAAAGCTGCTCATCAATCTCCTTTATAATGGATTCGTCATTTTCAATATCTGTAAGCACACCTTTCTTTTCAAAGCAAAAATTAAGTTCTGTGTCATAAATGGAAGACATGGCTTTGGCTACTTCTGCAGCTACAGAATCTCCGTTGGTGTTATAAAGCTGTCCGTCCCCACTGTACGAAATCGCCGAGAAAACCGGAATAATGTTCTGCTCCAGAAGCGAAGAAATAAAGGAGCTGTTAACTTCAACAATATCGCCCACAAAACCAAAATCCACTTCTTTAACTTCCCTTTTCTTTGAAATTATACTTGCACCATCTGCACCACAAAGGCCAATTGCATTTGTACCTCGCTCCTGCAGTTTAGCGACGATATTTTTGTTTATGAGTCCGCCGTAAACCATGGTGATGACTTTTATCGAATTAGCATTTGTAATCCTTCTGCCGTCCACCATTTTGGTTTCGTATCCAAGTTTTTCAGCTGTTTTGGTAGCCATACTTCCGCCACCATGTATAAGAATCTTAGGAGTCTCCAACTCTGAGAAATCTTTCAGGAATTCCCTAAGTTTATTCTCATCTTCGATTAACTTCCCTCCTATTTTTACAACTTTTAGCACCTGTTTTCCCATACTTTATAATTTTGCCCCTAATTTTTTAAACCGAAATCAGGCTTATTTCTTTTCTAACAACCTTTTTAAAACTGCCTGTGCTGCAAACGTTCTGTTACCTGCCTGATGAATAACTACTGAATTTTCACTATCTAAAACCTCATCTGCAATAACCATATTTCTCCTTACCGGAAGACAGTGCATTACTTTTGCATTACCGGTGTTTTGAAGTTTATCACCTGTTAATGTCCAAGAAATGTCTGTACTTAACACTTTCCCATATTGCTCATAGCTGCTCCAATTTTTTACGTATACGAAATCTGCGTCTTTTAAAGCTTCTTCCTGATCGTGCATAACTTGGACGTTTTTAGTTATTTCCGGGTTCAAATCATATCCTTCCGGATTGGTGATCACGAAATCCACATCTAATTTCTGCATAACTTCAGCAAGAGAATTAGGTACAGATTGCGGCAACGCTTTTGGGTGCGGCGCCCAGGTAAGCACCACTTTTGGCTTCTTATCTGTCTTTAATTCTGAAATCGTTATTGCATCTGTAAGTGCCTGTAAAGGATGTCCCGTAGCACTTTCCAAATTAATCACAGGAACAGAAGCGTATTTCTGAAAACTCTTCAGTACAATTTCTGCCTCGTCCTTTTCTTTATCTTTTAAATCGGGAAAAGCCCGCACAGCAATAATGTCACAATATTGTGAAAGCACCGCGGCAGCTTCTTTAATATGTTCCGCTTTATTGGAATCCATTACAGCTCCATCTTCAAATTCTAATGCCCAACCGTCCTTATCGGCATTCATTACCATCACTTCCATTCCCAATAATTTTGCAGCTTTCTCTGTGCTTAAACGCGTACGCAGACTTGGATTAAAAAATAACATTCCCAATGTTTTTCCTTTTCCGGCCTCTGCTGATGTGTTCTTCTTTTTTAACTGAAGCGCCTCTTCAATTAGTTCCTGCAAATCTTCTATGTCTGATAATGTGATGTAATTGTTCATTTAGTTGAATTCTAATTCTTCATTTTTATTTTCTTATTCAAGACCTCACAGGTTTTGAAAACCTTTGAGGTCTGAGCTCCCGTAAACATAATATCTTTTCGGTAAGATCTTTACTTTAATGCCATCCTTAAGGCTTCAAAGAAAACATCAAATTGTTCCTTTTTTATATTTAACGGCGGAAGAATCCTAAGTAGCTTTTTATTTGAAGCTGCCCCTGTAAAAACTTTATGTTCGAATAACAGCTGCTTTCTTAGGGATGCGATTTCAAAATCGAATTCGAGGCCTATCATTAGTCCCCTTCCTTTTACCTTTTTGATCTGCGGAATCTGAGCCGCATGTTCTTTTACATATTCAAAAAGACCTTTGGCATTTCCAATAAGATCTTCTTTTTCTATAATTTCAAGCACAGCTATTCCTGCAGCACAGGCAAGGTGATTACCTCCAAAGGTGGTTCCCAGCATTCCCGATTTCGCCTGAATCTTATTATCAATTAAAATTCCGCCGATCGGGAAACCATTCCCCATTCCTTTCGCCATTGAAATAATATCCGGTCTTATTCCGTGCTTTTGAAAAGCAAAAAAGTCTCCCGTTCTGCCATAACCTGCCTGGACTTCATCTGCAATTAAAATAGATCCGTGCTTTTTACACAATTGCGAAGCTTTTTTATAAAATTCGATACTGGCTTCGTCTAAGCCTCCAACTCCCTGAATGACTTCAAAAATTACTGCGGCAACATCTCCTTTTTTCAGCTCATTTTCTAATGCTTCAGTATCATCAAAAGCTAGTTTTACAGCGTTGTGTCCTTTGTTAAAAGGTGCTTTTATACCTTCATTATCTGTAACTGCCACTACCCCGGAAGTTCTTCCGTGGAAAGCTTTTTCAAAATATATTACCTTATCCCTTCCGGTCTGAAAAGAGGCTAGCTTTAGTGCATTCTCATTTGCCTCTGCACCAGAATTACACAAAAACAGATAGTAATCCTTTACTCCCGAAATTTTTTCCAGCTTTTCCGCAAGCTCATTCTGCAGCGGATTTTTAATGGAATTGGAATAAAAACCGAGCTTGTTCACCTGATCTGTGATAGCCTTAATATAAAAAGGATGGGAGTGCCCCACGGAGATCACTGCGTGTCCGCCGTACAAATCCAGGTATTCCACATTATTTTCATCAAAAACATAAGCGCCTTCGCCTTTCACCGGAGTGATATCGTAAAGCGGATATACATCGAATAAATCCATAGTTACTGTTCTGAAATTGAATTAATTTTTTTGAAAGATGCCTGAATTCCTTTTATAAGGGAAGAACTGAGTCCGTTATGCTCCATTTCATTGAGACCTTCAATAGTACAACCTCTTGGGGTTGTGACTTTGTCTATTTCCTCCTCGGGATGTTTTCCAGATTCTATCAACAAACTGGCGGCTCCCAGGCAGGTTTGCATAGACAGCTCCTGCGCTTCCTTTGCATCAAAACCGAGTTGTACCGCGCCTTGTGTAGTTGCGCGTATTAAACGCATCCAAAACGCCACTCCGCTGGCACAAATTACCGTTGCCGCCTGCATTTTATTTTCGGGGATAATAATACTGCTGCCAAGTCGGTTAAAAATAGCTTCAGCAATAGCAATGCGCTTTTCCCCTTTTTTGTTACTGCAAAGGCAGGTCATCGATTTTCCAACCGCAATTGCGGTATTTGGCATAGAACGAATAATAAACTGGTCTTGCCCAACAATAGCCTCTATTCTCGGAATCTTAAATCCGGTAACTGTAGAAATAAGCACGTGCTTATCTGTAAGGGCATCTTTAATTTCTTCCAAAATACCTTCCAGTTGAGTAGGCTGAACTGCAAAAATCAGGATATCGGAATTTTTTACCGCCAACAGGTTATCTGAAGTAACACTTACTTTAGAATACTCCTCGTAATCTTTAATATCATCAACTTTTCTTTTACTCAGAAAAAGCGTGGTAAAAGCATTATTTACAATAAGGCCTTTAGCAATTGAAAGTCCGAGGTTCCCGGCTCCTAAAATGGCAATTTTCATTATTTAATATTTTGAATGATGATTTTATATTTTGAATTATAGATGCCCTGAAAACTATTCTTTATCCTTCTCTCCTTAACTCTTTGGCTCTTTTCCTCTTTAACTTTTTCTAAAAATAATTCGCTTTCAAGTGTAATCCTGCAGTCTCTTCCAGTCCGAACATTAGATTCATATTCTGAACTGCCTGGCCCGAGGCTCCTTTCAGGAGATTATCGATAATGCTTGTAATCAAAAGCTTATCGTTAAATTTCTGAAGCCGTACCAATCCTTTATTCGTATTGACAACCTGTTTTAAATGAAGTGCTTCATCTGTTACAAAAGTAAAAGCTGCATCTTTATAAGCTTCCTTGTAAATCGACTGGGCTTCTTCCAGGCTTCCTGAGAATTTAGTGTAAGCCGTAGAATGGATTCCGCGGGAGAAATTACCCCTGTTCGGAATAAAATTAATTTCGGCATCGTGCTGCGGCTGAAAATTCTTTACACTCTGCGTAAGTTCATTCAAATGCTGGTGTTCAAACGATTTGTAAGCCGAAAAATTATTGTCCCGCCACGTAAAATGGGTAGTTTCAGACAAAGAAGTACCCGCACCGGTCGCTCCCGTAACTGCGTTTATATGTATATCTTCCTTTAAAAGATTTTCTTTTGCCAAAGGTAAAATGGCAATGCTGATTGCAGTAGCGAAACAACCCGGATTTGCGACGAAATTTGCCATTTTGATGGCCTCTTTATTAAATTCCGGCAGACCATAAACAAAGGAATGATCATACCTTGACATCCGGTAATCTGTACTTAAATCGACAATTTTAGTCTTTTCTGAAAATTGGTTTTCAGAAAGGAATTTTACTGAATTTCCATGCCCCAGACAAAGAAAAACTACGTCAACATCTTTATTAATCTCTCCGCTAAACTGCAGATCTGTTTCTCCCAGCAAATCCTGGTGTACCTTTGCAACCGGCTTTCCCGGTTGGGAAGTACTGTACACAAAATTGATATTTGCCTGAGGGTGCCTAAGTAAAATCCTGATTAATTCTCCCGCTGTATAACCGGCACCACCAATAATTCCTACTTCTATCATTGCTCCTGTTTTACGTGTTGGTAAATTTTTCCTGAATTTGAGAGGATCTTAATAAATCCTTTCGCATCATCTGCCGTCCAGGCTTTATTTTCTTCACCGTAATTTCCGAAGCTGCTGTTCATCAAATCGAATTTGGATTTAATTCCGTCCAAAGTAAACCTGTAAGGATGAAGGGTAACAAATACTTCCCCGGTTACCTGCTCCTGCGAGCTTTGCAGAAAAGCTTCAAGATTTCTCATTACAGGATCGAGATACTGACCTTCGTGAAGGTGCGTCCCATACCAGTTTGCGATATAATCTTTATGCTGAAGTTGCCATTTGCTAAGGGTATGTTTTTCCAGCAAATGATGTGCTTTTATAGTAATTAAAGCAGCAGAAGCTTCAAAACCTACCCGGCCTTTAATTCCAATAATGGTATCTCCCACATGAATATCCCTTCCTATTGCAAATTTTGAAGCAATACTTTCCAGGATCTCGATATTCTTCTCAGGAGCGTTTTCTTTTCCGTTTACTGCGGTGAGTTCTCCTTTTGTAAAGCCAAGACTAATCTGTTTAGCTTCCTTCTCCTGCAACTGTGAAGGATAAGCCTCTTCCGGAAGCGGCTTTTCTGAAGTTAAAGTTTCAGCACCACCAACACTTGTTCCCCACAGTCCTTTATTGACGGAATATTTTGCTTTTTCCCAGTTCATATCAACTCCGTTGGCTTTAAGATATTCAATTTCTTCCTGCCTCGTTAGTTGCTTATCTCTAATTGGAGTGATAATTTGAATTTTTGGCGCTATGATCTGAAAAATCATATCGAAGCGCACCTGGTCGTTTCCTGCACCGGTACTCCCGTGTGCGATATATTCGGCTCCTATTTTCTTTGCATGATTCACTATTTCAATAGCCTGTACAATACGTTCTGCACTTACCGATAGCGGATAGGTGTCATTTTTAAGCACATTTCCAAAAATGAGGAATTTAACCACCTTATCATAAAAGGAAGCAACCGCATCTATATTTTTGTAAGTTTTAGCCCCAATTTTTTGAGCATTGGAACCTATTTTCTGTATTTCTTCTTCTGAAAATCCTCCGGTATTTACACTTACCGCGTGAACTTCAAAATTTTCTTCTTTAGATAAATATTTAGCACAATAAGAAGTATCAAGACCTCCGCTGTATGCTATTACTACTTTCTTCATTTTTATTATTTTTTCGTCACAAATTCACGAATATTTATTTCCGTTTTTGTTCCCCTCCTTTTTTAGGAGGACTTTAACCCTTCCGGCGCTCTTTGGAGCGCCACCTTCCCTTTGAAAGGGAAGGAACAAATCAGCTTTCGCTTTTTTCTTTTTTATAAAAGAGCGTCTGCTTTATATTTTTCAACCTTTTAAAGGCCTTGTCATTCAGGCTCTCTTTTTTCTCTTCTTTCCCTTTCTTCTTTTCTGGATCATACATCATACCAGTACAAAGGCACATTTTACGCTCTGTTCTGGTCAGGATATCGTAATTCTTGCAGGTTTGGCAGCCTTTCCAAAAGCTGTCATCATCTGTAAGTTCAGAGAAGGTAACGGGTTGATAACCCAGCTCATAATTGACCTTCATTACAGCCAGCCCGGTTGTAATTCCGAAGATTTTGGCTGTCGGATATTTTTCCCGTGAATATTTGAAGATTACTTCCTTTATGTCTTTTGCCAATCCCTGATTCCTGTAGTCGGGATGCACAATGAGTCCGGAATTTGCCACATACTTTTCATGGCTCCAGGTTTCGATATAACAGAAGCCGGCAAATTTTTCGCCATCCAAAGCGATAATCGCGTTTCCCTTTTCCATCTTACTGATGATATATTCAGGAGTACGACGTGCAATGCCGGTGCCACGGACTTTCGCCGATTCTTCTATAGTAGTACAAATAATCTCTGCATACGAAGCATGAGATTTGTTAGCAATGATAATCTTCATCTGCTAAAAATTTTTTTTGAAAAAAATTAATTCGATTTTTGTCTCTGAGAGGGGAACCGGACTCACCTTGAGTTCCATAAAATTACACACGCACTTACGTGCGGGGGAAAAAGCGGCGCATGGGAGATGCTTCAGGAAACGTCCTGAAATTTGCAGTTTTTAATATGTCGCTTAGATTTTTCAATGTAGATGATTTCAAAATAATAATTACCTTCTGTACGGAAATAAATCGCTTACCTGCGAATGCGGGGACAGCGAAAAAATTCGGGTAATATTATTTGTCTTGTTGAAATCATATTATAAATGTACACAAAATTATTAAGCAACAAAATCCCTCAGACTAAAAATTGAAATAAATTTGGTTTATCATTTAAATATTCTCCATAAAAGTTCTTTTTCTTCATTCTTTCCACCAGTGGACCAAAATCGGCAGGATCTTTTAATTCAATTCCAACAACCGCAGGACCGTTTTCCCTGTGGTGCTTTTTAGAATATTCAAAATGAGTAATATCGTCATAGGGTCCAAGGACCTTCGCTACAAATTCTTTTAAAGCCCCGGCACGCTGAGGAAAACTGATAATAAAATAATGCTTAAGACCGGAATACAAAAGTGCCCTCTCTTTAATTTCGGCGGTACGGGTAATATCATTATTACTTCCACTTACTATACAAACCACGTTTTTTCCTTGAATTTCCTCCGCAAAGGAATCTAAAGCGCAAATCGCCATGGCTCCTGCAGGCTCTACTACAATCGCATCCTGATTATAAAGATCGAGAATGGTCTGGCAGATTTTTCCTTCAGGAACAGTCACCATTTTATCAAGATTCTCTTTACAAATCTCAAAATTTCGGGAACCTACTTTTTGCACAGCTGCTCCATCTACAAATCTTTCAATTTCTGCCAATTCCACTACTTTACCTTCTTTTAAGGAATAAGTCATGGAAGGTGCACCTTCCGGCTCTACACCAATTATTTTTGTGTTTGGGGAAAGCTGCTTAAAAATTGAAGAGATTCCGGCAAGAAGTCCGCCGCCTCCAAGGGGAGCAAAAACATAGTCTATAGGAGCATCTGCCTGCTCCAATATTTCTAAAGCAATTGTCGCCTGGCCTTCTATTACCTTTTCATCATCAAAAGGATGAATAAAGACAAGTCCCGATTTATCGCCATGTTTTATAGCGCTCTTATAGGAATCGTCGAAGGTATCTCCTTTAAGAACAACGTCTACCCATTCTCCTCCAAACATCTGCGTTTGTTCCACCTTTTGTCTTGGAGTTGTTATTGGCATATAGATAATGCCTTTTGCCTGCAGTTTGTTACAGGCAAAAGCCACTCCCTGTGCGTGATTACCTGCACTGGCGCATATTACGCCCTTGTCCAGTTGCTCCTGAGCTAAACTCGAAATCTTGTTATATGCTCCACGAATTTTGTAAGAACGAACCTGCTGAAGATCTTCTCTTTTAAGCATCACCCTCGCCTCGTACCTGCTACTGTAGGTAAAAGAATCTGCCAAAGGAGTTTTAATTACAACCTTGGAAATACGTTCTGCAGCATCTTTTACTGCTTCCAATTTTGGTCTGTATGTTTTTTGATCTGTCAGCAAAGTATCCATTATGCGTGTATTTTTTCCATTGCAGTCATTGCTTTTCTCAGCACACCACCCACTTTCTCAACCGGATGATTCCTGATAGCATCGTTAACTGCGATTAATTCCTGATTATCCACTCCGGTATAATCAGTTCCGTATGATTTTCCTGCTACTTCAGGCTCAAGACTATTTATATAATCTTTAATAAGCGGCTTGGCAGAATGATCAAACAGGTAACAACCATATTCTGCAGTATCAGAAATTATTCGGTTCATTTCGTATAATTTCTTTCTTGCAATGGTATTGGCGATAAGCGGAGTCTCATGCAGTGACTCGTAGTAAGCTGACTCTGCAATTATCCCAGCTTCCACCATTGTTTCAAAGGCCAGTTCCACTCCCGATTTTACAAAAGCAACGAGAAGGACTCCCTTATCAAAATATTCCTGTTCTTTAATTTCTTCAGAAGTTGCCTCAGTTTTTTCAAAGGCAGTATTTTCTGTTGCAGCACGCCACTCCAGCAATTCCTTATCGTCATTAGCCCAGTCTTTCATCATTCGGCTGCTGAAAGCGCCAGAAATAATGTCGTCCATGTGCTTCTGAAAAAGAGGACGCATTTGCTCCTTCAGTTCTTCAGAAATCTCATTAGCTCTAAGTTTTGCCGGATTAGACAACCTGTCAAGCATATTGGTTATACCACCATGTTTTAAAGCTTCAGTAATTGTTTCCCAACCATACTGAATAAGCTTCGCTGCATAAGAAGGCTCAATACCATCTGCTACCATCTTATTGAAAGTAAGGATAGAACCTGTTTGAAGAACACCACAAAGAATGGTTTGTTCTCCCATTAAATCTGATTTTACCTCAGCTACAAAAGATGAAGCTAAAACTCCGGCTTTATGTCCACCTGTTGCCACAGCATAAGCTTTGGCCCATTCGAAACCGATTCCCTGAGGATCATTCTCGGGGTGTACGGCAATTAACGTAGGCACGCCAAAGCCTCTTTTATATTCTTCCCTCACCTCTGATCCAGGGGATTTTGGAGCAACCATAATAACGGTAATATCA
Source organism: Autumnicola patrickiae (assembly GCF_031846525.1). NCBI lineage: Bacteria > Pseudomonadati > Bacteroidota > Flavobacteriia > Flavobacteriales > Flavobacteriaceae > Autumnicola > Autumnicola patrickiae. Next base: position 40,402 of record NZ_JAVRHM010000001.1, read on the forward strand.
TCGCGCACCTGCATTCCTTCTTCCACGATATTAAAACCGTGAGAATAAGAAAGCACAGCATCTCTTTTAATATGTGGCATAATAGCCTTTACTACAGAAGTGTGCTGCTTATCTGGTGTAAGGTTGATCACCAAATCTGCCTGCGGAATCATCTCTTCGTAGGTCCCAACATTAAAATTATTTTCTGTTGCATTTTTCCAGGACTGGCGCTTTTCTTTAATAGCACCTTCTCTAAGGGTATAGGAAATATCAAGACCACTGTCCCGCATATTTAAACCCTGATGAAGTCCCTGGGCTCCACAGCCCACAATAACTATTTTTTTATTTTTTAAGGCAGCCACACCTTCACTGAATTCATCAAGCGCCATAAAGCGGCAGGTTCCCAGTTGGGCTAATTGATCACGTAAAGAAAGGCTGTTAAAATAGTTCGTCATGATGTTAATTTTGTAGTATTAAATTTTTCTAGTATTCCTGATATTGGCATTTCATTTTTGGTAACTGCGATTGTGCCGGATCTAACAAATTGCATTAATCCGTAAGGCTTTAAAATTTCGTACAAATGATCCACCTCATGTCGTTTTCCGGTTTTTTCAACTACAAAAAAATCACGGGTAACAGTCACTATTCTTGCATTTGTCTCTTTTATAAAGTCCTGAATATTTAAATCGTTCAGAAAATCTTCAGACTTAATTTTATAAAGTGCAGTTTCCTGGTATATCATTTCCTCATCTGTATGATAAAAAGCTTTAATTACTTCAATTTGCTTTTCTATCTGACCAATGATCTTTCTTACCTGCTCCTCTGTTATCCTAACCACAATAATAAACCGCATCACTTCATTTACCTCGCTAGGCGAAGCAGTAATGCTTTCAATATTAATATGTCTCTTTAGGAAAATTGCAGCAATCCTGCTCAATAATCCCAGGTTGTTTTCCGTATATATGGATATGGTATAATTTCTCTTTTCCATTACTCTAATAGTATTTCTGAAACTGACGCTCCGGTTGGTATCATAGGGAATACATTTTCTTCCTGTTCAACTTTAACTTCAAGGAAATAAGCTTCTTTAGATTCCATCATCTCCTTAACGGCATCTTTTAATTGTGAACGCTCAGTCACCTGATTTGCTTTAATATGATATCCTTTGGCAATTGTTACAAAGTCTGGGTTCACCATCTCTGTAGACGCGTAGCGCTTATCAAAGAACAATTGTTGCCACTGCCTCACCATACCTAAGAAGCCATTGTTTAAAACCACAATCTTAACCGGTACTTTGGTCTGGAAAATAGTCCCCAGTTCCTGGATAGTCATCTGGTAACCACCGTCCCCGATTACTGCCACTACCTCACGCTGTGGAACGCCCATTTTAGCTCCAATTGCAGCCGGCAAAGCAAAGCCCATAGTTCCCAGTCCGCCGGAAGTCACATTGCTTCTGGTGGAATTAAATTTAGAATATCTGCAGGCAGCCATCTGGTGCTGACCAACATCTGAAACAATTACAGCGTCTCCATTAGAGAAATTATTGATTTCCTGGATCACCTCACCCATTCCGAGGTTAGCTTTGGTAACATCCATATTACCTTTTATGACTTTCTCATATTCGGTTCTATACATGTCTTTAAACTCCTGGTGCCAGCTTTCATGTTTATTAGGCTTTAAAAGCTCAAGTAAAGTTTTAAGCGTTTCCTTAACATTCCCCAATACAGGAATATCAGCATGAACATTTTTATTTATTTCTGCAGGATCGATTTCAAAATGGATCACCTTAGCCTGTTTGGCATAATGCTCCAGGTTTCCGGTTACCCTGTCGTCAAACCTCATCCCAATTGCAATAAGAACATCACATTCATTGGTAAGCATGTTTGGCCCGTAGTTACCATGCATTCCCACCATTCCTACGTTAAGAGGATGCGCTGTTGGTAAAGCAGAAAGTCCAAGAATTGTCCATGCTGCAGGAACACCTGATTTTTCCACAACCTGTTTGAAAAGATCTTCGGCGCCACCAAGGATAACACCCTGCCCCCATACAATTAGAGGTTTTTTAGCATTATTTATCGCTTCTGCAGCTTTTTGTACCTGCGCAAGATTTACTTCAGGATAAGGATTATAACTTCTGATTCCCGAGCATTTTTTATAACTAAAATCAATAGATGCAAATTGCGCATCTTTTGTGATATCTACCAAAACAGGACCGGGACGACCGGATCTTGCGATGTAAAACGCTTTGGCAATGATCTCCGGAATCTCTTCCGCTTTAGTCACCTGATAATTCCATTTGGTGATAGGGGTCGAAATTCCCACAATATCGGTCTCTTGAAAAGCATCACTCCCCAGTAAATGTGATCCCACCTGGCCTGTTATACAAACCATTGGTGTTGAATCTATCTGGGCATCTGCAATCCCAGTAACAAGATTTGTCGCTCCCGGACCTGAAGTAGCCACAGCCACACCTACTTTTCCGGTAACACGGGCATAACCCTGGGCAGCATGTGTAGCTCCCTGCTCATGCCTTGTAAGGACGTGATGAAGTTTATCCTGATACTTATATAATTCGTCATATACAGGCATAATAGCGCCACCAGGATATCCGTAGATGGTGTCCACACCTTCCTCCAGCAAACATTTTATTACCGCTTCGGCCCCGGACACTTTTGTTGTCGTCTGGGTGTTTACCTTTTCAAAACTAGCTGTTTTTACTTCCATAATTCACCATATTAAAATTCATCGGTAACACAGCCTTGTGAAGCCGAAGAAACCGTTCTCGCATATTTATAAAGCACTCCTTTATTAAACTTTAAGGCAGGAGCTACCCAATTTTTCTTTCTTTCTGCTATTTCTTCTTCTGAAAGAGCTACTTCAATCCTGTTTGTTTCGGCATTAATGGTGATCTCATCACCATCCTTAAGAAAAGCCAGAAGTCCGCCTGCCTGAGCTTCCGGAGTGATGTGACCCACTACAAAACCATGAGTTCCACCGGAAAATCTACCATCTGTGATAAGCGCAACGTCTTTTCCCAGTTTAGCTCCCATAATTGCAGCGGTAGGCTTCAACATTTCAGGCATTCCGGGGCCGCCTTTAGGACCTTCGTAACGGATTACCACTACATCTCCTTTTTTCACTTTCCCTTCAGAAATACCATCATTAGCTTCATATTCACTATTGAAAACCCTTGCTTTCCCGGTGAACTGCAAACCTTCTTTTCCGGTAATTTTTGCAACAGAACCTTCTTCAGCTAAGTTTCCATAGAGTATACGGATATGCCCTGTCTTCTTGATTGGGTTATCCAGAGTTCTCAACACATCCTGACCTTCTTCAAGATCTGGCACTTCGTTCAGGTTTTCAGCAAGTGTTTTTCCTGTAACAGTCAGGCAATCCCCGTGCAGCATATCGTTCTTCAGCATATATTTAAGCACTGCCGGAATTCCTCCAACTCTATGCACATCTTCCATTGCATACTTTCCGCTAGGCTTTAAATCGGCTAAAAACGGAGTACTGTCACATATTTTTTCAAAATCTGTTAATGTAAAATCTACTTCTGCAGCTTTGGCTATAGCCAGAAAATGTAAAACTGCATTAGTGGAACCTCCAAGAACCGTAAGAAGCCTAATCGCGTTCTCCAGAGCTTTTTTGGTTACTATATCCCTTGGCTTGATATCTCTTTCGATAAGCAGGTTCATTGCTTTTCCTGCTTCTATACTCTCTACGCTTTTTTCTTCACCAACTGCCGGATTAGAAGAATTATAAGGTAAAGCCATTCCGAGTGCTTCTATCGCTGAAGCCATTGTATTGGCAGTGTACATCCCTCCACAGGCACCTGCGCCCGGACAAGCCTTTTCTATTACCGCATTATAATCTTCATCACTAATGTCTCCGGAAACTTTTGAACCCCAGGCTTCGAAAACAGAAACAACATCCAGTTTTTGGTCTTTATGACAACCTGAAGCGATCGTACCGCCATAAACCAGAATTGCAGGACGGTTAATACGCAACATTGCCATAAGCGCTCCGGGCATATTTTTGTCACAACCAACAACTGTTACCATCCCGTCATACGACATTGCATGCACCACAGTTTCCATAGAATCTGCAATTATATCCCGGGAAGGCAAGGAATAACGCATACCCGGTGTTCCCATAGAAATCCCGTCGCTCACTCCAATTGTATGAAAAATAAGACCTACAAGTTCACTCTCATTACAACCTTGTTTTACCAGCTTTGCCAGGTCATTAAGATGCATATTACAAGGGTTACCTTCGTACCCTGTGCTGGCAATACCTACAAATGGTTTTTTAAAATCTTCTTTTGTTAATCCTATCGCGTGAAGCATCGCCTGAGAGGCTGGCTGAGATTCACTTTGAGTTAAAACTTTACTGTATTTATTGTTCATTCTAAAATTTAATTCGCTTATAAAATTTAAAGTTAACTTCTTAGCAACAGTATAGATGAAAATGCTAAGAATTAAAACTACTTTCAAAAAAACTTAAACAGATACAATTATCTGTAAATCAATATTTTAAACCTTTTATCTTTACGATAGCTGGATAAGAGAGCCCAAGAGCCAAATTCGCTGAATTCAATTGATTTTACTGCAATTTTTGAGCTTTTAAGACGTGAAAATTCCGTTATTTCAATAGAAACTTCCTTTTTTCTTCTGAAAAAACATTTTTACCCGCAAAATAATCTTTATTTACAAAAAATGAACATAAAAATAGCCGCCCAAAGGACGGCTGTTTAAAATGGCAATTATCGATCGTTGGAAGCACGAAATAAGAAGGACGAGGGACGAGCCCTTTTTTTCTCTTCCTCCTAAAGACTGTGCTGAAATTGGCAATTATCGTCCTTAAGTTTCACCACAAATACACGAATGATTTCTAAATGCTTCCGCAGAATTGCTTTCCGTAATTCTCCTGATTCCTGATTCCTGATTCCTGTCTCCTTTTTCCTGATTCAATTTAAGGTGAACGTTCCAAAATAACTTTCCTACCTCTTCTTCTTCAGGGAATATAAATCTTTCCTTCTGTCCTTCATATTTCTTACACTTCCAAAGTTGTGCAGCTCTTTGAGCAAATCTAAATCTACATCTACCAGCAACGTACTTTCGGTATTTGGAGTCGCTTCAGCTTTAATTCCGTTTACGGGGAAGGCAAAGTCTGACGGAGTTAGAACCGCGCTCTGAGCATACTGAATATCCATGTTATTCACTTTTGGTAAATTCCCTACAGAACCGGCAATGGCGACATAACACTCATTTTCGACCGCCCTGGCCTGTGCACAGATTTTAACACGGGAATAGCCGTTTTGAGTATCTGTCATAAAAGGAACGAAAAGAATATTCATCCCTTCTTCTGCAAGAATTCTGGAAACTTCAGGAAATTCCACATCGTAACAAATTAAAATCCCTACTTTACCACAATCTGTATCAAAAGTTTCCAATGTATTACCGCCTTTCATTCCCCAGGCCGACTCTTCTGCCGGAGTAATATGTAGCTTTTCGTAGCGCTCATAACTACCATCCCTTCGGCATAAAAATCCCACGTTATACATATGCTCGCCAATGGCCTGCGGCATACTTCCGGTAATAATATTGATGTTATAATTAATTGCAAATTCCCGGAAAGTTTCCAGCAATCGTTCAGTATAACCTGAAAGTCCGCGTATCGCTTCAGGTTCAGAAAGATGGTTGAACTGCGCCATTAAGGGAGCATTAAACAATTCAGGAAATAAAATAAAATCACTCTGGTAATTACTTACCGCATCCACAAAAAATTCTATCTGGGACACCAACGCTTCATAATCTTTAAACAACCTCATTTGCCATTGTACGAGACCCAACCTTACAACTGTTTTTGTAGTATTTACAAGCTTTTGAGGTTTGGTGTAATAGATATTATTCCACTCCATTAAAGTGGCAAATTCTTTACTTTCGTGGTCGCCTGAAAGGTATCCTTTAATCACCTTTTTTACGTGAAAATCATTGGATAACTGAAAAGACAGCACAGGATCGTGAATTTCCTGAAGTTTTACTTTATCAATATATTTTTTAGGTGTTAACTCATCGGCATACTTTGAATAATTGGGAATGCGGCCTCCAAAAATAATAGATTTCAGATTAAGATGCTCACAAAGCTCTTTCCTTGCCTCGTACAATCTTCTTCCCAATCTCATGCCGCGGAATTCCGGATGGATAAAAACATCTATTCCGTAGAGAACATTTCCGTTTTTGGTATGGGTAGAGAAATTTTCACCTCCAAGAATTTCTTCGTAGCTGTGATTATCATCAAAATTATCATAGTCTATAATAATGGAAAGTGCGCAGCCCGCAATTCTATTATCTATAATAATGCATAACTGACCTTCAGGAAATTTATTTACCAGCGTTTTAATCTCGCCTTTCGTCCAATATTCATCAGGCATCGCATGATAACTTTTTATCATGGACACCTTCAACTCTTCATAATCCTTAACCCGTAAATTTCTTAACTCTATTTTTGCTGAATCGATCACTTTTATTTTTTAAATTATTTGGCTGCAAAGATACTGCCTAAATAAGTGATTCTGAAATAAAAGAAAGTGAACAGAAAATTACCTGAAGGATTATACCTGGTAAAGATCATTTTTAATAGCAAATAACACCAGGCCAATCCTGCTTTTTACTTCGAGTTTTTCAAAAAGGCTTTCCCTGTAACCATCGATGGTTTTGGGACTAAGATTCATTTCTCCAGCTACTTCTTTATAGGTCATTTCAGAACAGGCATGATTCAGGAATTCCAGTTCACGGCGCGTGAGGTTTTCGAATTTCTTCTCAGGATCACCTTTTATCATAGCTTCTGAAACCTCGTCGCTGTAATAATATCCGCTGTTTATAACCGACTGCAACGCGTAAAGAAATTCATCTGGCTCAATGTCTTTTAGAAGATAGCCCCTGCAGCCATTTTTAATCATTTTTATGATATAATTCTCATCATGCTCCATGCTTAGCGCAAGCGCTTTTTGTTCAGGATAGTTTTCCTTAAGCCACTCCATAGTCTCGAGGCCGTCTTTCACCGGCATTTTTATATCCAGCAAAACAATGTCTGGCCCGGGCTTACCACCATTAAAATGATCCACCAGTTCCTGTCCGTTTTTAAAAATTTCCAGAACCTCAAAATCATCATAGGTTTTTATGAGTCCGTTAAGGGATTTAGCAAAGAGAATATGATCATCAACGATTATAATCGTTTTCTTCATTTTTTGTAGGGTTAGAAGGATAGGATAAAGATAGGAAAGTTCCCTCGTTTTCTGAAGAATTTAGATGGAAGTCTGCATTTATAAGTGCTGCCCTGCTTTTCATATTTAACAATCCCGAACTTTTCGCAACCGTTTCAGGATCAAACCCCACCCCATCGTCCTGAACTACAATTTTCAGTCTATCTGAAAGATAGGAGAAATTTACAGTTAACTTTGAAGCTTTTGCGTGCTTGATCACATTAGAGAAAAACTCCTGAAGTATCCTAAACAGGATGATGCCGTCTTTTTTATAAATTTCGAACTCTTCCCCTTCTGTTTTGAATTCCACCAGAAGGATATTCAGCCGCTCGAATCTATTAAGTTCATTTTCCACAGAAGCGGTGAGCCCCGAATATTCTACTACTTCACTATTTAAAGATTTTGACAGGGCACGGACTTCCTGTAAAGAAGCAGCCACCACTTCCTTTATCTCCAGAACCTCTTCCTTTTCAGGTAAGGTTTTGGAAAGAATATTTAATTGAAGATTAGCAACAGAAAGTAGCTGACCGATATTATCATGCAGCTCCCAGCTAATATTTTTGAGGGTTTGCTCCTGAATTTCTATCCTGGACTGTACAATTTCCTGCTCATAACGTTTTTCTGCTTCAAATTTTTCCTCCAGAAGTTTATTTTTCCGTCTTTGGTAGGTGATAAAAAAGATGATCACAAAAGCCGTTAGCAGCAAGATCACTACCACAAAATAGATGATGAGTAAAATTTCTTCTTTAGAAAGCATTTTTGATATTCTTAGGAGATGTTTTTCTCTTGCTGGCCAGCAATAAAAAAGCGATACTATAAGCACTATACACAAAAATGTTCAACCCAATTAGAACATATTTACTGAGTTTCATAAATTCCGGACTCTGGGTAGTATAATATTTGTAATAAATTAAAACAGGAGTAGAAGTTAGAAAAAACAGGAGTGCCGCAAAGGAAATATAAAAACTAACCTCCCTTTTGATACTTAGAATTTTAGAACTTAATAAAATTTCAAAATAATAATGAAAAATCACTCCTAGTAGCAAAACAGTCCCCAGAATGTAAGTTACTAGAGAATGACTTTTAAAAAATATGTCTGAAAAAATTAAATTGGCAATACAGATAGTAACATAGAAGATCACTCCCATATTTATAATTTGCCTAGTTTTTTTATTTGAAGTATTCCAATTAAAATATAGAATATAAACCGCAAAACTGATAATCAGGTAAGGGTTATAAAGCCAGAAATTATTATACAAAAAAGTGCTTTTGAGAAAATGTAACGGCTCATTGTAATAAATAATTTTAGGTATTGAAGCTAGTGCTTCTACAAAAAACGTAAGCAATAAAAAATAGGAGAAAAAACCGACCGCTATCTCGGTCGGTTTTTTTTTAAAATAATACAATCCAGAAATGGCAGCAAGACCTTCAAGGAGAATTACTAGAAAGGAAAGGCTTTGCATTAATAATTTCTTGGAGGATCACCACCCTGGATTATATTCATAGGCTCAATATCGTAATTATTAGGATCTGAGTCTGCATTGTCGTTTTCAGTATCTGCCTGGGCTTCTTTGGTAGGTGACAGGAAAATAGTAGAATATCCTTTTTCCTCTTTAGTGGTTGGATAAGCACCTAAATAAAACCTGATTCCGGGTTTTTTAACGCCCTGTTCCTTAGATTTTTCCCTTACATAATCCAGGTAGTCCTGTAATTCATCCAGGCTGTACCAGAACTCGCGGGTATCTTCATAACCCTCACACTCCCTTATATCTTTTCCTCGGGTACGTACCCATTCGTCCTGTTCTTTGCGTGCTTTTTCAACGCTGATACATTTTTTTGGTTTTTCCATTTTTACAGATGCTTAAGAATCGTTAAATTGAAAGTTAAAAATAGTTAATTTAGATGTTTTCACAAGATTACTTTTGTAAAAAGGGTGTTTTTCCCCTTTTTTACATCCTTTAACAGCACTACATTTGTGATGTCATTTTAGTTAAACTAAAATGTTTTGGGGGCAAAAAAGTGCTGTTAAAGCGTAATTTAATAATGAGTAGGGTCAATATTAATTTCTAACGCTGATGCGGCACTTTTTTATTTATATAATATCCCTGAGTTTTCTTCCTCCTTTTAAAATATCCTCCTTCCTCTAGCTCAAAACCGATTATGCCGACTCTGGTCATCCCAAATTTTACAGGCTTCAATCCATAGAACCTCAAACTTCTCAAAAAATTCAGGTAAACCCTGGAAATGGAAATTAAATAATTGTAGTAAAAGGGGGTTTTTCCCCTTGCCTGGATTGCATTCCTACCATACATTTACAATGTCATTTTAGTTAGACTAAAGTGTTTGGGGGCAAAAAAGTGCTGTTAAAGCGGGATGTAATACTGAGTAGGGTCAATATTATTTTCTTTATCGCTGATACGGCACTTTTTTTTATTTGGTAATATTCTTCAGCTCTTTCAAAACAAATTCAATTTTGTCTCCTGCTACTTTTTGCGCAATACCGTTTATCCCGTCTCCGCTTAACTGAAGGATCCTGGGATAACCACCGGTAGTCTGGCAATCGCGCATAAGAACAATTAATTTTCCGGAAGGGGTGAGCTGCACAGTTCCGGGGAGAACGGGACCTGTAATAATTGGTTCCAGATCGTTAACCAGCGGCTCATCCAATTGGATCGCCATCCGGTTATTGGTTCTTCCAATTCCGTAATCCGTTTTTAGTAGCAGTGCCTTTTGCGCTTTAGAAAGTTGATCATACTCAGGACCGGGATAAACTTCGATATTATTTGACTCTATATATTCTGAGTGGAATTTAACCGAAGAATAAGTGGTTGGCTCCATCTTCTCAAAAGAGCTGTAAGAAAGTGTCATCCCTTTTTCAAGTTTATAACTTTCTGTTAGTCCGGTGTACCAGCTTCTACTATTCATAAGAAGCTCGGATTCAAAACCATGTTTAACAGCAAGATAAGCACGGCAGCCATTTTTTCTTCTTCCGAACGAAAGAACATCTCCGTCCACAATTTTAAGGATAGAAATATTTTCAACCTCGTTTCCGTTAATTTTAGGAGAAAGATCTGCCCCGGCAATGGCAATTTCAGTCGGAGCAGAAAATTGTAATTTTGGACCCATTTGTGTAATTTCAAGAACAGCATCATTGGCTTTATTCCTTAAAATTAAGTTCGCCATTTTTGCTGCATAAAAATCCATCGCACCACTTTGCGGAACTCCGAAATCAAGAAAACCAAACCTCCCAAAATCCTGAATCGTAGAAAAAAGTCCAGGCTGTAAAACGTCAATTTTCGACATGATAATCTTCAACTTTTAATTGATAATTTCCCTCTTCAATTTCCCTCGAAACTGTTTCAAACTCTTCTTCTGAAACAGCAAAAAATTTCACCTTATCCCCGGAAGAAATCCGGGAAGGAGGAAGGCTGTTTTTATCGAAAAAATTCACCGGACAATTCCCGATAATCTGCCATCCTCCCGGACTAGGTTGAGGATAAATTCCGGTCTGTTTTTCACCTATTCCCACAGCGCCTTTTTCGATCTTCATTCGTGGTTGTTCCTTTCGGGAAATATGCAGTTTTTCATCCAGCCCCCCGAGGTATAAAAATCCGGGTAAAAAACCCATAAAATATACAGTATAAAAAGGCGCTGTATGACGGCTGATTATCTCCTCAACACTAACTTGATTTTGCTCTGAGATTAACTGCAGATCAAGTCCAGATTTTTTACTGTAACAGACAGGCAAATGATAAATTTTAGAAGTAATATTTTTTTCTATCTTAGCACCCTTAATAAGCCTCTCCAGCTCAAATAGTTCACCATAGACATCTTCTATAATAGTTGTATAATTAATTAATAACGAGCTATATGCATTATTTACCTCAACCTTTTCTTTAATATAAAAATTTTGAACTAAATCTTTTACAGAAAGTAACTTTTGAAGTAGTTGTTCGTTAATTTCCGGTTCAAATTCTATCAGAATTGCCCGCTGCCCCATCGGTTTTATCTTTGGAAAATCCTGCTTCATTTCTTCTTGATTTCAATATTTTTTCCTTTCAGTTTTAGCTGCAAATAATTCAGAATTTCTACTGCATTTTTAGTGTCGCTGTGCAGGCAAAAAGTATCTGCTTTAAAGTCCTTTTTTACACCGTTTAGCGCGACCATTTTTTCTTCAGAAAACATGGCAAAAACATGGTGAAAAACATCCTCTTTTTCATGCAAAACCGCCTGAGATTTTGACCGCGAAACGAGGCTAAAATCTTCGTTATAATTACGGTCTGCAAAGGCCTCTAAAATTACTTTAAATTCTCCCTTTGCCAGCTTTGAAATCACCGAATTATATGGTGCATAAAGAACATAATTTGAACCTGTTTTTCTGATTGAATTCAGAATTATTTTAGCAATCTTTTCATCTTTTGCAGCATCATTATAAAGGGCTCCATGAGGTTTTATATGTGTCACTTCAACTCCCTTTTCAGCAGTAATTCTTTGCACCAGTTCAACCTGATTTCTTACGGACTCCTCCAGTTTTTCTTCCGAAATTATCATTGATTTTCTTCCGAAGTTTTCCTTATCGGGATAGGAAGGATGGGCTCCGATTTCCACATTATTTGCGATCGCCAGGTCAATAGTTTTACGGATGATTTCTTCATCGCCGGCATGACCCCCGCAGGCAATATTACAGGCAGAAATTAGCGGCATAAGCTCTTCGTCATACTCACCTCCTTCTCCTAGATCGCAATTTATATGAATTTTCCTCATTGGTTATGTGGTTCTTTTTACACGGTGAATAATTTTAATCCGGCAACAGCAGGTTTTATCCAGCATACCAGTATTTTTCTATAACTGAACTTATTCGCCACTCAAAATAAGAAAATCGGGATTACCGGAAGAAGAATTACATCAGCAATCTTTAAAAACCGCAGAATTTCTATCATTTTTAATCACAAAGCCTACAATAATTATGAAAAAAGCCACAACAGAAGAATTGCTGGGAAATTTAAAGCACCCTCAATTTTGCCAAATATCGACCTATATAAACGCTCCTGATCAACCCAATCCTCACCGGAATCGGTTTATCAGGAGAAAATCGGCGTAAGAGCAGCGAACGACCTGGTAGCTTGTGGAAACGACAGTCGCGGGCCGGCGCAAGTAACCGAAAAAGACCCACATCAGCACATTTAGAAAAACTTCTTCAAAAACTATTTTTCAGATGCAGCCTGCAAAGCATAAATTGCAAAGCTTCCCAGCCAGTGACCACCTTCATAAGAATCCCCAACCAGATTTGGGAAGGAGTAAGAAACATGTTCGTTTGCCAAAGTCCTTAAATGACCGAATTCTTCAGGATATTTGTTAGCCAGGTGATAAAATACCCATGCCCTGCTAAAGTTTAGGCCATCCAAATGCACCAGTTTACCGTCAGAACGATCTGATACTTCCCCAACTTCCATTGTAAAATCCTCATCTTTTAATTCCGGCATAAAGTCATCTATCCAGAGATTGAAAGCGTTCTTTGGCAGGATCCGCAACATGATATCTACTTCCTGAAGACATGGTGAAAGAAAATCATATCCTCCCGGCTCCCAGCTAACCGGGCAGTTATCATCACTTAAATAAAAATCCCTGGCACGCTTAGATATTGCTTCTCTAAGCTCATCATTCCTAGTGCTCGTCGCAAAATCATAGCCAAAACTCATTGCAAAGGCAGTATTAGCGTGTTCTCCTACCCGGATTGGATAATTCAGCTTCGGAAGAAATTCCAAATACCGCTCTACAATTAGATCTGTAAGAGGCTGTAAGTTTGCATCCAATTCTTCGGCAAGCGGATCTTCCCAGGTTTTTAACTCTTCTGCAAGTTTTAATAGCCACGCCCAGCCATAGGTGCGTTCATAAGAATCACTTTGAGGCCTTTTAAAATATTCTACTTCAGCTAAAATATTTTCTGCAGAAAGGGAATTTTTCAGCTTTTCCTTAATCATTTCTTCTTTCTCCAAATCGGGAAATTGCTTAAGAAGGCTCACGAGTGACCAATGTGCATGGACAGAAGAATGCCAGTCGAAACAGCCATAAAAGGCAGGATGAAGCTCCTGTGGAGTTCCTAATGCTTCTTCATTTTCCAAAGTCTGGCCTAATTTATTAGGATATTCTGTTTCTATGCAACCCAATGGCAGCTCTGCAAGCCTGTTTGCTTCTTCAAGATTAAATTTCACTTCTTCTTCACTTAAAAAGGACTCGGAAATAAAGCTTTCCTCAGATAAACTATCATTTTCTAAAGCAGGAACATCTTCTAATCCCTCTTTTCTTTCACCTTTACAACCAAGTATGAAAATTACGATGAGCAGGCTTATAATTTTTTTCATTGCAATATTAGTATCTTTTAAAAGAAGTAGATTTGAGATATTTTTAATTGAAATAACGTTTTCCACAGCACTATCACCCCAGCCAGCCTTCTCTGTCCAGGCTGCGGTACTGTATAGCTTCGCTTATATGATGGTCTTGAATGTTTTCTGAAGCTTCCAAATCTGCAATTGTACGGGAAACTTTCAAAATCCTGTCATAAGCTCTTGCCGAAAGATTAAGCCTTTCCATTGCCGTTTTAAGCAGAATTTTTGAAGAATTCCCGAGCTCACAAAATTCCCTTATATGCTTTACACTCATTTGGGCATTGTAATGCGTATTCTCATAGCTTTCAAACCTTTTTGTCTGAAGTTGCCTTGCTTGAGTGACCCGCTCCCTTATCTGTACACTGCTCTCCCCTTTTCTCTCTTCACTTAACTTCTCAAACGGAACAGGAGTAACTTCTATATGAATATCTATACGATCCAAAAGCGGACCACTTATTTTACTGAGATAGCGCTGCATTTCACCAGGTGATGACGAAGCCGGCCCACCCGGATCATTGAAAAACCCACTGGGGCTAGGGTTCATGCTTGCTACCAGCATAAAACTTGAAGGATAGGTAACGGTAAATTTTGCCCTGGAGATCGTTACTTCCCGATCTTCCAACGGCTGCCTCATCACTTCCAGCACACCTCTTTTAAATTCCGGAAGTTCATCCAGGAATAAAACTCCGTTATGGGAAAGGGAAATCTCCCCCGGCTGCGGATAAGCTCCACCTCCGACTAATGCAACATCTGAAATCGTATGGTGCGGACTCCGAAACGGCCGCTGGGACATTAGTCCTACGTGATCTTTAATTCGCCCAACAACACTATGAATTTTTGTGGTTTCCAGTGCCTCATGCAAAGTCATGGGAGGTAAAATGCTGGGCAATCGCTTTGCAAGCATTGTTTTCCCTGCTCCCGGAGGACCTATAAGAATTATATTATGACCCCCGGCTGCAGCAATTTCCATACAACGCTTTATCGACTCCTGTCCTTTTACATCTGCAAAATCATGCTCAAGGTGGTCCAGGTTTTTATAAAACTCTTCCCGGGTATCGATAATTGTCTTTTCCAGGGCTGCACCTTCATTGAAAAAATTGATCACCTGGAGAATATTATCTACTCCATAAACATCAAGGCCTTTAACTATTGCAGCTTCTTTGGCATTCTGTGCAGGAAGAATAAAACCTTTATAGCCTTCTTCTTTTGCTTTAATAGCAATAGGCAGCGCACCTCTTATGGGTTGCAGAGTTCCATCCAGGGAAAGCTCCCCCATAATGAGATATTCAGAAATATCTTCGGATTTAATTTGATCTGAAGCTGCTAAAATCCCAAGTGCAAAGGTGAGGTCATAAGCAGAACCTTCTTTTCTAAGATCTGCCGGAGCCATGTTGACGATAATTTTCTTTCCTGGAAATTTATAGCCGTTATTCTGAAGGGCAGCAGCAATCCTATAACTGCTTTCTTTCACTGCATTGTCTGGCAAACCCACAAGGTGATAGCCTATTCCGGTTGCGACATTAACCTCTACGGTAATAGTGGTTGCCTCTACTCCAAATACCGCACTACCGTAAACCTTAACAAGCATCTAAACTATTAATTTTTTTAAATGTACTAATTTTTTTTAAGGAATGTTCATCCTGAATTTGATCCTCCAAAAAAAATTATATAACAAACCTGATTTAAAAAGTATGTAAGAGTTTTTATTCTTAGGATTTCTCCCAAAGTTGCCGTAAAATAAAAAAGACTGAATCTTTTAAAGAAACAGCCCCTTTTATCTGAAAAATTCAGTGCAATAAAACACTAAAATTTATCTATACTATTTAAATCTTTTCTCTCAGGAATTAGCATTCTTATTATTGAAATAATTGGTACGGTAATGTTCAATTAAACCATCGATTGGCCGGCGTACAATATTTCCGATTTCCAGGCCGTAAGGCTGTAAAACCGCCCGGATAATATCTTCACTAAAAAAAGCTATACTTCCAATAAAGTGAATTGGCACACTCTGGGCCTGTTTGTAACACAAAACCCTGCTCTGCACAAAATCATGAATACCCTCATAAACCAGCTTGTAGAAATATCCGTTTCTCTCGTTGGTAAAGATAAATTCAGCAAAAGATGCGAGATAAGTATTTGGATTTTCCCTCCTGTATAGATTCTTCTTAATTTCGTCGGAATCCAGATTAAATTTTTCTTCAAATTTCGCCACTAGCTCCGGAGGCATTCTTTTATAGTAATAATCCCGGATAAGTCTTTTTCCGAAGTAATTTCCACTGGCTTCATCCATAAGGATATACCCCAGTGAAGCTATGGTTTGATGAATTTTTTTCCCATCATAATAACTACTGTTCGATCCTGTTCCAAGAATACATACGATACCTGGCTCTGTTCCGGTTGCATAAACAGCCGCAACAGTATCTTCCCGCACAATTACCTCTTCGGCATTTGTAAAGAAGTTACCTATGATATCCTCAAGAAGTTTTTTTGGAGTTGCTGTACCACATCCAGCTCCAAAAAAATGGACTTTCTCTATCTTGTCCCTTACTTCCCTTAACTCTGGGTTTTCCTCTATGCGTTGTTCCAGAACAAGTTCAGGAAACACTGCTGGATTTAATCCTTTTGTACGGGTTTTGAAAACCTGTTCTCCCTGATGATCCAAAAGAATCCAGTCGCATTTGGTAGATCCTCCATCTGTTATTAAAATCATGAGTAGTTATTTGATTAGTAGATACAAAAAACCTGAAAATACAGCCTCTGATCTCTTAAGCTGCTGCATTTTCAGGTTATCTAAATATTATAAAGAATCAACGTGTACAGCCAGGTCAACAAGTTTTGCTGAGTAGCCATATTCGTTGTCATACCATGCGATCAACTTAAAGAAGTTATCGTTTAGAGCTATACCTGCTTCAGCATCGAAATTACAGGTATGAGGATCTGAAACGTAGTCCTGAGAAACTACCATATCTTCAGTATAAGAAATTACTCCTTTAAAGTCACCTTCCGCAGCTTTTTTGAAAGCAGCTTTAATATCATCATAAGAAACAGATTTTTCTGTTCTTACAGTAAGATCCACTACAGAAACATCTGTGGTAGGAACCCTGAATGCCATTCCGGTAAGTTTTCCTTTTAATGCAGGAATCACCTTGGTTACAGCAACAGCAGCACCAGTAGAACTAGGAATAATATTCGCCATCGCGCTTCTTCCTAATCTGAAATTCTTTTTTGAAGGAGAATCTACAGTAAATTGTGTAGAAGTAGTCGCATGTACAGTCGTCATAAGACCTTCAACAATACCAAATTCATCCTCAATAACTTTAGCAAGAGGAGCAAGACAGTTTGTAGTACATGAAGCACCAGAAACCACATTATCTTCTGCTTTAACATCTTTATGATTAACTCCCATTACAAACATAGGAGCATCTTTAGAAGGTGCAGAAATTACAACCTTTTTAGCACCTGCTTTAAGGTGAGCTTCAGCTTTGTCCTTTAAAGTAAAGATACCTGTACATTCAAGAATTACTTCAGCTCCAGCTTCGTCCCATTTCAAATCTTCAGGATTACGCTCAGCAGTTACTCTAATAGTTTTTCCATTTACTACCAGGTTACCACCTTCTACAGATACATCACCTTTAAATTTCCCATGTACTGAATCATGAGCTAACAAATATGCCAAATGATCTACTTCAAGTAAATCATTAATTGCTACTACTTCAACGTTGTCGTTTTCAGCTGCGATTCTAAAAGCTATTCTTCCAATACGGCCAAAACCGTTAATTCCAATTTTTGTACTCATTTCTCTATTTTTAAATTTAAACTGAAGTGATGTCTGCCACCCTTCTTAACTCTTTATCTACTTTTGGTTCTCCTTTTATAGCAGTTTCCAAAGGAACCCGAACTACATTCTGATGATGAAGACCTATCATTACTTTAGTCTTACCATCCATAATAGCTTCTACTGCTCCAACCCCAAGTTTACTGGCCAGAACACGATCGAAACAGCTTGGAGAACCTCCCCGCTGAATATGACCAAGAACCGAAACCCTTATATCGTAAGACTCATCCTGCTCATGAATAAATTCAGCTAACTGAAAAATATTCTTTCCACTTTTTTCCCCTTCGGCTACAACAATGATACTGGATGTTTTGCCAGCTGCTTTACTCTTCTTTAGAGATTCCAGCATTCTTTCTACCCCAGCATCTTCTTCAGGAATTAAAATTTCTTCAGCTCCCGCACCAATACCACTATTTAGGGCAATATCCCCGGCATCGCGGCCCATTACCTCCACAAGAAAAAGCCTATTATGGGAACTTGCAGTATCCCTGATTTTGTCTATTGCCTCTACAACCGTATTTAATGCAGTATCATAGCCCAGAGTATAATCTGTACCATTAATATCATTATCTATAGTTGCCGGAATACCAACAATGGGAAAATTAAATTCATCACTAAAAAATACACCTCCTGTAAAGGTACCATCACCACCAATTACAACCAGCGCATCAACACCGGCTTCTGTTAGTTTATCATGGGCTTTTTTTCGACCTTCTTTAGTTTTAAATTCCAGGGAACGGGTTGATTTAAGAAAAGTTCCACCCCTATTGATCACATTTCTGACAGATCTGGCATCCAATTTTTCAAAATCGCCTTCTATAAGACCCTGATAACCCCTGTAAACACCTACACATTCCAAATGGTAATAGGAACAAGCTCTAACTACAGCCCGAATTGCGGCGTTCATTCCGGGAGCATCTCCTCCGGAGGTTAGCACTCCTATTTTATTTATTTTCTTTGACATTACGTCAAATCTATTTTATTTAAACAATATAACCTAATTTAGCAAGAAACTAAAACGTTTTCGGTTAATAACTCATAAAAAACGCCACTTTAAAGGGGGCATTTTTAATGTTTTATGATTTAAAATCACAAAATCTTAATATTTTCGGCTTTGTCTTGAAAATTGGCATTTTTAGGCGGTGCTCCATAAAGTAATTGTAGTAGTAGTCTTTATCTTTTTATAACAACGTGTTTTTTAGATTCTTTGTGATAAGATTTATGTTTTTGCACCGGAAAATTAGCCTGAGCTGGCGCTATTCTAAGATTATTTTTTATATTAGTGCCAGAATAAGAATAATAAAGAGCAGATATGGCACAATTTTAAAATGATGTCATATTTCGAAGATATTTTCCCTACCTCCGATGAAAATATGGGGCGTTGGTCATCTGAAAAGCTGATCATAAAGCAGAATAAAGATTTTATTTTGGATTTTCATAGGTGTTAATTCAAGGCAGGCTGATTGATTTTTCAATCAGCCTCTTTTTTTGGCAATTATCATACTTCGTATACCTCTTTCTTTATTTCTTGACCTTATTCTACTAAAATCAAAGAGTTTCAGAGCTTTACTTTCTCAAAAACAAAATTATAAAATTTGTCAACTTTTTTATGTTGATAAATATTTAATTGTTTGAAAACCAACTTATTAACATATTTTACTTGATAACTTTCCAAAAATAATTTCCGAAATATCTCTTTTTCTTACCTACATTTACATTCGTTTTGATCGAAAATAATAATCCCAAAAATCCCAATTGTATGCCAGTACAAGCAAAACCAACGGCTCCTAAAACTTATACCCAGGAAGAGGCTTTTCAGGCTTCTTTAAAATACTTTAAAGGAGATGACCTAGCTGCCCGTGTTTGGGTAAATAAATATGCCTTAAAAGATTCTTACGGCCATATTTATGAACTTACTCCTAATGATATGCACAGGAGAATCGCAAAAGAAATAGCACGAGTAGAACAGCGCTATCCAAACCCGATGAGTGAGGATGAAGTTTTTGATCTTATTAAAGACTTTAAATATATAGTACCGCAGGGAAGTCCAATGGCTGGAATTGGTAATCCTTACCAGATTGCTTCACTTTCCAACTGCTTTGTAATTGGTAACGACGGAGATTCAGATTCTTACGGAGGGATAATGAAGATAGATCAGGAACAGGTACAATTAATGAAACGCCGTGGTGGTGTTGGTCATGATCTTTCACATATACGGCCAAAAGGATCACCCGTTAAAAATTCTGCTTTAACTTCTACAGGAATTGTTCCGTTTATGGAGCGTTATTCCAATTCTACCCGTGAAGTTGCCCAGGATGGAAGAAGGGGAGCTTTAATGCTTTCGGTTTCTATAAACCACCCCGATGCAGAGGATTTTATCGATGCCAAGATGCAGCAGGGAAAAGTGACCGGAGCAAACGTTTCGGTTAGAATAGACGATGCTTTTATGAAAGCAGTGAAGGATAATACTTCTTATATTCAGAAATATCCTATTCACAGCGAAGAGCCAAAGAATACTAAAGAAATTGAAGCAGAAAAGTTATGGAAAAAGATTGTTCATAACGCATGGAAATCTGCAGAGCCGGGAATCCTTTTTTGGGATACGGTCATAAATGAATCTGTGCCTGATTCTTATGCAGATCTTGGCTACAAAACAGTTTCTACAAATCCTTGTGGCGAAATCCCGCTTTGTCCTTATGATTCCTGCCGACTCCTTGCAATAAACTTATTTTCATATGTTGAAGATCCATTTACTAAAAGTGCTTCTTTTAACTACGAACTTTTCAGCAAACATATCGCCGCTGCACAGCGAATAATGGACGATATTATTGATCTGGAACTGGAGAAAATCGATGGCATTCTTGGAAAAATTGATGCCGATCCGGAAAATCAGGATATTAAAGGGGTGGAAAGAAATCTATGGCGTAATATTCAGAAAAAAGCTCAGGAAGGTAGAAGAACCGGAATTGGTATTACTGCAGAAGGCGACATGCTTGCAGGTTTAGGCATAAAATATGGTAGCAAAGAAGGTGTGGATTTTTCTGTGGATATCCATAAAAGAATTGCCATTGAAGCTTACAAAGCTTCAGTTACTGCAGCCAAAGAACGTGGTGCTTTCACCATTTATGATTCCGACAGGGAAAAGGATAATCCGTTCATCCAGAGATTGCGTGAAGCTGATGAAAAGCTTTACTACGACATGCTGGAATATGGTAGAAGAAATATTGCTTTACTTACCATTGCCCCCACAGGAACGACCAGTTTGATGACGCAAACTTCCTCCGGAATTGAGCCAGTTTTCCTTCCGGTTTACAAAAGAAGGAGAAAAGTTAATCCTAATGACAAAGATTCCCGCGTTGATTTTGTAGATGAAGTTGGAGATTCCTGGGAAGAATATGTTGTTTTCCACCACCGTTTTAAACAATGGATGGAGGTTAACGGCCATGATACTACTAAAAATTACAGCCAGGAAGAACTTGATAAACTTGTAAAAACTTCGCCTTATTACCAGGCAACCTCAAATGATGTAGATTGGCTGAGTAAAGTCAAAATGCAGGGAGCGGTTCAAAAATGGGTAGATCACTCTATTAGTGTTACAATAAATCTACCAAACGATGCGACTGAAGAGCTTGTTGGGCACCTTTACCTGGAAGCATGGCAGGCAGGTTGTAAAGGTGTTACGGTTTACCGTGACGGTTCCCGTTCTGGGGTTTTAATTTCCAATGAGGAGAAAAAGGATAAAAAGAAGGAAAAAGGAAATTCTGCTTTTCCAACAAAACGCCCACAGGTTCTGGAGGCAGATGTTGTAAGATTTCAGAATAGTAAAGATAAATGGATCGCTTTTATTGGTTTAATTGATGGTCGTCCTTATGAAATCTTTACCGGTTTTGCCGATGATGAAGACGGAATCTTAATTCCTCGTTGGGTAAATGAAGGACTTATCATCAAGAACCGTAACGAAGACGGAACTTCCAGATATGATTTCCAGTATGAAAACAAAAGGGGTTATAAAACGACAATTGAAGGGCTGTCGCATAAATTTAATCCTGAATTCTGGAACTATGCAAAACTGATTTCCAGTACGCTTCGCCACGGAATGTCCATAGAAAAAGTGGTAGATCTTATTGCCAGCCTTCAGTTGGATACCGAATCAATAAACACCTGGAAGAACGGAGTCGCACGTGCCTTGAAGCGTTATATCGCAGATGGTACAGTGGCCAGGAAAGAAAAGTGTAATAATTGTAATTCCACAAGCCTCATTTATCAGGAAGGTTGCCTTACCTGTAAAGACTGCGGCTCTTCAAAATGTGGATAATTCTTGTTTAATTTTACTGTTGAAAAAATGGCCTCTGGTTTCCAGGGGCCATTTTGATTTTAAACATTTATTTCAATTAAATCCAAAAGACAGGAAAAATTCTAAGGTTAAAAAAATTAAACATCACAAATCAACACTCCCTCTTTTAAAGCCGCCATTTTATCTTCGTAAGTAGGTACAAATTCCTGGGCAAGATATCCATCAAAACCGGTGTCGAGGATAGCTTTTACAATAGCGGGATAGTACAACTCCTGCGAATCTGTAATTTCATGTCTGCCGGGATTTCCTGCAGTGTGATAATGGTTGATATATTGATGATTATCCTGAATCGTCCTGATAATATCCCCTTCCATAATCTGCATATGGTAGATATCATAAAGCAGTTTAAAATTAGCCAAGCCCATTTTTTCACATAAAGCAACACCCCAGCTTGTATGGTCGCATTGATAATCTGGATGGTTCACTTTACTGTTCAAAAGTTCCATTACGAGGTTAACTTCCCGTTCTTCAGCATATTTGAGTAAAGGAGTTAAGCCTACAGCACAATTTTCGATACCTGTTTTATCATCGAGTCCGTCGCGATTTCCGGAGAAACAGATCACATTTTTAATTCCGTGGTCTGAAGCTTTATCAATTAAAGGTTTATAAAGCGACTGCAGCTTTTCATGGTTTCCGGGGTCGTTAAAACCTTCTTCAATGTTTGCAAAATTATCTGTAGCCATGGAGCAGGTAAGCCCGTGCTTTTCTACCGTAGCCCATTCCGAAGGTTTTAGAAGGTCAATAGCCTTTAATCCTATTTCAGCAGAATTCCGTGCGAATTCGTCTAACGGAATATCATTATAACACCACCGGCAGGCCGAATGGTTAATATTGCCCTTTAAACGGGAAGAATCCATTTCTTCCTTTCCAGATGATTGCTGTGTAGCAAAGGCGCTGCCTACAACCCCAAGACTTAATGCCCCTGTTCCCAAAGCCAGATTTTTCAGTACTTCCCTCCTATTCCGTATGTTCTTCATAATTTAATTATAAGCGTAATTGCTACAGTTATTTTCAATAATACAAAAATTTTGGGAGGAATTTATATACATCATAAATTAAAAGTCCTTTTACCAAGATTATGATCAGGATATTTCAAAATTATATCCTGATTTCTCAAGTTTATGATACGTTTCATAATCAAACTTGTAGAGAAAGGCCCCTCTTCTTGAGTTGGCTTTATCCTTTTCATCCAGCTTTATCAGCACCTTTAAAGAAAGAAGTTTCTTTCGGAAATTTCGAGAATCCAGTTCCTTCTGGTAAATTACCTCGTATAACTTCTGCAATTGCGGAATTGTAAATTTCTCCGGCAAAAGTTCAAATCCAATGGGCTGATACCTCGCCTTTTGTTTTAAGCGCTCCAGGGCATCCTGGACCATCCAGTTGTGATCCAGTACCAAATCTGGTACTGCACCAATATCATACCAGCGCGCACCGTGCTTCTCCACCAGCTCTTCGTCATATTCGCTTATCCTTATTAAAGCGTATTGGGCAATAGACAAACATCGGTAACCCGGGTCCCTGCTTGCTCTACCGTAAGCTTTAAGCTGTTCCATAAAAACATTTTCCAAGCCGGTAATCTCCTTTAAAACCCTTTTTGCTGCCTCTGCCACATCTTCTTCCAGCCGCACAAAACTTCCAATTAACGACCACTCCCCTTTTAAAGGTTCTACCCTTCTTTTAAAGACGAGCAATTTTAATTTTCCCGAATCAAAACCGAAGATTATGCAATCTGCCGCTGCATACATTTTATCTTTTATACTATAAAGATCTGTTTCTACTTCTGTCATTGGCATTATTCGATTTGGAATAAAGATATAGAAATAAATCAAAAAAATAATGAACGTATTTTTTACATTTATTATATTTACATGATAATTCTTTAAAATCAACTCTTTGGAAAATTCAGAAAACAAAAAAGCATATCCCAAACAATTCTCAGACTTTAATTCTGAAGTAAAAGTGGCTTCTCCGGGAAGGATCAACCTTATTGGGGAACATACAGATTATAACAATGGGTTTGTCATGCCCACTGCAATTGATAAAAAGATATATTTCGACTTCAGAAAAAATGAGTCGGAAGATAATTGCCAAATTTACAGCCTCACCTTCGACAGTTATTTTGAATTTAATCTGAACGATTTTTCTAAAGCTGAAGATTCCTGGAAAAATTATTTACTGGGGGTAATCGATGAAATTCAGAAACTGGGGAAAAAGCTGAAGGGCTTTGATTGTATTATTGAAAGCGAACTTCCCATAGGTGCCGGAATAAGTTCTTCGGCAGCCCTGGAATGCGGATTTGCAG
This sequence comes from Autumnicola patrickiae, assembly GCF_031846525.1. NCBI lineage: Bacteria > Pseudomonadati > Bacteroidota > Flavobacteriia > Flavobacteriales > Flavobacteriaceae > Autumnicola > Autumnicola patrickiae. The sequence continues at coordinate 64,525 of NZ_JAVRHM010000001.1, forward strand.
CTGGTTTAAACCAGCTTTTTAACCTTGATTTATCCAAACAGGACATCGTGGAACTCTCGCAGCGCGCAGAGAACAATTTTGTTGGCTCCAACTGCGGAATTATGGACCAGTTTGCTTCAGTAATGAGTAAAAAAGATCATATTATACTTTTGGATTGTAAAAGTCTTGAAACCGAATATATTCCTGCCGACTTTAAAAATTGCAAATTATTACTGCTGAATACTAACGTATCACACAGCATTGCAGATAGTGAATATAATACCAGACGTGCTGAATGTGAAGAAGCGGTAAGCATTATTCAGAAAAAATATCCTGAAGCCGCTTCTTTAAGGGAAGTAACTTTTGAAATGCTGGAAGAGTTTAAAGCTGAATTACCGGAAAAAAGTTATCAGCGTTGTGTTTATGTTTTAAAGGAGAACGATAGGGTTCAAAAAGCTTCCGCAGCCATGAAAAGTGGAAAATTGAAGGAATTTGGAGAGCTGATGTACGAATCCCATGAAGGCCTTCAGCATAATTATGAAGTGAGCTGTACCGAGCTGGATTTTATGGTGGAATTTTCCCGAAATAAAGACTTTATCTACGGTTCCCGCATGATGGGCGGAGGCTTTGGCGGCTGTACAATCAATTTAATTGAAGCCGACAAAATCAAAGAATATTCTGAAGAAATTTCTGAAGCATATTTTAAAAAATTCAACAGAAAAATGGACGTAATTTCAGTATCAGCCGGAGAAGGGACGATAATTGAAGAATTTAAGGCATAGCTAAAAATCCAAATTATGAGCAACGAATTGAATAACAATCCGCATAGACGCTACAATATTTTAACCGGAGAGTGGATCCTGGTTTCCCCACATCGTACAAAAAGGCCATGGCAGGGAAAAACCGAGAAACATAATTCTGAAAAAGGACCAGATTATGATCCTTCCTGCTATTTATGCCCCGGAAATACCCGTACCAGCGGAGAAACCAATCCCGAGTATATCGAACCTTTTGCTTTTACCAATGATTTTTCGGCCTTATTGCCCGATACTCCTCAAAAGGAGTTAAATAATGGCCTTTTAAAAGCCGAAGCAGAACAGGGAATATGTAAAGTGGTCTGTTTTTCTCCCGATCACTCACTAACGCTTCCTTTGATGGAGACCGGCGACATTAAAAAGGTGGTGAAAATGTGGAAAAAAGAGTATGCCGAACTGGGAGCCAAAGAAAACATCAATTACGTGCAGATTTTTGAAAATAAAGGTGCTGTTATGGGATGTAGCAATCCGCATCCACACGGGCAAATCTGGTCGCAGTCTTCAATCCCAACAGAAATTCAGAAGAAATCGAAACATTTCAAAGAGTATTGGCAGGAAAATAAACAGAGCCTCCTGGCAGATTATTTAAAACAGGAACTTGAGTTGGATGAACGTATCCTGGTCAAAAATGAGCATTTTGTAGCACTCATTCCCTACTGGGCAGTTTGGCCTTATGAAGCTATGATAATTCCAAAGAAACATCACCAGCATATCGGCCAGCTAAATGAGGAAGAAGAGCAGTCTTTTGCTGAGATCATCAAGAAATTGACGATCATGTATGACAATCTTTTTGAGACTTCTTTTCCATACTCTTCAGGAATCCATCAAATTCCTACCGACGGAAAGGAATATCCGGAATGGCATTTTCATATGTCTTTCTACCCGCCGCTCCTAAGATCTGCAACAGTAAAGAAATTTATGGTTGGCTATGAAATGTTTGCAGGACCTCAGCGTGATATTACTGCAGAAATGGCTGCGAATACTCTTAAACAACTTCCTGAAAAGCATTATACAAAGGAAGTCTAATTTACCTTCCTTCTTTCATAGAAAAAGGCTGCGGAAAAATATTTCGCAGCCTTTTTTTATGTTTAAAATTATTTATGAAAAGAAAAATTCTACTTCATTTTTTCCTACCAGAACAAAGCGTATAACATTGCCACAATCAGTAAAATTGCAAAACTGCATATATTAAACACAGGACCTGTCTTAAACAATTTTTTGGAAATTATTATTGCCTTTTCATGGTCTCTTCCTTTGGTTTCAGCATAACTTATCCCTACCATGATGAGCATCGTTAATATCCAGGTGATAAACATCTGGTGCATGAATGGTAGCTCCACAAATAACCAACTATCAATCCATCCATTTGGACCTATTTTAAAATAAAGCGCTATTGGAATGGATAACAAAACGCCCCAGATTGCTGCTTTATTAGTAGTCTTTTTGTAAAACAAGCCGAGCATAAATACTGCAAGGATACCAGGGCTCACGAGACCTGTATATTCTTGAATATACTGGAATACCTGACCCAGATTTGCAAGTTGCGGAGCAAGAATTACTGCAATAATTAAAGCAATTGTAGCAGAAAGCCTTCCCACTGTAACAAGGTTTTTATCAGAACGTCCTTTATTAAAATAAGGCTTGTAAATATCCATCGTAAAAATGGTTGCTGTAGAATTTAGCATCGATGCAATGGATGACACGATAGCCGCGGCCAAAGCAGCCAATACAAGTCCTTTAAGCCCTACAGGAATAAATTCTTTTATAAGCCATGGAAAGGCGTTATCGTTGATAATAGTTCCGCTTTCAGAAATAAAAGAAGGATCAGTAAAAGCTGAAGAAATCTCGCCGTCGGGACCAGTGTTCATGACGTAAGCAATAATCCCCGGAATAACTACAATTAACGGAATAAGAAGCTTCAGAAAACCGGCCAGAATGATTCCTTTCTGTGACTCCCGAAGACTTTTCGCAGCCAGCGTTCGTTGGATAATGTATTGATTAAATCCCCAGTAGTAGAGATTCGCAACCCACATTCCTCCCAATAACACGGCTAATCCCGGTAAGTCCCACCAGGCATCTTTTCCGTTGGGAGTCATAATCTCTCCCTTTTCCAGGATCATAGAAAATTTCTCTGGCACCTGTTCGTAAATAGAAACCATACCCGATATCACTCCTCCATCTTCTGCAACGTGGGTAAGGCCAATATAAGTCGTGATCAAACCACCGGCGATAAGTAGCACCACCTGAACAACATCTGTCCAAGCCACTGCTGCAAGTCCGCCGTAAAGAGAGTACGCAGCCGCAAATAGCGCCAGGCCAATAATAGAATACATAAATATAGAACCATCGCCCACACCAATAATGGTATCAAGAGCTGTGGCACCCAAATAAAGTACCGAAGTAAGATTAACGAATATAAAAAGAGCGATCCAGAAAATGGCCAATATCGTCTTGAGGTTCGTCCCATAACGTACTTCCACGAATTCCGGAATTGTATAAAGTTTCTTTTCAATAAAAATGGGCAAAAAGAACTTACCCACTACCAGCAAAGTAATTGCCGCCATCCACTCATAGGAGGCTATGGCAAGTCCTATAGCAAAACCGGAACCCGACATCCCAATAAACTGTTCTGCGGAAATATTTGCGGCTATAAGTGAAGTACCAATCGCCCACCAAGGTAAAGATTTACTGGCAAGGAAATAATCTTCTGAAGATTCCCCCTTACCCCTGGAAACGTATAGGCCAATACCAATAATAAGTAGCGCATACGCTCCGAATACAATCTGATCCAGTAATTCAAATTCCATATCTAAATTAAATATTTTGTTAAATATATAATTTAAATTTTAAACGTAAAACTTACGTTTAACTATTTCTAGAATTATTTCTTTACTGTAAAACTTAACGAAATTTCATTAATGTATTTCTGCCCGGGCGCCAGTACAGCAGAAGGAAAATTCCTGAAATTTGGTGCATCAGGAAAATTTTGTGCTTTCAGACAAATAGAAGGATATTCTTCAGAAATGGAAGTTTGGTAATTTATAGAAGAAGGCAATTCTTCCGGACAAAAAGCTATAATGGCATCTTGATTGGTGCGCATTTCCATTTTTATTCCGGTTATTGGAGAGAAAAGTCTTGCAGAAATTTCCTCATCGTCAGAGTTTAGAACAAAAGTATCATCTAAAGGACGATTCCCTATTAATTTGTTACTTCCAAAATTTTTAGGATGCTTTCTTAGATTTATTAGATCTCCGGTGGGGAGTTTACTCCCATCTGTCTCTAAAATTTTATCTGCATTAATAAAAAGAAAATGGTCACTTACACTACCTTCTCCATTTAAATTGAGGTAAGTATGATTGGTAAGGTTAACAATAGTTTCTTTGTCAGTTTCTGCTGTATATGTAATGCTGAGTTTATCTTCTTCAGAAAGGGTATAATTAACTAAAACTTTTAAATTTCCGGGATATCCCTCTTCCCTATCTTTACTCAGATAAGATAAAGTAACCGAAGGATTTGCTCCTGAAGTTTCTTCTTCAACTTCCCACAACCTGTATTGAAACCCATCATCCCCACCATGTAAATGTACCCCATCTTTTTGGGGAAGACTATATCTCTCCTTGCCTATTTTAAATTCCCCCTTGTTTATGCGCCCCGAAAAACGGCCTGTAGAAGCCCCGAAAAACTTTTCATAATCCTTATAATGGGCTGTAATAAAATCTTCAGGCCTTTTAGGAGAAACAATTACATTCACCCTTTTTCCCGAAGAATCATCCATTTTTAAGCTGAAAAGAGTTGCTCCAAAATTCAGGATTTCCAGTTCAGTCTGATTTTTGTTTCTAAGGGTGATCAGCTTAAGATCCTTTTTCTCAATATGCTCCAAATGCCCGTATTTAATTTTTGTTTTTGGCGATCCACTCGTCAACCTTCTGTTCCAGAATGTTCAAGGGTATCGATCCATCAAGCAAAACTACATCATGGAATTTACGAATATCAAAATTTTCTCCTAATTGTGATTTTGCATTTTCCCTCAATTCAAGGATTTTGTTCATTCCTATTTTGTAGGCTGTGGCCTGTCCCGGCATCACAATATGCCTTTCCACCATTTTCACCGCATCACTTTCGGCATTAGGCGTATTTTGTACATAAAAATCGATACCTTCTTCCCTGGTCCATTTTTTTGCATGTATTCCGGTATCCACCACTAATCTTACGGCTCTCCAGAGTTCCATGGCCAACCTGCCAAAGTCTGAATATGGATCTTCATAAAATCCTATTTCCTTCGGAAGTAATTCGCTGTACAATCCCCATCCTTCAACATAAGCCGTGTAAAAACTGAATTTCCTGAAATTCGGCACCTCTTCCAGCTCCTGGGCAATGGCAATTTGCATGTGATGTCCCGGAATTCCTTCATGGTAAGCCAAAGCTTCCAACTGATAAGTGGGCATAGCTTTTATATCATACAAATTAGCATAAAAAGTTCCGGGACGGGAGCCGTCCATCGCAGGCTGCTGATAAAATGCTTTCCCTGCACTTTTCTCCCTGAAAGGTTCCACAGCTTTTACCACAATTTCGGCTTCCGGAAGAGTAAGAAACAAGTCGGGAAGCCTGTCCCGCATCTGGTCTATAATTTCTTTGGCATCGGCAAGGTATTTTTCCCGTCCTTCCGCGGTATCTTCATAATAAAATTGTTCATCATTTCTCATGAAGTTAAAGAAGTCCTGAAGGCTACCTTCAAATCCAACTTCATTTTTAATTTCCTCCATTTCCCTATGGATTCGTGCAACTTCATTTAACCCTATTTCGTGAATTTCTTCTGCTGTTAAATCTGTAGTAGTTGTTCGTTTTAACGCATTATTGTAAAACTCCTCCCCTTTCGGAAATTTCCAAACTCCTGCTTCATAAGTGGCACGTTGTTGTTGATTTGCCAAAAAATCCATTAAGTTGGTATAAGCTGGCTTTACCTGTTCTACTAGCGCAGTTTCGGCATCTGCAATTAGTTGCCGCTCTTCTTCTTCAGAAAGATTCAGAGCTTCAACTTTCGCTTTAAAATCTTCGAGTAAAGTGCTTGCTTCTGCAGATTTCTCAAATGGTCTACCTGTAATTATATTCCTGGAATCATCGAGAACTTTATCAAATACAAATTTAGGAGGCATTATCTGGTTTTGCTCCCTTACTTTCAAGCCTTCAATAATATCATTAAAAGCTTCCGGAAAACCTCGTAGCCTTGAGATATAAGCTTCAGCATCGCTTATGGAATCTATACTATGCATATTTATAAGGAAAGCGGGTAGCTGAGAATGATACCCGAACATTTGATTTACAGGATAACTATAAAATCTGTAGTTATAATCCTCAATTTCATTTTCCAGCTGCTGCCTGTACAACTGGTAACTAAGCCGTACTTCTTCATTTAAATTTTCAGGATTTATATCGTCTATATAATCCAGTCGTTTTTTTGCCTGATTAAGATCTTCTGCATATTTCTCTGTAGAAAAATCATCCCATTGGCCATAGTCTTTTTTAATTCCAAGACGTGTTTGCAGCATTGGCGATTCATCTACTTCCTCCTGAAATTGCTCCTCAAAATAATTATTAAGTTCTTCGGAATTCTTTTCAACATCAACTTCTGAAACATCTTTTTCTTCCTGTTTGCAGGAGATAATTGAAAGAATTAAAAATAATCCGAGCAGGTTTTTATAATTGATATTCATAAAAGTTATTCATTTAAAACTGAAAATATTATAGCCGAATCCCCGTAAACGGTATGCGTTTGTTCTGTAAAATCTTCTTCTTCGGCTTCAAAAATATTAGGAACATAAGTCTGAGGATTAAGATCTATTAATGGAAACCAGGTACTTTGCACCTGAACCTGCAGTTTATGTCCTTTTTTAAAAGTATGATTTATATCCTGTAAAGTAATATTTACAGCGGTTTTTTTATTCGGTTCAAAAGGCTCCGGATTTTCAAATCCATTTCTAAATCTCCCACGCATCACCTCACTGCGCACCATCATATGATAATTGCCCATTTTAAGGTGTGCCGGAGTCTCCTCATAATCCTCAGCATCGGGAGGATAAACATCAATTACCTTTACCACCCAATCTGCCGAAGTTCCCGTGGTGGCAACCTGTAACAGAGCTTCAATAGGCCCGGCCATTTTTAGGTCTTCTTCCAAAACTTCAGTTTCAAATACAAGAACATCCGGTCTTCTTGCCGCAAACCGCTGATCTCCGGTCATATATTCCCGCGGAGTAAATACCATTTTGATCTCATTATTATAGGAAACCGGCTTTTTTGGATCGCTGATAAATTCCTCTTTAGAATCTGAAGGAGTTTCTTTTAAGCTTTCGTTTTCGCCTAGGTAAAATGATTTTTGCTGCACTGCTTTTGGGGGCCATGCTTCATAATTGTTCCATTCCCTGAGGCCGGTGTCGTACATATGAGCTTCCGGTAAACTTGTGTTTCCATTTGCTTCTTCTTTAAGGAAATGATTGAAAAATACCCGCTCATAATTCTTCTGAAAATCATCGGAAATATTATCTCCAAAATATACATTGCCAACAGCCTGTCTTTCGGTATTCCTTGCCCAGTCTCCGTGGCTCCAGGGACCAAAGACTATAGTATTATAATTATCACTATGCTCTTCAATGCTTTTGTAAATATTGAACGGCCCATAAAGATCTTCAGCATCAAAAAGTCCGCCCACGATCATCACCGCCGGCTTAATATCTTTCATATGCTGCACGATTCCGCGGGACTGCCAGAATTCATCATAATTAGGATGATCTTTTAACTGCTGCCAGAAAATATTATCCTCTCCATAATATTTATCGAGATTACTTAACGGACCTGCATCCAGGAAAAACTGATATTGATCCTCAGTACCCAGGTCTGGTAGATTGTACCAAGCCTCATCTGCAGGTCCGTCTTTTTGATAACCAAAAAGTGCAGTCGCTCTCCAGTAACTCAATAAATAAGCACCATTATGATGAAAATCATCAAAAAAGAAATCGCCGATACTGGCTTGCGGTGAGGCTGCTTTTAAAGCCGGATGCTCACTTAAAAGCGAGTAAGTAGCGTAAAAACCGGGATAGGAAATTCCCCAGGTTCCAACTCTTCCGTTGTTGTTTTCAACATTATTAATAAGCCATTCGATCGTGTCGTAGGTATCACTGGCTTCATCAAATTGTTCTCCGGTTTTATTGGGAATAAATGCACGCATATTATCGTATTCTCCCTCACTCATCCACCTGCCGCGAACATCCTGGTACACAATAATATTTCCTTCCTGCATTAGATATTCGTTAGGACCAATTTTGGAACGGAATTGATCTTCTCCATAAGGCCGTGAACTATACGGAGTGCGCTGCATTAAAATCGGGTATTCTGTAGAGGTATCTTTTGGAGAATAAATGGTGGTATGCAGCTTCGTGCCATCCCTCATCGGAATATTCACTTCCAGTTTTGTATAGTTATCTTCTACGCTGTAATCTTCCTGTAGCTGGGCAAAAGACTGAACTCCAATAAAAAAGAAAAAATTTAAAAATAAAGTTATTCTGAATATTTTCATGTAGGTATTTTTATAAGTCCCTAAAGATAGAGATTACCTAATTAAACCTAAAGAAAATTTTTTTTCAGCTTTAACTGAAGGATTGCAGACAGCAGGAAATTTTAAGTATTTTCTGGTTTTCTGAAGTTATTGCAAAACGGTCGTCTGCCCTGTAATTAATTACCCAAACAATTTCTTCCCCGGAACATAAAAGCCATGTATTTTCTTTTTCGGGCAAAGACATTTTTTTGTCTTTAAAGAAATCGCTGATTTTCTTTCTGCCTTTCATGCCGAAGGGATAGAAATAATCACCTATTTTCCACTTCCTGATCTTCAGCGGAAATTGCAGTTTTTCCTTTGCAACAAATATTCTTGTATTATCCCGGTTCTCATCAATTTCTTCTACGTCCCGAAAACATACCCTGCCCATTGGCAACATCACAACTTCTTCTCCTTCAGTAACATTGTAAATCTTGTCTTCAGTATGGTTGATTTCGGTAAGAATTAGCGTTTCGCGGTCTTTTATAAGTCGGTAATCTTCAGAATAAACAATTTTCCCCGGCTGTGCGTCCAGAAGATTGTGAACATCATCCCATTCTGTAAAACCGAAGGATTTAAGGAGCTGATAAAGAATTGCTTTTGTATTGGGTATTTTCTTGAGATACTCAATATCCAGCATATAGCCAAATTTGCCAGATTTCACCACCTTTGGATAAATAAGGCTTATATAGTCTTCGATTAGCGCCTCACTTTCCTTTAAATGCGCCTGAGTTTGTAAAAAACCCTGCAATAACTGCGGATTCAATTCCTCAAGAACCGGCACTACATTGTGCCGAATTTTATTCCGAAGGTATTTTGTGGAAGCATTACTGCTGTCTTCCCGCCATTTTATGTTGTTATCACGGGCATAAGTTTCTATTTCTTTACGGGTAAAATTGAGCATTGGACGAACAATTTTATCGTTCTCAATTAAGATTCCACTTAGGCCTTCCAGACCAGTGCCCCGAACCAGGTTGATTAAAAAGGTTTCCAGCTCATCATTTGCGTGGTGGGCCGTGAGAATATATTCAAACTTTAAAGTATCGGATAATTCCCGAAACCAGTTATAGCGTAATTCCCGGGCCGCCATCTGGATAGAAATTTTGGCTTCTTCAGCAAAAGCTTCGGTGTCAAAATTCTGAATAAAAACCTCAACTTCAAGCTCATCTGCCAGGTCTATTACAAAATCTTCGTCGCCGTCACTTTCTTCACCCCTAAGATTAAAATTGCAATGTGCTATGGAAAATTCCAGTTTTGCAGCTTTACAAAGGTATGCCAGAACCACACTGTCTAATCCTCCGCTTACTGCAAGCAAAAGATTTTTTCCGCATAAAAATGGAAATCTGGACTTAAGTGTATTTTTAAAAGGTTTCTCCATAGATTCTTCAATATACAAAAAGAGCCTCTGCTCCTCTCCTACAGAAATTATAATTTCTCTATAATAATATCAAAAACTAACTTGATAAAGCTTCGCGCATTGCTTTTGCCTTTAGCAGGCATTCCTCATATTCCTTTTCAGGATCAGATTTTGCTGTAATAGCGCCACCTACAGAAAATGACAAATATCGATCTTCAGCATTGTAAAGAATACTACGGATTACCACATTAAAATCGAAATCACCATCTGGCGTAAAATATCCCACAGCCCCGCTATAAAGTTCGCGTTTGGTTTCTTCCAGCTCTTCAATAATCTCCATTGCCGAAATTTTTGGAGCTCCGGTCATGCTTCCCATCGGGAATGTGGCGCGCAGCGCTTCCACAGCAGGTAATCCTTCTTCAAATTGTGCCGAAATTGTGGAAATTAGCTGGTGCACCTGATTAAAAGTGTAGACCTTACAAAGCTCGTCCACATGCACACTGCCTTTTTTGGCAATTTTCGACAAATCGTTCCTTACCAAATCAACAATCATAACATTTTCTGAAATTTCCTTAGGGTCATTTGCGAGTGCACGGCTAATTTGAAGGTCTTCTTCCTTATTTTCTGACCTTCTGGCCGTTCCTTTAATAGGCTGAGACAAAATTTTGCTTCCGGATTTCTTTAAATAGCGTTCTGGAGAAGCGCAGAGCAAATAATGCTCTTCCAGTTTAAGAAAAGTGGCAAACGGCGGACCTGAAATATCATTCAGTTTTGAAAAAACAGCCGATGGCTGAATTTGGCAATTTTCGACATAGAATTCCTGGCAAAAGTTAGCTTCATAAATATCTCCCCGCTGAATGTGCTCCAGCATGTTGTGAACTTTGTGAAGATATTCTTCTTTTGAAATGCGGGCTTCAATTTTTAGTGGTGGGTTGTGAATTGTGGGTTGTGGGTTGTGGGTTTCCGAACGGTTTAAGATTTCGTTAAAATCTTCATCCATTTCATCATCCACCATCCGTAAATAATGAAATTCTGCATTGTTTCCTTTAACCTGAATAATTTTTTGAGGCTGAAAAAAATAAAGATCCGGAAAACGGAGTCCGTCGTAATTTTTTGAAGTCAGCCGCTCCACATCATTTTTGAGCTCGTAGGAAAGATAACCGAAAATCCAGTCTTTAGTAGTTTCTTGGTACTCCTGAAGTTGATCGAAAGCCTGGTGATAATCTGTTTTTAAAGCTGTAAAAGCCTGCACCGCCAGGAGAGCGTCAAAACTGCTGTTTTCCTGCTGATAATTATTGCTGTCCAGCCAGGTAATTTCATCAAACTGCCGGCTCCAGGCGAATAACTGTTTTTTAAATTGTTCCGGATTATCTAAAGGATAGGATTTGGTGGTACGCACTTAAAATTTCAATTTGAGGTGCAAAGGTAAGGAAAGCGGGTTGGATTACGGTTATGCAGAGACAGCAGCGTTAGATGAAGTTTCTTTAAAAAAGTCGGTTTTCAACAGCCTGACGATTATCCCAAAAAGAAAGAACATGAATAGAATTTTCGAAGGTCTCATAGAAGATTAAATATGCATCCAAAGGAATAACACGGATCTTGCCATTGGTAGTAGGTCTCCCAATAAATTCATTCTGAGAGAGGGTGCGTAAAAGAAGTTCTGTTTTTTCTAAAAGCTTGTAACTATAAACCGTAGACCGATTTCTTTTATTATAATAATTAAAAATCTCTTGTAACTCAGAATTGGCTCGACCAGACCAGACTATTGATTTTGCAGCCATTGCCGAAGATTTGAAATAGCCGTGTCATTCTCTATACAATTTCCTTCCCCGATTTGCTTCCTGCTCTCTTCTACAGCCTTCTTTTGATCCTCGCTCATTTCATAAGCAGGAACATCTGATGCTTCTAAAATAGCCTGAAGAGTTTCTAGAAGTTCCAGATTATTAGTCTCCTCTATTCGCGAAATCAAATCCTTTTTTATTTTAACATCGGAATTCATTAAGATAAATTTTTCTAAATATACGATTTTTCAACCTTGGAAAGAGAACACAAAATGAGCTCTAATAATTGTAGAATGCTACTTTGATTCCTCCACCTCATGAGAAAATGTGGTCAACACATCTTCAATTCCCATGTCCAGGACTTCATTATGTACTTTATCATCCTGAAAATTATCTGCATACGAAGGGAAACTGAAACTTTCCACAACCTCCCCACCAAACCTGGGAAGGACACTTTTCGTAAATTCCAAAGCACTTGCAGCGCCACGAGCGCCGTTGGAAGTACTAATAAGCAGAATCTTTTTATCCTTCAGGAAATTCCTATCAGCACGGGAAAGCCAGTCGATACAGTTTTTAAAGTAAGAAGAAACACTACCATTATGCTCATTAACTGCAATAATTAGTACATCATGTTCTGCAATTATATTTTTCACAATCTTCACATCCATGGGAATTCCTCTTTCAGACTCAAGATCTGAGCTGTACATGGGAAAGTCATATTCGGTGAGTTTAATCAATTTCACTTCATGCCCCTGGATTCTTTCGGAGATGTGTTTGAGCAAGCGGTGATTAATGGAAGTACTACTGTTAGAACCGGCAAAAGCGAGGATTTTCTTCATTTTGAGATTTTATCTGACTCAAAAATAACTAAAACATCTTGTCTTGCGAACAAATGAGAAATAATGATTGTAAATTTAAAATTCGGAACATAAAACCTTCAGTTTTGAAAAAATATACTATTCAGAATGAGGCCCTCAGCATTTCAGTACTCGAAAAAGGAGCTGAGCTTTGTAGCATCAAAAATATTGAAATGGGAACAGAACATATCTGGCAGGCCGATCCTGAAATCTGGAGCAGCCATGCCCCCAATTTATTCCCGATAATTGGCATTTTAAAGGACGGACAATATTTTTATAAAGGTGAGACTTATGAAATGCCAAAACACGGAATGCTGCGCCACAATGAAAACATCAGGTTAAAAGAAAAAACCACAAGTAAACTCGTTTTTGAACTTATTTATTCTGAAGAAAGCCTGAAAATCTATCCTTTTAAGTTCAATTTCCAGATTATTTTTAAGCTGAAGGGCAAAAGACTTAAAGTCAGTCACAAAATCATCAATCTGGACAGCAAAATCATGTTTTTCTCTCTTGGAGGCCATCCCGCTTTTAACGCTCCTATTAATAATGATGAAAAATATGAAGATTATTACCTGGAATTTGACCAAAATATGGATTTGAATACGCACATCCTGAATAATGAAGGTTTGGTAAGCCAAAAGACGCAGAAAATTCTTCAGAATGAGAAAAAAATTCAGCTACATGAGCATCTTTTTGATGATGATGCACTGATTTTTAAAAATATCCCTTCCAAAGAGGTGGCTCTAAAAAGCCATTTATCGGGTACTATATTGACTGTTGAATATTCCGATTTTAAAAATCTTGGTGTTTGGGCAAAACCCGGCGCACCTTATATTTGTATCGAGCCGTGGCTGGGAATTGCAGATGTGGAAGGGACAGATCAAAACCTGGAAACCAAGGAAGGTATTCTGAAACTGGAAGCAGGGAAAAAATTTAAGGCTGCTTATACGATTAAAATTGAGTAAGTCGATTAATAACAGTATATTAGGTGTAGCTAAATCATTAAATATAAGCTTGAAAAATCAGAAATAATTGCAAGTGATATATAAGTAAAAAAGAAACCATGGAACATCGTAAAATAGTAAAAATTGGTATTGGAATTTTTCTCATGGAATTGTTCCTGATGGGACTTTGGTATTACTGGACAAAACCAGAATTAAATTCTGCGCTTGAAACTTTACAAATAGTTTTATTTTTATTCGGAATAAATTTGATTCTCGGACTTATTCTCTACTCTGTAAAGAAATCATTTGCATTACTGTTATTAGCCAATTCAATAATTTGCCCATTCGTTTTTTATTCTACATGGATAATGTGGTTTACCTATTGGGTTAAATATTAGGCTCTCAGGAAAAGGGAATAAAACCTGCATACCACAAGCTGTAATTCTAATACCGCAATAACCGCCAAACACTAACCACAATGCCATCTTAAATCCAAAGAGGGAATTTTAGGACTCGAACTAAACAAAGAGCTTGAGGCAACCTGTTCTGTAATTATTGAATAAATTAATTAAAATCTTTATCTTAGATATATGGAAACTTCAGAACTTAAAGAGAAATTAATAGCCAGAATAGAAGGCATTTCAGATAAGAATTTACTGTCTGACATGCTGAAGTTTTTTGAAACAACTTCAACTCCTGATGAATTATATGAATTTTCCGAAGAAGAATTTCAGGCCATTACTATTGCGAGGGAACAAATAAAAAACGGGGAATACCATACTCCATCGGAAATAGATGAGGAGGTTAAAAAATGGCTCAAAGAATAATCTGGTCCACAAACGCAAGAGCGGATTTAAAAGAAATTCTGGACTAATGGAAAAACCGAAATAAATCTTCCCGATATAGTAAAAAACTCTACAGCCAGATAAAAGAATTAGTGAGTATTCTGGCGAATTACCCTCAGCTAGGTAGAGCAACAAAAGAAGATCCCGTACGAGTACAAATATTTAAAACTACAAAAATTTTTATTCAGCGGGTGCTCAGTCAATTGAAATTTTAAGGATATGGGATAGCAGGCAAAATCCGGAGCGACTGAAGTTTTAAAAATAAGTGTAATTCGAGTTACTTAACTACATCTTATTTTCCACCAGACTTTTATCCTTTAATTTGGCTATCATAGCTTACCTTTGCCGCAAATTAAAATTTACACTTTGACTTTTCAGGATTTAAATCTAAATACACCCTTACGTAACGCACTGGAAGATTTAAACTTCCATACGCCCACTCCTATCCAGGAACAGGCATTTTCTTCTATTATGTCTGGAAGAGATGTTGTTGGAATTGCGCAAACAGGAACCGGAAAAACTTTTGCTTACCTCCTCCCGCTGCTAAAAATGTTGAAATATTCGGAACAAAAGAATCCGAGGATACTTATAATGGTGCCTACCAGAGAATTGGTAGTACAGGTGGTGGAAGAGATCGAGAAGCTGGCAAAATATATTAATGTTCGGGTTTCGGGTGTTTATGGCGGAGTAAATATTAATACTCAGCACGAGAGTTTGCTACAGGGGCAGGATATTTTAGTTGCGACTCCGCGACGATTATATGATTTGGTGCTACGGAGAGCGGTGCTTTTAAAATCTATTCAAAAGCTGGTGATAGATGAAGTTGATGTGATGTTGGATCTTGGATTTAAATTTCAGATCAACAATATTTTGGAATTACTGCCGCAGAACCGACAGAGCATTATGTTCTCTGCAACCATGACGGAAACTGTGGAAGAACTTATCTACGTGAATTTTAAAGCCCCGGAAAAGATTTCGGTTGCTGTGAGTGGAACGCCGTTAGAAAATATTGAGCAACGTGGATATAAGATTCCGAATTTTAATACAAAAGCAAATTTGCTGAAGTATTTACTTGGAGACAAAGAAAACTTCAGCAAAGTCTTGATCTTTCTTGGAAACAAACGCATTGCCGACAGGTTGTTTGAATTTATCGACAAAGAATTTCCGGAAGAAGCCACTATTGTTCATACCGGAAAAGGCCAGAACTACAGATTGAGAAGTGTACGCCAGTTTGGTGACGGATTTTGCCGGATTTTGATCGCTACAGATGTAATGGCCCGCGGACTCGATATTGAAAATGTTTCCCACGTTGTGAATTTCGACACCCCTGCATATCCCGAAAACTATATGCACAGGATTGGTAGAACCGGCCGTGCAGAAAAACAGGGAATTTCCTTTTTGTTTACTACAGAAAAGGAACAGGAATTCTTGGAAAACATCGAGCAACTGATGAATATGCAGGTGCCACAGCACGGTCTTCCCGAAGAAGTAGAAGTTTCTACAGAATTGATTCCGGAAGAACGCCCTCGTGCCATCGAAATCAATAATCCCGGCACAGCTGCAGACCAAGCAGGGCCGGCTTTTCACGAAAAAAAGGAGAAAAACAAAAAGGAAAATCTTGGCGGATCTTACCGAAGAGAAGTTGCGAAAAAGTATAAGAAACCTAAGACCCGGGGCGACAAAAATGCCAACCGGAAAAAGAAGAAATAATAAAGGAGGCGAAATGCCTCCTTTTATTTTACAAGATATCAGATAAAGATTATGTTCTGTTCTTTTTCTTAGCTGCTTTCGCTGCACGCTTTTCCTTTAGGTTAAGCACGGGCTCCTTCTTAGCCGAATTTTTGGAAGGTGATTTTTCTTTTGCCATGGTTTCTAAAAATTTTAGAATTATTGGGTAAATGTATGAAATTCAGCGATTGAAAATTGAAAAATTTTCGATACCTCCTAAATTTTTTAAAGTAACTCTAACGCCATAAAAAAGCCCGGAAACATCTGCTTCCGGGCTGTAAAAAATTATTTGTAAGCACATTAAATATGCAACGGACGGTTATCTGTTGCTGCAAGAGCTGCTTCTTTTACTGCTTCAGCAAAAGTTGGATGCGCATGGCTCATTCTGGAAATATCCTCTGCAGAAGCACGGAATTCCATTGCCGTCACCGCTTCAGCAATAAGATCGGCAGTACGGGCGCCAATCATATGTACGCCAAGCACCTCATCTGTCTTTTCATCTGCAAGGATTTTTACAAATCCGTCAATATCGCCACTGGCCCTGGAACGACCCAAAGCACGCATTGGAAACTTGCCTTCTTTATATTTTACTCCGGCTTCCTTCAGTTCTTCTTCAGTTTTTCCAACAGAAGCAACTTCTGGCCATGTGTAAACTACACCGGGAATTAAATTGTAATCGATGTGTGGTTTTTGACCTGCAATGGTTTCAGCAACAAAAGTTCCTTCTTCTTCGGCTTTGTGAGCTAACATTGCCCCACGTACCACATCACCAATCGCGTAAATATTAGCAGTATTGGTTTGCAAATGATCATTTACTTTTACTCTTCCTTTATCATCAAGTTCTACACCCGCAGCTTCAGCATTAAGTCCATCAGTAAAAGGACGACGACCAACAGAAACGAGACAATAATCCCCTTTTAGTTCAACTTCCTGATCCTTTTTATCGTCAGCTTTTATGATAACTTCATCACCTTTTCGCTCCACGGCTTTTACTTTATGCTTCACATAAAACTTAACGCCTTGTTTCTTGAGAACTTTGGTTAATTCCCGGGCAAGAGCGCTGTCCATAGTAGGAATAATACTATCCATAAATTCCACTACAGAGACTTCAGCACCAAGTCTCTTATAAACCTGACCTAATTCCAAACCAATCACTCCGCCACCAATAACAATCATGTGCTTTGGAATTTCCTTCAGTTTAAGCGCTTCTGTAGAAGTGATCACCCGCTCTTTGTCAAGCTCGATAAATGGCAAATTTGAAGGCTTGGAGCCTGTGGCGATAATTATATTCTTCGCCTCTATTGTTTGAGTTTCACCTTCAGAATTTTCTATTTTAATATGGGTTTTATCTTCAAAAGATCCTACTCCCTGGATCACGTCAATCTTATTTTTGTCCATCAGAAATTTTACTCCGTCGCAAGTCTGGCTCACTACAGAAGATTTCCGTTTCATCATTTGCTCCAGGTTCACTTTAATATCCCCGGGAATGTCGATTCCATGTTCTTCAAAGTGTTCTACGGCATCATGATAGTGGTGCGAGGAATCCAATAAAGCTTTACTTGGAATACAACCTACATTTAGACATGTACCTCCCAGGGTTGGATATTTCTCTATGATTGCAGTTTTCATTCCCAATTGTGCGCAGCGTATGGCCGCCACATAACCTCCGGGACCTGAACCTATTACCGCAACATCATATTTACTCATAATTCTATGTTTTATATGTTAATTCTTAACGAATAGTAACAAAAGTACGACTATTCTCTTCAATGACCAATGCTGTAAAGAGGCTTTGTAAAATTTTAAGAACTTCAAAGTTGAACATCACTACGTAATTACAAAATTACGAATAAATACGTAAAAATATAAGTATGCTTATATAATCTAATCCCTGTTTCTAATATTTTAGAAAATAAACCTTGAGACTATCCGAGAAAGAATCAGCAAACTAAAATTTATAATTGTTTACTCTGTTCTTCTGCGGAAATAGATTAAAACTTGTCAAATTTTGTTTAAAATCGTAACATTACAGGCTAAACAGGCAAAGGGAAAGAATATTGGCTAAATGGAACATTCTCCTGAATTTGAGAAAATGGTTTAATACTGACTTCCTCCCTGCCTATTCCTTAAGAAACCACAAACGCTGAATGGAAAACGAAAATACCTCCTTTAAAGATGAAAAAATTGAAGAAAACAGGGAGCTGAGTATTGGGGAAGCATTAATACCCGTCTTTGCCTTAATTGCCATGCTGGCTTTTAATGTTTTTGTTTTTAAAGATGCAGCACTTGATGGATCCAATCAATTCATTCTCCTTCTTGGTGGCGCTGTTGCAGCTATCGTGGGCTACTTTAATAAAGTAGATTATGATAAAATGATAGATGAAGTAGCGGGGAATATACAAAGTACCACAGGAGCAATTTTAATTTTATTAATGGTAGGAGCCCTTGCCGGAACCTGGATGGTGAGCGGTATTATTCCTACGATGATTTATTATGGACTTCAGATTCTAAACCCTACAATTTTTCTGGCGGCCTGCGTAATTATTTGTGCTGTTATATCTGTCGCTACAGGAAGTAGCTGGACGACTTCGGCCACCGTTGGGATCGCTCTGATAGGAATTGCCGAAGCGCTGGGAATTTCTGTAGGAATGACTGCCGGGGCAATACTTTCGGGAGCTTATTTTGGAGATAAACTTTCTCCGTTGAGTGATACTACTAATTTAGCACCAGCCATGGCCGGGACAGATTTGTTCACGCATATTAGGTATATGACCCTTACCACAGTGCCCACCATTACCATAACGATTATAATCTTTATAATAATTGGTTTTAATATAGACACTTCGGGAACTACTGATACTACTGCAATTTTAGGTTCAATAGAAGATTCTTTCCAGATTTCTCCATGGCTTTTTCTAGTCCCGGTGTTGGTGATTGCCTTAATCGTAAAAAAGACATCACCTTTGATCGCTCTTTTAGTTGGCACCTTGCTTGGAGCCGTTGCCGCCCTCTTTTTTCAACCGGACATTATAGCCCAAATCGCCGGTACAGAAAACCTAGATTTTGTAAGTGGTTACAGAGGGATTATGCAAGCTATTACTGTAGATACTTCGGTTGAAACCAGCAATGAAAATTTAAATGATCTTTTCTCCTCCGGCGGAATGGCGGGCATGTTAGGAACAATTTGGTTAATCATCTGTGCAATGGTTTTTGGTGGTATAATGGAAGCCATCGGAGCGCTGGCGAGAATCAGTAAAGCCCTTTTGAATATGTTCAACAGCGTATTTGGATTATTTGCAAGTACCGTTTTTAGTTGTCTTGCACTTAACCTGACTGCTTCAGATCAATATCTGGCTATTGTTGTGCCGGGAAAAATGTTTGCAAAGGCTTACAGGGATAAAGGTCTTGCTCCTGAGAACCTAAGTCGTTCCCTGGAGGATTCGGGAACAGTGACTTCTGTACTTGTTCCCTGGAATACCTGCGGTGCATATCACAGCGGAGTTTTAGGTGTACCCGTTATCTCTTATTTTGGTTATGCCTTCTTCAATTATTTGAGTCCTTTTATGACCCTCATCTTCGCTGCTTTTAACATAAAAATCAAGCAATTGAAGGAGAAATCTGCAGCTTAGAAAACTCCGAACATCCCACTTTTACTACTATTTTCTGTTTAGAATAGAATAACCTTATTCATGTTTTTAATTTGTATAGGAAAAGACTATTAGAGCATAAATATTTAGAATTTGAAAGCTTTTATTAACTGCAATCATTCTTTAAATTTGCACCAGAATTAAAAACGAAAATCAAACCTTTAAAATCAACATAATATGGCATTAGTAGGAAGAAAATTTCCAAATTTAAGCGTGAACGCAATGAATGATATGGGCGATACCTTCAAGATCAACATTCTGGAAGAAGCTCAGAAAAATAACAAAAAGGTACTTCTTTTTTGGTATCCTAAGGACTTTACCTTCGTTTGCCCTACAGAACTTCATGCTTTTCAAGAGGCATTAGAAGAATTTGAGAAAAGAAATGTAATGGTAATTGGGGCTTCATGCGATACTCCGGAAGTTCACTTTGCATGGTTAAATACTCCAAAAGACAATGGAGGAATTGAAGGTGTAACTTACCCTATTCTTGCAGATTCTAACAGAAACCTTAGCTCCAGATTAGGTATTCTTGATATCACCAATGAATCTTACGATGATGAAACAGGAGATTTAACTGTTGAAGGTGATAACGTTACTTACCGTGCAACTTATCTAATTGACGAAGAAGGAACAATTTTCCATGAAGGTGTTAATCATATGCCACTTGGTAGAAACGTTAAAGAATTTCTTCGATTAATAGATGCATATACTCACGTACAGGAAAAAGGAGAAGTTTGTCCTGCAAACTGGGAAGAAGGCAAAGAAGGAATGAACGCAAACAGAGAAGGCGTTGCGTCTTATCTAAGCGTAAACTAAAAAGGGAGAAAAACTATTATGGTAAAAGAAATAGATAGTGATAATTTAAGTGAAATAGTTGCTGAAAACGAAATGGTTGTTGTGCAATACATGGCCGGATGGTGTGGTAACTGCCGGTTAATGAAGCCAAAGTTTAAGAAACTTGCTTCAGAAAATGAGAATGTAAAATTCTTAATGGTAGATGCTGAAAAATTTCCGGAGTCAAGAAAAATGGCTAACGTTAACAATCTTCCGACTTTCGCGACTTTTAAAAATGGAACTTTCGTGAACCAGGTTCAGACCAATAAATTTGAACCATTAAAAGATTTAGTAAATGAAGTTACCAGTAATTAAACACCTTCAACGGAACAACGATGTTGAAAAACTCGAAAACACCATTGATGTATTGGAAAGCTTCACCGAACATAGATCTGTTTCTGACGAGGAAATGGATGTAATCGGTGAATTACTTACCAATCTTTGTGGAGCTGTTGAGGTTCATAAAATGATAGAAAATGGCGATTCTGAAATGGACGCCGCGAATAATTTTGTAAAAAAAGTATTAGGTTCTATAGATAAATAACCACTTTTATTACAAAAATTTAGGTTGAAAAAGGCTGCTTCATTTTAAAAGCAGCCTTTCCTGTTTTATGATAATTTTAGTATTACTCAAGCAGTTTAATCCTAAATTTATCCTTCTAAAAAAATTACTTATGTCACAGATAACTTTCAAGGGAGATAAAGTCACCACTTATGGAGATCTTCCTGCCAAAGATGAAAGAGCACCACATTTTGAATTGGTAAAAACAGATCTTTCCACCGCTACTTTAAATGATTTTAAAGGAAAGCGAGTCGTCATGAATATTTTTCCAAGTATAGATACAGGGGTTTGCGCAACTTCAGTAAGAAACTTTAACCAAAGAGCTTCAGATTTAAAAAATACGGTTGTACTCTGCATCTCCAGGGACTTACCTTTTGCCCAGAAAAGATTTGTAAATGATGAAGGACTTGAAAACGTTGTTAATTTATCAGATTTTAGAGAAAGAAACTTTGGAAAGGATTATGGTCTAGAAATGCTGGACGGTCCTCTGGAAGGTTTACTTTCCAGGGTTGTAATTGTGCTGGATGAAAACGGAAATGTAATCCACAGCCAGCAGGTACCAGATATCGCTGAAGAACCAGATTATCTTGCAGCGCTAAAAACGCTCCTATAATGAAAGACAGTTTCCTCGGAAAACGTATTAGAGGAGGGGGCTATGCAATGAAGGGTGCCTGGCTGTTGGTGAGACACGAACCTAGTATCCAGGTGCAATTTGTAATAGCCATTGCTGTTACTATCGCGGGCTTCATTTTTGATATTACCAGGACAGAATGGCTTTTTCAATTTACTGCCATTGGTCTTGTAATGTCGGCAGAAGGTTTAAATACCGCTGTAGAAGCCATGGCAGATTTTGTGCATCCAGATTTTCACAGTAAAATTGGTCATATAAAAGATGTTGCTGCAGGAGGGGTTTTCTTTGCTGCATTAGTCGCTGTGATTATTGCGGGATTTATCTATTTTCCTTACATCTTTCCTTAGTTTTTTCTGTACCCTGCCAGGAAAGTTAAAATTTTTGCTATGCTGAAGAAATATTTCATTCTGCTTTTTGCAGTTCTTACTCTTCTTCCTGTTAATTCCCAGGAAACAAAAGGTCTCCAGGAACTGGATTTACGACTCACCAATTACGACTATCCTTTTGCCGTAGATTTCTTTGAGGTGAATGCACAGCAGGAAATTTTTGAAATGGCTTATATGTTTATTGAAGCCGAGAATCCCAACGGAGAAACTATAATGTTACTCCACGGAAAAAATTTTAATGGTGCTTATTGGGAAACTACAATAGAAGCCCTGTCTTCTGAAGGATTTAATGTTCTGGTACCTGACCAGATCGGCTTTGGAAAATCCAGTAAGCCCAACCATTTTCAGT
This sequence comes from Autumnicola patrickiae, assembly GCF_031846525.1. Lineage (NCBI taxonomy): Bacteria > Pseudomonadati > Bacteroidota > Flavobacteriia > Flavobacteriales > Flavobacteriaceae > Autumnicola > Autumnicola patrickiae. The sequence continues at coordinate 86,828 of NZ_JAVRHM010000001.1, forward strand.
ACACTTTTCAGCAATTGGCTTTAAACACAAAGAACCTGGTTGATTCTCTGGACATAGAAAAACTGAGCGTTATTGGACATTCTATGGGTGGAATGCTGGCCACGCGCTTTGCACTAATGTATCCTGAAACAACCGAAAAACTTATCCTGGTAAATCCTATTGGACTGGAAGACTGGAAGCTCAAAATCCCATACCAAAGCGTAAATGACTGGTACGAGCAGGAACTTAAGAAAGATTACGAGGCAATAAAAAGTTATCAGAAGGAAAGTTATTATGCCGGGGACTGGAACGAAGATTACGCCGAATGGGCAAAGCTTCTTGCCGGCTGGACGCTAAATGAGAATTATCCTTTTATTGCATGGAATGCTGCACTTACTTACGACATGATACTTACCCAGCCTGTAGTGTATGAGTTCTCTAAAATTGAGGTACCCACGCTTTTAATAATTGGTACCCGCGACAGAACCGCCTTGGGGAAAAATCTCGTTTCAGAAGAAGTAAAAGCCACCATGGGTCTCTATGACCAGCTTGGGGAAGAAACCAGGGACAAAATTCCAAATGCCAAACTCGTAGAACTTGAAGATGTTGGTCACCTTCCGCACATTGAGGCTTTTGATCGGTTTATAAATCCGCTTTTAGATTACCTTCAGGAATAAATTAAAACTAAACTCCCCCCTCCCCTTGCGGAGATAAAAGCGGAATGGATAACACAGGCACAGAAGACCGGGAAGCCATCATTCGGGTTTTGCTCCTGTGAACCAAAGACTCCCAAAAGTTGTATTTCTGCGGAATCATCACCAGCATATCTGCAGGTAACTTCTTGATCTCGCTTTCAATTTCCTTTATAATTTCTTCTGACTTTACTTCTTTAAATTCATATTCCGATTCCTTGAATTCCTCTTCAATTTCCCTTGAGCAATTCTCCTCCGGTTTTGGTTGCACATGAAAAACCTCAATTTTCGCACTAAAAAAATCTGCTATCTCTTTTACTTTTGCTGAAATTTCATGCTTTCCTTCTTTAAGTTCGTCATAGGCGAAAAGGATATTCTTTATCTCATCAAATTTTACTTTTTCCGGAATTGCCAGCACAGGATAGCTGTGTTTCATAATTGCTGAAGTTGTGGTATTGCCAAAAATATCCTGTGCCACAGAATTTCCTGCCATTCCCATGACAATGAGATCTGCATCATATTTTTTGTAAAGGCGCTCAAGTTCTTCGGAAACTTCAACCATTAACTCCGCTTCGTACTTTACATCAATGGAGAATTTCCTCGCCACAGCTTCACATTTTTCCTTCAGTAAAATTTTATTCTCTTCAATTAAATGATCCAGAGCTTCTGCAGGCAACATAGTATTGGCTACATGAAGAGGAATCGTAAAAGAATTGAAAAGAATAATCCTTGCTCCTGTCTTTTGAGCAAAGCCTGCTGCATACTCAACAGCATTTCCTGATTCGGGCGAAAAATCTGTAGCAACAATTATAGTTTTCATGATAACAAATTTAGTGTGAAGCAATAGAACCTTGTAAGGGATCGTTTTTAACCTATAACAAAATTACGATTATAGTGAGGCTGTAAAATGACAATTATCATGCTCTATGCAATTTCCGGACGAAAATTGTTTATTTGAAATACCTAAAGCTTTTCCTTATTTTAGATGAGGCTAATTTGTATTTTTGCCGAAATACCGCAAATCATATATGGCTAAGAAAAAAGCTAAAACCAGAAAAAATCCTGCTAAAAAACCTTCCAAATTTACTTTTAAGCTCAACAGGCAACAAAAGGTAGTTCTTGGAAGTTTTTTAATGCTCTTTGGATTGGCTTTACTAGTTGCATTTATCTCCTTTTTATTTAATTGGCAGGCAGACCAGTCTACTTTGGATCACCTGGCAGACCGGCAGATTGAATCCAAAAACTGGCTAAGTAAATTTGGAGCAGCCATTAGTGATTTCTTTATCTATCAGGGCTTTGGTGTTGCTGCATTTGTGCTTGCTTTTTTGGTAGGCCTTACGGGAATTTACCTTTTCTTCGATTTTAAGAGAAGTAACCTGCAAAAATTCTGGTTTTGGGGCGTATTGGTGATGATCTGGCTATCGCTTTTCTTCGGGTTCTTTGCTGAAGAGAATCCGTTGCTTGGAGGGAGAATAGGATTTGAAATGAACGATTACCTTCAGGATTATCTCGGCTTTTTTGGTACCGTACTCTTAATGATATTCCTGTTTATGGTATATGTCACCGTTCGGCTGAAAATTACTCCGGAACTTATAGGAAGCTATGTAAAAAGCTCTAAAAAGGATTTTCAGTCTGAATTTCAAAAAACAGGTGGAAATGTTTCAGAAACAGAAGAAGAAAAAGACTGGAAGGAAGAGGTAATTCTTAAAAAGCAAAGAGATGAAGAAGAATCTGCTGCAGAAATAAAGCTGGAAACTGTCGCTACCCGGGAAAATAAAGCTACACCACCAACAGCTCCGGCTCCAAAGAAGGAGGAAATTGAAGAAGTTGAAATGGAAGTTGAAACTGCTCCCGAAGAAGATGAAGTTGAAGATAATTTAAGCAAAAAGCTGGTAAGTGATTTTGGTGAATTTGATCCAACCCTGGAGTTGAGCAACTACAAATTCCCAACGCTGGATTTACTTAAGGATTATGGCGGTGGTATTACAGTGAATCAACAGGAACTGGAGGAAAACAAGAACCGAATCCTGGAAACTTTGCGCAATTATAAGATTGAAATTGCCCAAATTAAAGCCACGGTTGGTCCTACAGTTACTTTATATGAAATTGTTCCGGAAGCAGGAATCAGGATTTCAAAAATTAAAAATCTTGAAGATGATATAGCACTGTCCCTCTCAGCACTTGGAATAAGGATTATTGCTCCTATTCCGGGTAAAGGAACAATTGGTATAGAAGTCCCTAATAAGAACTCCACAATTGTATCTATGCGTTCGGTGATTGCCTCGCCTAAATTTCAGAATGCCGAAATGGAGCTTCCCATGGCTTTGGGAAAAACAATTTCAAACGAAACTTTTGTAGTAGATTTGGCTAAAATGCCACACATGCTAATGGCAGGTGCCACGGGACAGGGTAAATCTGTTGGTCTTAATGCCATTCTTACTTCACTTCTATACAGCAAGCATCCTGCAGAAGTGAAATTTGTACTGGTGGATCCCAAAAAAGTGGAGCTTACGCTTTTTAATAAAATCGAAAGACATTATCTCGCTAAATTACCGGATACTGAAGAGGCAATTATTACCGACAACACCAAAGTTATCCATACACTCAACTCGCTTTGTACCGAAATGGATAATCGTTACGAAATGCTAAAAAATGCAATGGTTCGTAACCTTAAAGAATATAATGTTAAGTTTAAGAACAGAAAACTTAATCCCGAAGAAGGGCATCATTTTTTGCCCTATATCGTACTCGTCGTAGATGAGTTTGCAGATTTAATTATGACTGCAGGAAAGGAGGTGGAAACACCAATAGCCCGATTGGCACAACTTGCCCGTGCGGTGGGAATACATTTAATCATTGCCACACAAAGACCTTCGGTTAACGTAATAACGGGTATTATAAAGGCCAACTTCCCGGCCAGGATCGCCTTCCGGGTAACTTCAAAAATAGATTCACGTACTATTCTGGACAGCCAGGGAGCAGATCAGTTGATAGGTCGGGGTGATATGCTTTTCACGCAGGGAAGCGAAATGAAACGTTTACAATGTGCTTTTGTAGATACCCCGGAAGTTGATAAGATTACCGAATTTATAGGATCCCAAAAAGCATATCCAGATGCTCACCTTCTGCCAGCCTATGAAGGGGAAGATAATGGCACAGGAGTTGATATAGATGTGAGCGAGAGGGACAAACTCTTTCGGGAAGCTGCCGAAGTTATCGTTACGGCGCAACAAGGCTCAGCTTCCCTGCTGCAACGAAAATTAAAACTTGGTTACAACCGTGCAGGAAGAATTATCGATCAACTGGAAGCTGCAGGAATTGTTGGTCCTTTTGAAGGTAGTAAAGCACGGCAGGTATTAATTACAGATTTAGCAGCACTTGATCAATTGTTAAATGAATAAAGTCTCTTATAGAGCATCTAAAAAAGGACAAATTACTTTCTTGTCCGGAAAAATTTAAACTGTAATGAAAAAATTAATCTTTCTATTTTCCATTCTTATCAGCACGGGCCTTACCGCTCAAAATTCAGACAAAGCTAAAGCTTTATTAAACGATGTTTCTTCAAAAGTTAAAGGCTATGAAAATATGGTCATTGATTTTAAATACGCTCTGGAAAATACTGCTGAAAATGTTAGTCAGGAAACCCGTGGAGATGTTAGTATAAAAGGGGATAAATACGTACTTAATCTTATGGGTACTACCCAAATGTTTGACGGTAAGAAAATTTACACGATCATACCCGAAGATGAAGAAATCAATATTTCCAATTATGTAGAAGAAGACAGTAATAACATCACTCCTTCAAAAATGTTTTCTTTTTATGAAGAAGGATATAACTACAAATGGGATATTACTCAAGATGTAAAAGGAAGAAAAATCCAGTATATAAAACTTACGCCGCAGGACAGTAATGCCGAAGTGAAGGATATTCTCCTGGGTATAGACACTCAAACCAAACATATCTACAACCTTATCCAAACGCAGGATAATGGAACAAAAATTACCATTACAGTAAAAAGTTTTAAAACAGACCAGCCACTGGCGCAGAGCCTGTTTACTTTTAACGAAGACAGATATTCCAGCTATTACATTAATCGGTTAGATTAAATTGAAGATACTAGACAGGTACATACTATCAAGCTTTCTAAAAACCTTCTTTTCCGTTTTTATAATCCTTATGTTCATCTTTGTACTGCAGACGATCTGGTTGTACATAGGTGAACTTGCAGGAAAAGACCTGGATGTAGAAATAATTCTGAAGTTTTTACTCTACTTCTCCCCTAAACTTGTACCCTTAGTCTTACCCCTTTCTATCTTGCTTACTTCCATCATGACCTTTGGAAGTTTTGCTGAGAATTATGAATTCGCGGCAATGAAATCCTCAGGAATTTCTTTGCAAAGAGCGATGAGTGGACTTACAATTTTTGTATTTCTTGTTAGTCTTACTGCCTTCTTCTTTTCTAATAATGTTATTCCTGCAGCAGAATTTAAATCTATAAACCTTAGGAAAAATATTGCCAAGCTTAAACCCGCAATGGCCATTAGTGAAAATATTTTTAATGAGGTGGGGAATATAAATATTAAAGTTGAAGAAAAAAGTGGGGACAACGACCAGTTTCTAAGAGATATTATTATTCACAAAAAAAATCAGCGTAGCGGAAATTTCACAGTTATGAAGGCTACGGAAGGTGAATTGATGGGTAGCACAGATTCTGATGTACTTTCACTCGTCCTCAAAGACGGGAATTATTATGATGAAATCCAGCCCAATGATGCTGCAAAAAGAAAAAATAAACCTTATGCCAAGAGCTACTTTGAAGAATATATAATAAATATTGACCTCTCCGAATTTAATAATGTTGATTTAGATGATGAAAACTACCACAATAGTCAGGGTATGTTAAACACTTCGGAACTCAGGGAAAGTATCGATTCATTTTCTACAAATTATAATAAGGAAGTAAAAATCTTTAAGGAAAGCATGTTAAGCCGGTCAGGTGCTGCTACACTCGAGCTCAATTATAAACCTGCAGATACAATAACAGAAACTGAAGCATCTGTTCTTGATTTATTCAATGCACAACAGGCTTCACAAATTACCGGTTTTGCGATAAGTTCAGCAGAAGCGGCGCTGTCACATATAAAATTAAAGAAGCAGGATTTTAAAATAAGTTTCCGGCAAATCAATAAATATGAAATAGCCTTACATGAAAAATATGCTTTGGCCGCAGCTTGTTTTGTTCTTTTCTTTGTTGGGGCACCACTTGGTGCAATTATAAGAAAAGGAGGAATGGGGTTGCCAATGGTAATTGCAATTTTACTATTCCTTACCTATCACTTTATTGGCATATTTGCCAAAAACTCAGCCGAAGACGGTAGTATCAGTCCGTTCTTCGCCACCTGGTTACCTACTATAATCATGCTTCCGCTAGGAATACTATTAACCTACCGAGCTACCACAGACCAGGGGCTTTTTGCTTTTGACAGTATTTTTGAACCTTTTAAAAAGCTCCTCAAAAAAGCAGGGCTTATTAAGAAGAAAGACAAAATAGATTAAATATCTTTGAAGCTGATAAATACATTGCAATGCCAGAAACTGACACAAATTCAAATACTATAAAATTAGATGCTATTAAGGATGCTATTGAAGATATTCGCGCCGGAAAAGTAATTATTGTAGTAGATGATATTGATAGGGAAAATGAAGGGGATTTTGTAGCAGCGGCAGAAAAGGTGACGCCAGAGATGATAAATTTTATGGCAACACATGGAAGAGGTTTAATATGTGCTCCCATTACCGAGCGCAGATGCAAGGATTTAAGGCTGGAAATGATGGTTGGCACCAATACAGATCCTATGGAAACAGCCTTCACCATTTCAGTAGACCTTAAGGGGAAAGGAGTTACCACAGGGATTTCGGCATCAGACAGGGCAAAAACGATCCAGTCATTAATAGATCCAGATACAAAACCATACGATTTGAGTCGCCCAGGACATATATTTCCACTAAAAGCAAAGGAAGGTGGGGTTCTAAGAAGAACAGGGCATACAGAGGCTGCAATAGACTTTGCGAGATTAGCAGGATATGCGCCGGCTGGTGTGATTGTAGAAATAATGAACGAGGATGGCACCATGGCTCGTTTGCCTCAGCTTATAGACGTGGCGCGTAAATTTGATCTTAAAATCGTTTCTATCGAAGATCTTGTGGCTTACAGGATGCAACACGATTCCCTGATCGAGAAAAAAGAAGATTTTGATGTGGAAACCCGTTTTGGAAGTTTCAGGTTAAGAGCTTACAAGCAAACTACAAATAACCAGGTACATATAGCCCTTACCAAAGGCACATGGAAAGCAAACGAAGAAATTTTGGTGCGCATGAATTCTACTTTGGTGAATAACGATATCCTGGGAACGCTTACCAATGATGCAGATAAGAAACTGGATACCATGTTTCGGGCTATTAATGAGGAAGGACGGGGTGCCATTGTATTTATTAATCCCGTTAATCAATCTCTTAACCTGCTTAACAGGCTTGGGGAATTAAAGGATATTCAGAAGAAAGGGGAAGTAAAAGCCCCTCCTGTGAATATGGATAATAAAGATTTTGGGATTGGAGCCCAGATTCTACACGACCTGGAAATTCATAAAATGAAATTATTGTCCAATTCTCAACAGAAAAAACGGGTGGGAATGGTTGGTTACGGCCTTGAAATTACAGATTACGTTAGCTATTAATCTATCTCAATAATTACGTCCTCCAAAGGACGTCGTACTTTCTTGAATCCTGAAAATTCATCATCTTTTGCACGGTAACCTACAGGAAGCACCAGTACAGATTTAAGATTATGCTCTTCCAGTTTTAGGAACTCATCGTATTTTTCCGGTTCAAAACCTTCCATAGGGCAGGCATCTATTTCTTCAGTAGCACAAACGGTAAGTAAAGTTCCCAAAGCGAGATATGCCTGATTAACCGACCACAGCGCAATTTCATTATAGGGTTTTGAGCTAAAATCCTTTACCAGAAATTCTTTAAAAGGGGATAATATTTCATCAGGAGTTTTTCTGATGCTTTTCACCCTTGTAAAATAATTTTCAATAAAATCCGGTCCTACTTCTTTTTCTATACAAATAATGAGAATATGGGAAGCAGTACTTATTTGCTGCTGATTCATACTGTATCCCTTCAGCTTCTCCTGAATTTCTTTATTTTCTACAACGACCATTTTGATTGGCTGTAGCCCGTAGGATGTAGCTGTAAGATTAAAAGCTCTCTTTAAAATATCAATCTTTTCAGAAGGAAGAACCTTTTCAGAATCAAATTTTTTAGTAGCATAACGCCACTCCAGCGCTTTAATATTTCCCATAATCAACAGGTTTTTTTAACAGATTGCTAATTTAAGGAATGAATAAAAGATGACAGTACTTTATAGATAAATTAAACCTATACATCAAATTTTATTACCTATATTCGAATGAGTTTTTAATATTTCATGGGCAAATGAGGCTGATAAAAAAATCCATCCTTACTCTGGTTATTCTAGTTGTTCTTGCCAGTCTGATCGTTCTTGGTTTTGACTCTTTTCTTAAGCAGAATACGGCTTCACGTATCCACAGCGATATAAGTAAAGTACCCCCTGCCACCACTGTAATTGTTTTAGGGGCCAGTGTTCATGCCGATGGAAAACTCTCTCCTGTGCTGCAGGATCGTATGGATACTGCCATAGAACTTTTTCAGAAAAACAAAGTAGAACAATTTCTTGTTTCGGGAGATCATAAAACCGATGATTATGACGAGGTAAGCGCCATGAAGAATTACTTACTCAGCCATGGAATTCCAGAAAACCGAATTTTACAGGACCATGCCGGTTTTGATACTTATGATAGTATGTACAGGGCAAACAAACTCTTCAACATTAGAAGCGCTATTGTGGTTACGCAAAAATTCCACCTGCCTCGGGCCATATTTATTGCAAAAAACCTTGGCCTGGAATACAAAGGGTTCGTTGCAGATAAACGGTCTTATGAAACTTCTACAAAATTAATGCGACGTGAAAAACTGGCGAATTTTAAGGCACTGTGGGAAGTACTTACAGATGGAAAGCCTGCAACTTTAAAAGAAAGGCTGGAATAAATTCAATTTCCTATCTTTAAAGTCTAATCTCAAAAAAATTAAATATGATTCAATGGTTACTGCATATTGTAATAGACGCCGCCATACTCTTACTGGCTGCCAAAATGATGTCCAAAGTTGAACTTAAAGGATTTAAATCTGCTTTAATTGTTGCTTTAATAATAGGTGTACTGAGTTTCTTGCTTAGCTGGTTGCTTACTGCGGTCTTGAATATAGCTACTCTGGGAATTTTTTACTTCCTTGGATTAGGATTTATTATAAGAATAATAGTTTACGCTTTAATTATTGAACTTGCAGACCGTTTAAGTAGCGATTTTAAAACAGTAGGTTTTCTACCTTCCCTTTGGCTGGCTATTATTCTGGCTATCGTTGGAGGAATTGTGGACGCCATTTTATTTTAATTTATCATCATCAAAAGATAAGGTCGAAAATTGGCAATTTTCGACCTTATCTTTTGTTATCTCTTTGCCGTAAACTTAAACCTTGCTTTCTGCAGCAACAAATTTTCTTCTAGCTGCTGGTTTTGCTTTCTTTTTCTTGTTTCTTCTGCCCCACCAGATCATAAAACCGCTCACAGGAAGGCCTGCAATAAACAAACTGCCAAAAAAGGCAATTATCTTGCCTGTTAAGCCAAAATACTGCCCGGTATGCAGTCCGTAATTCATTTCCTGAAGCTTTAAACCTGTGCTTTTATTACTGTAAAGATGCTTTTCCAAAAGCTCACCTGTTTCAGGGTGAAAATAGAAGTTGGACTGATGATCAAAATCTAAAGTTTCGGGATAGGAACCGGTGAGAATAGGTGAATTGGCACCCTGTTCCCACACAAAATGCATTTCAGCATCCGGAAGGAGTGCAAAAGTTTTCTCCATGGCAACATCTATGGCAGGAATTGAAGAATTTTCGGGTTCACCATCTTCTACTGCAGGCATAGCGGTTTCTTCAGGATATTCTTCCCCAAAATTGCCAATTACATAGAAACTTTCATGCATCCACTCATAAGAAAAACTGAGTCCGGTAATGGCAATTATTAACGCGAGCAGAGAGATATAGAGTCCGGTAACGTTGTGCCAGTCGTAATTTACCCGCCGCCATTTGGCAGTAAACCTTATTTTTAAACGATCTTTCAGGTTCTTTCGCTTCTTTGGCCACCAGAGAATAATTCCGCTAATAAGCATCACCACAAATATTATAGTGGAAATTCCCACCACCTGTCTCCCTATTTCTTCAGGTAGAAGCAGGTACATATGTAAATTTTCAATAATTGCGAAAAATTCATCGTCAATTTTCTGACTGTGAAGTAATTCTGCGGAATATGGATTAAAATAAATATTAAATTCCGCATTATCTATAATGCTATACACAAAGGCAGACCTTTCCTTTCCCTGATAAACGACCATTCCCGGTGCCGCATCAGGAAAGTTTGCTGTAACTTTTTGCTGAAGTACAGAAGGTGCTATAAATTCCTGATTCTGAATTGCTACTTTTCTCCAGGGTTGTGTAATATCTTTTATTTCATCGTGAAAAACATAGATGCAGCCGGTTATTGCAACAATAAAAACAATCATTCCGGAAGCAAGCCCCAGCCAAAGATGCAGTTTGCCGATCCATTTTTTGAATTTACTATGTCTTTTCTGCTTCGGCATTAATGCTAATTCTTAGATTCGGCAAATGTAAACTTTTGAAGGTTATTCTGAAATATTAGTGTCCGGTATAGATTCAAGATCGCTTCGCTGCAGGAACAAAGAGACAAGACCAAATTATAGCCATTTTAAGAACAAAAAGAGTAAATTGAGAAATATCTGGTGTGACAGGCATTTTAAAAAAGTTAAAAATCAATCCTTCTTTATCCAGGTTATTTGGTAAAGCTTACATCTCTTGACCTTTGTAAAATTTCAAATAAGTATTCCGGACAACAATGATTCTGAAATAATTCAGATGCTCCAATTACCTAACAAAAAAACCGCCCGGATTTCTCCGGACGGCTTTTCCTAACTAACTAACTCAACTAAAATTTATAGGTAAGACTGGCGGCAAAATTTCTTGGTGTTTGCGGATTTATTGTAGACCAGCCGTTGTAATACTCTTCGTCTGTAAGGTTATTCAGCTTCAGATTAACTGCAAATTTCTCTACGCTGTAGAATAAAGAAGCGTTAAAAACAGTGTAGGAAGGAAGAGTGAAAACTCCGCCCAGATTCCTGTTGAAAATCATATTTTCACTGGCATAATTTCCTCCAAAACCAAAACCGAAACCATCAAGATTTCCTTGCTGGAACCTATAACTTGCCCAGAAATTCGCCTGATTTTCAGGACCTGCAGATTCAGGCCTTCTTCCCAGAAAATCGTTGCTTGCAATAGATTCTGTCACCTCACTATCATTATAGCTATAGCCTGCGATAAGGTTTAAGCCATCAAAAGGAGCAGCGGTTATACTGGCTTCAAAGCCACGGCTATATTGTTCACCACCCTGCAAATCTGTAGAAAAAGGATTTTCAGCAGCGATTGCGATGATATTTGACACTTCTATGTCATAATAACTTAAAGTTGCCGCCACACGATTATTGAGGAAATTCACTTTGGTACCAACTTCAAATTGTTTCGCCCTTTCAGGGTCAAAAGCAATGGTCCTGCTCTCACCGCTAGTCCTGTCTATAACTTCCTGCGGTGCTACATTGCTAAAACCATCCATATAATTAGCAAATAAGGACACCTTGTCCAAAACAGGCTGGTACACCACTCCAAATTTTGGTGAAAGTGCCGTCTGACTGTTGTTGTCATTCTCGAACTGGTCGATTCTTAAACTTGCCATAGCCGAAAGCTGCGGGGTAAAATTGAAAACATCAGAAATGTAAGCGCTGTAAATATTTTCTTTGGTAATAGTACTGTTTCTGTTTACACCGGAAAGGAGATCGTTTGTAGCCGCTGCAGAAAGGTTTCCGCTGTCATTATTTGTGATGTAAGCTTCAGGATTATAAATACCAAAAACACTTTCATTTACATTCTGAATACTGGCATCTCCTATATAAACATTTCCATTAGCAATATAGCCCGAGCTGTTGTCGATTACTTTTCTGTTGAAATAATCCAGCCCCACCACCATACGGTTTCTGAAATCTCCAATTTTAAAGTCCCCGATAAAATTCTGCTGAAGATCTGTGGTAAGCGTAGTAGAATTCTGGTCGTTAATGTAACGGGTAAAAACAACACCTTCATCAAGATTGGTAACTTCGCCGGGAACTTCCTCCTGCCCCTGCACAAATCTTGTGGTTTCATATAAATAGGAATAGTGCCCGGTTGCTTTTGCCGATCCTCTGGAAACTGCGGTTTGGGAAGTCCAGGAATCTGATAATTTGTAATTCATTTGCCCCTGCAGGGTGAAATTTGGATTTTCCAGCGTTAGATCGTTGCTGGTATAAGAACGCTCAGGATTGTAACCCAATTCTTCAGTATTTGTAACTCTTAGCGGTGCACCGCGATCTACAAACAGCATGGTAGGGTTAGTGCTTTCGCCGTTGTAAAATTCTGTATTAATAAGAAATGAAAGTCTGTCGTTCACTTTATAACTTAGAGATGGCGCTACAAAGAGTGACTTCTGAAAACCTGCATCCTGAAAGCTATTCTCAGTATGGTAGGCAGTATTTATTCGTAAAGCAACATCTCCCGTTTCGTCCAGCGGAGTGTTAACATCTGCAGTAATCCGGTTTAGACCGAAGCTGCCCATGGTATAAGAAATATTTCCGCCAAAATAGTTGTAAGGCTTTTTAGTCACAATATTAATAAGTCCGCCATAAGAAATAAGGCTACTGCCATAAAGCGTTCCCGAAGGCCCTTTGGCAATTTCTATTCTCTCAATATTTGCAGGATCCGGGCTGCCATTGGTAATACCTGGAAGTCCGTTTGTAAGTGTTGGTTGTACTGCAAAACCTCTAATGGCAAAGTAACCTGCACCGTCACCTCCCCTCCCGGTAGATTCCCATAACTTGGAAATTCCGGGAGCATTTTTAATGGCATCGTCAAAGCTAGTAACCACCTGCTCCTGCATTAATTCTGCTGTAATGGTGTTATAAACCTGGGGATTCTCGATATCCTTAAGAGGAAGTTTGGCGATATACTCACTCTTTGTGCGGGTAAATTCGTTCACGTTTCCACTTGATCTGAGAAGTACCTCCCCTAACTGCTCCTCTTTACTATTAAGTATTATACTTGGTACTGTAGTTGCCCGATTAGCCTGGACCGAAACTGCAAGTTCCTTTGTTTGGTAACCCACATACGAAATCCTAAGGGTGTAATTGCCTGAAGGAATATTTTGGAGTACAAATTCTCCTGTACGGTTGGATTCTGTACCTATGCTGGTACCTTCAATATCAATATTGGCATCTGAAACCGGGCTGCCGCTGTTGTTGATGATATTTCCCTGTATACTTCCTGTAGCCTGACCAAAGCTCAATTGAAATACTGCCAGAAAAAAGCTTAACAGAATAATTCTCTGATTCATAATCGTAGTAGTAGTTTATTTAGACTTATTTTAAATAGAGCCGCAAATGTAAAGAGGGAATCTGAGAATTAAAAGCTTATTTATAATTAATACAAATAAAAATAAGCTGCCCACTCAGAGATTTCAGAAAATCAGGAAGTTCTGTAAAATAAATTTTGCATTTTATTGCTAAACCTTATAACACTACTTATAAATTTGATCTGAATTTAACTTCAACCCAATACCATTAGTTATCTTTGCGTCTTTAAATTTTTGCTATGATAAAACTGATTGTGACAGATATGGATGGGACTTTGCTGAATGACCAGCACGAGATCCATCCCGATTTTTGGAAAATGGAAGAAGCGCTTACAGAAAAGGGAATCATCTTTTCTGTGGCCAGCGGCCGACAGTTTTACAATCTGGAATCAAAATTTGAAAGAATAAAAGACCGGATGTTGTTTTTTGCTGAAAACGGAACCCATGTGGTTCGTAATGGCGAAGAACTATATGTGAATCCGTTAGATCGTGAGGCTGCTAAGGAGTTTATTAATATCGGGCGGAAAATTGAAGGTGCACAACTTATTCTCTGTGGAAAAACTTCAGCTTATGTAGAATGTGACGATGAAGAGTTCATTAGAGAAATTCAGCAATATTATAAACGTTTAAAATACGTAGAAAACCTGGACGAGGTTGAAGACACTATTTTAAAAGTCACAATTTGCGACAATAAAGGAGTTGAAGAGCATTCTTTTCCGCATTACAAAAAATTTCAGGGTGACTATAAAGTTGCTATTGCAGCAAGAATTTTCCTCGATATAACTTCAGCTACGGCCAACAAGGGAAATGCTATAAGAAGAGTTCAGGAGGAATTGAATATTTCCCCTGAAGAAACACTTGTTTTTGGCGATTACCTGAATGACCTGGAAATGATGGAAAATGCTAAATTCAGCTATGCGATGAAAAATGCGCATTCTGAAATTATTGCCGCCAGCAAGTTTATTACCAGCTTTGATAATAATGAAAACGGCGTGCTAAAAACTATTGAAGAGCTGGGATTACTTAATGAAGAAGAAGTTAAGGCAAGCTCCTAAAATGCCAATTATCGACCTGCAGTTAGCAAACTTACCAGCCAGGGCAGCGTGGTTTTTTTTCTAAAAAATCCTGTAAAAATCCTGGCCTAATTGATAATTATATTGGTTTTATCTACTCCAGTATTTCCGGTTACAGGATCGAAGGCGTACACTGTAATTCCATAAAGACCTGCATTTAAATTTTTTTTTGCAGAAAAAGTACTTGGTTTCTCCCCTACCGTCATTTCAAGCTCTTGTATTTGCTCACCTTCACTGCTAATTAATGCTTTTACTTCATATTGATTAGCATCCCAAATTCCACCTTCGGTTACAGGGCATCCACACATCAGGACGATATTTGCCATTATTTGCACCTCATTAGTTTCCGGAATTCTTTCGTGCGTTTGCGGAGACAGAATATCCACCACAAAGCCCGGAACCTCCAAAACAACTCCGTCGCCGGTTATGTCCTTACCGGGAATTAACCAAAGCTGTGTACTGGAAATAACTGTTGCCTGCTTTTTGTTGATTGGCGCATGGGCTTCCACTGTCACAAAAACCGGCTCATCTATATCGATATTTGCCAAAAAACCCGCTGTGTTTTCTTCAGATAAATCCTCGTTACGCTTCCAGGGACTGTTCATTATCTTATCTGTGTTTCCTGTACTGCCCGTGGTGAGGCCTTCAGCAAGAATTTCTCCGGTTTCAGCGTTTTTGATGTAGATTTTAGCTCCGCCAATAGAACTTCCGATAAATTTTGCATCTTTTGCTTTAGCTCTTACCATTACCGAAGTCTGCTGTGCATTTAAGCCTGTAAAAATAAAAATGGATAGTAAAAAAAATAAGCGTGTAATGGAAAGTTTCATATTTTGATGTTTTCTTCAAGATAGAAAATTATTGCTTTACAGAATTTTCGGCAAGGTCATTCTTTGCCACTTCTGTCTCTTCCTGCTCAAAGTTACGGGGATCTTTTCTATATTCGGAAACGTAATTCTTCAGTGTTTGCAGTTCTTCTTCATTTAAGTCATTGTTATTCATATCTTTAGACAAATCCAGCCATGGGGCGGGACCATCATAATTATAATTTCCGAAGACCATAAATGGCGTCCCATTCCGAACGATGATATCATCTTCCAATTTCCACATTTTCGCCCAGTCGTAAATAAACTGCGCATCTTCCATATAAAGTCTCACACAGGCGTGGCTGGCAGGAAAACCCGGTAGATTATACTGATGCACGCCCACACCTTCAAAATTCATAAAGTTGAAATAATAAGGCAGGATCCAGTCTTTATTCACCGTACTAACTTTACGCTTAGCTTTATAATTGCCATAGTGGAGACCATTTGGAGTTGGCGTGGACTGCTTTCCGGAACTTACCGGACCCCATTTCACTAGCTTTCCGTCTTCATAAAGTGCGAAGCCCTGAATCCTTTGTGCAATAAGCACTGCTTTTGGAATAGAATCCAGAATCGCTAATTCTTTTGGAAAAGGACTGTAAAGGTTTAAATTTTCAGCAATAGTATCGGGAATAATTATCGGAATATTGGGCTGAACGCGATATTCCTCAATTCTGTTTAAAGCGTAAATGGTATTTCTTTCACGCTCTGTATAATTAGAAGCAAAACTATCAAGTGCTTCCCTGGTCAATAAAGAATCGATGCTGTACCTTACCTGCAGGCGTTTAATTTCTCTTACCTCTTCCTTGATCTTGTTACTTTCCTGAAGCGTATCTACCGAAGGTTCCGGTAATACCGAATTTTTTTTCTCTGGAACGTCTTCAGAACAAGCAATGAGTAGTAGGAAAAAAACTACCACCAAGGAAAATAAAGTATAGTTTTTATGAAATGTAGTTTTCTTCAAGTCTTCTTTTTTAATATTTTGTTTCAATAACTGTGCTAAATTACTTTCAGACAGCTTCAGGAACTGCCAAGAATTAGTTAAATCCGTTCGGTTTAATAGAAATTTTTTAACTTACTGACATAAAACCAAAAGCTCATGAATAATCGTCGCGACTTTATCAAAAAATCAGGATTATTCCTGGCAGCAACTACTCTTCCTTTTCCAAATCTTTTTTCAGCTAAACCTGCAAAAAAACTGGGTGTGGCGCTGGCAGGACTGGGATATTACAGTAGAGATTTATTAGCACCTGCACTTCAGTTAACCGACTATTGTGAGCTAAGGGGAATTGTAACAGGAAGTCCGGAAAAAATTCCGCAGTGGCAAAGTAAGTATGGAATAAAAGATGCCAATGTTTACAATTATGAAAACATGGAAGACGTCGCTAATAATGATGATATTGATGTAATTTACATTGTCCTGCCCAACTCGATGCATGCAGAATATGCGATAAAAGCAGCCAACGCAGGAAAACATGTATGGTGTGAAAAACCTATGGCGACAACTGTAAAAGAATGCCGGCAGATGATTGAGGCTTGCAATAAAAACAATGTAAAACTTTCTATTGGTTATCGCATGCAGCATGAGGCAAATACGCAAACCATTATGAAATGGGCAGAAACAAAACCTTTTGGTGAAATTGAGAATCTTAGAGCCGAAGCAGGTTTTTATAGTGATAATATAACACCGTGGAAACTGGATAAAGAAATGGGCGGCGGTGCTATGTACGATATGGGCGTGTATTCTTTAAACGGTGCAAGATATGCTTCGGGAATGGAGCCAATTACTGTTAGTGCCACACACACCACCAACCGGCCTCAAATGTTTAATGAAGTAGACGAAACGACAATTTTCGACCTGGAATTTCCGAATGGAGCTACGGCTGCATGCCGCACAAGTTCTGGAGAAAGCATGAATATTCTGGACATAGATTGTAGTAAAGGTGGCTATTATCTTAAACCATTCCAATCTTACTCCGGCGTGAAAGGAAAAGCCAGCGATGGTACTGTTTTAGAACCTTTTGGTAAAAACCAACAGGCCGTACAGATGGATGATGATGCTTTGGCAATTATTAATGATAAACCAGTAATGGTTCCCGGCGAAGAAGGCTTAAAAGATATTGTAATAGTTGAAAAAATATTTGAATCTGCCGCTAATGGCGGAAAAAGATTGAGCCTTGGCTAAAATATTTCTTCAAGCATCTAGATTCATCTGAAGAATTTTCAGCAATATGAAGTATTTCTATGTTTTAAGCCTGCTGCTATTTGTAAATTTTGCTTCCGCACAGAAATTACCGGAAAATTTCGTTTATGTCAGCAAAATTATTCCAGATATAGCGCTGGAAATACGCTATTGTGGTGCTAATAATTTTATGGGAAAACCGGTAGATGCCTATCGGGAATCTGTGGCCATTTTGACCAAACCTGCGGCAACAGCTTTATCCCAGGTTCAGGAAGAACTTAAAAAACAAGGATACCGGTTAAAGATCTTTGATGCTTACCGCCCGCAATCTGCAGTAGATCAATTCGTGGAATGGGCAAGAGATGAAGCCGACACGATTAACAAGAAAAGTTTTTATCCTGAAATTGACAAAAGGAACCTGTTCAATTTAGGATATATTTCCTCAAGATCCGGCCATTCCCGCGGCAGCACCGTAGACCTTACCATTATTAATGCTGAAACCGGAGAAGAGCTTGATATGGGTAGTCCTTATGATTTCTTCGGAAGTATTTCCAACCATAATTCCGAAGAAATTAATAAAGAACAAAAAGAAAATCGCCTGATACTCAAACACCTGATGGAAAAATGGCTTTAGACCTTATCCTGAAGAATGGTGGCACTATACATTAAGAAAAGAGGCTTATCCAGAAACTTACTTTGATTTTCCCGTGGAATAAATTCTAAAAAACTTGTTACTCCAGTTTTTCTGCTAATGAAGAGAGATTCTGCATTTTTGCATGGTTATACGCCGTCATTCCCTGGCTATCTTTAAGGGATTTATCTGCGCCATTTTCCAAAAGCAGCTCTGCCATTTTTTCCTGGCCAAAAGTCGCTGCAAAAATGAGTGCGGTAGCGCCGTTAGAATTTTGAATATCAACGTCGGCGTCTTTTTGAATAAGCAAATTGGCAATTTTCGTATTCCCTTTAAAGCAAACTCCCATAAGAGCTGTGTTTCCGGCAGCATCCAGGGCATTTACATCTGCCCCGGAATCCAGAAGAAGTTCTGTGACTTCATATTGATCGTTATAACTGGCCAAAACAAGAGGTGAAAAGCCTTTAGAATCCTTTTGCTCCAGTAAAGCCGGATTTTCAGCAATCATAGCTTTTACTTCCTCTTTGTTTCCTGAACGAATACTGTCATAAAAATTCATATAAATAGTGGTTAGTTAAGAGAGCCTTTAAAAATGGCAATTATCGTGCTTCAGTAAAAGAAATCTTTGATGCACGACAATGAGCAATTCTTCAATCTCTCATTTGTTAATATCTGATCCTTTTGTCAGGACCAAATTAGCAGATTGTGGAGAGAAAGCAGCTTCTGCGCAATATTCTTAATCAATCTACCTATAGAATACCTCTATTTATTTTACTTTAATCATAGTGTATGATTATCCTTCAACAATCTTTTCCAAAACAATTTTGATTCTAAACAGTCATAGAAAAAAGCTGGGTTTCAGGTTTGCTTCTCTGAAGTAACACATCAAAAGCCATACATACATTGCGTACAAAGGGTCGGCCTTTTTCTGTTATCTTAATCGATTTACTTCCGATGATTATCAAACCATCAGCTTCCATTTCTTTCAGCTTGATGAGAACATCCGGAATTTCTTCAAAATATTGATCAGCTTGGCTCCAGGAAGTTTGCAGTCTGCACATTAAATTCAGGATATGTTTCCGGATAATTTCATCTTCCGCAGTAAGAATGTGTCCGCGATATAATGGCAGTTCATCCTTATCCAGAATATCGTAATAATCCTCTATTTTCTTCACATTTTGAGCAAAACCGGACCAGCTATCGCTAATCGCCGAAACCCCCAAACCTATCATCACTTCTGTTTTGGAAGTAGTATATCCCATAAAATTGCGGTGCAGTTTCTGTTCTTCCACCGCCTGATATAATGAATCTGATTTTAAAGCAAAATGGTCCATTCCTATTTCAATATAGCCCGCCTCTTCCAAAAGTTTTTTTCCGGTTTCATACATCTCGCGTTTTACATCTGCGGTAGGTAGGTCTTCATCTTTATAACCTCTTTGTCCGTTACCTTTAATCCATGGTACATGTGCATAACTGTAAAAAGCAATCCTGTCTGGCATTAATTCCTTTGTTTTGGCAATCGTGGTACGCACGTGCTCTACTGTCTGAAAAGGCAAGCCAAAAATAATATCGTGCCCAACAGAAGTGTATCCAATTTCCCGGGCGTTCTCGGTGGCATTTTTTACGTTTACAAAAGGCTGAAAACGGTGAATAGCCTGCTGTACAACCATATTATAATCCTGAACCCCGTAACTTATTCGGGTAAAACCAAGATCGTGCAATACCTGCAAATGTTCTTTTTTGGTATTGTTTGGATGCCCTTCAAGACTAAAATCGACCTCCTCTGCCCTTTCGGCTTTTTTAAAGAGTCCGTTAATTAGCAATTTTAAATTTTCCGGAGAAAAGAAAGTAGGAGTTCCCCCGCCAAGGTGGATTTCTTTAATTACCGGAACTTTATTTAAAAGATCCAGGTACAAATCCCACTCCTTTAATACTGCAGTGATATAAGGAGATTCCACTTCATGCCGTTTGGTAATTCTTTTATTACATCCACAAAAAGTACACAGGCTTTCACAAAAAGGTAAATGAATATAAAGGCTTATCCCCTGCTTTGCATTGCTTGCCTTAAATGATTTTTGTAAAGTAGATTTATAGTCTGATACTGTAAAAAGCGCTTCATTCCAATAAGGAACAGTTGGATAACTGGTGTATCTTGGCCCCGCCACATTGTATTTCTGAATCAAAGAATTGTCCATACCTGCATTTATTTTGAAGCAAAAATATTGCAGGGGCAGGCTCTAAAAAATGATCCTGATCACATTATGCTACTTCAGAAAAAACTTACTGAGAAGATATTTCCAGTTGCAGAGCCCAAAGTTTTATACTGAATTTAATCATGTTTAAAGGCAGCAATTACCCTGAAGATATGCATAATTGCAGGGAACACAGCATCCATAGACTCTTCTGCTCCCTTAGTAGAACCCGGCAGCGCAAGCACCAGAGTATTCCCGATTAATCCCGATACAGAGCGGGATAACATGGAATACGGCGTCCTGTCCTGACCATAAGCGCGAATAGCCTCTTCTATTCCCGGAACCGGCCGTTCCAGCAAAGGTTTAACAGCTTCGGGCGTGACGTCACGTGGGGAAAGTCCGGTGCCGCCGGTAAGAATAACCAGGCTCACGTTATCTTTACATTTCTGCTTTACCAGCTTCTGAATTTCGTCTTTCTCATCGGGAATGATAACATAATCTTCGATTTCTACCTGATAGGTTTTCAGTTTGCCGATAATTGCCTTTCCGGCACGATCTTCTTTCTCTCCGGCAGAAATAGAATCTGAACAAACAATAACACTAGCCGAAATTCTATTTTCTTCTACTACTTTCCTGTAGTCTGTTTTGCCTCCCTTTTTTTCGAGAAGCTTAATATTTTCTATGCTAATTCCTTGATCTATCGGCTTTAGCATATCGTACATCGTAATTGCGACCACAGAAGCTGCATGCATGGCCTCTACCTCTACCCCGGTTTTATAAATCGTGTGAATTTCCACCTTAATTTTAACCGTAAGCTCTTCGATTTCGTAAGTTATACCGGTGTATTCAATGGGCAACGGATGGCAATCTGGAATCATATCGCTGGTACGTTTTGCAGCAAAAAGTCCGGCGGTTTTTGCCATTTCAAAAACATCGCCTTTAGGAACTTTTCTTTGTTCTATAGCTTCAATTGTTTCCGGACTACTAACCCGAACTACCGCCTGCGCGATAGCTTTTCTAAGCGTATTTGTTTTATACGTAATATTTACCATTGCCTTTATTACTCCTATTTGTTTACTTTCCAGGATTGTTTACTGCTCTCCAAAATCTCTTTTCCCCATACCGGCAATTCCTTTTTTATACGCTCTACCAGCTCATCACACGCATCCATTGCCGGCCTGCGATGTTTTGACGAGGTGAAAACAAACAGGCAAATTTCTCCTGTTTTCACTTCTCCAAGGCTGTGGTATATATGCATACAGGTAAGATCGTACTTCTCAAAAATATCTTCCCGTATTTCAAAAGCTTTTTGCAGCGCCATTTCTTCGTAGCAGGTATATTCTATCGCCTTTACGGCACTACCCTCTATCTCGTCTGCCCTTACCTGACCAAGGAAAATTGAATGTCCACCAATATTGGTTTTTGTACTGTGATTCTGAATAGAGGTCGCTATTTTCTCACTGGAGATAGGTCCCTCTACAAATATGTTTTTCGGTTTACGCGCCATGGTTTTCTTTTTTTAAAGGTGAAGAAGGATGCAAAATCCCTCCTTCTACGGAAAAAATCTTTTTCTCCGGAAATTTAATTTTCAGATCTTCAGCCATTTTTTGGCTTCTTGCACCCGATTTACAGAACAACAGAATATTTTCAAAAGCCTTTATCCGCGTCTGATCCTTTACCAGAATAGATATCGGAATTTTTTCTATTTTTGAATCATTTAATACCGGTTCTTCATTTGGCTCCCGAATATCTATTAAAACCGAATTTTTTAAATTCCGTGTCCAGTCTAAAGCCTTTTCCCAGCTGATGCTTTCGGCTACACCACAACTAATTTCGTAATTGGTAGCTTTAAAAGCTGCTTCATTTGCAGGAATCTTTTTCCGGGCATCCTGATTTGCTACTGCGCGGACTTCAAAAAAAGAAGTAGTTTTCAAATTGTAAAACATTATCTTATTGGAAAGCACCGTCCCCACTCCCGATAGTAATTTAATAGCCTCAGTGGCCTGTAAAGTTCCAATAAGTCCGGGTAGCACCCCGAGTACTCCCGTTTCACTGCAATTGGGAATTTCATTTGATGAAGGCGGATTTGGATACACATCCCGGTAATTGATTGGATCCTCTCCATAATTAAAAACCGCAAGCTGACCTTCATATTGATAAATCGCACCCATTATTAATGGCTTATGCAAAAATACGCAGGCATCGTTTATCATATACCGGGTTCCAAAATTATCGGTACCATCCAGAATCAAATCGTATTCAGAGATAACCTCAAGAGCATTTTTGGGATTAAGAAATTCTGAAATAATATTGAAAGTGACATCAGGATATTTCTGTTTTAAAACAGAAGCTGCTGTTTGAGCTTTCGGTTTGCCAACTTCATTTTGTCCGTACAGGGTTTGTCGGTTAAGATTGGATTCGCTTATCGTATCTCCATCTGCAATCCCTATTGTTCCAACACCGGCCGCTGCAAGATGCAGCAATGCCGGACAGCCAAGCCCTCCTGCCCCAACTACGAGCACTTTTGCTCCGGACAGTTTTTCCTGCCCCTTGATTCCAAATTCGGGTAATATGGTTTGCCTGTCGAACCTGCTCATCCTCCTGAAAATGGTGGTAACAACGCAATTTCCTCATTTCCGTTAAGGGCAGTATTTTCCTGAACTATCTGCTGATTTACAGCCAGCGAAAAGTTCTGGGATTCCAGTTGAGGATATTTTGCTTTTAATCTATCCAGAAGTTCTTTGGTATTTTGGTAATACGGAAATTGAAATTCTGATGCCTCAAGCTTTTCTGCAAGCATCCCAAAGGCCTTTATATTAAGTTGTTCCATCTTTTCTCTGCTTCTCTAAGTTCTTGCTGCGTGTTGATATTCCGGAAATATTCAGCCATTTTACTGAACCCGGAAGATACTAAAGTGTGCCTGTTTTTTAAAATGAAATCTGTCATTTTTAATTCTTCAGCAGTAATCGCATCCTCCACTGTTTTCTTCAGTTTTACAGGATAAAGGGCAAATAGCGGATTAATCCTCTGCCCTACCAAAGGCGCTATAATTTCCTCAATATCTGCTTCCGAAGTAAGATTTTTCACTCCTTCTTCGGTTAAAAAAGGCATGTCGCAACTCACCAAAAAAACGACATCTGCTGTAGTGTTTTGAAAGGCCGAAAGGAGGCCGCCCATTGGGCCTTTTTCCTTTACCACATCTGGAAATACTGAAACTCCAAATTGATCATATTTTGGATTATTGGCAATGATTTTTACAGGCAAATCTGCTTTTTTTAAAGTTTTCAGCACATAAGAAACCATCGGCTCATGGTCCAGAAGCATCAATCCCTTGTCGCGTCCCATACGGCTGCTTTTTCCCCCGGCAAGAACAAAAGCTTCTATTTTTATTTCCGAATTCACGACAGAATTAGTTTAATTGCTGCTCCCGCGAGTACGAAAGTCAGCAGGTTTTTCATTATTCTCACATTAAAGCGGTGAGAACCGTAATAGCTGCCAAGCATTCCTGCCACCACTGTAGGCGGAATGAAGATCCAGAGCGATTTATCAAAAGAAAAATTTAGACCAAGTGTGCCGATATATCCGGCCACAGAATTCACAAAGATGAATAATGCGCTTAAAGCTGCTGTTTGCCTGATGTTTGTCCAGCCCAGCATAAGTACCAGTGGAGAAAGAATAATACCGCCGCCAATCCCAATTAACCCGGAAAAGAATCCGATTAAAATTCCGATAAGTGGCGGCAACCATAGATTCTGCACCACAGCAGTAGATTCATTTTGAGGAAAAACCCTGAGAAATCGAAAAATGGGAAATAGTAAGAGCACACCCAGAATTTTCATATATATTGCTGTATCTACCATCACCATTCCCCCTACAAAAGCCGCCGGCATAGAGAAAATCACAAGTTGCAGGAAAAGTTTCTGTGGAAATTCGCAGGTTTTACGATGATTTAGAAAAGCTATAAATGAAATAATGATATTCATTAAAAGCGCAGTGGGCCTTATTTCCTCTGGCGCAAACCCTGCAAGCGCTAGAATCATCAAATAACTGCTCGCGCCACCATGTCCCACCGAAGCATAGAAGAAAGCGGCCACCGGTAATAATAGGAGCAAGTAAAAAATTACGTCTGTGGACATTAAAATGAATTAGATGCTGAACCTGAGAAATCCAAAAATAGCAAATCCAGTAAGTAGTCTAAAATATTACCTTCAAAATAATTAAGGTAAACAGAATGATTGCCAGGCTAAGGCCGGTAATCTTCTTGTTTTCTTTATTGAAAAAATCTCCCATTGAATGCTATACTTTTTAGATAAATGAAGGTAATAAATTGTCATGAAAATCAGCTTCTTCAGAACCAGCAAAATTGTAATAAAAGAGTCAGCGAAAATGAATGATAAAAGTGAGGTTTCAAATTTGGCAATTTTCGATATACGTTTTGCAATGGTTTACTGATTAAAACTTAATATATTTTTTGTGAATCTTCAGGATTTTTTTCTAAATTCCTTTGAAAAGTATTAAAATATGGATAAAGAAGAACAAAAGTCGATAAGAAATGAATTTTACGATAGTGTAAATATGGCTCCCAAAGAGCTGGAAGAGTGGCTAAAAACAGAAGAATCCAAATCTGTAGGCCAGGACAGCGGGAGCGGCGAATCCATCGGCCATAAATCGGGAAAGAAAATCATTGCTATTAAAAACAAAAATAAAGATGAATTAACCAACTCAGATTATGAGCATATGAAGAAGGTGAACAGTTATGTTAGCCGGCATACCGCACAAGGTCCTTCTTCAGATAAAAAAGAATCTCCGTGGAGGTATTCTTTAATGAACTGGGGTCATGATCCCTGTAAAAATGGCGGGTGCTAGAAAACAGCGTCTTCCGAAGAGTGAAAAAAGACAGGTTTGAAAATTGGCAATTATCGATCTTAAGTAAAGCTTATTCCAGACTAACCAGGAATTCGTCTGCTTTTTGATGTATGGAGATTTGTTTATTGTTATCCCATTTATCATATGTACCAATTAACATGCGAAGTCTATAATTTTTCAGAAAAAAATCGCGATGAATATCCATAAATCGCCAGAATAAAGCATCCCACACTTCCTGCCAGTCGCCTTTTGGATAGTCACTCATTTTCATGAGATAATTACTTCCGCTTATATAAGGTTTTGTGGACATCATCCCTCCATCTGCAAACTGGCTCATCCCATAAATGTTGGGCACCATCACCCAATCATACGCATCTATAAACAACTCCATAAACCACCGGTAAACCTCGTCGGGATCAAATTCGCAAAGCAACATAAAGTTGCCTAGCACCATCAATCGCTCTATATGATGGCAGTAGCCGGTTTTCAGCACCTTTTTGATGGTCTCATCTACGGGAACAATTCCGGTGGAGCCATCGTAAAAGCTTTTCGGAATTTTTCTTGTAAAGCCCCAATAATTTTTCGTCCGTTCTTCCCTACCCTTTGCTACGTAAATTCCTCTTATAAATTCCCGCCATCCAACAATTTGCCGGATAAATCCTTCCAGGGAATTTATTGGAATAGCATTGTATGAATTAAATTCTAGGGTCTGCTCAATAATTTGATGCGGGGTAAGCAAACCAACATTAAGCATGGGCGTGAGCAGACTGTGATTTAGCAACATTTCTTTGTGCACTATGGCGTCTTCATAATCCCCAAACTCTGCCATTCGATAGTCCAGAAATTGGTTTAGCCATTCCTCACTTTCTGAGTAATTTATGGGATAATTCATCTCTTCGCTAAGAATTCCAGGATTTTCAGAAAAGTGCTGATTGGTATAAGTTTGGGCTTCCCGAATATATTGATTTGGAAGCGGAAATGTGGTTTTGATTACCGGCTTTGCTTTTGGATACTTTTTGCGATTCTCTTCATCAAAAGACCATTTACCACCTTCGGGACCTCCGGTTTTATCTATTAATATCCTTCTCTTTATTCTTTCCTGTTTATAAAATTCTGTTTGAAAGAATTTCTTCTTTTCAGGTTTAAAGAAATCTTCCAGGTCTTCGTTGGTATTCAGAAACATCGGGGATTCTAAAATACTGAGCTCAATTTTCAGTTTTTCGCAACGTGTCTTTAATCTTCTGGTTAACCAATCGTCAACAGGATCGACAATGGCTAGAGATTTAATTCCAAGATCATGTAAATGCACAATTAACTGCCTTATATCTGCTTCCTGTTCCAGAGATTCAACATACTTTACTGAAAAACCTTTTTCGAGCAGGTAATCCTGATAAAACTTCATAGTTGCTCTGTGAAAAGCAATTTTTTGTTTGTGGAATTTATATTGTTTAAAGAATAGACTTTCTTCTATCAAATAAAAAGCACCTTCTATGGAAAATAGCGGATTTGATTTAAATAATTGATTTGGAAAAATTAATTTTACGGTACTCATCTTCCAACATTTTTTCTCCTCTACATTTTTTTATTCAATTAGTTACATCATCCCAGGTGAGCCTCCAGATTTGGCAATTATCGACCTACAGGAAAATAAACTTCATTTTATAAAATATAGACCTTTACCAAAGTTCCCGCTTCTACCTCTTCTTTATCTTCTGCTAACTCCACAAGGCAATTGGCGGTGCTAAAGGCCTGCAGGTTAAAGGACTGTTGTGCACCCAGAATTTCTACTTCGTCTCCATTGGTTCTACCTTTCAGGAAAAAAGTTAAACCCGGCTTTTTCTTGTGATCTCCGGCTAAAATTAACTTACTATCAGCATTCCAGACATTATTCCGACCCATAAAATAATAGAGACAAGGCTTTACATATTGATTAAAGCAACTTAACACCGAAGCAGGATTTCCAGGAAGTGCAAAAATCCATTTTTCTCCCTTTTTACCGGCAAACATAGGTTTTCCCGGCCGTTGTTTTATTTTATAGAAAAGCTCCTGAACTCCGGCATTTTCCAGGCATTCCTTTACAAAATCATAATCGCCAACAGAAATACCTCCGCTTAAAATAAGCACATCCTGTTGCTCCAGGGCTTCGTCAATTATTTTCTGAAGCTCCTCTTTTTTATCTGATGCTTTTTCAGGGAAAATATCTGTAATTCCGGATTTTTTTAGCAAGGCTTCAAGCATGGGTCCGTTGGAGTTGTAAATCTCACCCGGTTTAAGGGAAGTTCCCGGTTCTTTTAATTCGTCTCCTGTAATAATATAAGCTACAGTAGGTGCTTTATAGATTTTAACCTTAGCGAGACCGACAGAAGCCAGCAGCCCAATAACACCGGGAGAAATCACAGTTCCTTTTTTTAGAATTAATTCTCCGCGCTTACATTGCGAGCCTTTTAACCGGACATTACTTCCTGTGCTGGTTTTATCCTGCTGATAAATAATTCCTCCTGAAACTTCATCTTTTTCTATTAATTCCTGCGGAATAACAGTATCTGTACCTTCAGGAATTTTTGCGCCGGTAAAAATACGGGCAGCCTGTCCTTTTTCAATTTTATATTCTGAAGTATCCCCTGCCTGAATCATGGTATTAACTTTCCAATGCTGAAGTTTTGTATCAAACTTCAGAGCATAACCGTCCATGGCGGAATTATCGAAGGAAGGGACATCTATGGGGGAATGTATATCTTCAGCTATTATAGCCTGAAGGCTGTGGCCAAGCAGGACCGTCTCAATTTTTCCTCTTGTACTGTTATCAGAAAGAATTTTCCTAGCTTCATTTACTGAAATCATCCACCTATTTTAATCATACTACGGTTCTTAATTGTAGAAGCTTCAGAATCTTTATAGGATTTGGCAAACTGCCCACCCATCACTGCGTGTTTCCTTCGCACTGAAGTTTTAATTAGCGGAATTATATCTTCTCCTTTTCTGAGGGTTCCAAGAATATCCATCTCCTCGCTTCCAAAGAGGCAGTTCTTCATTTTTCCGTCAGCGGTTAGACGCATCCGGTTACAGTCTCCGCAAAAATGTTCGGTCATTGTGGTAATAAAAGCAAACGTACCTTCATGTCCTATAGCTTTGTACTTTTTTGCGGTTGCATGAGGTCTATCTTTCAGTTTCACCATGTCGTATTCTTCCTCCACCCATTTGAGCATTTGCGTGGCGGTAATAACTTTCTTGCTGTTCCAATGATTACCTTCAAATGGCATAAATTCAATCATTCGAACGTGTAGCGGTAAATCTTTGGTGATCGCCACAAAATCAAGAATCTCTTTTTCTATTACTCCTTCTATTGCTACGGCATTGATTTTAACCCTGAAACCTTCATCTAAAAGCAACAAAATATTATTCCATACCAGCTGAAACTGATCCCGCTTGGTTACTTTTTTAAAAGTTTCGGCATTTAAAGTATCAAGGCTTACATTCAGGGATTTTACTCCAGCTGCCTTTAACTGCGAAATATATTTATGAGCGAGCACAGCATTGGTGGTAAGGCTAAATTCTACGGGTAGTTGGGAAAGCTTCTGAAGAATTTCCGCAAATTCCTTACGTACCATCGGTTCCCCTCCTGTTAATCTGATTTTATTAACGCCCAGTCCTACAAATGTCTTCGCTATTTGCACAATTTCGTCCACCTGCATAAGATGCTTATTTGGCAAACACTGAATGTTCTCATCTGGCATACAGTACTGGCACCTAAAGTTGCAGCTATCTGTAAGGGAAATCCTAAGGTAATCGTGAATTCTTTGATGAGTATCCTGAAGCATTTAACGGTATGTTTAGGATTTTAAAGTTAAGAAATAAGAAGTACAGAAACGAATGCCAGCCGCTGTTTATTTCTATTTTGCTAAAACTTCAGCAATACCTGCTTCTTTCTCCAATCTGAAGCATAAAATCTTCGGGAAAAGCAGAAATCCTCAAAACCAGGGTTATCCTTCAGCTCAAATTTTTAAAAGTAGTTGAGATATTACGAATAGCTGAAAAAAAAATTACTTTTATTCTTTCAATACACCTGCCAATATCCTCAATCTATAACAAGATCTTATTTCCAGAATTCATCTGCCGTATTATCCTGAAAGCGTTCATCTTTATGTACTTCAGTTATAACTTCCAGTTGCTCTGTTGTTGCCTGCTTTTGTATTTCATTGAAAAGCTCCCTTTCCTCAAATCTTACATGGAGTTCAAGTTCTTCTTCTATAAGACTAAGTGACCTGGTGATTTCCTTATCATCATTAAAAAGTCGCTCCAGTCGCCGGTGATCTGCAAGAGCCTTTTTTACCATTTCATGGTTTTCCCCAAGGACGGGAAACAAATATTCTTCTTCAATTTTAAAATGTGGAAGCACATGATTCTTAAAAAACCAGTCCGAATAGGTTTTCATCCGCTCCGGGAATACTCCTTTTGAAAACCCTTTTCTGATTTTCCAGCACAGTAAAAGTGTATGATGATGATCCCTGCTAAGAGGCTGAATATTTTTATCTCTTTTTATTGGCTTTTTCTTTTCCATAGTATTGTTTTCTGATCCTGCAGAATTATATCATTCTTTCAGTCTAAAATGTAATCATATTCAGACGTTCTACCTACTTTTCCAGTACTTAATGTGTTAATTCAAAACTTTTGTTGTAAAAAAGTCGCAAACGATTATAACCGACTGTGATCACAACTAATCATGCAATACCAGAATTGGCAAATGGTTAGGTACAGAAGTATACAGCCCATGCCTGTTATGCAGCAACCGGTCGCAAATCCTGATGTTTTTACCTAGCAATACAACCAGGTCAAATTTATTCTGAACGTCTGTCCAGATTCTTTTATCAAATATCTTCGTTTCATCAAATGTGGAAAAACTTACATTTATGTCCTGCAGTCCGCTGAAAACTTCTTTTTTTGCAGCTCTCCTTTCATTCTCTATACTACCGGAACCTGCAATTTCCCAGATGCTTAGCTCCGTATTTTTAAAAATTTCTGAGTTATTTAAAAACTGTATATTATTTTCATTAAAAAAGGCGGTGTAATCCAGCGGCATTACCAACTTCTCAGTTTTTTCGAATCTACTGTCTTCCGCTACCGCCAGAATATTGCATTTTATCTTGGACATAATTTCAAAAGTATGTTCTCCAAGAATAGTAGTATGGCGTTGCTCCTTCCCTACTGCCCCCATTACAATAAGATCTATCTTGTTTTGTTTTACAAAATCACGTGCTGCATTCACAAGTTTATCTTCAGAATAATGGCCGGTAACCTTATGTTGTCTGTTTCCAGACCTTTCCTGTAAATTTCTCACACGTTCCTGCAACGTAGTAAGAGTATCCGCTTTTCTTGTTTCTGCACAGTCACCTACACACGCAGGATCCGGATCAAATATATTCAACAAATAAAAATTTACCTGTTGATCCTGAAATAGATCCATGGCATAATGAGTAGCATTAATTGCGACACGGGAAAAATCTGATAGCAAGAGAATATTCATAGCATTTTCTTCTAAGGGGCGAAAATAACTATTGAACCACTCCGCAAAAAATGATAAAAATCAGGATTTTAGTTTTTTATAGTTACACAAAAAAATTTTAATAGAAGAATTTGATATGTAAGCTTCCCCTAATTAGAACTGCTCTGCAAATAAGGGCACAGTGTTATGAGAAATAGGTTCTGTTTATAGAAAGAAATAAAACTGATATCTTTGATGATATTAGATGAAGATTATTGTGTATAATAGTAATAGTTCTACTTACAAAGAGGTTAAACTACCTGCCGTTTTTAAACAGATTAAGTATCTTCATTTTAGGATGAAGTTCCTCAGAATGGTTTTTTGCTCTTCTGAATAATTGAAAACCATATGAAATTAATTAGTAAACTGGGAAATCAATACCTGAAAAGGAGGTTACGCGACATTGATGAGATGAAGGAGAACCCTTATAAAATTCAGGAAGATGTCTTTAAAGAATTGCTGAAAAAAGGAAAAAATACAGCATACGGCAAAAAGTACGGATTTTCATCGATAGCCGATATCAATAAATTCAGGGAAAAAACACCTGTAGTGGGTTACAGTGATTTAACCCCTTTTATAGAACGTGCAGTCCAGGGTGAAAAGAATGTTCTCTGGCCGGGAAAAATGGAAAATTTTGCAAAATCGTCTGGTACAACAGATAGCAGAAGCAAACTTATACCAGTATCTATGGAAGGTCTACGCAACTGTCACTATCTCGGCGGAAGGGATATGTTGGCTATTTACCTCCGTAATTTTCCTGATTCCCTGTTATTAAGCGGAAAGAACCTCTCTATAGGCGGAAGCCAGGAAGGAAACGCCAATAGTGGGAAAAATACATTTTACACCGGCAATATTTCAGCCATTGTTATGAAAAATCTTCCGTTTTGGGCACAATTAGGAAGAACACCAGGAATAAAAGTCGCCCTTATGAACGACTGGGAAAAGAAAATGAAAACAATCTCTGAAATTACTTCCCGTCAAAAAATTACCAGTCTTGCCGGCTCGCCCATGTGGATGTTGCTTTTGCTTCAGCATATTCAGAAAGAGCGGGAAATCAACGATATTAAAGAAGTTTGGCCGCACCTGGAAGTGTTCTTCCATGGCTCGGTTTCCTTTGGGCCTTACAAACCACTTTTTGAAGAACTGGACAAAGCTGGGACTTTACGTTATCAGGAAATTTATAATGCTACTGAAGGATTTTTTGGAATTCAGGAGTTGGTAAATGATACTTCTCTTTTGCTTATGCTTAATTACGGAGTCTTCTATGAATTTATTCCCGAAGAAAATTTTAAGGATGAATTTCCAGAGACGGTATTATTAAGTGAAGTTAAACCAGGCAAAAGATATTCCCTGGTAATCTCTACAAATTCAGGATTATGGCGTTATAAAATTGAAGACAGTATTAAATTTACTTCAACAGATCCTTTTCGCTTTAAAATTATGGGGCGCACCAAACATTGCATTAATGTTTTTGGTGAAGATTTGTTTGCAGAACAAGGCGAAGAAGCTTTATTTAAAGCCTGTAAAAGGACCGGCGCATTGATGCAGAATTTCACGGTTGCACCATTCTTCTACAGCCAGGAGAAAAAAGGATATCATGAGTGGGTGGTGGAATTTAAAAAATCCCCTGCCAATCCTGAAGAGTTTACTGCAATTTTAGATGAAGAACTGTGTAAACTTAATGAAGATTACATGGAAAAACGTAAAGGAGATACAGCTATTCACATGCCGGCTGTGAGACAGGTGCCTCCTGGAACATTCTACCAATGGCTAAAGAGCAAAGAGAAATTGGGAGGACAGCATAAAATCCCGGCCATGTCCAACAGCCGCAATTTTGTAGAAGAAATCCTGCAAACAGCGCACAGGGATTTAAGTAACGCATGATGTCGATCTCAAAAAACATATTTCCTCTCTAAAGCGTATTTTGAATTTCACCTGCTTCAGTTAAAATTACAGCCTTTCAGGATTTCCAGAATTGGTTGGCAATTAAAGACCTTCTTGTTGAGAAAAGTTTAAAGTTTAACCCAACTTGCGTTTTTTGACAAAAATATGAAGGAGATCAATTAGGTGCGGATTTTTCATTTTTTCACCATTTATTCGATATATCGAAGGGGAAAATGGCAAATGAGCTCCAATTTTTACTATTTCAATTGAAAAATGAGTATTTTTTTGTTCCGAAAGAGTCAAAACAAGTATTTTAATCTCTATTTCAACGAAAATTTCTTCTTTCGGAGAAAATTGAGAAAAGTCATGCCCTAAATTTGGCAATTATCGACCTACAGTTTTAGCAGTGGCCACTTCAGTTTAAAATACTTCAGGAAAAAAAAGAGGAACGAATAGAAATCTGTTCCTCTAACTTATTTTTTGTTCTTCAGAATATATATTAATTCATTTCCGGGGTAATGATCTGATAATTCCCACTTAGGTGCATCAAACTAAAAAGGTACATAAGACCATCAAAATAAGGATCAAAATAATCGTCTGGATAAGGTTCCAGTTTGGCATTCCAGATCGCATCAACAAATTCCCAGCTTTTCTCCTGAGTCCCCATAATAGAAGCGGTAGCAGCGGTAGACACTAACCCGAGGGAGTGACGTAGTTTTTGATAACCTCCGGCAGGCAGAATCCAGTCAGGAGTTGTTCCATCTATATTATACTGATCTACATAGGTATCCATTCCCTGGCTATACAGGAAATTCTGAAAACGCCTCGCATAATCCTGTTGCCATTCCTTATCTTTTGCGTACCAGCTATAGTCCATCGCAATATTCATAGGCACCCGCCATGAATCATATCTGAAGGCATCCCCCATTTTACCCCTGCTGTGCGGTTCACCACTAAATTCGGAATAATCTGGTGTTAAAGCAGTGACGGGATGGGTGGCACGATGAAGAAAAGCGCGCGCAGTATCGGCATATTCCCTGTACAAGTCCTCGCGGCCATCATTGGCATATTCTGCCCAGACTTCATAAAATGCTGGTAGGTGATAAGAAGGATCTGTCCAGTCGTAACCACTTTCATCTGGCACAAAATTGATCATTTTATGCTCTGTATTAAATACATTTTTAATTCCCATAGTCCCGTCTTTGCTATACATAGCATCCAGGATCCTTTTTGCTTCGGCATGGTAATCGATACCTGTATCATTTCCCCAGCGGTTTGAAGCGAATAAGAGATCTGTAATAAAATACAGCTCCCCATCTGAGGCCGAACCTTCTGCATTATTTTTTCCGGTTACTGGATCTACACTCCAGGCAAAGTAAGCGTCACGAGGACCACCCTGATGTTGCATATTTTCTTTCGTCCAACGCCAAAGTTTATCAAAAACATCCTTTTTATCAAGCTGCACAGCCACCATCATTCCATAAGAAAGGCCCTCTGTTCTGGCATCTTCATTTTTAATATCTGAGACATAAGCCATAGAATCATTTACTTCAAAATAAACCCTATCCGGTCCTTCAAAAAGATCATAATATGCTTTTTCAAGTTTTGCATCTATCTCTTCCTGAGAATAACCGGCCTCTAAAAATACGTTTCGGTACTTACCGGTTTCGGCAGCTCCTTTCTCCCATGGTTCCATTTTTCCGCGGGAATTTGTGGCATCCACGCTAGTTTGCCGCGGTTTAGCAGATGAACACCCTGCAATTAAAATCATGACTATTACTACAAAAGTAATTGCACTTAAAATTTGATTCTTCTTCATATAATAATAGTTTCTACTAAATAAACCCGATATAAAATTTTACGGGATCAAGATAGTAATTTTAAGGTTATAGTCATAAGTACTAACATGAAATTCATGGTTGAAGAAATGATTTTATTATAGATGAAAATAGAGAAGAAAGACTACTTTAAAGTTTAAAAGAGAACTGCTTAGATTTTTTACAGGATAAATGTAAAAGTTCTCCAACACATCCCATTAGTGCGGCAACTTATTGCGTAAAAATCCGTAGATAAAAGTTCCCAGCAGGGCTCCAACTAATACGACGAGAATCGACACATATCCGGCTCCAATTAACGTGTAGATTGGTCCCGGACAAGATCCTGCAAGTGCCCATCCCAGACCAAAAATAATTCCGCCATACATATACCGGCTAAAACTTTTGTTCTTTGGAGTAAACTTTATGGGTTCGCCATCTATAGATTTTAAGCTGTATTTTTTGATGAGCCAGGTTCCAAGTATTCCCAGGGTGAGGGCAGAACCCATTATTCCATACATGTGAAATGACTGAAACTGGAACATTTCATAAATGCGGAACCATGATGCGGCCTCACTTTTAAACATTACTATTCCGAAAATGATACCTATTACTAAAAATTTTAGATATTTCATGTTCTTAAAAAATTAAAGGAAACAACAGGTGAATCATAAGCAGCCCACCAATAAAAAAACCTACAACTGCAATTAAGGATGGTAACTGTAAATTACTAAGTCCCGATATAGCGTGTCCCGAAGTACATCCGCCGGCGTACCTCGCTCCAAACCCAATTAAGATTCCACCAATGAATAAAATAATCAGTGACTTAGGATTTGACAGAGCATCTGTGGCAAAAAGTTCATCCGGAAGATAAGCTTCGCCCGCGCTGGAGAACCCGAGATTTTCAAGGGTAGAGATTGTATCTGGATTAATAGCTACAGCAGTATCTGTACTTAAAAAATTGGCAGCTATAAATCCCCCGATGATTGCACCGGCCACAACTGCGAGGTTCCACCGTTGCGATTTCCAGTCGAAGGCAAAAAAATCTACTTTGTTCCCGGCTCCTCCAATGGTACACATGGTACGCAGATTGGAAGACATCCCGAAGGTCTTACCTCCAAACAGCAGCAAAAACATTATTGCTGCTATAAGCGGCCCGCTTACAAACCAGGGCCATGGCTCTAAAATCCATTCCATATTTCTTTTTTAAGTGGGTGCAAAGAAAAGGGGTTTTCAAGAATATGAATGTAACAATTGTTACAGGATTTTGAAGCCACTGATTGCTAATAAAACACCATAGATTGAACTGAAGGTTCCTTCAGGATTTCCTCTTAAAGCATAAGATCGGACTAATTTTCTTCTGAAGCAGCTACTCCCGGAATCTGGGAATAAATTTATCTTCAGCATTTAAAAATTTAACTGAGAATATCTCTTTTAATTTATAAATTTCAGACCGCCATTAAATCCTTTTTCTCAAGTTGTGAAAGCTTTTTGTACCTCACTATAGCCAATACAGTTATTACCAACAAGATAGCAACCATCCAATACACCCAGCCAGGAATAGGCACAGGGTCTCCGGAAGCGTAAGAATGTAAGCCGGAGAGGTAGTAATTTACCCCAAAGGAAGTCATGATAATAGATGAAAAAGCCCATAAACTGGCAATATTTAGTACCAGTGAATTTTTAAGTTTCGGGACCAGTCTTAGGTGCAATACAAAGGCGTAAACCATAACAGAAATTAAGGCCCATGTTTCTTTGGGATCCCACGCCCAATACCGGCCCCAGCTTTCGTTTGCCCAGACGCCTCCCAGAAATGTTCCCACTGCCAGCAGAAATAATCCTATGGTAATAGACATTTCATTAACCATACTTAATTCCTGCATACTGCGCCACCACTTTTTTGAAGGTTTTACAGGTTTGAAAATTAGTAATACCAGACTTAGTAAAGCCAATAGTGCGGCAAGAGCAAGAGGAGCGTACCCACTTACGATTATTGCCACATGAATCTTTAACCAATAAGAATGAAGCACCGGCATTAGGTTGGTGATTTCGGGATTTAACCAGTCCAGAAAAGCTACGAACAACAAAGTTCCGGAAAAGAGGATTCCCAGCGGTACGGTAAAATGTGACTTCTTTCCGAATAAGAGTCCGAATAGTAAAATGCACCAGGCTACAAAAACCAGCATTTCAAATCCATCACTCCATGGTGCCCGTCCTGCGATATACCAGCGAAGCAAAAGATGAATTGTAAATACTACTAGTCCGGCCCATGCGAGGATAAGTCCGGTGTTCCAGGAATACTTCAGCCATTTTGGCTGATTAAAAAGTTTGATAATTGCCAAAATAAGCATGGCTATCCCCAGCACCCAAAATATCCCGAAGAGCCTGTTCCCCAAATTCAGTTTGTTGTATAAAATCTCTGTCTGAATTTTTTCTTCACCGGGATATACCTCTTCCCCGGCCTTTTGCTGGAATAAATGAATATAAGATAGGACCTCAGCTGCCTCACTCCAATTCCCTGAAGCAATTCCTTTTCCTATTGCAGATAAATACAACGGAGTTATATTTTTTACAAAAAGCGCATCCTCTTCGTCAAATCCCATTTTAAATTGATTTGCAGCAAACCAGGTATTGTTCTGATCCAGCCTGTTTGGAAAAAGCTTAAGAAAATCTCCCCTAAGGATAGCGTAAAAAATATTAAAACGTTCATCTACCTTTAAAAGTTCTTTATGGGCTTCATTACGTTCTGCCGGTTTCAACCTGTTCGCCTCCTCTACCAGGTCCTGCAAAAGATACCGCCCATCCTCATCTATAAGCTCCTGAAAGCTGATGCTACTCACCGGCGCATGATTAATGGCCTTAAAAATAGCATCTGCTTTTTTTGCATCTACTTTAATAAGAGGCAGCACGCTAAAACGACCGGGGTCAAGTTGCATTGCCAGTAAAAATTGCTCTGCAGTTAAGGTAATTTCGCCACCAGGTTGTTTTATTGTTATGGTCGAGCTACCACTTAATTTTCTGGTAATTTCATTGGCCAGGGTGTTTAGCGGCTTCATTCGTCCGTCAAGATCCTGAACCACTAAACTTCCGTAGGCTTCTGCCTGCTCAAGTGGCACCACAGTCTCACTCACATCCGGCACCTGTTCGTGTGCATAAGCCTGAAGTCCGAAAAATAAAGAAAGGATTATTGCAAGCAGTGCGATGGTGGTAAATCTAGGTATAGAAATACGTGGCTTTGCTGAAGTTGGCTCCTTCGGAAGTACCTCTTCTCCTCCACGTTTCTTATTCTTTATCTTTGATTTTCCGGATTCTTTATCTTTCAAAGTTTTTAATCTTCTATTCAGAATACTGAAGCGACTGCCTTTAACAAAAAGAGTGAAAAACATTCCAACCGTTAATAATGTATAAGAGAAATAGGTAATATAAGTTCCCGGCCTGTCCTGACTAACAGACAATACCGTACCTTTTTCGTCTGTATCATAAGAAGCCTGATAAAAACGATATCCTTTATAATCCAGCACGTTATTCATGAAAATTCTAAATGGAAAGTTTGTCTCGTGGTCTATTACCTGTAATTCACTTGCATAACTCGCGGCACTCTGGCTGCCGGGATAGCGCTCCAGCTCAAATTCGCGTAGTTTTAGCGCAAAAGGCAGCACCTCCTCCCGTGGTCCATAAGCCAAAGAATACTTTTGGCCATCTACAAAGAACATATGCCGCTGTGGGTCGCGGCTGACAAGCGGAGAAAAGGCGCTCAGCAGTTCATAACCGGCCTCATTTGTCACGCGTAATTTCACTACATCTGGTAACTCTTCTGCTATTTCAGGATCTTCTTCTGCATGGTAAACCAGTTTATTTCCTTCATATATTCCTTTGATCATAAAAGCGGCACTATCTACCTGGTATAAACTTCTCATTTGCAGCGGTAGCGTTTCTCCCGCTTTAAGAATGCCTATATTCTGGTTTGTCATTTCCACTACATGCATATTCTTATCGCTGTAGATCATCCACAGGCTATCTTGTTTAAATACCCTGATGTTTCCTGTTTCTTTCCCGGAGGTAGAAAACCTGAGTTCTCCAATTGGTAAATCATCACCTTTGGAAATAAGATAATCTTCGCGCTCCTTTCCGGAGGCTACAACAACTTCAATTAAAGTGTCTTTACCGGCTACAAATTCTTTATGGGCTCCTTTAATATATTCTTCAACAGTAATATTAAAATTCCGGTTTTCCACATTTGCC
Organism: Autumnicola patrickiae; assembly: GCF_031846525.1. Taxonomy (NCBI): domain Bacteria; kingdom Pseudomonadati; phylum Bacteroidota; class Flavobacteriia; order Flavobacteriales; family Flavobacteriaceae; genus Autumnicola; species Autumnicola patrickiae. Next base: position 125,423 of record NZ_JAVRHM010000001.1, read on the forward strand.
GTTACCGTCTGCGGTTTAAATTTGTAGTTGCTTAGTTCCAGTGGTTTCTCAAATCTGGTATTCGTACCGTCTTCACCGGCACCCTGTAACTGCATAAAGTTTCCGGCAGAATAAAAAGTATTTTTCACTTCCCCCTCCCGGATATGTATTACACCTTCTTTTCCAAAATAGCGGGTTACTCCTGCACCCAGGATCATAACCACAAAAGCAATATGAAAGACCCCCAGAGGCCATCTTTTCTTGGTGAAGAGTTTGTACTTTTTTATATGTGCAATAAAATTTACAGCCAGCCAGATCATTATAACCTCAAACCACCACGCCTCATAAACTGCCTCTCTTGCCACAGCAGTGCCATAATCGTTTTCAATAAAAGTCGCTACACCCATGGCCCCTGCAAAAGCAATAATGAGTAAAAAAGAAACTTTTGTTGAAAAAAGGAACTTCACTAATTTCATAACAACCTGTATTTATAATGAAATAAAAATTCTTTGCACTATCTTACACAATTAACTAAAGCAGAGAGGTGCAGGACATAAAACTTATTACAGCTTTGGTAAAGCCATTTTTGTATAGCTTGTTTAAGCCTGATTACTATTATTTGCTACTTACGTTAGTAACAGGCAAAGTAGCTGCTTCCCGCTCTCTACCTTCTTTTAACCAACGCGGCACAACCTCTTCAAGAAACCGTTCCTTATTTTGAACTTCTGCAGGCATATCAAGCCCTATATATTCCTGCAATACGGCTTTATCTGAAAAGTCCGGCATTTCTACCGGCTCATTATGTCCCAGGTCTGCTAAAACACGAACAAGCTGAACACGGGCTTCCTGAATTTTTCCGGTTCCGGAAGTAACTATACGGCTGGTTTCCAGAGGTGCATGAAAAGCAGCTCCATGAGAGGCCACAGAAAAGTCCCAGCGCCATTGTGCATGTCTTATATTTCGCAGAATATCTGCCATTTGTTCTTCGGTAGCACCAAGATCCCAGGCTTTCTTTGCTTCGATATGAGCTTTGGCAATTAATTTTTGCAGATAGCCGGTACCTTCTTTTATTTTACGTTGTCGCTCGTAAACATCTGTAATAAGATCATCTTTACTTTCACGATGACATACAAAACAGGAGCTTTCAACATTAGCCAGAGGCGACCCTATGTGATGATCTGTAAATTTCTGCCCACCTTCCGTTTTGTAAGGCATATGGCAATCGGCACAGGAAACTCCCCTTTTAGCATGTACTCCCATAGAAAAGATTTCATAGTCTGGATGTTGCGCCTTCAGCATTCTGGTTTTACTTAATGGGTGCACCCAGTCTGCAAAATCAACATTATCATAATATTCTTCCATAGCTTCTACAGTAAGACCACCTTCCCATGGAAATTTTAAATAAGCTGCACCTTCTTTTCCCGGAAGATCCTTATCAAAGTAATATTCCACATGACATTGTGCGCAAACTAATGATCTCATCTCCTGGTGTGAGGCATCGTCTACACTCTTTCCCATAGCTTCAAAAGCTTCTACCAGCGCGGGACGGGTAATGGTAAGATTCATAGTTTTTGGATCGTGACAATCTGCACAACCTATAGGATTAATCATTTCGCTACCAAAATCTGAAAATTTCTCACTGTAGAATTCCGTTATCCCAATTTCATCCATAAGCCTTGGCACATCTGTACTTTTACAAGTCCAACAGGTACTGGGCATTGGGCCATCCCCTTCTTTCCATGGGGAACCAACCCTTGCAGTCGAAACAATATCTGTTATAGCATGAGAATGTCCGCGGGGCTGATTATAATCCTTACTAAATGCATAACCTGCCCATAACACAACCAGCTCCGGCTGATCATCTAAAACATCTGCAAATCCGCTGGTACTATACATTCCTCTAAAGGTTGTATCTGCAGTTTTCCTGTAGGACTGGTATTGCCTTGGGTAGTTGAGTCCCCACACAGAATCTCTCGGCTCTATTCCTTCTATTTCCACCTTGGGTTGGTAGGCAAAACGTGCTTCAGCCTTTCGATCTATAATTGAGTTAGCAAGTAATGCCAGCAGGAACACAGCAATAACGGTCAGTAAAAAAATTATCCAGTTTTTCATAATTTCAATGGTTACGGTCCAAAATCAAAATTGTAATTAAAGTATATCAGTTATTAGTAGCTATTTGCGTAAAACAGAATCCTCTTTCGCTGCCATTTCATCTATATATGACTGAAGCCAGGAAGGAATAATATTTCGGTCTTCAGGAGTATGTATGGGGATGGGTTCAATTTGATAACCTACAGAAGAAAGGCTCTTTGTCCTGCCGTGGGGTACTTCCCGGTGACATTCCCAGCAGGTACGATCTGTACGGTGAAACTCATGATTCTCTACCGTAGCTGTTAATTTTGCATCTACCAGCCGCGTATCATGGCAACGAATGCAGTTATTCTGAATTACCTCTACAGAAGGCTGCCTTGCCTTGATTACCTCCGGCTCTGCCCTAAGGGTGAAAATTGTGGCGTGGTAAAGCCCATCTTTTGCCTTAAAATAGTATTGATTAAATACGTTATCCTGAGGAACGTGGCAATCGTTACAACTCGCAACTTCACGATGCGAACTTTTGTTCCAGGTTATGTACTGTGGCGTCATGACGTGGCAATTCACGCAAGCTTTAGGATCATCAGAAAGATAGGAAGCGGCATTGCTTAACTTTATAATATAAAAGCCAAGACCTACAAAGGCTCCTACCACTATCGTTGCCACCATACGCCATTTCCTGGGAGGTAACAAGCGCCGGAGCAGGGAATTTTTTTTGGGTTGGTTGGTCATTTTTCCCGGACATTTATTTTAACAAAAATATGTACGGAATCAAATGAAATTTATGACTTTGGTCAGTTTTTAGAAAGTATTCTTTCAATACCGGCCATATTTCTGTACGTACTTAAATTTTTGTTTTAACTAAGCTATAAAATTTTTCTAAAAAATTTAAGATAAAACATCTTTAAAATTTATTTAATTATGATAAGTTAACATCTGTTCGCGTGTTATTTACTCCAGAAGTAATAATAGCACGGTTGGAATTACTTTCCTGACGGAATTATATTGTAAAAGACGATTCATTACTGGAAAAGAAGTCTGTTTGTAATCATTAAAGTAAAAAATACTTAATCCCAAAAGATTCATTTTCAGCCTAAAAAAGAAAGTAGATTAAAAAACAGCAATAAAATTTTTTTGAAATAGAAAAGCTTACTATATTTGCATCCGCTAAGGAGAAATGGCAGAGTGGTCGAATGCGGCAGTCTTGAAAACTGTTGAGGGTCACACCTCCGGGGGTTCGAATCCCTCTTTCTCCGCAAAAGGAAAACCCGCAACGAAAGTTGTGGGTTTTTTGTTTTCCAAAACGTGAAAGAGTGGTTTCCAAAGTGGATAAAAAATAAAGCTATTCAGGCTTCAGAAGGGCGCTCCACTCCTCTCCGATTTTAAATTCGCGATCCTTAAAATTTTTTGCTTTTTAACTTTTAACCAGTTTTCCCGCTACTTCCAAAATGCTTTACCAGTTTTGTTATCTTTAGCTGCCAATTTAAATCAGGAAGTAAATGTCAGCATTATTTTCACCCTTTAAAATCAAGGAAATTGAATTTAAAAACCGGCTCACGGTTTCTCCAATGTGCATGTACAGCAGTGAAGATGGTTTTAGCAACAACTGGCATCTAGTACATCTCGGAAGCCGCGCAGTGGGTGGCGCCGGATTAATTTTTACGGAAGCTATCGCGGTCTCTCCGGAAGGCAGAATCACTCCGCATGACCTGGGAATCTGGAAGGACGAACATATAGAAGGATTAAAAAAAATCATGGAATTCGTAGAATCCCAGGGAGCAGTTATCGGCACACAACTAGCCCACGCAGGCCGTAAAGCCAGTACCACACCTCCCTGGGAAGGAGGAGCGCTTCTGGACCATACTTCCGGAGGTTGGGATACCCTCGCCCCCAGCCCTGTTCCGTTTATAAAAAATAATCCGTTACCAAAAGAGCTAAATGAAGACGGAATTAAAAAGGTGGTAGCCGACTTTAAAGCTGCGGCAAAGAGAGCGGTAAAAGCGGGATTTAAAGTAATTGAAATCCATGCCGCTCATGGGTATTTACTGCACCAGTTTCTGTCACCCTTAAGCAATCATAGAAATGATAACTATGGAGGTAAATTTGAAAACAGGATCCGTTTACTCCTGGAAGTACTGGAGGCAGTAAAACAGGAATGGCCTCAGAATTTGCCAATTTTCGTGCGTATTTCTGCTACAGATTGGGTGGAAGGCGGCTGGAACGAGGAAGAATCTGTAGAACTGGCAAAAATATTAAAAGAAAAAGGAGTGGATCTTATCGATTGCTCTTCCGGAGGAATGGTTCCCGATGCGAAAATTCCGGTGGAAAAAGGCTACCAGGTACAGTTTTCAGAAAAAATAAAAACGGAAGCCGATATTGCCACAGGAGCCGTGGGGCTAATAACTACTGCTGAAGAAGCTGAAGAAATTCTCGTTCAGGACCAGGCAGATCTTGTTTTTATGGCACGGGAATTTCTGCGGGAACCTTATTTTGCACTAAAAGCTGCAAAAACTTTGAAAACTGACGTTTCCTGGCCACCACAATATGACCGCGCAAAACCAAGGGGATAAATTTCAGCTTCAGAAAAAAAACCAAACAACATCAACAACTATGAAAAAACAGCTAATCTTAGCATTTATCCTGCTGCTAATTAGCTTCAGCATAGTTGCACAAAAAGAAGAGTATAAAGAACTTATGAATCAGGATTGGGCGAATTTAAAAAAATACAGGGAGGCAAATAAGAGCATTCTCAAAAATGGCAATTATCCCAAAGTAGTCTTTATGGGGAACTCGATTACTGAAGGTTGGGTTAATATTCACCCGGACTTCTTTTCAGAAAATAATTTCGTCGGAAGGGGAATCAGCGGGCAAACCACTCCGCAAATGCTCGTCCGTTTTATGCCAGATGTGGTGGATTTGAAGCCAAAAGCAGTTGTAATTCTCGCCGGAACCAATGATATTGCCGGCAATACCGGATTTTCTTCAGTAAAAATGATTTCAGATAACATAAAAGCCATGTCCCAGCTTGCCGAAGCTAACGGGATTAAAGTTATACTGAGTTCGGTTCTCCCGGTTTATGATTATCCATGGCGCACCGGGCTCGAACCTGTATCGAAAATTGCCAAAATTAACGAGTGGCTTAAAAATTATGCTGAAGAAAATAATTACGCTTACCTGGATTATTTTTCTGCGCTAAAGGATGAAAAAGAAGGCATGAAGGCAGCATATGCTGAAGATGGCGTCCATCCCACCAGTGCCGGTTACGATGTTATGGAACCACTGGTAAAAGAGGCCATAGAAAAAGCGTTGTAACAGATTACCTCCCGAAAAAGAACATTTTCGGCACGAAATCTGAAGGAAATACCCATGAAAACGGCTATCTTGCCGCACTTAAAACCACAAATTCAATTTTTTATGAAGAAAATACTATTGCTTGCGCTTGCAGTTAACGTTGTTGCCTGCGGGACACAACCTAAAAACGTGGAAAGCGCAAACCCTATGGAGTATGCGAACACAATTACTGCTGAAGAGTTAAAGGAACATCTTTACATTTTCGCCAGCGATGAGTTTGAAGGCCGTGACACCGGTGAACCCGGACAAAAAAAGGCTGCCGAATATCTTAAAAATGAATATCAGAAATTGGATATTCCGGGGCCAATGGGAGACGATGATTATTATCAGGAAGTGCCTTCCAGCGTCTTTCGTGGTGACATTAAAGACTCCGAAAATGTTTTGGCCTACTTTAAAGGCGGCGAAAAAGCCGATGAATTAGTTGTGATCTCCTCTCATTATGACCACGTGGGAATGGATGATGAAGGAAATGTTTTTAACGGTGCAGATGATGATGGCTCCGGAACAGTAGGTATTCTCGAAATCGCTGAAGCTTTTGCTAAAGCCAAAGAAGATGGTTATACCCCAAAACGTTCTATTCTTTTTCTGAATGTTACGGGTGAAGAAAAAGGGCTGGTAGGATCAAAGTTTTATACAGATAACCCAATTTTTCCTTTAGAAAACACTGTTGCCAATCTTAACATCGACATGATTGGAAGAATAGATCCGGAACATGAAGGTAATGATAACTACATCTATCTTATTGGCAGCGACAAACTTAGCACAGATCTACATGAGCTAAGCGAAGAGGTTAACAACAAATATATAAACCTGGACCTGGATTATACTTACAACGATGAGAATGATCCTAACAGATTCTATTACAGAAGTGACCATTATAATTTTGCAAAAAATAATATTCCGATTATTTTCTATTTTAACGGAGTTCATGAAGATTACCACAAAATAACTGATACTCCTGATAAAATTGAGTACAACGCTTTGGAAAAACGTGCTAAACTCGTTTTCCTTACTGCATGGGAAATCGCAAACCGCGATGAAAGACCAGTAGTGGATAAACCCACAGCTTCAGAATAGTAAGCTGTTCTTATAATACTTGAGCCTCACGATTGTGGGGCTTTTTTATTGGAAGAATTGAGATGAAAATCATTTGGGGTTCAGGGTCTGTTGTTTTGTCAGGCTGAGCCTGTCGAAGCCCGTCCACACTTTGTCAGATTCAGTCTATTCTCAACTCCGCTCGAATTGACATCAGCTTTCGTTTTTACCTCATTAACACATCTTCAAATCAGCACATTTTCAAATTTTCAAATTAATTCTTGTCTTCCAGCAACGGCACAAACCTAAAATCCCCATACTCCTTTTTATCAAATTCGGTATCAGATTTCCTGGTGAACAAGGTCATAACCTGTACATCCTTTCCTATTGGAATTACCATTTTTCCTCCAACTTTTAATTGTCCGAGTAGTGTTTTTGGCAAATATGGCGCACCTGCAGTAACGATAATTTTATCAAAAGGAGCATATTCCGGCCAGCCTTTGTAGCCATCGCCAAAACTGAGTTGTTTTGGACGATAACCGATTTTCTCAAGGAAACTTTTCGTTTTCTTATAAAGCTCACGTTGTCTTTCGATGCTGTAGACTTTTGCACCCAGTTCGCATAACACCGCAGTCTGATAACCACTTCCGGTTCCAATTTCCAGCACTGCGTCATTTTTAGAAACCTCCAGAAGCTCGGTTTGAAAAGCTACCGTGTAAGGTTGCGAAATAGTTTGATCTGCGGCTATAGGAAACGCTTTATCTTGATAAGCATGATCTTCAAAACTACTATCCATAAATAAATGCCTCGGAATTTTTCCAATGGCATCCAGCACTTTTTGGTCGGTAACACCTTTTCTCTTAACGGTTTCTACCAGCTGCTGTCTTTTTCCTTTATGTCTGTAGTTATCCTTGTGCAATTTCTGAATTTTTGGAAGTATAAAATTAAGAAAATATTAGCATTGCATACAAACAAATTCGAGGGGTATTATAACAGAAACTTTTAAAGTATTTATTCTCAAAATACTATTTTTGTGCTAAATCCTGAAAACTATGCTAAAAGTAGGCGTTCTGGGTGCTGGGCACCTGGGAAAAATTCATTTGAAACTTCTTAATCAATCTGGGAAATTTGAACTGGTGGGTTTCTTTGATGCAAACGAAGAAAACGCATCTAAAATTGAAGAGGAATTTGGTTACAAAAAGTTCAGCAGCCTGGATAATCTAATTGCAAAAGTTGAAGTTGTAGACGTGGTTACTCCCACGCTTTCTCATTTTGAAGTAGCTAAAAAAGTGATTTCCGCAGGGAAACATCTTTTTATTGAAAAGCCCATTACCAATACCTTTGAAGAAGCTCAGGAACTTATAGCTCTTGCTGAAAAGCACAAAGTTAAAGGGCAGGTTGGTCACGTAGAGCGGTTTAACCCGGCTTTTCAGGCTGTGGTTTCCCGGATAGAAAACCCAATGTTTATCGAGGCGCATCGCCTGGCGGAATTTAATCCGCGGGGGACAGATGTTCCTGTGGTGCTGGATTTAATGATTCATGATATTGATGCTATTCTAAGCGTAGTAAAATCTGAAGTGAAAAGTATTAATGCCAGCGGAGTTTCAGTAATAAGTGAAACTCCAGATATCGCAAATGCACGGATAGAGTTCGAGAACGGCTGCGTCGCGAATTTAACCGCGAGCAGGATTTCACTTAAAAATATGCGGAAATCGAGGTTCTTTCAACGGGACGCGTATATTTCTGTTGATTTTCTGGAGAAGAAATGTGAGGTTGTAAAAATGAAAGATGTTCCCGAGAACCCTGATGATTACGCGATGATCCTTCAAAATGCTGAAGGAGTTAAAAAGCAAATCTATTTTGACAACCCTTCCGTAGCCCCGAATAATGCGATTTTACAGGAACTGGAGACTTTTGCAGATGCAATTGAAAACAATACGGAACCAATAGTGACACTGGAACAAGGCGCACGCGCTCTAAAAGTTGCAAATCAGGTGATTGCGAGTTTTTAGGAGTTCGGGGTGCGGAGTTCGTGGTTCGGAGTTCGTAGTGTCACGTCGAGCGGAGTCGAGACGCATTTATTTTGATTTTACGACAGAAGCTTGTCTTGAGCGAGGACTAAAGAACCAGGAATATCAAAAAATATATTAGTGGATTCTTGGTCAAAAGATGAGTTGAATAACTTAAATTTTATAATTCAAAATTTAAAATTATAATGAAAAACATAGCAGTAATAGGTGCAGGAACGATGGGTAACGGAATCGCCCATACCTTCGCGCAGTTTGGATATAAAGTACAGCTGATAGATGTTTCAAAAGAAAACCTTCAGCGGGGAATGGATACCATTGCCAAAAACCTGGACAGAATGGTGGCGAAGGAAAAAATTTCCGAAGCTCAAAAAGAGGAAACGCTTAGCAATATTACTCAGCAAATCGACATTCCTTCAGGAGTGAAAAATGTGGATCTGGTGGTGGAAGCAGCGACTGAAAATCAAGACCTGAAACTGAAGATTTTCAAACAACTGGACGGTAATTGTTCTAAGGATACAATTTTAGCGTCAAATACTTCTTCAATTTCCATAACGCATATAGCTTCCGTGGTTTCTAATCCGGAAAGGGTGATTGGGATGCATTTTATGAATCCGGTGCCGGTGATGAAGCTGGTGGAGATCATCCGCGGCTACAATACCAGCGATAAAGTGACCAAAAGCGTGATGGAGCTTTCAGAAAAACTGAATAAAGTTCCTGTGGAAGTCAATGATTACCCGGGCTTTGTGGCGAACAGGATTTTGATGCCAATGATAAACGAAGCTATTGAAACGCTTTACAACGGAGTCGCCGGCGTTTACGAAATTGATACGGTGATGAAGCTTGGAATGGCGCACCCAATGGGTCCGCTTCAGTTAGCAGATTTTATAGGGCTGGATGTTTGCCTTTCTATTCTCGAAGTGATGCACGACGGATTCAAAAATCCGAAGTACGCTCCTTGTCCGTTATTGGTGAATATGGTGAGAGCAGGAAAATTTGGAGTGAAATCTGGTGAAGGTTTTTACAATTATTCCGAAAACAAAAAAGCCGAAAAAGTTTCCCCGCAATTCAGTTCGTAATAATATGCCGAAAATGGCAATTTTCGACCTCTAATTCCGGAAGTGCAGCAAACTTCGGCCTGCGGCCACCTCCCCTTAAAAAATGGGAGGAGCTTTAAAGTGAGAGTTGTTGTTCAAGGTTTCCGTGGGCCGAGTGCTGGAAAATGCAATTTTATCGTAAACTCTTTAACTTTTAACCCATAACTCATTCCCTTTTTAACTCTTTAACTATAATAATTGGCAGAAATACTTCCATTTAAAGCCGTACGCCCGGCAAAAGCTAAAGCAGGGCTGGTCGTTTCCCGCTCGTATCAGGATTACAGCAAGGCAGAAATTGCCGCACAGCTGGAAAGTAACCCCTATTCATTTTTGCACATTATCAATCCCGAATATGATCTTCAGGAGAAAAATGTGGGCGGGAATCGGTTTAAGATGATCAAAGAACGTTATCTGCAATACAAGGAAGATGGCACGTTTATTAAAGACGAAGAGCCATTTTATTACGTTTACAAAATTGAAACTCCGCAAGACAGCTGCTGCGGGATTATAGCTGCGGCCAGTGCCAGAGATTACGAGAACAACATCATTAAAAAGCACGAAGATACCATCGCCCACCGGGAAATACTCTTTAAAGAATACCTGCAGGTGGTAGGTTTCAATGCTGAACCTGTGTTACTTACTTTTCAGGATAACAAGATCATTGAGCGGGTAATTTCAGAAACTTTAAACACTGCTACCGAAAATGAATTTACCACCGCCGACGGGGAGAAGCATTCGCTATGGAAGATTTCAAATCCTGAAGTTGCTGAAAGTCTGAGGTCAGAATTTGCAAATATCGGCAGTCTTTATATTGCCGACGGGCATCACCGCTGTGCCTCCTCTGCCCTGCTTGCAAAGGAAAGCCGCGCAAAAAATCCGGAGCATACGGGAAAAGAGCCCTATAATTACTTTTTAAGCTATATAATTTCTGAGAAAGATTTGAAAATTGACGGCTTCAGCAGGCTGATCAGTGATCTTAATTCTCATTCAAAAGAAGAGTTTCTTTTTCTTCTGAAGAAAAACTTCAGTATAAAAAACTACGAGGAGAAAATTTTTGTGCCCGCAGAAAAACATCAATTCAGCATGTACCTGGATGGCCAGTACTATTCACTTCAGCTAAAGAAAACCGGCGTCAGAGCATCCGATTCCCGCAGCCAACTGGATGCAGTGATTCTACACGAAAATATCCTGAAACCGATACTTGGAATTCAGGATTTGAGAAATGATAAACGAATTTCCTATTTCCCCGGAACGGACGATAATGTAGAAATTAAGCGGCAGGTAGACAGTGGAAAATTTGCAGTTGGCTTCGCAATGCTCCCTCCCGGAATAGCTGAAATAAAACAAATTGCAGAGGAAAATTTGACGATGCCGCCAAAAAGTACTTATATTGAACCTAAACTGCGCAGCGGTCTAACAATTTACGAGTTTTGACTATGAAGATTTCTGAAAATATAAAAAAATATAAAGATGAACTACCTGAAAATGTTAAGCTGGTAGCGATTTCCAAGACCAAGCCCAACGAAGATCTAATGGAAGCTTATGAAGCCGGGCAACGGATTTTTGGTGAAAATAAAATTCAGGAAATGACCGATAAATGGGAGAGCCTTCCTAAAGATATTGAGTGGCATATGGTTGGTCATGTTCAGCGAAATAAGGTGAAATATATGGCGCCTTTTGTTGGCCTGATTCATGCTGTAGATAGTTTGAAGTTGCTGAAGGAAATCAACAAAAGAGCAAAAAATGAAGATCGCAAAATAAAATGCCTCATTCAGATTAAAATAGCCGAAGAAGATTCGAAATTCGGGATTTCCAGGGAAGAAGCAGAGGGAATTTTGAATTCCGATGTTTATAAAAAAATGGAAAATACAGCGGTAGTCGGGCTTATGGGAATGGCTACTTTTACTGAAGATGAAAATCAGGTAAAATCGGAATTTTTGAAATTAAAAGGTATTTTTGACGACTTTAAAGAAAAGTATCCTTCAATTAAAGAACTTTCCATGGGGATGAGCGGCGATTACAAAATCGCGGTAGAATGTGGATCTACAATGGTGAGGATTGGAAGTAGTATTTTTGGGGAACGGAATTATAATTAAACAGAGTAAGTTTTTGTACGCAGTTTTAGACATAGAAACAACGGGAGGTAAGTACAACGAAGAAGGAGTTACCGAAATTGCCGTTTACAAATTCGACGGCCATAAGGTGGTAGATCAATTCATTAGCCTTGTAAATCCCGAGCAGCCTATACAGCCTTTTGTTGTTAATTTAACGGGAATTAATAACGAAATGCTTCGCAATGCTCCCAAGTTTTATGAGGTAGCGAAGCGCATTGTGGAAATCACCACAGACTGTATCCTCGTTGCGCATAACGCAAAATTTGATTACCGGATCTTAAGAACAGAATTCCGCCGACTCGGATTTGAATACGAGCGTAAATCCCTTTGTACTGTTGAGCTTTCGAAAAAACTTATTCCGGGGCTTCCCTCCTACAGTCTTGGCAAATTGGTAAGATCCCTGGGGATTCCGCTTAGCGACAGGCACCGTGCCAGCGGTGACGCACAGGCAACAGTGAAACTTTTTAAAATGTTGCTGGCCAAAGATGTAGAAAAAGATATTCTTAAAGACCACGTTCGGCTGGAACCAAAACGTAATCTGGATACAAAACTTGTCTATCTTCTGGAAGAATTGCCGGCCACTACAGGTGTTTACTACCTGCATAATGAGGAAGGCGAAATCATCTACATTGGAAAAAGCAAAAATATCCGGAAACGTGTAAATCAGCATTTTACCAACGACCACCATAAGGCGAAGGAAATGCAGAAAGAAGTTTCTTCGGTTTCTTATGAATCCTGCGGAAATGAGCTTATCGCCCTGCTCAAGGAGAATCAGGAAATTAAACAGAATAAACCAAAGTACAATAAGGCGCTGAAAAAGAACATTTTCAGTCATGCTTTATATCATAGTACCGACGAGAACGGTTACATTAACTTGCAAATTGGCAGGGCGAATGGTCGCGAAAACATCACCACCTTTACAAATCTGAGACAAGCAAAAACTTTGCTTAGCAACTGGGTGGAAGAATATCAGTTATGCGAACGACTTTCCGGACTTGAAAAAGGCAGCGGAAATTGTTTTAAGTACAGCATCAAAAACTGCTGGGGCGCCTGTATAGATGAGGAAGCTGCAACAGAATATAATCAACGCGCAAGAGACCTGATATCGAAATATTCCTATGAGAGTCAGAATATGATGATTATTGGCCGCGGCCGTGATGTAGACGAAAAAAGTGTGCTGCTAATTGAAGATGGTGAGTTTAAAGGAATGGGATATTTTAATCTTAACCACCAGGTGAACAATATAGATATTGTAAAGTCCATTATTACTCCCATGAAAAATGATCGTGATACGCAGCACATTATTCAGAATTACCTGAGAAAAAATCACAGGTTTAAGATTGTACATTTTTCTGAAGCGGAAAAATAATTTGATGATTTGGAAAAGGCTTCGACAGGCTCAGCCGGACTGGTAAACTTTTTTGTCCCCCTGAGCTTGTCGAAGGGTGGATTTCTATGGGCTTTTTCTTACTGAAGTAAACAACCCCTCGACTCCGCCAGGGGTGACATTCGTTTTCTACATCCTGATTCTTATCTCCTGGTTCCTGATTCACGTTAAAATAGAGCCTCCAAAATGGCAATTATCATACTGTAGTTTTCACCACGAATAAAAATAGCAGGGCTTCGACAGGCCCAGCCGGACTGGTAACTCATTGTCCCCCTGAGCTTGTCGAAGGGTGGATTTCTATGGGCTTTTTCTTACTGAAGTAATCAACCCCTCGACTCCGCCCGGGGTGACATTCTTTCCCGACATCCTAGTTCTTGTCTCCTGGTTCCTGATTCCGTTTTAGATGGCGCCTCTAAAATGGCAATTATCGATCTTCTTCATACTTCCCACTTCGTCTCCGTACTTCTAAATACTCTCTTTTCTTTTTCCTTAGATGAAAAAGAAACAAAAAATCAAGGCTTACGAAACTTTATCTAAATTTTTCATTCGGCATCTAAATTTTATGAACTCGCTATCGTATTTCTGCTAATACCTAATTCCTCACAGCTCAAACAGCATAAAATTTTACGCTGCCTTACTTCAAATTTTACGATAAACTTTTGATAGGCCGGTTCACAAAATAGATTTCATAATATGCTAATTTGAAAATTTGCTAATAAACTTTTTAATTGGGACATTATTCTTTCTATCCTAAATTTGTTTTAGTTCCTTAATGTCACTTCGAGCGGAGTCGAGAAGCTTTCGTTAGAACTCTATTTTCTACATCCTGGTTCTTGTCTCCTGGTTCCTGATTCACGTTAAAATAGAGCCTCCAAAATGGCAATTATCGGTTTATTTGTTTCTCATTCCAATAAAGACATCTACTTGCTCCACAAATTCACAAAACACTAAGGCTTTTCAGGTAATTTCTTTAAATTTGGAAGTCTACTAACATAAATAGTCCTTGAAAGATAATAAACCCACTCCAAAATGGAAATTAAAGCTTCATGAAGTAATTTATGAAGCCGATACGCCAGCAGGAAAATTCTTTGATGTTGCACTGCTTATCATAATCCTGATAAGTGTTGCGCTGGTGATGCTGGAAAGTGTTCCGGAATATTTTCTAAAGTACTACTGGGAGTTTTATGTTGCAGAATGGATCATCACGATCATTTTTTCCGTTGAATATATTCTCAGGGTTATTAGCATTAAAAGGCCAAAAGCTTATATTTTCAGTTTCTATGGGATTGTAGACCTGCTCTCCACCATACCCACTTATATCGGACTTTTTGTTGGCGGAGCAAACCTTCTTTTTGCAATACGGGCGTTAAGACTGCTAAGAATTTTCAGGATTCTGAAGATTACCCGGTATATTGGGGAATCCAACAAACTTATGGAAGCCCTAAAAAACAGTAGGGCCAAAATTATAGTTTTTCTTTTCGCCGTCCTTATCATCTGTATTATTGCAGGAACTTTAATGCATCTTGTAGAAGGACCAGAAGGTGGTTTCAATAACATCCCGCTAAGCATTTACTGGTGTATTGTGACCCTCACAACCGTGGGATTTGGAGATATTGCTCCTGTAACACCTTTAGGAAGGCTTATTGCTTCCTGTATTATGATCACCGGTTACGGAATTATTGCTGTACCCACAGGAATTGTAACTTCGGAATACAGCAAAGCTACTTCATTTAAAAAACCCATAAAAAATACCCAGGCCTGCCCGGTTTGCAATGAAACCAAACACCTGGATAACGCTGAATTTTGCCATAACTGCGGAAACAAACTCAATGCCTGATCCTTTTCTAATAACCATTGTTGGGCCTACTGCCATTGGTAAAACTGCACTGGGAATAAAACTCGCACAGCATTTTGATACTGAAATTCTTTCTGCAGATTCCCGCCAGTTCTTTAAAGAAATGAAGATTGGTACGGCCGTTCCTGAAGAGGAAGAGTTACAGGCTGCACCACATCATTTCATTCAGCATATTTCTGTGGAAGAAGAATATTCTGTGGGGGATTTTGAAAGGGATGCGATTGCGAAACTCGAAGAACTTTTTCAACGGAAAAAAGTTGTGGTGATGGTTGGCGGCAGCGGACTTTATGTTAAAAGTATTCTTGAAGGTCTGGATTATTTTCCGGAAGTTGATCCACAGATAAGAGCAGATCTTAACAACGAAAGCCTGGAAAACCTTCAGCGAAAATTGGCAAATTTCGACCCTGACTATTATCAAAAAGTAGATGCTGAAAATCCGCACCGACTCATACGCGCACTGGAAATTTGCATTGGAACCGGCAAAACCTATTCTTCATTTTTAAACAGAAAAAAAGAACCGCGAAATTTCCGAAGTATACAAATAGGACTCACGGCAGAAAGGGAAAAAATTTATGAGCGCATTAATCTAAGGGTTGATAAAATGATGGAAACCGGCTTGCCTGAAGAGGCCAAAAAGCTTTTTCCGAAGCGACATTTAAACGCACTGAATACCGTTGGCTATAAAGAGCTTTTTCTACACCTGGAAGGAAAAATTTCTGAAGAAGAAGCAGTAGCCGAAATAAAAAAAAACACCCGCCGTTTTGCTAAAAGGCAGCTTACCTGGTTCAAAAAAGATACTGCTATAGCATGGTTTAAAAACACCACACCACCGGAAGAAATTATAGCTTACGCAGAAAAGCAGATTAAAGATTCCTCACAATAACCCGGCGAATCAGCTCTTCTTCGTTTCCATTCCTTCTGGTCGAAATCCGGAGCACGTAAACTGCACTTGCTACTTCCCCTAGGCTCATCGCATATTCTGTTACTGTTTCATCGTAATTAACTTCTCCAATAAACCTGCCGCGCATATCGTAAGCCCTGATATTTAGAATCACCACATTAGCGGGCGCATTAATTTTAAAGCTCCCATTATTCGGGTTTGGATAAACAAAAACATAATCATCGTCATCAAGCAAAGTACCGCAGGTTCCCGGCGGTGTATTTATAAATACAAGAAAACTTGTCGTGGTGGCATTATCGCTCTCGTCTGTTACAGTCACATAGACAAGGTTAGAGCCTGTATTTGAACAATCAAATTCTGTCTGACTTACTTCATATCTCAACCCATCAGAACAATTATCTGTGGCGGTAACTATAGATTGTAAATCTTCTTCTGTAAGAATGGCGATTCCATCAGCATTAATATTTAACGAGATATTTTCTACCGTAACCTGCGGCTTAAAATTTTCTGCAACAGTAACCGAAAATTCGCAGAAGGTCTCTTCCCCGTTTTCAGTATAATAAAAACGTTCCCGGTTAACCCCAACATCCTCACAGGTAAAATAGGTCCTGCTTACCGAAAGTTCTCCGGAAGGATTCCCTCTGTACACATCGTTAATATCCAGATAGGCTTCCCCGTTTACATCCAGTTCCAGCGTTACGCCGTTTACACAACTCACCGGGCCCGTATTGGGATCTCCAGCTACGGTAACTATGGTTTCACAGCTATCTGTATTTCCGGCGGCATCGGTCACCGTTAATGTTACGGTATTATCCCCGACATCTTCAGTTGTAAACATATTTTGATCGATCGTCATCTCTACAATTCCGCAGTTATCGGTAGAATTGAAGTTGAGTTCTTCCGCAGTAAGCGTAGCCATGCCGTCTACAAGCGTTAATGTATATCCATCTACACAATTGGCTACCGGAGCCACTTCATCTTCTAAAAACAGGTTAAAAGAGCATTCGCTGGACATTCCGTTTAAGGTGGCGGTTAAGGTGATGACGGTATCTTCGGAAACCATCTCGCCCTCCTGCGGACTCTGGGTTACCACCGCATCGGGATTACTTACTGTCGCCATTGCGGTATAATCGGGTACCTGAAAATTGCAATTTTCGAGCACTTCTTCAGTTTGATCTGAAGGACACTGAATTTCCACCACTTCTTCGGAAGATAATAGCAACGGAAAGCTGCAGGTAGTACTATTCCCGGAATTATCTGTGGCAGTAAGTGTAATTTCGGTATTATCCCCTGCAGAAACTGAAGTTCCCGGAGCCGGACTTTGATCTACGCTAACTGATCCGCAATTATCGAAGGCCATAATTTCTTCAGAATAATCGGGTAAAATAAATGTACCATCGGCATTTTGCTGCTCATACATTTCTTCGGGACAGGCTATAGAAGGAGCAGTTTCATCCTCCAGTACTACCTGGAAATAACAAACATCGCTCTCCTCTCCCGCAGTAACGCTAAATTGTATTTGTTGCGTCTCATATATTATGGTTCCTGGTACAGGAGACTGGGTAACTTCAGCAGTTGCACGATTTACCTCCAGTAAATCTCTGTAATCCGGAAGCATAAAACCGCAGTTTTCATCTGCAACTTCTACCTGGTCTATTGGGCAGTTAATATTTAGAGGATCAGTAACGGCGGTGACTGTTATCGTAACCGTAGCAACATTAGAATCGTTTTGACTGCGGTGAAGGTAATAATCAAACGTATCTTCGCCTGTAAAATCTGGATCGGGCGTATAAACAAAAGACCCGTCTCTATTCAGCAGCAGCGAACCATTGCTCACTTCTGATATCTGGATCGCTTCATATGCATTCATATTCTCCACCTGATCGTTTGCCAATATACCATCCTCAACTCCCACATCCAGGATTTCTCCCTGTTCTACCGTATAAAAATCGTCAACCACTACCGCGGAAGCATTTGCAGACCTAATGGTCACCTCTACGGTATTGGACTGTAAATTTCCATCGGTAGCGAAGTAAGTAAAACTATCCATACCGGGAAAGTCATCGTTAGCCTCATAGGTAAAAGACCCATTGGGATTTAGCGTAAGCTCGCCAAAAGCAGGAAGGTCCACGACTTGGGCAGTTATATCATCACCCTCGGGATCGCTGTCGTTTGCCAATACTCCCGGCGCATTGCGCGTAAAAACATTGTTAGGTTCTATAGTATATTCATCTGGATTGGCTACAGGCGCCGTATTTCCAGCGGAAACATTAATGTACACCGTCGCTTCTTCAGACTCGCCTTCACTGTCGGAGACGTAGTATGTAAAAGTGGCTTCTCCCGTAAATTGTGGGTCAGGTATATAGGTAAAAGCGCCACTTTCAGAGAGATCAAGAGAACCATTGGTGACAGGGGTTGCCTCATACACTGTAAGTTCGTCTCCCTCGGGATCTTCATCATTAGCAAGCAAACCTTCGGTAGCATCAACAATTAAAGTTTCTCCCTGCGGAATAGTATAAAAATCGTCACGGGCAATAGGTTGTACATAATCTATATAAATAGTGACTGTAACTTCGTTAGATTCTAATATTCCATCGCTGGCGGTGTACGTAAAAGTATCCAGACCATTAAAACCGGCATCGGGAACATATACAAAAGAACCATCGCTATTAAACGTTAAATCGCCACCCCTGGTATTGGTAACAAGGCTGGCACTAAGCTCATCGCCATCTGTATCTATATCGTTCGCAAGTACCCCGGGAGCATCTACAATAAGTTCTACATTCGCATCTGTTCTATAGGTATCGTCTTCGGCTACAGGCGCTGTATTTCCAGCGGAAACATTAATAACCACCGTCGCTGTGTTAGATGTAGTTGTACCGTCAATCAGCCGGTAAGTAAATGAATCCTCTCCCGTAAAATCATCTACCGGATTGTAAGTAAAGGAACCATCGGGATCCATATCCAATGCTCCTTCAGGACGGCTAACTATTTCTATCTGAGGTAATGCTGCCGGATTAAAATCATCATTATTTAAAATCCCGGTAGGCTCAGGAACTAAAAACAATTCAGAATTGTCTTCAACAACATATTCGTCATCCCGGGCTATAAGTTCATCAGGAGTATCTCCAGGTACAGTAACCAGGAAATTACAATCAAGCTCGTTCCCCGCTGCATCGCTCACAGTAATATTTACCGGCGTATCTTCTGTAATTGGAGTACCAAATTCCGGAGTTTGAACTACCGTAAAATTCTGCTCACAAAAATCAAGATTGTAACGACTAATGTAACTGCCAATAAAATAGCCCTCTTCAGGATCGTAATCTGCTTCCTCTTCTTCCGGCGGACAGTTAAGCGCATCGGGCAGCGAAATATCCAAGTTAACCTGGACATAGCAAATATCCACCTCTCCCAATGCAGTTGTAGCAATTACGCTTACTTCTGTATCCTGATAAATAGCAGAACCGGGAGTTGGCACCTGCGTAATAGTGGCAGGAATGTTTGTCGTGGCCTCACCAGTATAATCGGGAACCGTAAATGTGCAATATTGATCAAGACTACCTTGTTGCGGACCGGGACAACCTGAAATTTCCAATGGCACCTCGACATCTTCCTCTTCTAAAGTAAGTTCAAAACTACAATCTGCAGTCCTTCCTGAGGCATCTTCTATTCTGAAGAAAATTTGTTGGCTTGCATCAATTACATCTCCCGGCGCAGGAGTTTGGGTGATAATAAGATCTTCTGTTGGAGTACAATTATCTGAAACGACTAATTCGTCACGATAATCGGGAACTGTAAAACCGACTTCCGGATCGAAATTTGCCGTTTTGGGACCTGCACAGGTTTCAATATCGGGAATTTCATTATCTATAATCGTGACTGTAAAAGTACAGGTAGCGGTAAGTCCGTTTTCAGCTGTTGCCGTAAAAGCCACCTCTGTGTCACCAAAAGGAAAGTTATCTCCCGGGCCTAAATCGCTTGTAACTACTACAGCAACAGGATTTCCTTCGCTATCTTCAGCTTCCGGAAGGGGAAAATGTACTACAGCTTCACATAACCCGGGAGCTGCATCCTGTGTCATACCGTTTGCACTCGGGCACTCTATAAAATTTGGTGCAACTTCGTCTGTAACTTCATTAAGTGTAAGCGTAAAAGAACAACCCCCGGAAATATTTTCTGAAGCATCTTCTACGGAAAAAGAAATTTGCTGAGTTGTAAAAATAGTTTCTCCCGGTGCGGGATCCTGAACAATATTTTGTCGTAATTCTTCTTCTGAAGTGCAATTATCTGAAACCGTTACTTCAGCACGATAATCGGGAACTGTAAAACCGACTTCAGGGTCGAAATTTGCCATTTTTGGAGCCGGACAAAAAACCTGCGGCGCCACATCTTCGGTAACAATTACTCGGAAACTACAGTCGGCAGAATTTCCTGCTTCATCTGTAGCTGTATAGCTGACCGTGTGTTCTCCTATTGGAAAACGGTCTTCAAATCCCAGATCACTCGTAAGTTCAACCTCCACATCTCCGGAATTATCTGTAGCCTCAGGCATTTCGAAAGGCGCTGCCACATCACATTGGCCTGTTGCGGTGGTTACTGTAACAGGATCTGGTGGGCAGTTGGTGAAAGTAGGTGCAACTTCATCTGCATTTTCAGTGATAGTAACTGTAAAACTACATTCAATGGTATTACCTGAAGAGTCTGTGGCAGTATGGGTCACAATTGTGGGTCCAAGCGGAAAAGCTTCTTCGGATGCAGGACCGGCTGTTCGATCCACATTCGAAATTTGGCAATTATCGTCAAATGTTGGTACGTCATATTCTACTATCCTACCTGTTTCTCCGTAAGAAACTGTGAAATTTTTATCTTCCGGACATTCAACTATAACCGGGTCTTCATTATCTAACACTGTAATTTGGGCAGTACATTCTGAAGATAATCCGGTTTGATTATCTGTTACCCGAAGTGCTACCTCCACATCATTCCCGGCATCATCACAATTAAAATTATTTCTGCTAATTAGCCGTAAATTCACACCATCAAGTGCAGGATCTGAACCGTAAATTTCTCGTGCTGTGATTTGTGCCAGGCCGTTTTCATCTAAAAATATTGTTTGGTCGTTGCAATTGGGTTCGGGTGGTACAGGAGTATTATCTTCTACAGTAACATTTACTGTACAAGTTTCGCTAAGTCCTGAGAAATCGGTGATAGTAAGTTCTACCGGAACAACACCCACATCATTACGGGTAAAATTATATCGAGATAGACTTCTGGAACTTATGGCACAATTGTCTGTAGAATTATTATCAAGGTCTTCCACTGTAAGAGAGGCTTCTCCATTTTCATCGAGTTCCAATGTAAAGGGAGCTACGCAATTTGCTATAGGAGCAATGTCATCCACAACTGTTATTATTGAAGTACAGGTATCGGAAAGATTTGTTGCAGGGTCTGTAACGGTAAGCTCTACATTATTTGGTCCTAAATTAGTACAATCAAAACTGGAAATATCAATATCTAGATCCAGGTCTTCGTTTCCATCAGAAACTTCCGCTGCTGTAATTTGAGCCTGCCCGTTATCATCTAAAAATATTGTTTGGTCATTACAGTTAACTTCGGGTGTCGTTTGTTGCTCCCATATTTCTATATTTGTATTACAAATTGTACTATTTCCCGTTAAATCGGTTACGATTAAACTTAAAGTATGGGTTCCGGGACTATCAAATTCTGATCTAGCAAGTTGTATAGATGCTATCCCACAATTATCATAAGAGCCATTATCTATTTCTTCTGGAATAATTGTTAGTTTTCCATTTTCTAAATAATATTCTTTCCCTGGTGGGATGCAAATAGCATCAGGAGCCTGTGTATCGGCTATAACGATATCAAAACTACAGGTAACAGGGGCATTTGTACCATCATCGGCTTGGAAAATAATAGTGGTAGTTCCAACAGGAAATTCATCTCCGGAATCTAGTGCTGTATTATCAACTCTTGTCACGGAAACATTTCCGTTTTCATCGGTTACAGTTGGAGTATTGAATGTAACGATAGCACCACATTGGCCGGGATCGTTATTCCTTTCAATATCCGAAGAGCAATCCTGAAAAACAGGTGGAGTATCTTCCTCTTCTTCAATAATTACCTGGAAAGTGCAAGCTTCTGAAATATTTCCAGCGTCATCAATTGCTGTTATAGTTACTGTTGTAGTTTCAGTTATAGTAGCACCTTCAGGTGGATCCTGTACAAATTCCAAATCATCATCACAATTATCTATAAATTGTGGTAAATCAGTATAGTCGGGTATACTAAAATTTCCATTTGTTAAATCTTCTTCCTGATCGCCTGAACAAGAAACCAGAACAGGAGCTTCAGTATCGTAACCTGGTGATCGTTGATAAGCTTCTAAGTCAAAATCTATATTTATATCTGGCACTTGAACACAGAATCCAAATACACATCTTTCTCTAATTTCCCCCTCAAATATAGAATTATTTACATACAATGTTCCGCAACTTGAAATAGCAAGATCAACTGGAAAATCAATTTCAGAAGAAATGGTTGAACGGTAAGTATTATTGGGATTAAAAACATCGACATTAAATGCATTGTCTGCTATTCCCTCTTTAATAATTTCAAAAACCTCATAAAATTCATCAATATCATCAGTGGCTTCTAAAACCCTGGAGAGATTAATATTCTCACCAAAATCTGCAACAAAAATGTTGTCAAATTTATCAATTATTACACTTCCTGGTGATCCAATCTCATCACTATCAATTTCATCAACTTGAGTCGGGTTAAAACTATTATCAAATTGTAATACCTTTACAGTTGCATTGTCATTCTGACCCAATTCAGCCATGTAAAGGTGTCCCAGACTGTTTACAGCTAATCTGTAAGGAAAATTTAATAGGACTCCCTGAACATTATCAAATTCATTTATCAGATTGTTTTTATAATTTCCTGATGCATCTTTTCTGTAAATTTTAATTGAACTTGGTCTTGGTGGATTATCAGTGCCTATATAATGATCGGCAACATAAAGGTTATCTTCATTATCAAATGTAAGTCCCGTAGGCCCTTTAAAACGATCTGCCCCTGAAGTGCCGTAATTTCCATTACCCAATTCTTCATTAGGTAAATAAATCCCTTCAGGTGAATAAACTCTTATATACCTTCTGTTACTCTCATTAGTTGCCACAAAAAATTTCCCTTCGCTATTAATTGCGAAATCTAATGGATTGCTCAACCTACTATTCTGATTTGGAATAAAATCAATTAATCCGTCATTGTCTCCTATTCTTTTTATTCCATTGCCGAAAGTCAAAACGAATTTTTCTCCTTCTGGATTCGTTTCTACAGCAATTATTAATCTATTAAGTTTGGCCTGAGGATCCAGTGCATCTGATGTATTTACTGAAAATCGATCTAAATTTCTGGATTCAGAAGCATCATGATTATAATTAGGCTCCTGCCCCGCAACATCCTGAAAAGTAAAAAAGAAGGAAAAAATAAGCACAAAAAGCCCTGGCGGAAGGATTCCGGTAAAAGTTTTTATGGTAGGGTGGTAAAAAGAGCTTATCATCTAGGGCCGCACGTCATACTTCAGCCCCAAAGATAAGTATAGTTTAAGGAAGTGTGCAGGCGCGTTTTGTTAAGTTTTAGCCCGCTGTTTTAACATTTTTTTAAAATGTTAGTTTTTTAAAACGCTAAAGCCCAGGACGATAATTGCCAAATTTCGTGCCTCGCTTTTATTCTTCAGATTTAGAAAAACCTCCATTCCAGGAATCCCCGTCCCTGAAATGGAAGTTTCACTAAGAAACTGAAATTAATTGGTGCTATTATTTATCTTCTTCGTCTTTTTCCTCGTTCTTAACAACAAGACGGAATCCTTCCCCGTGAATGTTCAGGATTTCCACATTTTCGTCTACTTTAAGGTATTTACGCAGCTTTGCGATGTAAACGTCCATACTCCTGGAAGTAAAATAGTTGTCGTCCCTCCAGATTTTGGTTAGTGCAAGTTCCCTTGGCATCAAATCGTTTTCATGTAGTGCTAGAAGACGCAACAACTCATTCTCTTTTGGAGACAGTTTTTGTGGTTCGCCATTGTCGTAGGTTAAAAACCTCAATTTTGAGTTCAAATGGAATTTCCCGATCTCAAACTCAAACTGCTTACTATCGGCAACACTATCTGTCGCTTTGCGTTGCATGATCGCCTTGATCTTCATTAACAGCACTTCACTGTCGAATGGTTTGTTAAGGTAATCATCTGCCCCAACTTTGTAGCCTTTAAGCACATCTTCCTTCATCGCCTTGGCGGTTAGGAAAATAATCGGGATTTCTTCGTTCTTGTCACGAATTTCTTTGGCCAGTGTGAAACCATCTTTATAAGGCATCATCACATCCA
The DNA here is from genome assembly GCF_031846525.1 of Autumnicola patrickiae. Classification (NCBI taxonomy): domain Bacteria; kingdom Pseudomonadati; phylum Bacteroidota; class Flavobacteriia; order Flavobacteriales; family Flavobacteriaceae; genus Autumnicola; species Autumnicola patrickiae. Next base: position 149,667 of record NZ_JAVRHM010000001.1, read on the forward strand.
GGATACAAAGGTCGAAATCGTCTTTTTTAAACTTTTCGAAACCTTCCATTCCGTTTTTAGCATGAGTGACCTCATAGTCATTCATCGCCAGGTAATCTTTTAAGACAGTTCCGAAATTCGGATCGTCTTCTACTAATAAAATTTTCTTTTCTTCAGTTTCCATATATTAAGATATTAGTGGTAATTTAATTATAAATGTTGTTCCTTTTCCTTTTTCGCTTTCCACAAAAACTTCCCCGTGGTGGTCTTCAATAATCTGCTTTGCATAAGCCAGACCTAAACCGTGACCCTTCACATTGTGGATATTTCCTGTGTGTTCGCGATAAAATTTTTCAAATACTTTCTTTTGGACCGCCCTTGTCATCCCGGCTCCCTGATCCCTGATTTTCACAATGATCATATTCTTGACATTTTCAGTATAAACATCAATCTTGGGCTCATTGGGACTGTATTTTACCGCATTGTCCAGAATGTTTACAATTACATTGGTAAAATGATCTTCATTGGCCAGAATTGAAGATTTTAAAGCTGCAAAATGTGTTTGTATATATCCGCCCCTGTCTTCCACTATCAATTCCACATGCGTGATGGCATCTTTTATAATCTCGTGCAGCCTGTGCCTTTCTTTCTTAAGGTCAAGCTCGTTTTTTTCCAGTTTCGAAATCCGTAACACATTCTCTACCTGGGCATGCATCCTCTTATTTTCGTCCCTTATCATCTTCAGGTAGCGGTTAACCTTTTCCTGATCGTTAATAATCTTCGGGTTTTTTATCGCATCCAACGCCAGGTTAATCGTTGCGATAGGCGTTTTAAACTCATGCGTCATATTATTAATAAAATCGGTCTTGATCTGGGAAATCTGCCGTTGCTTTATTAATTGTGAAAGTGCGCTGGAATAGGCAATCACTATTATTAAAGTAAGGATAATCGACAATGCAGCCATAAGAATTACAGACGACAATACCACTTCCTTCTTACCCATAAAATTTACGATAAGCCTGTAATTACTGTTGCCTGCGGGATCCATAAATAACGGAACGCCATAGGTGGCAGGATGATCCAGCGAAAAATCGTCTGAATGTAAATTTGTCGAAATCGAATTATTAAAAACAGCAAATTCAAAATCAGATTTAATATCCCGCCGCTTCAGCTCATTTCCAATAAGCGTCTTGATAGTTTCCTCACTCACCCTGGTATGTACAGGTAACTTTGCGGTTACCCCTTCAATAAGCCGGCGCAGTGATTCTTTTTCCACATCCTTCATCCTCACCATTCGCTCTATCTGCTGCTGCGCACTCAAGCCCTGTCCATCTATATTCTTCTTTACTACATTGGTTACCCTCTTATTAATAAGTTTGGTAAATTGAATACTGTCCTGATCTGTATCTAAAAATCCTGAGGATATCTTATAATCTTTTTCCAAAAAGGACTCGGATTCGAAAAAATCTTCGTTCCTGAACTCGTCCCTGTCCATAGTAAAATACTCTGTAAGGGTGACGCCCTGCAGTGAACTGTTACTTTTATCTATAGAATCAAACCGGAACCAGTAACTTTCCAGCTCCCTGTTTTGTATTTCTTCTGAAACACTTAAAAGTACCTGTTTTGCATCATAAGAAAATTGCGCTTCCCTGTCGTCTATCGTAGTCTTAATCCAATATCCCTGAACGAAAATAATGCCGATAAGGGAGAGGCTCATTAGAACAACGAGAAGAAAAAAAAGCTTCTTATTCATGCCTCAAAAGTAAGATTTTAACATTTAGAGGTCTGAGGGTTTAACCAAATGTTAACAAAAGATGGGCTAATTTTTACGCACTTTTAAGAGAACAGCGTGTAGATTTTCCACATCCCGGCGGGTTTGCTCCAACTGAAGGTTTTCAATCTGGAAATCTGCAAGGCCGGCCTTCCGTTCATCATCCCATTGATTATTCATTCTGGCTTCGATATCTTCTACAGAACTTTGATCACGTGCTTTAATCCGTTTGATTTTTTGGTCGTGGGGAGCGGTAACGAGAATGGTGTAGTCACATTTTTTATATCCGCCTTTTTCAAAAAGTATGGCAGCTTCGTAAATTACATAAGGTGCATCCTGCTGCAATTTCCATTTTTCAAAATCTGCAGCCACGGCAGGATGGATAATATTATTAAGGAGGTCGAGTTGCGTCTTATCATTAAATACTTTGGAAGCAATGAATTTACGATTGGGAAGTTTATCAATGTAAGATTCCGCACCAAAGAGCGTGGTAATTTCCTTCCTTATATTTTCTGAAGTATTCATCAGGTTCCTCGCAGCATCATCTGCGATATATACCGGAATCCCGAGATCCTTAAAAAAATTCGCCACGGTGGTTTTTCCGCTTCCAATGCCGCCGGTAAGACCTACAACTTTCATCGTATTATTATTTTTTATTTCTGATTGTTTATTATTTATTATTCCAGACTGACTGAAGGTGTCTCGTATAGCGGAGTCGGTACGTTTTTTTCTGAACTTAAATTCCCTCATTTGTTCTTCTGTCATTTCAAGCGCAGTCGAGAAGCTCCTTTTTAATTCTTGAAATCAAATTTTCTCCTTGTTCTTCTGTCTCGTCGAGCGGAGTCGAGACGCTTTTAGTTCGATTTGTCTGTCATTCTTCTAATGGGTAAAGCAAAGCTTCGACAGGCTCAGCCGGAATCTCGTTTGTTTTCTTCTACAAGTCTCACTGAGCTTGTCGAAGTGTGGTTTGATTTTCTTTTTCTAACATCCTGTTTCTTGCCTCTTGCTTCCTGATTCAGTTTAAGATCGATCCACTGCAACCAACCCCTCGACTCCGCTCGGGGTGACATTCGTTTATCATTGCTACTTGAACTTCCATGATTCTTGTCTCCTGTTTCCTCTTTCAAGGTTTGCTAATGAACTTTTTAATCGGACTAGCAAAGCTTCGACAGGCTCAGCCGGAATCTCGTTTGTTTTCTTCTACAAGTCTCACTAGCTTGTCGAAGTGTGGTTTGATCTCTTTTTTCTAAAATCCTGATTCTTGTCTCCTGTTTCCTGATTCAGTTTAAGATCGATCCACTGCAACCAACCCCTCGACTCCGCTCGGGGTGACATTCGTTTTTCATTGCTACTTGAACTTCCATGATTCTTGTCTCCTGTTTCCTGATTCAGTTTAGGATAAAACTTCATCCCCCGTAATCCCAATCACTTCTTAATTACAAACTGAATTTTTCGTTCGCTCAGTCTTACATTAGTAACAAAATCGGGTTTTTCAATAATTTCAGCTAAAAAATAATCCTGTTCTTCCCTTACCCGCGAGTAATCACAAACGACTCTAAAATCTGAAGCTTTTACTTTCTCGTAATCATCCAGATTAACCTGGTAATACAATAAAATCCGCTTCGGAAAATAAGCCAGGTTCAGGTTATCTGGCACATTTGTTACCTCTACCGGGATCTGCACACTACCTTCAGTATATTTTTCTACCTCCAGAGAATACCGTACCTCGGTCTCATAAAAACTTATCATGTTCATATTGGCGGTATCCAAAGGAATCATTCCGGAGACATCGCGGTTTATCCCATTCCTTTTCAGGTTTACCGTCTGCACCCTGGTGATGGTGTCAATCACATTTTGTGGTCCGCTAACGGTAATTGAGTCGGGTTCCAAAGCAATACTTTCCCCTGCAGAATAACCCACAGCGTAATTAATCTCAATATTCGGAATAACAGCGACCCTTGTTTCTTTCTTAGGCTGAAAAGGAATCCTTATTTCATCTTCCAGGAAAGCAGAATTTTCCAAATCTATCTGTAGTTCCTCCGAAATTTCGCTCAGGTTACTGTCTATTACATACACCAGGTTGCCCTCCTCTACTTCAGCATTAGCAAGATCTACATTTAGCTCTGGTTTAAAAAGCTGGTAGTAAATAATAAAAAAGCCGCGGTCCTCGATGCGCAAAGGCACACTTTCGGGCTTTTCATTAGATATACTTTTGTCCAGCGGGGCGTTGGTATATTGTAACGGAATTTCAATAATTTGCGTGTACTCCTTGGAAAGCTGCACCAACAGCCATGTAAGCGCTGAAAAAAACAGAAAAACACTAAATGTTTTTACATTTGCCTTTTTAAAACTTCGTCTACGAATCCTGAGCCTGTTGAGCATCTTTAAAAAATAAATGAGGAAACACTTTTTCCTCGTTTTTGTTTAGAACCTGAATTTGCCAAAATGATTTCAGAAATCCATAACCATAACCTGAAAACTGGATAAAAACTGCCGGTATTGCTAAAATGCCAATTTTCATGCTTCTGTTTCTCACCGCAGCATCTATGCCAATTACCCCGAAATATAAGACATATATTCCAAGGAACATATTCAGGTCGAAAATTGCCAAAATAAAGGCCACACTTAATCCAAGAATAAAAACTGAAGGAAACCAGTAGGTAATTTTAGCAGATCCCGGGTGCCATTTGTTTAAAACAGGTCTTACCAACCCGAATTTCTTTACCTGCAGGTAAAATTTAGCCCAGTTGATACGCCTTTTATGGAAAACTTTAGCTTCCGGAATAAGGCAGGTGCTAAAATTGGCAATTATCAGCCTTAAGGATAAATCGGGATCTTCGCCCGGATGAATTCTTCCGAAGCCGCCCGTTTTTTCAAAAGCTTCTTTTGAAATTCCCATATTGAAACTCCGCGGCTGAAATTTATTTACCGAAGATTTCTTTCCGCGGATTCCGCCGGTGGTTAAAACCGAAGTCATACTGTAATCTATGGCTTTTTGAAGATCGCTGAAGGATTCATGTGCCGCATCTGGCCCTCCAAAGCAGTCGCAGTATTTATCCTGAAGAAAAAGATCGACCTGTTTCAGATAATCTGAAGGAAGAATTACATCGGAATCCAGGATGAGAAAATAATTCCCTTTTGCACGTTCCATTCCGTAATTCCGGGAACTTCCGGGACCGGAATTCGGTTTAAAATAATAACTTATCTGAAGTTGATCTTTAAATTGAGAAACAACTTCTTCAGAAGAAACCGTGGAACCATCTTCTATAATCACCACTTCAAAAAGAGCTTCAAAATCGAGCTGAAGCATACTTTGCAGCAGTTCCCTTATTTCTTCCGGACGGTTAAAAACGGGAATTATAAAAGAATAATTCAATTTCATTTAATAAAGTGATACAAAAAAGGCTGTTCAAAAAGCAAAGTCATCAAATTACTTGATGAATTACCTCTTTAACAGCCTTTCCTTATTTTATACGGAAGCAACTATTCTTCCTGGTCTTTTATAAAAGCATCCATCACCTGCTGGCTCACACCCATGTTTGAGAATCCGCCGTCGTTGTATAAATTCTGAAGCGTCACCCTTTTTGTCAAATCTGAAAACAGGGAAACGGTATAATCTGCACAATCCTGAGCGGTTGCATTTCCCAGCGGCGACATTTTATCTGCATAAGCAATAAATCCGTCAAAACCTTTCACTCCTGTTCCGGCCGTGGTTGGCGTTGGAGACTGTGAAATTGTATTCACACGGACTTTCTTTTCTTTTCCGAAGAAATAGCCGAAGCTGCGCGCGATAGATTCCAGATAGGCTTTGTTATCTGCCATATCATTATAATCTGGAAAAACTTTTTGGGCAGCGATATAAGAAAGGGCAACGATACTTCCCCACTCATTCATCGCGTCTTTTTTATACAACGCCTGCATGGTTTTATGAAAAGAAACCGCAGAAACATCCCATCCCTTGGCAGTATAATCGTAGTTCATATCTGTATAATGATTGCCTTTACGCACATTTACAGACATCCCGATGGAGTGCAGTACAAAATCCAGTTTCCCTCCTAAAATCTCCTGGGCCTTATCCACAAGGTTTTCAAGATCTTCAACTTTAGTGGCATCGGCAGCAATAATTTCAGAACCGGTTTTCTCACCAAGATCCTTAATATTCCCCATCCTCATTGCTATAGGTGCATTGGTAAGCACAAATTGACCACCTTCCTCATGTACACGTTCAGCAGTTTTCCATGCGATAGAATTCTCATCCAGCGCACCAAATATGATCCCTTTTTTTCCTTTTAGCAGGTTATATGACATTTTTTATTCTTTTTGGTTGATAGCGGGTAAAGATAACAAAGATGTTTGAATTTTATTCCTTCTTCTCCATTTGTTAATTGGGACAAGAGCTTATTTTAAAGTGTAAATTTTGAATTTGGAATTTTTTCTTTGTCTCGAATTCAAAATTAAAAATTTCAGGTTTCAGGTTTCAGGTTTCCGCTAACGCAGAAATTATTAAATTAACTTCTCACTCTTCACTCTTTCACTCTTTCACTCTGCACTACTCATCCATTCGTACTTCTAACCTCGAACTTCCTGGTAACTTTTCATTTTCAAATTAGCACATTTTCAAATTGCTTTTTCACTCTTCACTAAAATCACTCACTCAACAACTCCTTAGCATGTGCCCGTGCAGATTCGCTGATTTTGTTACCTCCCAGCATCATCGCCAATTCTTCTACTCTATCCGGAGTTTGAAGTTGCCTTATTTTTGTGGTGGTAGTATCTGCCGTGTCTTCTTTAAAGATTTTGAAATGGCTGTTTCCTTTTCCGGCGATTTGCGGAAGGTGAGTAATTGCAATTACCTGCATATTATTCCCCATTCGCTGCAGGATCTCTCCCATTTTTTGGGCAATATCGCCTGAAACTCCGGTGTCGATCTCATCAAAAATAATGGTAGGCAGGTTACTTTGTGCCGCAAGAATGCTCTTTACCGCCAGCATAATCCTGGAAAGTTCTCCGCCGGAAGCTGCTTTTTTCATTTCCTTGAATTCTCCTCCTTTATTTGCCGCCAGATACCAGGATAACTGATCCTGCCCGTTCGGTAAGAATGTTTTTTGCTTCTCGAGATCAATTTTTAGCCTCGCATTTGGCATTCCCAGAGCTGCAAGGGTTTCTTCGGCTTCAAGGATAAACGGAGGAATTATCTTTTTACGATTTGCGCTAAGTTTATCGGCAATCTTTTTTAAATCTGCTTCTTTGTCGGCAATGGCTTTGTTCAATTCGGAAAGATCGGTTTCTGCGTTTTCACTGGCCGAAACTTTCTTCTGTAGTTCTTCCTGGATTTCCTGTAATTCTTCTATACTACCCGCAGTATGTTTTTTCTGAAGGTTATAAATAAGCTGAAGTTTTGCATTTGTAGCTTCCAGCTCTTCAGGGTTGGCCTCTACCCTTTCCAGCGCTCCGGAAATTTCTTCAGCAATATCATCAAGCTCAATGATCACGCTCTGTACCCGATCATGCATGCTCCCATAATTTGCCGAAAATGTGGAAATTTTGGCAAGGCTTGCGCGCACTTCTTTCAGGGTTTCCAGACTTCCGATTTCCTCCTGGGTCACATTGTTAAGTGCAGCACTTAACTGTTCCGTTAATGCTTCAACATTGTTCAGCTCTTCGTAACGCTCTTCCAGCTCTTCCTGCATTCCCGGCTTAAGCTTGGCTTCCTGGAGTTCATCCAGCAGAAATAAATTATAATCATATTCTTTCGCTGCCTGCGCCTGTTCTTCTTTTAATTCCACAGCACGTTTTTGAAATTTCTTGTACTCCTTTAGATGCTGCTTGTATTCAAGGATAACACCTTCATTTTTAGCAATGGTATCAATCACCTGGAACTGGTAATCTATATTCCCAAGGCTCAGCGTTTCATGCTGACTATGAATATCAATAAGATAAGCACCCAGTGCATTTAAAGAATTCAGGTTTACCGGAGTATCATTTACGAAAGCCCGGGATTTTCCTGAAGCAAGAATTTCCCTCCGAATAATCGTAGTAGCTTCATAATCCAAATCTTCAGCCGTAAAGAAATCCTTCAGCTTATAATTTGAAATATTGAAGCTGCCTTCTATAACGCATTTTTTATCTGAATTACGGATAGCGCCATAGTCTGCCCTATTCCCCAAAAGAAGGCCCAGTGCGCCAAGCATAATAGATTTTCCTGCACCGGTTTCCCCTGTAATCGTGGTAAAACCAGGTTGAAGATTAATATTTATATCTTCTATTAAAGCGTAATTTTTTATTGAGAGTGCTGTTAGCAATGTCTAGAATTTTGAGCCTAAATATACCTAAGAAATAATTGCGAATCAAACTAAATGCACTTATTGAAGACTATTCCAGTTTCTGGAATATCGCGGTGCAATATTATTTAGAGTTTGAACCAATGGCGGCAGTGGAATCTCTGGCCCACCACCAAAAACACGTTCAATTTCATCTGCTTTTGAATCGAAGAAAGTTCGCAACAGCAGGGAATTGGATCTGCGACTGTTCATTATTTCCAGCTTTTCCAGCGACCCGACAATGGCCATTTTTCCAGCCTGGAGGTCCTGATGCATTACATCAAGTCCAAGCCGGTGATACTCGTATAAAGCAACACGATACTCGGCGTAAGTATTAGAAAGTAAATCTGTATTTAACCTGTAGCGCGACCGGGAACCGTCTGTCCCCCTCCAGCCACGGGAATTTCCCTGCTGTGCGGTGGTGACAATGCGGTTTGCTTCTTCAAAATATTCGGTACCGCCATTTAGCTGAAAAGTATCGGCATCCAATCCTAAAATAGTATAAACGTAAAAGGATATTACAGAAACAAGATTGGAAACATAGGAATTCTCGCTGTAGTTTAGCGGTTGATACTCCCTGTAATTGAAATTGAATTGTTCATCATTAAAATTGAAGACGGGGGAAATCATGGTAGTTCCATATACCGGACGGGAAGATTGCACCTGTATAGTCCCGGTGAAAGACTCACCCTCAAAACTGTTGATAGTGATAAACATACTACAGTTAACCCGTTCGTGATCTTCGTACTCGCGATTAGTCCAGATGTTCTGATTCACAAAATCTGAAAGCGACCGCTGCAACGTGCGGAATACGGAAAGATTGCTCTGCCCGGTTTGTTCTGTATTTATAATAATCTCACAATTAAGTTCCTGCGCAGTTATTGTGCTGAAACTAATTAAACACAAGCAAAATGTGAGAATTCTAAGCATCGAACAATTGTACAACTTCATTTAAAATATCCCTGGCAACTTCATTCTTCGGCTTTACCGGGAAAGCCACCTTTCTTTCAGGGTAAACAACAGTAATTTTATTGGTATCTTTTTTAAAGCCTGCCCCTATGTCCTTCATAGAATTGAGCACGATAAAATCCAGGTTTTTCTTTTTCAGTTTACCTTTGGCGTTTTCCAGCTCGTTGTTGGTTTCCAAAGCAAAACCTATTAGTTTTTGAGAGGTTTTTTTCTCTCCCAGAGTGGCAAGGATATCCTGCGTCCTGGTGAGTTCTATGCTAAACTGCTCTTCTGCCTTCTTGATCTTTTGATCGGCAACCACTTTAGGTTTATAATCTGAAACTGCCGCGGCAGCTATTACTACATCTACATGCTGAAAATTGGCATTTACAGCATCAAACATATCCTGCGTACTCACCACCCTGATTAACTGAATTTCCTCATTTTTCACTTCCAGGTGCGTTGGTCCGGAAACCAGGATCACTTTAGCACCCAGGGATGCAGCAGCTTCTGCAAGCTCAAAACCCATTTTCCCACTGGAATGGTTTCCAATAAAACGTACAGGGTCTATAGCTTCGTATGTGGGCCCTGCAGTAATTAAGAGCGTTTTGTTTTTAAGTGGTAAACCCTGAAAAAGATGATCTTCAATAAACTTTATGATCTCTTCCGGCTCTGCCATCCTGCCTTCGCCGGATAGTCCGCTGGCAAGTTCACCTGTCCCTGCCGGGATCATTATATTCTCATAGCTTTCCAACGTATGAAAATTGTTTTTGGTAGACGGATGCTGGTACATATCAAGATCCATTGCCGGAGCAAAAAATACCGGACATTTAGCTGAAAGATATGTTGCCAGTAAAAAGTTGTCGCTGTTTCCCGTGGCCATTTTGGAAAGTGTATTGGCCGTTGCCGGGGCTATAAGCATGAAGTCGGCCCAAAGGCCAAGCTCTACATGGCTGTTCCATACTTTATTTTCATCTTCTTCTTTAGTAAAAGAAGACAAAACTTCATTTTTGGAAAGCGTGGAGAGTGTAAGCGGAGTTATAAAATCCTTAGAAGCCGGTGTCATGATAATTTTTACCTGAGCACCGGCTTTAATAAATAATCTTGTTAAAGAGGCTGTTTTATATGCAGCAATTCCGGCAGTGATGCCTAAAAGAACCTTCTTGCCTCTTAATACAGACATATTGTTTTATGACTAAGCTTCTGAATCCAGTGTGTTGCGGTAGTAGATCTTCTCATCCAACCACTCCTGTACTGCCAATGCATGCGGCTTAGGTAATTTCTCGTAAAACTTGGAAACTTCAATCTGCTCCTTATTTTCGAAAATCTCATCCAGACTATCGTTATAAGTAGCGAATTCATCAAGCTTTTCAAGCAATTCCTTTTTAATTTCAGAATTGATTTGGGTTGCCCTTTTAGAAATGATTGAAATAGCTTCATAAATATTGCTCGTCGGCGCATCTATTGCATTCCTGTCATAAGTTACACTGTTTACCGGCGCATCTGTTTTCTTTATATCCATCTTACTATTGTTATTAAAAATTCTGTAATCTTGCATCTATGTCGTTTAATGATGCTTCTATAGCCTCACTGTATTCACCTTCGGGATAATACTTCCTGTACAATGAATAATGTTCTTTTGCTTCTATTAACCGCTCTTCCATCAACTGAAGGTAACTGTTAATTGCCAGTTCGTAAGCAGCATCAAATTTATAATAAAAAGCTGCTTCCCTAAAAGGCGAACCGGGATATGTGGCAATAAAATTATCGAAGGAGACAACTGCAGCTTTATAGTCCATAGTTTTATGATATTGCTTGGCAATCTCATAAGCTTTTTTCTCGAGTTTGATTCGTAATTCTGTAGCCATGTCATTTGCCTGCTCTGCATATTCCCCATCAGGATATGTATCCAGATACGTTTGCAATAGTATTATTGCTTTATCTGTTTCGGTTTGATCAAGATCATACCGCGGCGACTCGTAATAATTACTGGCTGCCATTTTAAACATGGCTTCTTCCGCTTTTTCACTTTCAGGGTAAGTTTGCAGGAAACGTTCAAACTCAAAGGAGGCCAAAAGATGATCGCCAACCTGGTAATAAGTATCGGCAACTAGATAGCTAATTCGCTGTCCCTGAGGTTTACCTCTTAGCTGAGGCGTAATCTGTTCGAACAAACGCAAAGCTTTTCTAAGGGTGCGGTTACTGTTTTCTTCCTTGCCTTCGTTATATAAATTCTCTGCGTAAGCATATTTTTCCCCGGTATCCTCACTCTTCAGCATCTTTTGATATTCGCCGCAGGACACTGTAAGTAATACAACAAAGAGAAGTAAAATTCCTTTTTTCATCATTTGTAAAAACATCTGGCAAAAATACATTTTTCTCCACTATAAAAAAAACTTTCCATAGCTACAGGAATAACCTATAAATCAGGAAATTATTATACAGGAAATTAAAATTCTACAAACACTTCAGCCTTAGCAGTCGCTACGAAAGATTAAAAAGCGTCTACGAAATCTTCAATTTTATTTTGAAGGGCATCTGTCGCTCTTACCAATGGTAGCCGCAGGTTATTCTTGCACAACTCTTTTTTGGCCAGCAAAGTTTTAATTCCCGAAGGGTTTCCTTCAGCAAAAATAAGGCTTATAGAAGGTGCTATTTTGTAATGAAGTTTATAGGCTTCTTTGGATTTCCCTTCCAGCCCCAATCTTACCATTTCCGAAAACTCTTTAGGAAAACCCTGTCCAATCACAGAAATCACTCCTTTTCCTCCGGCAAGGATCATTGGTAAAGTAATCATATCATCTCCCGAAATTACCAGAAACTCTTCCGGCACGAGGCTAATAAGCTGCATAGCCTGTACCATATCGCCCGCCGCTTCCTTTATCCCGATGACGTTGGGAATATTGCGCGCTATACGATTAACGGTTTCAGGCAGTATATTAGAAGACGTTCTTCCCGGCACATTGTATAAAATAACAGGTTTTGGGGACGCATCTGCTATGGCACGAAAATGCTGATAAATTCCTTCCTGAGTAGGCTTGTTATAAAACGGCGAAACAGACAATACTGCTGTGAAATCCTCAAGATCGGACTCCCCCAGCTCTTCTACAAGGGCCATGGTATTATTTCCGCCTATTCCCAACACCAAAGGAAGCCTGCCGTTATTTTTGGCAATTATTGTCGCAATAACCAGCTCCTTTTCCTCTGCAGTGAGCGTAGCACTTTCTGCTGTAGTACCAAGTACCACAAGATAATCTACCCCATTCTGGATCTGATCTTCCACAAGCTTTTCCAGTGCTGCAACATCTACAGAAAAATCATTATTAAACGGAGTAATTAAAGCAACTCCTGTTCCTATCAAAGCGTCCATTTTATTCAATTCTTTTTATAATTATTCAATACTACATCCCCGTTTCAGAAAAAAATTTCCTTCTGGCTACTAAAACTTCATAATCTGCAAAAATGTTATTGTGATTCCGGTATCCAATATGAATTTTGCTTCAGTTTTGATTATTTCCTGAAAATTTTCAATTCTTTTAGAGCTTCAGAAGCTTACTTTTTACTTCTAAATAAACAGCCTTACTTAATAAAGAAATTAAAGCCGGACTTTATTTTGACAATTTTCATGTTCTGGTAAAATAAAACTGCGGTTTCCTGATTAAGGGGCACAAATGTAATTAAAATCTATAAAGGCTAAAGTCTGCAAGGGTTTTCCGCAGCACTTGTACTGCATTATTTAACACCTTTTCCATATTTGTGAAATGCTGTACAACTATTCGACATGAATAATTGCAGAAAAAAGTTGATTTTACAGAAATTGGCGGAGATTAAGCTTCTTCTCTTTTGTAGTAAAAAAATAAAAAATAAAGAGGGCTGTAGCGAAATGCAAAATATTCTGAACCAGTTTAATTCCCAGGTCCATCAGATACATTTGCTGCATATTTTCGAAAATATCGGCAAAAATTATAGCCAGCACCAGGGCTATAAAAAACACAGATTTTTTTGAGTAAGAATTAATATAATATACAAGGGCAACAATTGCCAGGATAAGGAGGCTGAAATAGTAGAGCGCATAGATACTAAGCTCTGCCATACTGCCGGGATGTTCCTTGATTTTAAGGAAATGAAGTGTGAAAAAATATCCGTTTATAAGTAAAAGAAAGCCCCCAAAGAATAGAATAAAACTATTTGCCTTAACCTTTTTGGTAAACCTCAACGCTTCCCTGCTTAGGAAAAGATAGGCGGTCACGAGTAGCAAAAGTCTAAGAATGTTAAAATACCAGTTATGAGGCAAGAAAATGGTAAGTTCAGAAAGAAAGAATACAAATAGAAAACCGATTAAATTTCTATTGGAAAAACATAAACTCTGGGAAAATAAAAGGAGTGGAATTATAAAGAACAGAATCCGGGTAGCCTCTTGTAGCCATTCCAGCTGAAATAGTATTGCATATATATTTAGCGCCAGAACGATGCAGGCCAGGGGCAGGCAAAGTTTTTTGATCTTCATAAGTAGGTTTTCGGACGGGACAATTTAAGAAAATTTTACAAATTGTTCTAAATGCCAAACTCTTAAGATTAAAAAAATATTACTTTTTGAATAAGGTTTCGGATTAAATACAGCAAGTTCTATCTTTACCCCTTCAAAAAGAACTAATGAAAATAACTCAAAAAGCTGCTTATATTTTAGGTCTCGTTACCCTTGTTTCCTGTAATGACAGCCTATACCAAAATACAGAAATTTCCGGGGAAAGAATTCCGGTAGACCAGCAGATAAAAGAAGATACTGCAATTACAAACTTTATACAACCGTATAAAGAGCATCTTAATGTAACGCTTGATAGTACCCTGGCCTTTAATCCTACATCTTTATCCAAAACCGACGGCACCTTAAACACCGCCATTGGAAATTTAATGGCCGATATTGTTATGGAGCAGGCTAATCCCGTTTTTAAGAAAAGAACCGGGAAAAATATCGACGTCGTACTGCTCAACCATGGTGGAATTCGTTCTACACTAAATCAGGGAAATATCTCCGCACGATCTGCCTATGCACTCATGCCTTTTGAAAATGAGATTGTAGTAGCCGAATTAAATGGCCTGAAAATAATGGAAATGTTACGTTACCTGGAAGATGCCGGCACCGCACATCCTGTTAGTGGAATTAAAATCCAGGTGAATAGTGATTATAAAGTGACCGGCGCGCAAATTGACGGCCGGGAAATTGATAGCACCAGCAATTATTTTGTTGCAACTTCAGATTATCTCCAGCAAGGAGGTGATAACATGAATTTCTTTAAAAACCCTGTAGCGCTTTACAATGTAGACTATAAGCTCCGGAATGCAATAATTGATTATTTTTCGAAGGTAGATACTTTGGATGCCAAAATAGATGACCGTTACATTGTGGTTAAATAAAATAAAAAAAACTCGCCAGAAGTCCCTTTACAACAATTGAAGTTTATTTATGAAAAGAAGAAATTTTATCCGACAAACCTCAGCAGCCACAGCTTTTGTGGGCATTGGGGGATTATCATCACTCTCATTTAAACCTGCTTCCAAAAAACATATTACCATTCTCCATACCAATGATGTTCACAGCCATATTGAACCTTTTGGACCGGACGCACCACGGAATCCCAATATGGGTGGAGTAGCACGAAGGGCGACTTTAGTAGAACAAATAAGACAGGAAAATCCAAATACGCTTCTTCTTGATGCCGGTGATATTTTTCAGGGTACTCCCTATTTTAATTTCTACGGAGGAGAACTGGAGTTTAAACTAATGAGCAAAATGAAGTATGATGCAGCCACTATAGGAAACCATGATTTTGACAACGGTATTGACGGACTTTATGCTCAGCTTCCACACGCCGACTTTAGTTTTATTTCTTCTAATTATGATTTTAGCAATACTATCCTGGATGGCCATACGCTGCCCCAGCAGATTTTTAAAAAAGATGGAGTGAAAATTGGCATATTTGGGCTCGGGATAGAATTGGAGGGATTAGTAAACAGCAAACTCTTTAAAGAAACAAAATACCTGGATCCCATAGAAATGGCACAGGAAATGACGCGCAAACTGAAAGAAGATGAACAATGCGATCTTGTTATTTGCCTTTCGCATCTTGGTTACAAATATAACAGCGATAAGATTTCGGATCTTAAACTCGCCCGGGCAACAGAAAATATCGATTTAATTATTGGCGGACATACACACACTTTTCTTGATAAACCCACCATTGAAACGAATAAATCGGGTAAAAAAGTACTTGTAAACCAGGTTGGTTGCTACGGTCTCTATTTAGGCCGAATAGATTTTTATCTTGATAATGACAACAATATCGAAGCAGACGGAGTGAAAATTTCAGTTTAAATTGAAGTAGAAGCTTTTACAGGGATTTCTTCTAATTCATATCCCGATATTCATTTTTTTCATTTTCCTGATTTTCAGCAAAAATTTCCTGCAATTTTTCCTTTTTCAAAGGTTTCGATAAAAAGCCGGCAACAAAAGGATATTGTTCCTTTTGGCGGGAGAAGCTCTCTATAGAAGAAGTTAAGATATATATGATAAGCTGATTCTTTATTTGATCCTGAAAATTTTTAAAAACATCCAGGAAATCCCATCCCGTCATTGTTGGCATGTTAATATCCAGAAACAGAATAGTTTCCAGATTTTCTGATTGTGAATATCTTTCTTCTATAGCTTTGAGAGCTTCTTCAGGATGAATAAAGGATTCAAACTCAGCTTGATCGTCTGTTCCTTTAATTATATATTCACAAATAAGGTTATTAGTAGGGTCATCATCAACAACCATGTAATGATGCAGATTTTTCATTATCTCTTATCTTCTTCTTTAAAGTTCATCAAATTCAATTTCAAATATAGTGCCTTTATTCACCTCACTATCAATGGTGATTTTTCCCCCCAGCATTTCCACCTGGGTCTTTACCATAAATAATCCCATCCCTTTTCCTTCTACATGCTGATGAAAGCGTTTATAAAGACCAAAAACCTGATCCTTTTTGGTTGATAAGTCAATACCAAGTCCATTATCAATAAATGTAATGATAAGACTATTATCACGCTTCTCAGACTTTATTTTAATTTTTGGTGGCAAACCGGGCTGCCGGTATTTTATACTATTTGCAATAAGGTTATAAAAAATGCTGTAAAGATAGCTCTGAATAGTTTTTACCTCCGGCACACAAAAATCTGTTAGAATTTGCACCTGCTCCAGTTGCATAAGGTTCTTAATACTTGATTCTACAGTATTAACAAGCGACTGCAAATTAACGGACTCTTTTTTTGCATTAAGATCAACTTTTACCTGTAGAATATCATTTAGATCCTTTATCACATGATCCAGTCGCTCTACATTATTAAGCAGTTCGTTTAAAAAGTTCTGCCTTAATTCCTGCGGATACTCCTCCCCACCCATTAATTCTGCCAGTCCAAGGATATTAGCTAACGGCGCCCTTAAATTATGGGAAACGATATAAGAAAATTGCTCCAGGCCTTTATTGGCAGAAACAAGCTCTTCAGTATAACCCTTTAGACTTTTATTTAACTCCAACAACTTAATATTAGCTTCCTTGCGATCTGTAACATCTTTAAAATAAACAGATAATACGTTGTTGGGCGCGGGGTAAGCATTTACTTCATACCACGCCCGGTTACCCTCAAAATATGCTTCAAAATTTTGGGTAGCGTTTTCTTCCACTGCTTTTTTGAAATAAGTTTCAAAAGATGTATTTCTAATATCAAATACCTTTATAAGTTCTTCACCTAGAATATGCTCTTTAGGAGTTTGAAGTACCTTTTCAGCTTCACGATTCCAGTACGTTACCTTCCAGTCCTTATCCAGGGCAAAGAATGCATCACCAATACTTTCGAGAATCACCTCTTTTTCCTCTGAAGCTTTTAAAACCTCCAATTCCCCTCTCTTCACCTTATCGATATCTTGAAAACTACCATTTATACAAATGCAAACGCCACTTTCAAATTCCGGCTTTCCAATAATCCTTACCCAGCGCTCATTACCTTTGGCTGTAATAATTTCAAGTTCGAGCTCAAAGGAAATATTTTTTTCTACTGCACTCCCCAATGCTTTTACCATTGCATTTCTATCTTTACCTGACTTAAAAAAACTTACCGCATCTTTATATTGGGGTGCAAAATCCTGCGGCAGTTCATGTATTTCCTTAATTATGGAAGACCAGTAAAGCGAATTTTTCTTAAGATGAAGTTCATAACTCCCTATTCTTGCAAGGTTAGATGCATTGTCCAACAGATCCCGTAATTTCTTGTTTTCAGTAATATCCTGCATTGCACCTACCATTCGAAGAGCTTTTTTGTTTTTGTCCCGAATGATAAAACCACGATCGATTACATATGCATACTCACCGTTTGCTTTTTTAAATTTGTATTCTTCCCTCCAGTTATTCTTCCTTCCCTCATGTGCAGCATATATCGATTTAATAACTCGTTCGGAATCTTCGGGATGAATTCGATCTTTCCAGTAATCTATATTTGGAGCAATGGTTTCCAGTACATATCCAAAAAGTTTCTGAAAACTCTCACCCCACAGCAAGTAGCCGGTTTTTAGATCCCAATCCCAAATAGCATCAAATGTAGCTTTGGAAACAAGTTCGTACCGCTTGTTGCTTTCCTTTAGAGAACGCTCTGCCTTTACCCTGTCTGTTATATCTATACCTACACATTGTACTTCCATGGGCCTGCCTTCCGTATCGGTTAGACATACAAAATCCCATAACGTTGTTTTTGCCCCCCATCTTTTTGAAGCTTATCTATTTCTACCTGAAATACTTCATTTGGATGTTCCACACAAGCCTCAAAACTCTCTGTTACCAGGTCATGATGTTCCGGATAAATAGAAGTAAGCGCACTTTTTCCTATTAAATCTTCAGAATAGATCCACTTAAAATCTTTTTGAAATTTATCATTTACATAAGTAAAATAGCCTCCCAGGTCTGTCCTTATTAAATAATTTGTCTGGGATTTAAGGATTGCATGATGGCGGGCCTCGCTTCGCATTAACCTTTGCACATATTCTTTACGCTCTGTAATGTCCTGCACAGAGCCTTTAAACATAATACCTAAACCGTCCTCGTTTTTTATCTGTTTTCCCTTCTCGTGAATCCATTTTACGCTGCCATCTGGTAAAATGATACGATGCTCATAATCCAGATCTTTTGCCCCGGAGATAGCATCCAACTGCCCTTGCTTAAATTCCTCTAAATCATCGGGATGGATAGTTTTTAGAAATTCTTCTTCACTTACCTGGAAAAATTCTTTTTCCCTTCCCCAGATATTATAAACTTCATCACTCCAGTAAAAGGTATTCTCCCGGAAATTGACTTCCCAATAACCCATTTTTCCAATTCTCTGGGCCATCCTAAGTTTAGATTCTTCCTCTTTAAGCCTTTCAAAAATTTCATTTCTTTCTGTAATATCCTGTAAAACCGAAAGGATACACCTTCTTTCCTTAAACATAAGGCTGTAGGCCCAGACCTCAACTTCTATTCGTGTTTGATCTTTTTTAAGGTGAACAGAAGATGCAGACCCAATAACCTGATCTGTAGTCAGCTCCTTTTTTATAAACTTAAGAAAATCCGGAACATCTTCTTTTGGTCTCAAGTCCAGAATGCTCATACTTAAGAATTCTTCCCGACTATATCCATAGTGTTTAATTGCAGCCTGGTTAACATCTAGAACTTCCAGTGTTTTCTGATCATAAATTATATTTGGCAACGGACTATACTGAAACAAAAGCTCATAATTCTCTTTTGAAGCCCTTATCTCTTCTTCTGCTTTTTTCTTATCTGAAATATCCCTTATAATAACAGACATTTTGACCTCTCCAAATGCATCTGTAAAAACTGCAGAAGTGAGTTCGGCAGGAAATTTACTTCCGTCCTTCCTTAACATAGTAAGTTCTGCATGACCATTACCCGTTCTTTCACGCTCCTTCATAACTACACTGAGCCTGGGATCATTCCCGTCTACCACTCCAGATCGTCCTGCCCTGCAAAGCTCCTCTTCAGTCATTTGAAAAATACTACAGGCTGCAGGATTTGCAGCATGAATTTTCCCGCTAGGTTCTGTAAGTAATATCCCGTCTGGACTGGTTTCAAAAAAAGCCCGATACTTTTCTTCGCTTTCCTTTATGACGTTATTAGCTTCTTTACGTTCTGTAATATCCCTAAAATTATTAACGATTCCTTTTACAGCAGGATTATCCAACATGTTAGTAAGTGTCGCTTCCAACCAACGCCAGCTCCCATCTTTATGCCTAATCCTTACTACCGCTGCTTTTACAGGCTTTCCTGGATTTTCCAGACATGCTCTCATATTTCGCTCAGCCGCTTCCTTATCATCTTCATGAGAAATGTCCAGCGTTCTAATTTGAAGAGCTTCTTCTATGGTATAGCCCAGAATACTTTCTATTGAAGGAGACACATAGGTTGTTTCTCCTTGTGGTGTGATAACCAGGACTCCATCAGCCCCGTTCTCTATCAGGCTTTTAAACTTATTTTCATTATACTTTAATTGCCTGACATATCTTTCCCTTTCTATTTCGCATTTAAATTTTTCCAGGGAGCTTTCCACGGCCCCTGGAAGTCTTTTCAGCTGATTTTTCAATATAAAATCATCTGCTCCCCTTTTCAAAATATCAACGACAAACTCTACTGTTACTCCTTGGCTCACAACAATAAATGGCACATCGAGATTACAGCCATTAAGAATTTCCAGTGCTTTTTTGGCATGAAATGAAGAAATGGAATGCTCTGAGAGAATTAAATCGGGCTTAAAACTCTCCAGAACAGATAGAAATTCCTCTCCTGTTTTAATTAAAAGTATTTCAGGATCAAAACCCCCTATCCTTAATGCCTCTGCAATCAGTTCTGCATCTTCGGATGAGTTTTCGAGATGTACGATTTTTAATTTTTTACCCATATAAATAACTATCCTTTTCTACCCTGATCTCCTGATATACAGCAAAAGGAAATATGTGTCTTCTAATAAGGTGATAATCAAATTATCGATTAATTGTAAGTTTTTTACGATAAACAGCATGCTGAAGATCGGAAAAATAAATTATTTTAATGAAAAGATAAGCCTTTATTTCTGTGTAGATTTAAAACAGAAGTTAAAATTAGATTTAAATTATCTGAATATCAATGCATTAACCAGTAATCAGAAAAAGCCTGGAATTATATTTACTATGGAAACTATCAGCCCTAAGAATGCAGCTTTTACACTTTAGATGATTCATCTTTAAGTTCATATCGAAAAAGATAATCATTTACCCCTATTTAATAGATAAATTTTCCCTTAGGGTTAATTCCAAAATTTGCAATACTCTTTAGAATGAGAACCAAAAGGGATAAATTAATTTCCCAATTTCATTACTCCTCCAGCATTTTTAGGAATTTATCTTCGCTTATAATATTTGTCCCCAGCTTTTCTGCTTTTGCCAATTTGCTCGGCCCCATATTTTCGCCTGCAACAAGAAAATTGGTTTTGGAGGAAATAGATCCTGAAACTTTTCCACCATTATCCTCTATCAGCTTTTTAAGCTCATTACGGGAAACTTTTTCAAAAACTCCGGAAATCACAAACGTATTTCCTTCCAGTATATTTGTTTGATTTGCCAGTTTCTCTGCAGAAATTTCCATCTGAACGCCGTAATCTTTTAGCCTTTCAACAATTCTCCGGTTTTCTTCGGAAGCAAAAAAATCTGCAACGCTCCAGGCAATACGCTCGCCAATTTCATCAATCGCGACAAGGTCTTCTTCTGAAGCCGTCTCCAGGGCACCAATATTTTTATAGTGTTTTGCCAGTTTCTTCGCTACGGTCTCCCCTACATAACGGATCCCCAGTGCGAACAACACTCTTTCAAACGGTATCTTCTTAGAGTTTTCTATTCCGTTAATAAGATTTTCAGCAGATTTATCGGCCATACGTTCGAGAGGGAGAATATTTTCTTTTTTAAGCGTATAGAGGTCGGCGTAATTCGCAATAAGTTTTTCATTCACGAGCAGGTTCACGGTTTCCCCACCAAGTCCTTCAATATCCATTGCTTTCCGGGAAATATAATGCTGAATACGTCCCGTAATTTGCGGAGGACAACCATTATAATTCGGACAATAATGCGCGGCTTCGCCTTCGTTCCTGATTAATTCTGTATCACATTCGGGACAGGTTTGTGTATATCTTGTAGGCTCAGAATCGGGGTCTCTTTTGGTAAAATCTACGCCCACAATCTTCGGAATAATCTCTCCGCCTTTTTCCACAAACACAGTATCTCCTTCGCGAATATCCAGTTTCTCAATTTGATCGGCATTATGCAAAGATGCCCTTTTCACCACAGTTCCCGCCAGCTGCACAGGCTCCAGGTTTGCTACGGGAGTAATTGCCCCTGTACGTCCAACCTGGTATGTAATTTTTTTCAGCTTTGTACTCTCCTGCTCTGCCTTAAATTTATAAGCCATGGCCCAACGCGGAGATTTTGCTGTATATCCCAACTCATCCTGTTGATGAAAACTGTTCACCTTCACCACCACACCATCGGTCTCATAAGGCAGATCGTGGCGGTGTATATCCCAGTAATTAACATAATCCATCACTGCAGAAGTGCTGGTTTTCAATTCTGATTCTTCGGGCACTTTAAAACCCCATTCCCTGGCTTTCTGAAGGCTTTCATACTGCGATTTGATATGCAGGTTTTCGCCTGTAATATTGTACAAAAGGCAATCCAGCGGCCGCTTTGCAACTTCAGCACTATCCTGAAGTTTCAGACTTCCCGAAGCTGTGTTCCGAGGATTGGCATATGGCTCTTCCCCGGCATCCACCCTTTCGGCATTCATCTTTGCAAAACCTTCGTAAGGCAGCACAATTTCCCCACGAATATGAAATTTCTCCGGAAAATCCCCCTTCAATTTTAAAGGAACAGATCGAATAGTTCTCACGTTATTGGTCACATCGTCACCCTGGATCCCATCACCACGGGTTACTGCGCTTACCAATTGCCCGTTTTCATAAGTAAGACTGATGGATGCTCCGTCGTATTTAAGTTCGCACACATATTCCACTTTCCCGTCTACCAGTTTTTTAACCCTTTTTTCCCAATCTTCCAGCTCTTCCTTAGAATAAGAATTGGACAAAGAATACATTCTGAAATCATGCACAACAGTTGCGAAACTTTTGGTTACTGCCCCGCCAACCCTTTGTGTAGGTGAGTTTTCATCAGCAAATTCAGGATGTTTTTCTTCCAGCTCCTGAAGTTCTTTCAGCTTCATATCAAAATCGTAGTCGCTGATTTCAGGTTTGTCCAGCACGTAGTAATTGTAGTTATGCTGCTGCAATTCTTCGCGAAGCTTGTTTATTTTCTTTTCAGCATCCATTTTAAAGGAAATAATTAATGGTTATAATGTTTTTAGCTGTTCGTCCTGATAAATCATCCGGTATTTCTGACTTTCATGCGTAAAATCTAAACGGAATTCTGAAGAATACGCTTTATCATCTACAGGAAACCAGTCTTTAAAGTCTCTATTAATCGATATAATTAGACCTTCAGGATCGCCAATAGCGCAGAATTTTTCGAGACTGCCGTCAAAAATTTCGAGACTGCATTCCCTGTGAAGAAAAAAGAATTTCTCCTCAACATTTGTAGTTGCCAGACCTATCTCAGCTATTCCCGAAATACTTTCCGCAGAAAAATATGCCAGCTGTTTAGCATTTAAATTACGTCTGGAAATAAACTCGAGGATGTTTTTATCGGCATCATAAAAGTAAACCGATTTTGCATTCCAGTTACTGAAATCGACAATTTCATCATCACCACTCTTCTGGATTTCCACCCTCTCTTTCAGCCACTGCAAGGCTTCTTTTTCTTCATCATCGGGAATATGAAACGCAATATGATAAGGCGTGGCACCTGCTTTCTTTTCAAATCTCAATACAGAATAGCCTAAAGTGAGCTCAAAACTGTTCTTGTTCTCATTTTCGATTTCCAGTTCCATAACATCCCGGTAAAAAGCAATTTGCTCTTCGAGATTGGAGGTGAAAATCTGCAGTTTCTCAATCCTCATTTATATATTTTTACGTCTGACTTTCCTTGAGCCATTTTGGAACGGGCAATGGTTTAAAATTAGCCATTTTTTCCAGCAATTCGTCAACGTCTTCAGCAATAAGCAACAGGTCGAAATTTGCCTTTTTCAGCAGTCCTTTGCGCACCATAGTTTTCAGCATCGCAATAAGATCATCGTAATAACCATTACTGTTTAAAATTCCGATTGGATTTTGATGCAGCCCCAGTTGCGCCCAGGTCACGATTTCAAAAAGCTCCTCAAATGTCCCAAAACCACCTGGCAAAGCGATAAAACCCTCACTTAATTCGTGCATTTTCAGCTTACGCTCATGCATATCTTTTGTAACCACGAGTTTGGGTAAACTTGGATGCACCACTTCTTTAGTTTGTAAAAAATCTGGGATCACACCGGTCACATCGCCTCCATTTTCCAGCACCCCGTTAGCCACCTGCCCCATAAGACCAAGCTGACTGCCGCCATAAATTAGTTTTATCTTCTTTTTTGCCAGGATTTCCCCTAAACGGTAAGCTTCCTGCAAAATAATATCATCATTCCCGTCGCTGCTGCCACAAAAAACCGCTATACTTTTCATTTAAACTGAAATTTTCTTGATTGTCATTCTTTTTTGCCTCTCAGCATTCTGTAATTACCGAAAATGTCCTTTTTCAGGCATGCCTCAAAACCGGAATTCTTTAAT
Organism: Autumnicola patrickiae; assembly: GCF_031846525.1. Taxonomy (NCBI): domain Bacteria; kingdom Pseudomonadati; phylum Bacteroidota; class Flavobacteriia; order Flavobacteriales; family Flavobacteriaceae; genus Autumnicola; species Autumnicola patrickiae. The sequence goes on from NZ_JAVRHM010000001.1 coordinate 173,497, forward strand.
AAAGATCCAGTTTCTTCAGCTAAATATTGATTGATTTCAAAATACAATTTTCCGCTTTGATCGAGCGCTTTTTTTGCCAGTTTTGTTATTTTTTCATAGAAAATCAGCGGATTCTGATCTTCGACATAAAGTGCGAGTGCAGGTTCGTAATCCAGCACGTTTCGCTGCATGTCCTTTTTTTCCAATTCCCGCACATACGGTGGATTGGAAACGATAATATCAAAATTTTCAAGCTCTTCCACCTCCAGAACGTCCTGCTGAATAAAATTAACATTTACTGAATTAGATTCAGCATTCATTTTGGCAATTTTCAATACTTCCCCTGAAATATCCATTGCTGAAACTTCAGCATTTGGAAGTTTTTTGGCCAGGCTAATCGCAATGCAGCCACTACCCGTCCCGATATCCAGAATTTTGATCTTTTCTTCGGAAGAAACCTCATCCAGGATCCATTGTACCAACTCTTCGGTCTCCGGCCGCGGAATAAGCACCCCTTCAGTCACTTTAAATTTTAATCCAAAGAATTCCGTTGTCCCGATGATGTATTGGATTGGCTGATGATTTCTCAATTTTTTAATGGCATCCTCAAAATGGCAATTATCGGCCTCAGATATTTGTCGGTCTGGCTGCAATGCCATTTCCAGCCTGCTCATGCCGAGGTATTCCTCTGCCAACAAATTAAAAAAAGAATCAACCTCCTCCCGGGGATATTCTTCCTCTAATTCCTTTCTGAAATTTATTTTAAGGGCTTTTAGCTGCAAACTTTTTAAATATTTTGTATTTTGAATTTTCAATTTTGAAAAATCTTTCTCCCGCAGAAACGTGGATTTCCTGAAGGTGATTTACCAACTTTTCCCTCCTCACACCTCACTATTCACCTTTCACGTCTCACTTTTCACTTTTCACTTAAAGCTCCTTGATCATCCAAACCGTACAATTATAATGTCCGGTATTACCCAAAGGACCTTCCAGGTTTTTAAATCCGGTTTTTTTATAAAGTTTTCGCGCGTCTTCCATATAAGGTAAGGTTTCGATATAGCATTTTTGAAAGCCTTCGTTTTTGGCAAATTTCAGGCAGGTGTCCATCATCTCTGTGCCAAGACCTTTACCTCTGGCTTCCGGTAGAAAGTACATTTTTTGAAGCTCACAAACTTCTTCTTCAAAATCTCTTAAAGGGGCAATTCCGGCACATCCTATAATTTTTCCTTCATTTTCAACAACAAAATATTCCATACGCGGGGAATCATAAGTAGCATACATATCGTCCAGCGCCTTATCTTCATAAGCAGTGCCGACCTTTGGAACACCCATTTCAACTAAAACTTCTCTTATCACTTTAGCAACTTCCTGATTGTCTTCCGGTTGAATTTTACGAATTTTCAAAGCAGTCATTCTTACTTATTAATCTTATTTTTGGGTTTGTGAAGATACATGAAAAATACATAAAACGATGTATCAGCCTTGCCCGCAATGGTCTTGGGAATACATATCCAAACCCCATGGTGGGCAGCGTGGTTGTTCAGAATAACAGGATAATTGGGGAAGGCTGGCATCAAAAAGCAGGACTGCCTCATGCCGAGGTAAATGCCATTAATGCTGTTGCAGACGAATCGCTTTTGCCGCAAAGTACAATTTATGTAAGCCTGGAACCCTGCAGCCATTTCGGAAAAACTCCCCCCTGCAGCGACTTAATTATTGCTAAAGGAATTAAGAAGGTGGTGATTGGCACAGTAGATCCCTTTGCCAAAGTAGCAGGAAAGGGCATTAAAAAGTTACTGGATGCCGGCTGTGAAGTTGCAGTGGGAATATTAGAAAAAGAGTGCCAGGAACTGAATAAACGCTTTTTTACTTTCCACAACGCAAAACGTCCTTTTATCATTCTAAAATGGGCGCAGACTAACGACGGATTCATTGCTCCGGAAAGTAAAGAAAACAGGGATCCGGTCTGGATTACAGGATCTACTTCCAGGCAACTGGTGCACAAATGGAGAGCAGAGGAACAGGCTATTTTAGTGGGAACAAATACTGTAATTGCAGACAATCCAAAGCTGAATACGCGATTATGGGACGGTTCTGATCCTGTGCGGATTGTCCTGGACCGAAAAGGAAGGATTCCGAAAGCTTCTGCTGTACTTGACGGCAGCGTTGAAACCATTGTTCTTACTGAAAACTCAGATTCTTATTCTGCGGAATACACACAACAAGCTGAAAAGCTGATTCTTGAAGTTCTAGATTTTGATAAGCAGATTGCACCGCAAATATGTGAAGTTTTGTATAGAAATGAACTGCAATCGATTATAATTGAAGGAGGTGCAAGAACGCTTCAGAGTTTTATAGACGCAGGATTGTGGGATGAAGCAAGGGTTTTCACAGGGAAAACCATCTTTAATTCAGGAACTGAAAGTCCGCAGTTAAAGGGAAAGTTGATAGACGAACAGGAAATTGGGAACGATAATTTAAAAATTTACATTAATGATTAAGACAATAATATTTGATTTTGGAGATGTGTTTATTAACCTCGATAAAGCCGCTACTGCAAAGGAGCTCGAAAATTGCCAAATATCGGCATTGAGTGAAAATGTTATGGCAAAAAACCTTCAGTATGAAAAAGGATTAATTTCTTCTGATGATTTTGTTGCCGCTTATTGCTCAGAATATAATCAGCTTAGCGAAGAGCAAATGCTGAAATCCTGGAATGCGATCCTGGTCGATTTTCCGAAATATCGCGTCGATTTTATTAAAAAAGTCTCTGAAAAAAAAGATTTCCAGCTTATCCTGTTGAGCAATACCAACGAAATTCACATTGACTGGGTTGAAAAAAATGTTCCGTTTTTTGCAGATTTCAGAAAATGTTTTGATGCCTTTTACCTGTCGCACGAGATCAACTTTAGAAAACCCGACGCAGAGATTTACGAATTTGTACTGAAAAAGCACAACCTTAAACCTGAGGAATGTCTTTTTATAGATGACACCAAAGAAAATACCGATGCCGCAGCTGCATTAGGTATCCATACCTGGAACATTGAGCCCACCCGCGAGGATATAATTGATCTTTTTACTACTAAGCAGGAATTATTTTGATCTACCTCCTGCTAAGTATTTTATCCTCCAGCGTAATTTTTGTAGTGTTTAAACTCTACACCAAATTTGGGATAAATACACTACAGGCAATAATTGTTAACTACTATATCGCCTGCACCGTTGGGTTTTTTGGCTATATCGAAAACTTCGATATTTCGCGGGTGCCTTCGGAATCATGGTTTCCGGGAACCTTGTTTCTGGGGGCGATGTTCATTGGTGTTTTTTACCTAGCCGCAATTACCACACAAAAAAGTGGACTTTCGGTGGTTTCTGTAGCCACAAAAATGTCGGTGGCAATTCCGGTTTTCTTTGGCATCTTCCTCTACAACGAAAGCACCGGAATTTTTAAAATTATTGGAATATTCCTGGCTTTAATTTCAGTTTATCTTACATCAATTAAGAAAAAAGACGGCATCAGTATCAAAAAGAAAAACCTGATTTTTCCTCTCTTAGTTTTTCTTGGAAGCGGGATCATTGACGCCACAATTAAGTTTCTGGAAACCAGCTATGTTGCAGAAACTGATGTTGGGCTATTTTCCTCCACGATTTTTGCCATTGCAGGAATAATAGGAACAGGTATTTTGCTGTTTCAGTCCATTACTGGTGGGTTGAAAATTACATTAAAGAACATTTTAGGAGGAGTTGCATTGGGTATACCAAATTACTTTTCAATTTACTTCCTGGTAATGGCGCTGCGCAGCCCGGGGTTTGACAGTTCTTCCATTTTTACCATGAATAACGTGGGTATTGTAAGTATTTCTACTTTACTGGGAATTGCATTTTTCCACGAACGGCTTATAAGAAAAAACTGGATTGGAATTGGACTGGCGGTTCTTAGCATAATTTTGGTTTCCCAAAGCTGAAGCCTTAAAATGGCAATTATCGGCATTAATTATTAAAAATGAAAGACACCTACAAGAGCATCATAAAACCTTCTGAAGAAGTGTTATTTAAAGACCGGAATTCTAAATTCTTTGGTTATGCTTTTCCGGTAAAAACTGAAGAAGAGATAAACGTTCACCTGGAAGAATTAAAAACAAAGCACCATAAAGCCCGTCACTGGTGCTATGCGTGGCAATTGGGGAAGGAAGATTTCCACTACCGTGCAAACGACGACGGGGAGCCTTCAAATTCTGCCGGGATGCCTATTTACGGACAAATCCAGTCTTTTGAAGTCACCAATATACTCATTGTGGTGGTTCGTTATTTTGGTGGGGTAAAACTTGGTGTAGGCGGACTCATTAACGCATACAAAACCGCAGCGCAAATGGCTTTGGAAGCTTCAGAAATGATTACCCGCAGTATAGATCGTGTGTTTGTAGTGAAATTTGATTATCCCGAAATGAATACGGTGATGAGAATTATTAAGGAAAACAACCTGAATGTCCTGGATCAAAAACTGGGATTAGATTGTAAGATATTTCTCTCGATTAGAAAAAATGAGGCAGAACAAATCTTCGAAAAATTTAATTCGACATATAAAGTCGGGATAAAAGAAATCGATATTTAAAAACCTAATTTTTTTAGAATATTTTCCGGACATTTTACCGGTCTTCGTGTCTCTGAATCCATAAAAACGAGGACGGTATTTGCAGTTGTAATCAACTCCTCCCTCTCATTAAAAATGGAATAGTCAAAAGCGATTTTTACGCCGGGTTTTTCCTTCAGACGGGTTTCTATTTTTAAATTTTCATCAAAGGTCGCAGGCTTCAAAAATTTGAAAGAAATCTCGTATACAGGCATCATGATTCCGTTCGTTTCCATGCTCTTATAAGAAATATCAAGCTCCTTAAGCCAGTCTATACGGGCAATTTCGAGGTATTGAGCATAATTACCGTGATGGACCACGCCCATCTGGTCGGTTTCTGCATAACGAACTTTAACATGAGTGATATGGGATTTCATAGTCTTATTTATAGTAAAATTGAATGAGGTTTTGTACTTTCAGAGTCAGAAAGAAGTATGCATAAATTTTTCTTAAAATTCAACATCAAAAGGATTTTTTTTTCAGATAATTTGTTCACATATTTGTTCTGCCTAAGTACGGAAAGTGACACTTCTCTGTACCACGAATTTGAACATTCTACTAACCTATTAATAAGTCAAAATAAGCATGTCGGAAACTGCGCAATCAGTTTGGAATAGCTGTCTAGCTTTTATCAAGGATAACATTACACCTCAGGCTTATAAAACCTGGTTTGAACCGATACAAGCTGTAAAACTTACCGATTGTGCTCTTAGCATTCAGGTACCTTCCAAATTTTTCTATGAATGGCTGGAAGAACATTACGTGAAATTACTAAAAGTTTCGCTTACACGGGAATTGGGTGAAAAAGCAAAACTGGTATATGTTATCAAGATGGAAAATACCTATGGTAACAAATTGCCTTTTACCGAAAAGATTCCCAGCAGCCAGAGAAGCCAAATGACTTCGCAGGAGGTTGATGTTCCTATTAAAAACAGGAACCCCGAACTTAAAAATCCTTTCATAATTCCCGGAATAAGAAATGTAAAAATCGAATCTCAGCTTAACCCGAGCTATAGTTTCGACAATTTTCTTGAAGGGGATTCCAACAGGCTGGCCCGTTCTGCCGGAATGGCCGTGGCCAATAAACCGGGAGGCACTTCTTTTAATCCGCTTTTGATCTTTGGAGGCGTTGGACTGGGAAAAACACACCTTGCCCACGCTATTGGGGTTGAAATAAAGGATAAATACCCGGAAAAAACCGTATTGTACATTTCCGCAGAAAAGTTTACGCAGCAGTACATAGAATCGGTTAAAAAGAATAACAGAAACGATTTTATTCATTTCTACCAGATTATAGATGTACTAATCGTGGATGACATCCAGTTGCTCTCAGGAAAAGCAGGCACCCAGGATGTATTTTTTCACATCTTCAACCATCTGCACCAAAATGGTAAGCAGGTGATCCTCACCAGTGATAAAGCGCCTGTGGATATGCAGGATATTGAACAACGACTTTTATCACGATTTAAGTGGGGACTTTCCGCAGAACTTCAAAATCCTGATTTCGAAACCAGGGTTTCCATTATAAAAAACAAACTGTATCGCGACGGGGTAGAAATGCCTGAAGATATCGTAGAGTTCCTGGCTAATAATATTAAAACAAACATTCGGGAACTGGAAGGTGCAATTATTTCACTTATCGCCCACTCCTCTTTTAACAAGAAAGATATTACGCTTGATCTTGCAAAAAAGATCGTCGACAATTACGTGAAGAATACCAAACGCGAAGTCTCGATCGATTATATCCAGAAAGTAGTGAGTGATTATTTCCAGATGGACGTAGATACTTTACAATCGAAGACGCGGAAAAGACATATTGTACAGGCAAGGCAAATTGCCATGTTCTTTGCCAAAAAGTTTACCAAAGCCTCTCTCGCCAGTATAGGTTCTCAAATTGGCAGCAGAGACCATGCAACTGTACTTCACGCCTGCAAAACGGTAGATAACCTCGCAGCGACCGATAAGCAGTTTAAAAAGTTTGTAGAAGATTTAAATAAAAAACTCACAATTTAAGCTCTTCTTGAATTCTGGAAGCGCACCGGATTCTTTCCGTTTTTGAAGAGATCTGAAAAAGAAAAGAAAAAAATGAAAACCAAAATTTTAATGGTTTGCCTGGGAAATATTTGCAGATCACCACTTGCTGAAGGAATTTTAAAAGCTAAAACAGACCCTGAGAAGGTTTTTATTGACTCTGCGGGGACAGGAAGTTATCATGTAGGTGGCGCACCAGATAAACGATCTATTGCCGTAGGAAGGAAATATGATATTGATATCACAGGTCAAAAATGCAGGCAGTTTGATGTTTCAAATTTTGAAGAATTTGATCATATATTCGTGATGGATAATGCCAATTATCGGGATATTCTTTCTCTTACTGAAAACAAAGACGACGAGGAAAAAGTACAACTCATCCTTAATGAAATCTTTCCCGGAGAAAACGTAGACGTACCTGATCCTTACCATGGAGGCGACGAAGGCTTCGAAAATGTATATCAAATGCTCGAGGAAGCTTGTGAATCTATTGCACTGCGCCTGGATTTAAAATAATATGCCAGATTCTTCATTTAAATATCAGGGAAAACTTTATATGATCCCTATAACTTTAGGAGATTCTAATCCCCTGGAGGTTCTACCTCTTCATATTAAGAAGATCATTGAAGAAACTGACGAATATATTGTCGAAAATGAAAAGACGGCAAGAAGGGCAATCAAAAAGATAGTTGCCGGTAAGAATCAACAGTCATTGAAGCTGCACTTACTTAATAAATTTACAGAAGTTGCTGCATTGCCAACCTTCCTTAAAGCATGTAAAGAAGGTAAGAACGTAGGATTAATGAGTGAGGCTGGTTGCCCCGGAGTAGCAGATCCAGGAGCTGAAATTGTAAAACTGGCCCATCAGGAAAATATACAGGTGATTCCGCTGGTTGGTCCGTCTTCTATTCTACTTGCATTAATGGGAAGCGGCATGAACGGGCAAGGGTTTACCTTTCACGGATACTTGCCCATTGATAAAAAGGAACGCAAACACGAGCTTAAGAACCTGGAAAGGATTTCTGCAGAAAGGAATCAGGCACAAATTTTTATTGAAACTCCTTACCGGAATAATAAACTGCTGGAAGACATGCAGCAAAACCTGCATCCCGGGACGAGACTTTGTATCGCTTGTGATCTCACGCTTCAATCTGAATATATTATTACCAAAACTATTGAGGATTGGTCAAAAACAAAAGTGGACCTTCATAAAAGGCCCACCATATTTATTATTCAGAAAGATTTTTAAGCAGTCGGTAAAATTGCCTTTGCTCTTTTTTCCGGTAGAATAAAAGAAGTATCATATCCACCGAATTTCTTCATATAATTTTTAATACTTGTACCAAAGGCATCACTAAAAGCGTGCGCTCCCCAGCTTCTAAGATATTTCTTTACACTCCCGGGGCCGGCCAGATGGGCAGCCGCAAGAATTCCAGATTCTGTTACCTCAACACCATTAATAGTTTTCCCTTCAAATCTTTTAATGTCACGGATCAAAATCCATTTATTCCTGGAAGAGTTTGCGTAAAAAGCAGCTTCCTGAAGTGCCGGGGAATTTATAAATTCCTGTGTATTATAAATACCAATAAGTTCCAAGGTTCCTTTCCCAAATTGATATTTTCCCATGTAACCAAATTCGTTAACGGCTTTGTAGTTGCTTCGGGATTCTTTAAAACCTAAAGCTTCTCTAAAGCCCAGATAAGATTTGCCTAATTTTGGCAGGTTTGCCAGATGAACCTCTTCAAAGGCCGGGTCTTCCAGCAAAGGCTCAACTGTATAATCCAGTTCCAGGTTTGCAGTGGAAAAACTCTCCAGGTCCAGCTTGGCTGCATCCTTGGTAGAAAAACTGAAAAACATAGTACCCGCAATTGCCGGTAAAATTGAAATTCTCGCGATTTTCTTTCTTTTTTGCATAACATTTTGTTTCTGAAGAGTTAACGGCTTTGGACTAAAATTAGTCCGTTTTACCCCCTTCAATTTTGCGGTGCAAATGTACAACTTTTTTTACTAATTTGATACACAAGTAGTTAAGACAAAACTAATAAAGGCGAGAGTTTAACAAACATATAGTATTGGAGCGTATAAGAACTTATAGGTGTGTTAAAGAAAATCGTTAAAAAACAGGTTTATCGTCTAATGCCCTGCTTGTTAATCCACCGGATATATTCCTGTTTATTCCTGTTATGTTGTGCCAATGTTTCTGCAAATTTGTGATAACCAAAATTTTCCACATTTGCTACAAAATAAAAATAATCATGATCCTCATAATTAAGGACAGCATCTATGGAAGAAATATCAGGCATAGTAATGGGGCCTGGAGGAAGTTCCTTATATAAATAAGTATTATAAGGAGAATCCAGTTTTAGATCTTTGTAGAGAACACGTTTTATGATCGTGTCAAATTTCTGACTTTCGTCCTTAATTGCATAAATTACCGTAGGATCTGCATCAAGTTTCCATCCGTTTTTATACCGATTCATATAAACTCCTGCCACTTTGGGACGTTCGTCTACTTTTGCCGTTTCTTTTTGTACTATAGATGCAAGGATCATAACCTCTGTTGGTGTAAGGTTAATTGCTTCGGCTTTATTCAGACGTTCTTCTGTCCAGAACCTGTTATACTCCTGTTGCATTCTTTGTCTGAATTCTTCAGCCGAAGTGTTCCAGTAAAATTCATATTGATTTGGAATATATAAGGCAAGTACTTCTCTTTCACTTATATTATTTTCAGCTAAAAACTGCTGATCCTTCATAGCCTTAAGCAATTCTACACTATCTGCTTCAATTTGTTTCGAAACCCTTCCTGCCAGATTTTCCAGCCGCTCCTGATTGTTAAACCGTACTTTTACAGGCGTATTCCCACTGCGTAGTACATTCACAATTTCATTATTGTTCATATCCTTTTTCAGAATATAACGACCGGGCCGGATATTGGAGGAATATCCTTTTTTTTCGGCTACCATCTTAAAGGATTGCACATCCTTCAGCAAAGGCTGTAGACTATCCATAACCGTATTATAATCTGTTCCAGTAGGAATATATACAACTCTCTGCTCTTCAGAAAAAGCTGTGTTTGCATTAAAAACACTTGTGTAAGCAAAGTAACCTACAGCAGAAAGTGCCAGTAAGACCACTACGGCTATAATTAATAGTATGCGCTTTTTAGACATTATTTATAAGTTGGTACATAACTTCATCTCTAAAGCTTCCGTTAAGAAAATTCCATTCTTTTTTTACACCTACTTTCCTAAACCCTTTTTTCTCAAAAAGCTTAAGACTGACCAGATTACCATCGGTAATATTTGCATAAACCTGGTGCAATGCAAGGTGTTTAAAGCAATAGTTACATATTAAAGAAAGACTTTCTGCTCCATAACCCTTTCCGCGCTCCACAGTTTCAGAAATAAGAATACCTATTGCTGCCCTGCGATCTTTTGGTTCCAAATCGAAAACATCAATAAGACCTATAGCCTTATGCGCTCTGTTGCAAATTACAAGCCGTAATTGCCTGTAGTCGTAAATATCCCGATGTGCGTTTTCCAGGTATTTTTTAATCATAAAGCGGGAATAAGGAACCTGAGTGGAACTGACCTCCCAAAATTCTTCTGTATTTTCCAACTCATGAACAAAATCCAGGTCCTCGGGCTCCAGGGCTCGTAAATAGACTTTATCCCCTTCCAGTGTTAACATTCAATTTCACCTTTAAAAACCTGTTCTGCCGGACCTGTTAGCCAGATATTCTCATACTGCCCTTCCTCTTTCTTTTCAAAAGAAACAGAAAGTTCTCCTCCTGGCACAATTAATCTTATGGTATTTCCATTGGTTCTACCGGACGCATTTGCAGCTATGGCCACAGCAGTAACTCCGGTACCACATGATAAAGTTTCGTCCTCTACCCCACGCTCATAAGTACGAACTAAAAATGTATCATTTTCTTCAGCTTCAACAAAATTTACATTTGTCCCGCCATTGTTCATATAAACGTCTGAATACCTAATTGCAGCACCTTCTTCCTTTACTTTAAGATCTTTAACATTTTTGGTGAAAACGACATGGTGCGGTGAGCCGGTATTTAAAAAACATACATTTCCAAATTTCCTGATTTCCTCTACATTTTGCATCTGCAAACTTACCATTCCATCACTTACTGTAGCTTTATGAGGACCATCCACTGCAGTAAAAACCGCTTCATCTTCTATAACCCCCAGAAATTTTGCAAAAGCAACCAGGCACCTTCCACCATTTCCACACATGCTGCTCTCATTCCCGTCGGAATTAAAATATAACATTTTAAAATCATCTCCTTCTGCATCAGGGTTTTCCAAAAGAATTAAACCGTCAGCTCCTATGCCAAATTTACGGTCGCATAGCCGCTTAACAATTTTGGTATCCTTTTTGGAAAGTAATTCCTGACGATTATCAATCATCACAAAATCATTACCGGTGCCCTGATATTTATAAAACTGGATCTTCATTATTCTGGTTTAAAAACGGCACAAATATACAATAAAGCTTAAGATTTTTGTGGTGTTAAAGGGTCGTTAAAGCCGAAAACCTAGAATACTAAAATTTTAATTTTAATCGTTTAATTAATAAATACATTATCAGAAATATGAAAAAATTAGCAACTTTACTCATCGTTTCTGTTTTAGGAGGAGTATTTACCTTAGGTAGTTACAAATTATTTCTTGAAGAAGAACAAATTTCGTCCAGCTTACCCCTTCCTTCTACAGAAGAACGCAGTGATTTTATTCCTGCAAATTACACAGAAAGAAATTACGGAACCAATGCTGACTTTACCGAGGCCGCAGAAAATACGGTACATGCTGTTGTGCATGTTAAAAACGTAGCGGTTTTTAAAGGAACAAGAAATCCTTTTGAATTTTACTATGGAGGCAGGAGTAATAGCGAAGGCAAAGCTGTACAGGGAGCAGGTTCTGGAGTTATTATCACTCCGGATGGTTATATTGTAACTAATAATCATGTTATTGAAGGTGCAAGTGAACTGGAAGTGACTTTAAACAACAACAAGACTTACACGGCTGAAGTAGTAGGAACCGATAAAGCATCAGATATTGCTCTTTTAAAAGTGGATGCCGAAGGTCTTAATTATATACCATTTGGAAATTCCAACAACGTAAGATTAGGAGAATGGGTCCTCGCAGTAGGAAATCCTTTTAATTTAAAGTCTACTGTAACTGCAGGGATTGTTAGCGCAAAAGCCAGGGATCTTAACACTGCAGATATTATCCCGCAATCTTTTATCCAGACAGATGCTGCAATTAACCCCGGAAACAGCGGTGGGGCTTTGGTAAACATCAATGGTGAATTAATAGGTATTAACACTGCGATTACTTCTAAGACCGGAAGTTACGTAGGTTACGCCTTTGCTGTTCCATCCAATAATGCACGAAAAATTGTTGAAGATATTATGGAATTTGGCCATGTACAACAAGGCATCCTGGGGATAAGAGGAGGAAGCCTAACACCACAGGTGGTTAAAGAATTAAACCTGGAAGCAACACAGGGAGTTTATGTTGCAGATGTAAGCCCTGGTAGCGGAGCTGAAAATGCAGGAATCAGAGAGAACGACATTATCAGAAAAATTGACAATATCCAGATCAATAAATTTTCTGACTTAACAGGATATATAAATTCTAAACATCCTAATGATGAAGTTTCAGTAACTCTTTTAAGAGATGGTCGTGAGCGCGAAGTGAAAGTAATTCTTACCAAGTATGAAGCTTATACCATAAAATCTATTGGACTTGAAGTAGCCAATGCCTCTAAAGAGGAGCTGCGTAGTTACAATACAGAATATGGAGTAAAAATAAACCAGATCCTAAGGAACGATCTTCCTGCAGAGGAACTGGCTGGAAATATTATTACCGAAATTAACAATGAAAAAGTCCGCAACATTCAGGATGTGGAAAGAGTAATTGAAGGAAAAAGAAGCTCAGATCCTATTGTTGTTACATTTATTGATGAAAATGGTGAAAAACAAAGGGTAGTCTGGAGATAAACCTTTTATTTATCAACAAAGAGAAGCTGTCCCATTAATTTGAGGCAGCTTTTTTTGCACTCTATTTTTCACACCTGTTGAAATTTATAAAACTCCTGATTAGTTTGAGAAGATATTTTTATAAAAAATCTTCATTTAATAATTCCGAAAACTTATGTATTTTAATTTTGGGACAGCCTCTTAAGGATTATTTAAATTTCTCAAATCTTATGGATAAACAGAAGAAAAATAGCTTGTTCAGAAAAAGGTATATCATACCGGCAGTAATAGTTATTCTCCTGATTATTGGACGTATACTTTTACCTCATTTTTTAAAGAATTCTGTAAACAGAACTTTGGATAATATCCCAGGTTATACAGGACATGTTGAAGATATTGATGTAGCCTTATGGCGGGGTGCTTATGTTATCAATGGATTAATCCTGAAAAAAGAAACTTCAGAAACTGACACTCCGATGTTGGATTTCGAGAAAACTGACATTTCTATTGACTGGAAGTCACTGCTAAAAGGAAAAATTGTAAGTGAAATAGACCTACATTCCCCAAAATTCAATTACATCTTTAAAAACCAACAACAACAGGATTCTGCAGCCGACCCAAAAACAGAAGACTGGACCAAAGCTTTAACAGATTTGGTACCTATAGACATTAATAGGCTGACTGTAACTAATGGAAAGGCAGGTCTTGTTGAACTTTCTGCCAATCCGAAAATTAGTTTGTTTCTTGAGAAAATTGAATTACGAGCCACTAATCTCAGTAATGTAATAAATGAAGAAAAAGCTTTGCCGTCACACGTGCAGGCTACTGCTGTCTCTTTTGGCGATGGGAACGTTACAATACACGGGGATCTAAATCTCCTGCAGGAAATACCAGATATGGATATGGAGTTTAACCTCGAAAAAGCACGTATTACTGCCTTAAACGACCTGGCCAGGCGTTATGCAGGCGTGGATTTTGAAGAAGGAATATTTGAATTGTACAGCGAAGTGGCCATTGCCGATGGATATTTAAAAGGCTACCTTAAGCCAATGCTAATCAATACGAAAATAATATCAGAGGAAGAAGAAGGAGGGTTTTTAGAAGAAATGTGGGAAGGATTTGTAGGTGTTTTAAAATTTATACTAAAAAATCAGGGAACCGATACATTGGCCACACGCGCTCCATTGGAAGGAAACCTTAATGATGTGGACACCGGTATTCTACCGACTGTACTTAACATCTTCAAAAATGCCTGGATTGAAGCCTATAAAGGAAGTGTGGATGAGAACATTGAATTTGAAGACGCATTAGAAGAACAATAAAAAAATTGAGATTTAAAGAATTGCACTTTATTGAAAATCCATTCTTTTTCAGGAAATTTGCGCTCAGTTAATTTTATCGGCAATAACTTTTTTGAGGATACGTTGTGTGATAGAACCAAAAAATGAAACCTCTAAAGGATGAACAGAACAATTATTACCTTTTTGTTTTTAACTGTACTTTTTACGCAGGTAAAAGCTCAGGACAGTCTTCAAAATAATCAGCCAATTCGAGCAGAATTTGATGAACTCATTGAAACTTCGAATAATTATCAGGGATACAAAGTCGTGGAATATGACAGGCTGATAGAACTGAGGAACACCACTTCAGAATATATTAACGAGCTAAAGAATGAAATCACGATTCAGCAAAATACCATAGACAGACAAAACCAGGAACTGGAAGAATTTGAGACGCAACTTGAAGATACTGAAGCTGACCTGGAAAAAGTAAATAATGAAAAAGACGCCATCACCTTTTTAGGTATACCTTTTAGTAAAGGAGGTTATAAAACGGTAATGTGGAGTGTTGTAGGACTTCTTGTTCTTGCCCTTTTACTATTCATCTATAAATATAAAAGCTCCCATGCCACTACAAAAGAAGCCCGTAAAAAACTAGATGAAACCGAAAGGGAATTTGATGCTTATCGCGCCAAAGCATTGGAAAAAGAACAACGCCTGGGAAGGCTTTTACAGGACGAGCGGAATAAATCCAATACTTAGTATATATCTAAGTCTGCTAATAATTCTCATTTTTGCTTCAGAAAACAGCAATTGCTATGCGTATTGACATAATTACAGTGGTTCCGGATATTCTAAAAAGTCCATTTGAAGCCTCTATTTTAAAACGAGCGATAGAAAAAGGACACGTGGAGATCCATCTTCATAACCTGCGTGATTATGTGACGGACAATTACAAGCAAATTGATGATTATCAATTTGGTGGAGGCGCCGGGATGGTAATGATGGTGGAACCTATAGATAAATGTATCTCCCGGTTAAAATCTGAAAGAGATTATGACGAGGTTATTTATATGACCCCGGATGGGGAAAGGCTGCATCAAAAGCTGGCAAACAAAATTTCCTTGCTTGAAAATATTATCATCCTTTGTGGACATTATAAAGGTGTTGACCAAAGAGTACGTGACCATTTTATTACAAAGGAAATTTCTATAGGGGATTATGTGCTATCCGGTGGCGAACTGGGAGCAGCTGTCTTATGTGATGCTGTAATCAGGCTTATTCCCGGCGTTTTGGGTAATGAAACCTCTGCTTTAACCGACTCTTTTCAGGATAATTTACTGGCTCCGCCGGTTTATACAAGACCTTCTGAATATAAAGGTTGGCAGGTCCCGGAAATATTAACATCAGGTAATTTTCCAAAAATTGAAGAGTGGCGGGAAGAACAGGCTTATCTGCGCACCAGGAACCTACGTCCGGATTTGCTTGAAGAGGATGAAAAATAATGAAATGCAGAACTTGTATTTAAAATAAAATATTTACTTTTGCACTCATTCTAAAATAACCTCTGGCGAAAACCGTGAATGTTATTTCAGGAAAATATTTTAAACACAGAAACATGGAATCGTTAATTAAGTACGTTCAGGACGAATTCGTTGCAAAAAAAGATTTACCCGAGTTTTCAGCCGGGGACACTATTACAGTATTTTACGAAATTAAGGAAGGGCAAAAAACCCGTACTCAGTTCTTTAGAGGAGTTGTAATCCAAAAAAGAGGAACTGGGGCATCTCAGACTTTTACCATCAGAAAGATGAGTGGTACTGTTGGTGTTGAGCGTATTTTCCCTCTAAATTTACCTGCAATTCAAAAAATTGAATTAAATAAAAGAGGTAAGGTTAGACGAGCAAGAATCTATTACTTTAGAGAACTTACCGGTAAAAAAGCTCGTATTAAAGAACAGAAGAGAAAATAATTCTCTCTTACAAATTTGCAAAGCCTCCGAAATATCGGAGGCTTTTTTTATGAACAAATGTTAACTTACTATGTTCATAAACCATTGAAAACAAATTAGTTAACAAAAAGCTAAAATTCTTCCTTAACCTGATTACTTTTGCTATCTTTAAGTAAAGAATTTAGCCCTTGAGAAATGACACAAGGATTTTCTACGATTGCTGAAATTCTGTGTAAGGAAGAAAAATCTTTACATCCGGTTTTTATCTTCTATATAACGTTCATTTTTTGCTTTGTCAAAAACAGTTTGAAAGATAAAAACCCATTCCGGAATACTATCAGCTTCCAGGCTAAAAAATATTCCGGTTGAAATAATTTCCACCTCAAGAGCTTTAAGCTCCCATGGAATAAGATTCCGGGTGATAAGGAATTATTTCAGTAGAAGCCATTTCATTTTAGTTACTAAGATGAAGTGGCTTTTTTATTTGCTGTAATTTTTAGGAAGCTTTTAGTCTTTACAGGCTATGAAAAAAGCCTTAAATATGTTATATTGCAGGGGTTGAGGACGCTCTGGCTAAAACCAGGGCGTTTGCTAAATAATCATATTATAAAAAAACACATAAAAATGGCACAACAAACCAAAATTATTTATACAAAAACTGATGAGGCCCCTGCACTGGCCACTTATTCTTTCTTACCAATTGTGCAAAAATTTACAAAAACAGCAAACATCGATCTTGAAACCAAAGACATATCTTTGGCAGGAAGGATCCTTTCCCAGTTTCCTGAATATTTAAAAGAAGACCAAAAAGTTTCTGATGCCCTTGCAGAACTTGGTGAACTTGCAAAAAAACCGGAAGCCAATATTATAAAGCTTCCAAACATTAGTGCCTCTATTCCTCAGCTAAAAGCAGCTATAAAGGAACTGCAGGAAAATGGATTTGAAATCCCCAACTATCCTGATGAACCTTCTTCAGAAGAAGAGAAAAAGACCAGGACAAAGTATGATAAAGTAAAAGGTAGTGCCGTAAATCCTGTTTTAAGGGAAGGAAATTCTGACAGACGCGCTCCAAAAGCTGTTAAAAATTTTGCTAAAAAGAACCCGCATTCCATGGGTGAATGGAGTTCAGACTCCAAAACCCATGTTTCTACAATGGATTCTGGTGATTTTAGACACACTGAAAAGTCTGTAACTATTTCCAAAGAAGGAGGTGTATCTATAGAGTTTACATCCGATTCCGGCGAGAAAAAAATACTTAAAGAGGATGTTTATTTGCTAACCGGTGAAATAATTGATGCCGCTGTAATGAGCAAGAAAGCCCTTGTTGCTTTTTTAAGAAAACAGGTTCAGGATGCCAAGGACAAGAATGTCCTTTTTTCGCTGCATATGAAAGCAACCATGATGAAAGTGTCTGATCCTATCATTTTTGGACATGCAGTGAAAGTATATTTCCAGGATGTTTTTCAGAAATACAGTGAAGATCTTAAAGAAGCCGGTGCCAATCCTAATAGTGGTTTAGGAGATATTTTAAGCGCATTGGACAAACTTCCTGCAGACAAAAAACAGCAAATTGAATCTGATATTCAATCTGATATTAAAGACGGGCCAGATCTGGCAATGGTTAATTCTGATAAAGGAATTACCAATCTGCACGTACCAAGTGATGTGATAATTGATGCATCTATGCCCGCTATGATTAGAACATCCGGCCAAATGTGGAATGCTGAAGGAAAGCAGCAGGATACAAAAGCTGTTATTCCAGACAGTAGTTATGCAGGAGTTTACCGGGCTACCATAGATTTTTGTAAAAAGAATGGTGCTTTTGATCCAACCACAATGGGAACAGTTCCTAACGTTGGTTTAATGGCTCAAAAAGCAGAGGAATATGGTTCACATGATAAAACCTTTGAAATTCCTGGAAAAGGAACAGTGCAGGTAATTAATAATACAGGAGAAGTACTTTTGGAACATGATGTGGAGGAAGGCGATATCTGGAGAATGTGTCAGGTAAAAGATGCTCCTGTAAGAGATTGGGTTAAGCTTGCTGTAAATCGTGCAAAAGCTACCGGAAACCCAACCGTATTCTGGCTGGATAACGAGAGAGCACATGATGCACAATTAATAGACAAGGTTCAAAAATACTTGCCGGAACATGATACAGATGGGCTGGATATAAAAATTATGTCTCCTGTTGAAGCAACTCAATATACACTTTCGCGCGTAAAAGAAGGTAAAGATACTATCTCTGTAACCGGAAATGTGCTTAGAGATTATTTAACCGACTTATTCCCAATCCTGGAACTGGGAACAAGTGCAAAAATGCTTTCCATTGTTCCGCTTATGAATGGTGGTGGGTTATTTGAAACTGGTGCCGGCGGATCTGCCCCTAAACATGTTCAGCAGTTTGTTGAAGAGGGACATTTAAGATGGGATTCCTTAGGAGAATTTCTCGCCCTGGCAGTTTCACTGGAACATGCCGGTCAAAAATATGATAACAAAAAAGCGCTGGTTCTATCTGAAGCGTTAGATGATGCCACAGATAAATTCCTGGATAATAGGAAATCTCCTTCCCGTAAAGTAAATGAACTGGATAACAGGGGAAGCCATTTTTACCTTGCTTTATATTGGGCACAGGCTCTTGCAAAGCAGGCCAAAGATGCTGAAATGAAAGAATATTTTGAAAAAGTAGCAAAATTACTGGAGATAAAAGAAGATGAAATTGTAAAAGAGTTAAATGAAGCTCAAGGTTCTTCTGTAAATATCGGAGGCTACTATAAACCAAACGATGAGCTAACATCTAAGGCCATGAGACCTAGTGAAACGCTTAACCAGATTTTATCGAATTTATAAAATACCGGTAAACCTTACAAAGAGGTTGTTCAAAATTCTAATTATCGTCCTCAATATTTTAGATGATGACTTTAAATGGATATTTGGACAGCCTTTTTTAATTTTTATCTTATAAAATAGAGAACTAAATTTATTTCACACCACACAGTATGAAACCTGAAGTTTCTATTATTATTCCAACTTTTAACCGGGCCCACACGATTGAAGAAACCATTGATTGTGTTATGAATCAAACCCACCAGAAGTGGGAATGCTTAGTTGTAGATGACGGTTCTACAGATGGCACGGAAGAACTTCTTAAGACGAAATTTTCTGAGGATTCAAGGTTCATATATATCCAGCGGCCAAAAAGCAGGAAAAAAGGGGCAGCTTCATGTCGTAACCTGGGACTGGAAAAAGCAGAAGGAAAATTTATTCAGTTTTTAGACTCTGATGATCTAATTGCTGAAAACAAATTGGAGGAGCAAACCAATTTATTAAAGAATGCCCCCCTCAACTCCCTTGCCACTTCAAAATGGGGCAGAATGCAACCCAATTGGGAGTTTCCAATGATTTATGAGAAAATGCCAACTTATTTCAGCTCAAAAAATCCTAGAAAATTATTAGATGTCTTTGGTAATCAATTTACTTATTTTCCACCTCATGTTTACCTTCTGCCTTCAGGACTTATTAAAAAAGCCGGAATTTGGGATGAAGAATTAAGTCTTAGCGACGACGGGGAATTTTTCTGTAGAATGATTCTTGGAAGCTCAAATATTGTCTTTTCTCCTAAAACCTATGCTATTTACAAAACAGGAGCAGGCAATCGCTTAAATGGTTTATTAAGCGAAGAAGGTATAGCAAGTTACATCAAAGCATGGACACTTAATGAAAAAACTATTTTACACTGTACCGGAGTAAAAAATCATGTTCTTGTAAGGCAGGCAAAATTGCATTTTTATAAACGTATGAAAAAACATAATCCGTCTGTGATAAAAGAACATCCGGACTTTTTTAATTCCAGAATGTCTTCGTTTGAATATCTTTTCCTGAAAACTTCGGCAAAATTGAATTCCCTTCTGTGAAACCAATAATTTCTATTATAATCCCGACGTACAACAGGGCTCATATTATAAAAGAAACCCTTGATTCCGTACTGCATCAAACTTTTGAAAATTGGGAGTGTCTTGTTATAGACGATGGTTCCAATGACAATACTAAAGAAGTAATTCAGGTTTATCTTCAAGACAAGCGCTTCAAATATTTCGAAAGACCAGAAGAGAGGGAAAAAGGAGCATGTACCTGCAGGAATATCGGGATCGAAAAATCCTCTGGGGAATACATACAGTTTCTTGATTCTGATGATATTCTTGGGTTAAACAAATTTGAAGTTCAGTTAAATAAATTAAAAAAGGCTTCTCCGCTGAGCCTCGCGACCTGCAAATGGGGTGGACTAAAACCACAGTGGGAACATCCTCGTATTTATGAGGGCCTGGCTTCTTATTTCAGCACAAAAAATCCTGTAGCACTTCTTGACCATTTTGCAAAATGGTTTACTTATTTACCTGTACATGCATATTTGGTACCCCGCGCTCTAATTGAAAAATCCGGGAAATGGAACAACACGCTAAAAATAAATCAGGATGGAGAATTTTTTACCCGCGTAATTCTTAATTCTTCAGAAATTATTTTTTGCCCTAAGATGTATGTTTTATACCGCACTGGCAGCGGAAATCGCATAAGCACTCAAAGAAACACGAAAATAGGCATAAGTAACTACATCAAAAGCTGGAACCTGATTGATGATGCAATATTTAAAAAATTGAGAATCAGAAACCATTTCCAGGTCCGGCAGGCAAAAGCAGCATTGTTTTCGTCCTTAAAAGAAAAACATTCTGAATTGATCGCAGAAAATGAGAGTTTTCTACTCCAGCGCACTCCTGATCTTCTTTATAAAATTTTAAAATTCCAATCCAGGGTAAGGGACAAACTTTTTGTAAAGCAAATTCCACTTAAGAATTGAAATGAAATTTTAAGATAATAGCTGATTCTAAATTTTCAGAAATTCATTTTTCTTCCTAATTATCTTGTGATCTTTAAATAATACTTTTCTAAAAATATTATATCCGTATAAGCATACTAAGAATACGTTAAACGAAAAATACGCGCTTATTAGAAGGCTTCAATTTACGAGCTTTGCAAAATGAAAAATTCTCCTGACGGAAGAAATAAAAAAAAGGAATCCATTATTCTTGTGGTATTAGGAACCCTTATTGCACTTGGTCCTTTTTCGATAGATGCCTATCTTCCTGGATTCACAAGAATAGCTGAGGATTTTGATACCACTATAGGCAAGGTTGGCCTTACGCTAACCAGCTACTTTATAGGAATTTCCCTGGGTCAATTAGCTTACGGACCAATAATGGATAAATACGGAAGAAAAAAACCTTTATTAATTGGACTTATAATTTATTTTGTAGCAGCACTATGCTGTTTTTACTCTCCCAGCCTGGAATGGTTAATTGTCTCGCGGTTCTTTCTTGCTATTGGTGCAGCCGCCGGAATGGTTGCAGCAAAGGCCGTGGTAAGGGATATTTTTCCTGTAAATGAGGTCGCTGGCGCGATCTCTGTCCTGATGTTAATTATGGGCGGTGCTCCCATTATCGCACCAACTGTGGGTAGCTTTATTATTGAGAGCCTTGGCTGGAAAACTATATTTCTTTTTCTCGCGCTTTTCAGTTTTCTCATGATCCTGAGTGTTTATAGTTTTCTTCCTGAAAGTGTAGTACCAAACAAAAAAGTACAGCTTAGACCAAAACCCATCCTTAGCAAATATATAGGTATTCTCACCCATGAAAAGTTCTGGAGCTTTTCTATGGCAGGAAGTTTTACGATTGGTGCCATGTTCGCTTATATCTCTGATGCACCAAAACTATTTATGGGAAATTTTGATCTCACTCAAAAAGAATTTGGAATTTTGTTTGGCATCAATGCCGCCGGTTTAATACTGGGAAGTCAGGTCAATCGCCTGTTCCTGAAGAAATACACTACTTTTAAAATCACCTATTTCAATAGTGTGGTTCTGGTGGTACTGGCCGGTCTTTTTTTACTTAATGGTTTGATGGGGCCCAACTTCTATGCAACGGTTAGTCTGCTGTTCCTGATCTTATTCTTACTTGGATTTCAAAATCCAAATACTACCGCACTCTCCTTGGAGCCTTTTGCTACAAAGGCCGGAAGGGCTTCAGCATTAATAGGAAGTTTAAAGATGATCCTGGGAGCCCTGGCTTCTTTTACCATCAGCCTTTTCCATAGTCCCGGGGTAGTTCCCCTGGCAACCATAATCTTAATCTGTTTAATGGCTAGTTTCATTTTATTACTTCGCTTTTCAGGAAAGGAAAAAAGAAAGCTTGCTTTAAGTGAGACCTAACTTCAACAAAACCTAAAGCTTTTTTTAATTAGCCCCCTGTAATGTATCTTTACAAAAAAAATTGCAAATTCAAAAGCTACTATTTCTATTCGCCTGTTTCTTCTCTTGTCTGGCCAGTGCCCAGGAAACATTTGTCATTAGCGGTACAATCACAGACGCCGCAAGCAATGAAACACTTATTGGGGTTAACGTCCTGGTCCCTTCAGAAAGTACTGGCGTGGTCACTAACGAGTATGGCTTCTTTTCAATTAAACTTCCGGAAGGAACATATGACATTCAGATATCTTATTTAGGATATCAAACTATTTCCAGGCAGATCAACCTCAACCAAAATACATCGGTTACTTTTGAAATGACCGAAGCTTCTGAAAATCTGGAAGAAGTTGTCATTTCTGATGATATCGAACGTATAGATATTGAAAGTCCGGCAATGAGTGTAAATAAACTTTCTATAAATACCATTCAGAAATTACCAGTTGTTTTTGGAGAGGTGGATATTGTAAAGTCTTTACTCTTACTTCCCGGGGTTTCAAATGCCGGGGAAGGATCATCTGGATTCAATGTTCGTGGAGGAGCTGCAGATCAAAATTTAATTCTTCTGGACGAGGCTACGATCTTTAATTCTTCTCACTTGTTTGGTTTCTTTTCTGTATTTAACCCAGATGCAATAAAAGATTTAAAGCTATATAAAGGAGGGATTCCCGCAAAGTATGGTGGCAGGGTTTCTTCAGTCCTGGATATCTATCAGCGGGATGGTAACAGTAAAGAATTTAAAGCACAGGGTGGTATAGGTATAATTTCGAGCCGGCTTTTGGCAGAAGGTCCTATTGTAAAAGACAAAGGTTCTTTCCTTATTGGTGGAAGAAGTTCTTATGCGCATTTATTTCTGAAATTAACAGATAATGAAAATTCTGCTTATTTCTATGACCTTAATACGAAGCTGAATTACAGAATTGATGCTAAAAATAAATTACTCTTTTCCGGATATTTTGGAAGGGACGTCTTTAATATAAGTGAAAATTTTGAAAATACTTATGGTAATACAGTTTTTAATCTTCGGTGGAACCGCTTAAATTCTGATAATCTCTTCAGCAATTTATCCCTTATCTACAGCGATTATTACTACGGCTTAAAGCTGAATTTTGTACAGTTTAATTGGGACAGTGGTATTAAGAATATTAACCTGAAATATGATTTTAACCATTATCTTAATGACCAGTTTCAGCTAAAATATGGACTGCATAGCACGTACTACATTTTTAATCCAGGTGAAATTATACCAACCGGTGAAGATTCAGGCATTAACTATCTTAAACTTAATAATAAATATGCCCTGGAAAACGCCTTGTATTTTTCTGTAGAACATGATATTTCAGATAAAATTACTGCGGAATACGGAGCGCGGCTCAGTAGTTTTTTGCGTTTAGGACAGGACGAATTGAATATTTATGAAGATGATCTTCCGGTAGTATATAACGAAGCACAGGATATTTATTCTGAAGCCACCCCAATAGGAGTACGTAGTGATAGCCGGAGCAAAATAATAGAATCCTTTCTTAATATCGAACCCCGATTTTCAATCTCCTATAAAATAAATAGAAATCAGTCGGTTAAAGGTAGTTATAACCGAATGACACAGTATTTGCACCTTATTTCGAACACCAGCTCCCCTACCCCAACAGATGTCTGGACACCCAGTGGTCCTTATATCGAGCCTCAAATTCTGGATCAGGTAGCTGTGGGGTATTTCCGGAACATAGATAATGGTGCATTTTCTCTGGAAGTAGAAAGCTTTTACAAGAAAATCCAAAACCGGATCGATTATTTAAACGGTGCCAACTTAATTGCCAATAATGCCATAGAAACCGCCATTCTCAATGGAAGGGCCAGGGCATATGGACTTGAGGTTTTACTCAAAAAAAATACCGGTAAATTTACCGGATGGTTTGCCTACACCCTGTCACGGTCAGAACAGCAAACTCCCGGACGTACCCCTAACGAATCCGGAATAAATAACGGGGAATGGTACAACACGAATTTTGATAAAACACATGATTTAAGCCTTACCACTTCTTATGATTTAAATAAAAAATGGCAATTTAACGCCAACTTTGTTTTTCAAACGGGATTAGCCACTACGTATCCTAACGGAAGATATGAATATATGGATCTATCTGTGCCAGTATATTCCAACCGTAACAGTAATCGCCTGCCGTCCTACCACAGGATGGATCTTTCAGCAACTTTTACCCCCAATAAGAAAGGAAACAAATCTTACGAATCTTCATGGAATTTTGGAATATATAATATTTATAATAGAAAAAATGCTTATTCCATTTCCTTCCGTGAGAATCTGGACACCCAGAGAAATGAGGCTGTTAAGTTATCCCTCTTCGGGATAATTCCTTCCGTCACATATAATTTTAAATTTTAAAATGAAAAGAATTTTAAAAATACCATTTTTACTTCCTGTCATATTTTTGCTTTTTTCCTGCGAAGAAGTGGTAGAAATAGATCTGGAAGAAAGCGAACCACGGCTGGTAATAGACGCCTCTATTAAATGGATTAAAGGCACACAAGGGAATGTACAATTTATTCGCTTAACAACAACCGCCCCTTATTACCAGGATGAAGTCCCTCCGGTTACAAATGCACGGGTGGAGATAAAAGATGAACAGGGAGAAATATATGTTTTCGACCATACCGAAAACGGAATTTATCAGATTATTGATTTTAAACCCGTTATTGGTATGCAATACCAGTTAAGTGTAGCATATAATGATCAGCTTTATATTGCTACAGAAAGGCTTGTACCTGTTGTAGATATAGATTTTGTAGAACAAACTTCAGGCGGAGGATTTGCAGGGGACGAAATAGAAGTAAAAGCCTACTACACCGATCCTGCAGATGAGGAAAACTTCTATTTCTTTTCCTTTGAAGATGAAAGAACTACCTTTGAAATCTATGAAGACCAATTCAATAACGGTAACCAGATTTTCGGCTACTATTCAGACGAAGATCTAGAACCCGGGGAAGAAATATCTATAGAAATGGCTGGTATTTCCAGGGCATATTATGAGTATTTATTTGTATTACGTGCCCAAATAGGTACAAATTCCGGTGGTCCTTTTGAGACTAAGCCGGCTACTTTAAAGGGAAATATTGTAAACCAGACGAATCAGGAAAACTATTCCCTGGGATATTTTAGATTGTCAGAAGTAGATACAACCAATTATGTTATAGAATAATTACAAAATGAGCAACACAAAACGCACTAACCGGGATGTTCTGGCAAAAGGAATAAAATTTCTCCTGGTTGCCATGCCTTTACTAATAGCTGGCCCCTCTGTTATTTTCAGCGCTTTTAATAATCAGGACAAACCACTTTACATTCCGATACTCATTGGCGGAATAGTAGTTGCTGCAGCTGCTATTTTCTTTATTTTTAAAGGAATTACCACGTTAATGAAGGCCTTATTCGATTAAAAGGATAATCCTGATTTTGGCGTGCCCTTCGGGCCGGGCTATCCGCGCTACACGGTAGCCACTCCTATCCCTCACGCGGGTATTTTAACTGCAAGTCGATATTTGCCATTTTTGAACATCAACTTTTGAGCAATCCCCCGACATACAAGTTTTTGAAAACCTTACAGGTACGTATGTCAATATTTGCCATATTAGTACCATGCTTCAACTCCATTTTTTAAAAGCTCCTTTCAATTTTATAAAGGAAAGTTGGATTATCAGCCGCAGACTAAGAAAAACGGTAGTGTAAAAGCACGCAATTATTACAAAAATATTAATTCTGACTGCGAACCTATTTTAAGGGGATCTTCTGGTGCAATTTTTTCCAGGTATACACTATAAGCATATTTATACTGAAAATCCAGCCCGTAACGATCATAATAAAAAGTCTCCATACTTACAGCTACGAAAGCGTGGTGTACATACAGGCTATGAAATAATGCAGCGAACTTGGTGCCAGTCACGGTTTCATATTGTGGGCATCAAGGGAATTCTCAATAGGAATACTGATGCCGGTTAGCACACTTAGCCCCGGCGCCAGATAAATTCTGGTATCCATAATAGGATTAAGTTTTATTTGGAAAGGACAACTGTAGTATCAAAACCTTGCAGAGAATTCGGGATGAATCCGGAAGTGAAAGCGGTAGCCTTCATTCAGATCATTTGTCTTTTTATGGAAGGCCTTTTCTTCTAAATTGAGGCTCTTATAATTATAAGTGCCTGCTGAATATTTCCCTATCAGGCTATTATGATAAAGCGGAATCCAGGAAATAAATTTTTCTTTTTCCTCATCCAGTAAAAGATGCTCATACTGCATGCTATGAAAAGGATTTCTGAATTCCCTATGTTCAAAAAAGATTTTTTAAAGTATCTGCCGTTTCTTGTACCTGCACATTCTCAAATCCTGCTTCAAACAATTTCTGTTGAACATCATGCGCCCGGTTCATGAAGAAAAACAGGCTTGCGCAGATGCTAATCCATATTTTTCTCATTTTATAAAAAGGTCGGGATTAAAATTGTAGGATTTAAAAAACAAATTTTGACATCTGCAGAAGATTAAAAGCTCTTGGTGTAATATTCTATACCAAATCCCACTGCCATCGTTTTGAAGCAGTACATATAATTAGAATAAGTAGAAGGATGATTTCTTACCAGAATGCAGCCTTACTCCTTAATTTCCCCCATAAACTCAGCTCTTCTTGCCCATAATTGTAACCATACTTATTACCATAACCAAAATAAGTGGTTTCTACATCATTTAGCACAAAACTTACATCGTGAAGTTTTCCGTCGTTCTTTGCATCTACAGGAAACTCGAGCAGTTTCTTTTCAGTATATCCTGCCCTTACAAGATATAAAGTTAAATCTGCATACTTATTTATCAGGAAAGTATCGGCTACCAGCATAGAAGGTGCCGTATCTACAATAACATAATCATATTGCGATCTGACTTCAGCAAATAAGTTCTCTGTTTTCTGATGCCTCCATAATTCTGACGGGTTGGGAGGGACACTTCCTGAGGATATAAGATCCAGATTATCATGTAAGGCAGATCGTTTAATTAAAGAAGATAATAACAAATTGTCACTTACCAGATAATCGCTCACTCCCTGCCATTCCTTTGCACCTTTTTCAAAACGCTGTAACTGCGGATTCCTTAGGTCACCTCCCATAATAAGAACCTTCTTACCATTGTTGGCCAGCGTCATAGCCAAATTAAAAGCCGTAAAAGTTTTACCTTCCCCTTTTACAGTAGAAGTCACAAATAAACATATGCCTTCTTTTTTATTACCTGCGTTTACCAGCAAATACTGTAAATTGGTGACAAGAATCCGAAAAGATTCTGCCAGGACAGACCTGTCATTTTTTTCTATAAGCTCTGTATTTTTGCCTTCCAGCTTAGGTACTTCCCCGACCACCGGTATTTCTTTAGTCACCTTTTCAATATCTTCCCTACTCCTTACTTTATTGTTGAGCAGGTTCTTTAGATAAATAAAAAGAAATGGAACAAGAAGACCCAGAATTACAGCAGCAAGTAAGATGATTTTAGGTTTTGGTGAAACGGGATTTCTTGAACTGTAAGCCATGTCGACAATCTTGGCTTTTGGTGCCGTTACTGCAAGCGACAGTGAGTTTTCTTCCCGCTTTTGTAAAAGAAAAAGATATAATGCCTCTTTAATATTTTGCTGGCGTTCAATACCCCTGAATTGTCTTTCTTTGGCAGGAACAGCAGATATCTTACTGCCTATGGAAGCAGCCTGCCTGTCCAGATCCTCTTGCGCAATTCTTAAATTGGAGCGCATGCGCTGTAAACCCTGTAGAACATTCGCCTTCATTTGATCAATCTGACTATCTAATCGTTTCACTACAGGATTTTTTTCCGTAGAACCACTCAGGATGCGGTTTCGCTCCAGTACCAGGGTGTTGTACTCCTGAATTTGCTGATTTACTCCATCTTCCTGAATCCCAAGATTAGCAGGCAAAAGATCAGATTTAGTACCGGAAGTGAGGTAATCTATCATGGCGTTACTCAATTCCAGCTGAGTTCCTACCTCCTGTTGTCTTTTATTATATTCACTGGCATTTTCTATAAAAAGTGCAGATTCTGCTTCTATATTGGTAAGCTGGTTGGCCTCTTTAAATTCTTCCTTTCCTGTCTCAACAGAATCCAGTTCCTCATTTATAATTGCCAGCCGTTCATCTATAAACTGCGCTGTATTTCTTGCTATCAGGTTTTTATCTTCTATGGCTTCCCGGTTATATTCAAGCACCAATTGATCCAGAATATCGCGGGCTTTTGCCTTTACGGGATCTTCAAGGCTTAGTTCAATAAGACTGGAGTTCTTGTCCGTAAGATTTACCTGCAGCTTTTCCCTGTAGTTTTCCACAACATTTTCTATGGTAGAAAACTTTATGAGAATATTTTCAGGAAATTCTTCCTGGGATTCCAACGAAAAATCTTCATTTTCAGATATTACCACGTCTGCAAAACCTAAATTTACAGGCTCTCCATACTTCACCTTATAACGTTCTTCAGTTTCTGAATTCTGAAGCACAAGCGCATCTTCGTTCCTTCTAATTTTAAAAGAAGTTTCTCCGCTGGCAAGGCTTCTCTGCAAAGCTTTTTCGTTTAACTGAAGTATACTTAGCTGGTAAGGAACATTTAGGTATAACTCGGAAGATTTTATAAGGTCTTCATTAAAAAACTGAACATTTACATTCAGCGCTTTAATAGTATTATGCATCATGCGCCTTGATCTTAAAAGGCCAATCTCATTTTCAATACTGCTGGTACCCATCCCGCCGATTAGTCCCAAATCTGCAAAAGCAGCAAGTTCAGAAGAAGGCGATTTTCCCTCATCATCTTTTATAATGATACTCGCGGTGGTATTGTAGCTGGGAGTGGTATAGCGCAGGTACAGGAAAGCAGCTACTAAAAAACACAGCACCGCAGCACAAAACCAGGGCCAGTAACGCAGGTATTTACTTAGTTCTTCCCTAAGGTCGATTTCTTCTTCCTGTGGGCGATTTGGGGTATATTGTTGAGATGTCGTTTATTTAAGGCTTTAACATCAGCATAAGCCAAGCCTGTATAACAGGCAAAAACAAAAATGTCTCTATTTATACTTAGAACTGCATTTTCAAAAATTTCGTTTTTGATCTTATCTAGTTCTGGTTTAGATAAATAAACCATATCAACCTGATCAAAGTGCAGCTTGAATCTTTTCGTAGGATTTTTTTCAATCCAATCCAAATCTTCGGCCAAACGCATCAACTTTTTGAAACGCTCCATGTGCTTCATTACACCATTATTATGAAGTTTCGGCAACGCACGTAAAAAATTTTCAAATCCTAAGGTAAATTGGTAGTTGATTTGCTTCAAGTAGATATCTGGAACTTTCAGTCGCTTTTTTAAATATTCCTTTAGGTAGGTTTCGGTCGTATTATAGTTTTTCATGGTTCCATACTTCAGAACCTTTTCCATTTTCTCTTTGTGGTAACTGATTAAATAAATTAGCGTAAGATGTTGTTCATCACTCTTTAAATACCTGACTTTAACACCCTGAGCAGTAACAACTTGATCTTCTTTCACAAGTCTGTCGTACGCTTCATATAATAGCGTTCGAGTTTCATCAATTTTCTTGTTCATCTGCCGACTTTCTATACTGTTTCCTTTCAGTTTATTGGCCGGTTGATTCCACTTATCCAAAGGAATAGTACGTTTTAAACTAATTTCTAGCGATTTACCATTAACGGTAATTCGGGTATAAAGGAGTGCTAGGTCTGATTGTTCTTTCTTTTTACGGACGAAAAAAGAAATAGAAAAGGTTTGACTGGTACGCATGTTTAAGCATTTTAAATGAAACAATTCTTAAGGGTACAAAAGTCAAATTACTAATACATCTTAGAAGCATCGGCTCATTAAAAATACGAAAAAATAACTCACGATTAACTCACGATTAAGTGCTAAACTCACGATTAACTCACATTTATTTTAACGTTATTTGTTAAATTTTACGGTAAAACAAAAAGGTAATCACATGAAAATCATATAATTACCTTTTAAATGTGTTAAATTGATATGTTAAAAAGTCGGGATGACAGGATTTGAACCTGCGACCCTACGCCCCCCAGACGTATACGCTACCAGACTGCGCCACATCCCGAATTAAAAGTATCCTGAGTAAAGACGAAAATTGTCTTCATTTAAGGAAGTGCAAATAAATAAGGTTATTCGCATTTTTCAAAAGGAATTTTACTTTTTGTTTTTCTGTTTTTCTGCAAAATGCTCCATAAAATTGTCGGGGTGTGCTCCTGTTCTTTCTTGTGAGTCCAGAGAATCAATACGCTCCATATCTTCAGCAGAAATTTCAAAATTAAAGACCTGCGAGTTTTCAAAGATCCTTTCCTTATGGACACTTTTAGGTATAGTCATTACTCCTTTTTGTAAACTCCAGCGAATAACCATCTGTGACACCGTCTTATCATATTTTTTTGCCAGGTGCATTAATTCTTCAGTTTCTAATATTTTCCCCCGCATTAGTGGGGACCAAGCCTGATACCGAATATTATTTTTTCCGCAATAATCTATTAAAGACTGCTGAACAAGCTTTGGATGAAATTCATTTTGAAGTACCATGGGAACAATTTCAGAAGTATTTTTAATTCCTTCCATATGATGTTTCATGCAATTACATACTCCAATTGCTTTTACTCTTCCGTCCCTGTACAATTTCTCAATAGCTTTCCAGGTTTCTAGATATTTTGAGGTTGGCCAATGAATCAGGTACAAATCCAGATAATCAAACTGCAGCTTCTTCAGCGATTCTTCAAAAGCATTTAACGTGTTTTCATAACCTTCATCATCATTCCAAACCTTACTGGTTACAAATATTTCTTCTCTCGGGATTCCGCTGGACCTGATAGCTTCCCCCACCCCTTCTTCATTTTTATACATACTGGCAGTATCAATAAGCCTGTAACCCACTTCTAATGCAGCATGTATGGCGTTTATCACTTCATCACCATCTTTAGCTTTATAGACGCCAAGTCCCAAACATGGCATTTTCACTCCGTTACTCAATTTAGTAGTCCCTTCAATATTTGTTATATGCATGCTTTCAAAATTTAAATAAGATGTAGAATATACTGAAATATCTGAACAATGAAGGGAATTACCACATTTGAGAGCCTCAGACATATCAAAGTAAATTTACTGAACTCATTTATAAAAACTTACCTCAAAAAATAGTTAGTTCCCTATATTACCATATTTTTGAAGAAATTTGCATCATCCCCAAATATGAAGAACTTCTTATTTTTCCTAGTTGCGTTATGTCTCACCCCGCAGACGGTTACAGCTCAACAAACAACAGAAACAAATACAGATTCCCTTTATTATAAAGCCCTTGATTCATACAAGGAGGAGGAATTTAATAAGTCACTAAGGCTAACCAATCAAGCCCTTGAACTTGCCCCGGAATATCATGATATCAGGATCCTCCAGGTAAGGAATTACTGGGCTCTTGGTGATCTTAATAAAGCTGATGATGATTTAGAGCTTTTACTGAAGGAAGCGCCCCAATACGTTGACACAAAACCTCTTGCTTTGCAAAGGATTGGTAAGTTTACTGATAAAGAGAAGGCCCTAAATTTTGTAAACAGACTGGAAGAAATTTATCCTAATGATACTTCTATAAAAATTCAGAAAGCACAGCTACTTCTGAAATTGAAAAGAAGAAAAGAAGCGAGGGAAATAGCATTTCAAAGTATAGAAGACACAGGAATTTCTGGTCCCGATCGCTATGTGCTTCAAATAATTTTAAACAGAACAGTATCTAATGAGATTGCGTTTAACTATCAGCTAAATAATTTTAGCGAAGATTACAACAGGGAGTCATGGCACACAATAAGTGCAGAATTTCAGCACAATTTAAATCGTACTGCCGTTATTGGAAGAGTAAATTACACAGACAGAGCTTATGACCAGGGAACCTTATACGAACTGGAGGCTTATCCTGTAATTAACGACAGAATGTATGGTTTTATAAATGCAGGCTTTTCTGATGGGACCCTTTTTCCTAATTACCGCGGAAGTGCTTCGCTTTTTTATAACTTCGCTCAAATATTTGAAGCCGAAGTTGGGGGAAGACTTCTTGGCTTTGACAACAGCAGTTTTTTTACGGGCATTTTAGGTCTTACTGCCTATCAGGGAAGTTTTTATCTTAATGCCAGGACTTTTATTGGGCCTGAAAGACTTAATCAACTGGTACAAAATTATCAGTTTAACATCCGGTACTACTTTGGAAACGCAGATAATTTTTTCTTCGGAAGGTTGGGAAGCGGAATTTCTCCCGATGAAGGGGTAATCTATACCTCTGTACAAAATAATCCAGGGCTGGAAGCCTATTACTTTAATATTGGTATCAATAAATCTTTAGGTATACATCATATTATTCAATTAGGCGGAGGCTATCTCTACGAAGATGTAAATGCCGAAACCAAGGGAAATCAGTTTCTTGCTAATGTCATGTACCGCTACAGGTTTTAATCTTCAGAAATCTTGAAACCTTTTCTTGTCATAACTCCCCATCCAGATTTTATATTGAATAATTTTTTGTAATACCCTTTCATTTGTCCATAAACTAAAACCGGGTGATATAGAACAGGCTCCAGATAAGATGCCAACAGCAATTCTATTACCTGTCGTGGCTTTGTATAGTGGTCGAAACTCTTGATATACATTAATACGGCAGCAGTGGAAAACAGACAGCCCAGGAGATAGATAAAAGCGTATATAAGTATAGCATTTGGCCAGTTTATCAACCCCATTACTGCAAAAACAATAATTGCAATAATTCCTAAAAATTCCACTAAAGGCGCACCAAATTCAAAAATAAGCCAGTAAGGGAAATAAATAATTCCCATAAGTCCATATTTCCTGTTTAAAAATAGCTTTTTATGAATGCTCATTGTCTCCCACAATCCTCTGGACCACCTGTCCCGTTGATTAATAAGGACCTGGTAAGTGGGAGGAGCTTCTGTCCAGCAAAGGGTTTCCGGCAGATATACCACCTTGTAAGGGATTTTTAAATCTTCCATATGGGTTCTTAACCTGATACACAACTCCAGGTCCTCCCCTACCATTTTAGCATCAAAACCTCCTACTTCGATAACTCTTTTGAGAGGATACATTCCAAAAGCACCTGATACCAGCATTAATCCATTGATTTCCCCCCACGCCATACGACCCAGTAAAAATGCTCTTATATATTCCACAACCTGGACCATGGGTACAAGGTTTTCTGGCAACCTTAGTTCCTTTAAAACCCCATTTTTTACAACCGAATCATTTGCTATACCTATACCTGCGCCACAAGCTATTATTTCCTTGTTATCTTCCTCCAGATAGGGTCTCACCATTTTTAATAAAGCATCCTGTTCAATAATACAATCGGCATCTGTACATATTACCAGTTCGCTGTTTGCAAAATTAATTCCGGCATTTAAGGCATCTGCCCTTCCGCCGTTATTTTTGTCTATTACTGTAAGGTGAGTATATTTTTTATTTCGGCTTTTATAAATATAGTTAACAGAAGCAGTTGGGATTGGTTGGGTGATAAATGTCGCATCTCCCTGTTCAAGTTCAAATTCATCAATTAATTTTTGTAAAGAATCATCCTTGCTTCCATCATTTACCAGGATAAAATCATAGTATGGATATTGAATAGATAAAAGGGACTTCACATTTTCTACTATAGTTAGTCCCTCATTATACGCAGGAGCCACTAATGTAATTGAAGGGATATCTGTTGCCCCCACAATATCCTTTACATTTAAAAAGATGGAACGTTGTTTTGTTCTTTTTATAGCCCTGTTTGCCAGGATTATCCCAGTGAAGTAAATACTCATCAGGATAAGCCCATAAAAGAAGAAGAAGAAATTAACCGACCAAAAAACGACTTCCCCCCAGGAGAAATTAAACAGATTATTCTGCATGAACCCCGGAATTTGAATACTGCTGAAGATAGAATTCCTGAACATTTTCCTTATAGCCATTATTCCAAAGGATTTCAGCTGACTTTAATTTAATTTCATCATTAGAGGTTCTTAAGAGATTCATATAAAAATTCAAATCAATTTCTGAATTCTGATAAATATAATCCATTAGCTGCCTTTGCTGGTTTACTACCGGAATTTTTTGAAAGACGCTCTTAATATATTCAATTTGAGTATTCAGCTTAAAGCTGTTGAGACAGTATATAGCCGCTTCCCTTACTTCATAATTAGAATGATCCAAATGAGACAAAATATAATCTATCTCACTTACAAGGCCGTATTTTCTTACAATACGCATAATTAATTGTTTGGCAAATACTTTGTCTGATCCATAAATCCTTCTCAAAGACTCTACTTGTGGTTCTTTATAAAGGTCATAAAGCTTTTCTACGATTTTTATTTGTTGCCACAATGTTATTTTTTGTTTTAGATAAGGTATAAACCGCAAACTATCCCATCCCATAAAAACTACCAGGGCGATTTGCGCTTCACGACGAACATACAGGTTTTTATGGTTCCTTAAAGGTAAAATTTCCTGTAAGTACTGGGTTTGATTCATCTCGTAAATTTCCCTTATTCCACAGGCTTTGTTATACCAGCCATAAGCCCTTACTTTGGATATGGAAGCACGGTAAGGTGGTATTTGAGTGTAAAGCTGTTTAAGTCTATCGTGATTTTTGCCCAATATCGACCTTTGTGTTCTAATCATCAAAGTGATGAGGTATTGTACATTCATCATTTTGGATTCCCTTATCCCGATTTTTCGCATAAGGCGCTGAATTTCTATTAAAGAAACCGGATTATTTTTATCTGGATAGAGATAATTACTAACTACTTCGGCAAAAGTATCCTCTATCAGATGTAATTTTCGGATCCTTCTTTTCCGATAAAACATAATAGAACCAATACTCACCCAAAGAACGACCAGCAGCAAAAGACTAATTTTAAGAATTAGAAAAAGTATTGCCAGCTCCATTAATAAGTTTGGATTAGTTTCTCTATTTCGTCTAAATTAAAGGGAATATGAAAGAATCCGGCTATACCTTTTAAAGCCATAGTCTCCTTTTTAATTTTTTCCTGCCCCATATTTGTTACAATAAGCAAATTCTGGTGAAGAATAACCTCCTGAACCTGAGAAACAAATTCCAAAGGAGCAATACCATCAAACAGAATATCTGAAATGATGACGTTAAAATTAGTATTCTGATCTTCAATATCTAAATGTTCTAAAGAAGAAATTGCTTTGCAACGAAAGGAATTGGAAATTGCAAGGCGCTCAAGAATCTTTAGAATTATAATATCTTCCTGTATTACCAGAGCTTGTTTAAATTTCAAAAAGTCATAATATTTGGAACATCGAAATATACTACTATTTCTAAATATCTTACAGTCTATAGAAAAAAGTCTGGAAATACTTAGAGCTGAAATTTTAATTTTCCTTACTTATATAATACGCGTGTAAAATCTAGTACTGGATTAAGACATTTTCAGTAAAAATTTTTACAGCATTAAGAGATCTTATCATTACATAAGATCCTCAAAACAAAAAGCCTTGCACGTTGGTGCAAGGCTTTTTTTGTCGGGGTGGCAGGATTCGAACCTGCGGCCTCCTGCTCCCAAAGCAGGCGCGATAACCGGGCTACGCTACACCCCGATGGTCATCTTTAAATCGTTTTGCCCCACGTTTCTTGATCCTGGTCTCCAATTGCATCGCAATAGAACGATCAGAAACTTCAATTTGCAAAACTATTTTCCAGGGAATTCCATGCTTAGTAGATTTTACTCTCCTGGAATTGTGTCTTTTCAGTCTTTCTTTAATATCTGCAGTCTGACCTACATAATATCTTGAACTTTTATCACTATAAAGAATGTAAACAATCATCCTTTAATCTAAATATTACCTCCGCGGTCTTCCCGCCACAGCGGGACGCGATAACCGGGCTACGCTACACCCCGATGGTCATCTATAAATCCTTAGCGGATGCAAATATAATAATTCTCTCCAGTCTGCAATAAAATTTATTATTTTTATATCTTCGTTTTACGAAAAAGATTTTTTAACGCTTTTTCTCAAAAAAATTTTATGAAAAAAACATTTCTTATGCTTGTTGCCACAATTACTCTACATGCATGTGGAGAAAATGATAAGAATGGTGACACTGCTACTGCAAGCCCGGATGATGTAGAAGAAACCTCTACTGAAAATCCTGTTCCGGAACCTATTCCGGCAGAATCAACTTCTGGAAATTATTCTTATGAGGTGGTTGTTTCTGATATGCAAATTCCATGGGGCTTTACCTTTTTACCAGACGGGTCTATGCTTATTACTGAAAAAAGTGGCGATATTATTCATTTTAAAGATGGAAATAAGCAACAAATAAAAGGTGTTCCCGAAGTTTATGATCGTGGACAGGGCGGACTTCTTGATATCGTATTGCACCCTGACTATGAGAATAACGGATGGATTTATATTTCATATGCTTCTCCAGAAGGCTCAGAAGAAGGAGGGAATACTGCAATTATGCGTGCTAAACTCGAAAACGGAAGTTTTACAAATAAAGAAGTACTATACAAAGCCGGTCCTAATACCACAAAAGGACAGCATTTTGGGTCTCGAATTGTATTTGATAAAGAAGGTTACTTATACTTTAGTTCTGGCGACCGTGGTGCCAGGGATGAAAATCCGCAGGATATAACCCGTGATAACGGAAAAATATACAGGTTAAATGATGACGGAAGTATTCCTGATGATAATCCTTTTACAGACAACGATGCAGCTAAAAAGGCAATTTTCTCCTATGGTCATCGCAACCCACAGGGAATAATTCTTAACCCTGAAACAGGTGAAGTATGGGTACACGAACATGGTCCCCAGGGAGGCGACGAAATAAACGTTATAAAAAGAGGAGAAAATTACGGTTGGCCTGAGGTTACTTATGGAGAAAATTATGGTGGTGGTGCGATTACCGACCAAACCTCTAATCCTGAAATGGAAGATCCAATTTTCTACTGGCTTCCCTCTATTGCTCCAAGTGGTATGGCTTATATTACTTCAAATAAATTTCCAGACTTAAAAGGAGATCTTTTAGTTGGGTCTCTTAAGTTTCAATATATTGAGCACCTTACTTTAAACGGCAAGAAAGTTGAGAAACGTGAAAGAATTCTTGAAGATATTGGCAGGGTAAGAGATATTCGACAGGGGCAAGATGGAGAAATATATGCGGCTATAGAAGGTACAGGAATAATTAAATTAACCACCGAAGAATAATACTGATGAAGAAAATATTATTTATTGCTTTTACCTTATCTCTGTTCGCCTGTAAGTCTGACAAAAAAGAAAATCAGGAAGAGGAAGAATCTTATACAATTCCTTCTTCAGAACAATCAGCATCTAAATCGCCTTTAGAAGAAAGTATTACAAGAGGAAAAGAACTTTATTCAGACTTGTGTGCAACATGCCACCTGCCAACAGGTAAAGGTATTCCCGGCACTTATCCTCCGCTTGATGGCTCCGATTGGCTTACTGAAAAGCGTGGAGAAAGTATTCACGGGGTGAAATATGGATTAAAAGGAGAAATTAACGTTAATGGAGAGACCTATGATAACCTCATGCCCCCAATGGGTTTAAGTAATCAGGAAGTAGCTGATGCTATGAATTATATAATGAATTCCTGGAGCAATGATATAGACAAAATGGTTACCGTAGAAGAAGTTGCTGCAGTTAAGGAATAGCTTTAAAAGCATTTAAACGAGATTCCCTACACTTAAACGACTTCCTTTCCATTCACAGCCCTTACTGAACCTCTTTTACTTGTGATAGCTGATAATGACTCCATTAGAACTAAATTTTTTCTTACAATTTTCACATTTTTTGCGAAACGTTTAACTAAAATCATTATTATTGCACTGTCAAATTCACTTTCTTTGACAAAAGTTTTTAAATCAATTAAAATTAAACCTATGAAAAAATTATTTACATTTTTGTTCATTGGATCGATGATAGCATCGTGCTCCAATGATGAAGTTAATGAGATCAACGAGCCGGAAACAGCAGCAGATCTTGAAACCCAGGTAGCCGAAGGTCTTTATGACAATTCGAATCTTGGTATTTATGAAGGTGTTTTCACAACACTTGATGGACAGCTGAGAGCTACAGTTCTTATTGAGATTGATGGAAAAAGTGAACCTGCAGCATCTTTCTTTATGCAAAGTGGTGATGTGAAAGCTGTTAAAGCTGACAAAACATCTAAATCATCCACTGAATCTATTCATTTCTCAGGAGAGGATTTCTCTTTTGATTTTAGTGTAGAGGAAAATGGATCTGATCCCGTGGTATCTAATGTAACGTACATGGGAAAAGAAGGAGATGTCATGATTATTAAAGAAACCTCTAAGGCTCCTGTGAGCCCAAGAACAGGAACTTACTGGTGTTTAGATTGTGATACTCATCCAGACCTTGGAGCTGGTAAATCCCAGACTTTTAACGCAATTTTAGTAGGCGGAATAGATAATCCTGAGTCAGATTGGGAGTTCCAATTCACACTTGGATCTGATATATTTTATGGATCAGCTGAACAAAGTAACTGTGATGGAGCATTTGGATTAACTACATGTGAAGTGGATGGACAAGGTTCTGGAGATAGTGGACCGTTTTATATTACTGGATCTCACACCTATTTTTCTGGTAATGACACTGATTCATGTTCTCGTATAGAGGGTAATATTGTTTATGATTCTAAATTTGATAATTTGGATTCAGAACTATCTTTTGAAACAGACGGACCTGTTGGTGAGGATGGAAATTGTCCATAATTAAAAAATTAAGATGATGTTCAAAAAAGTCAGGTTTAAAAACCTGACTTTTTTTATTTCTCTAAGTGAAATTTTATTTTATTTGCAAAAAACTATAATAAAGCGTGTTATTTAATTCGTTTGAATTTGCCCTATTTTTTCCTACTGTT
This sequence comes from Autumnicola patrickiae, assembly GCF_031846525.1. Classification (NCBI taxonomy): domain Bacteria; kingdom Pseudomonadati; phylum Bacteroidota; class Flavobacteriia; order Flavobacteriales; family Flavobacteriaceae; genus Autumnicola; species Autumnicola patrickiae. Next base: position 212,673 of record NZ_JAVRHM010000001.1, read on the forward strand.
TTCCTGCTGTACTGGATCTTTGGAGGTAAAAATATAAAATATCAGAATTATCTAATTCTTTTCTCCAGCTACTTCTTTTATGGTTTATGGGACTGGCGATTCTTATTTCTTATCTTTTTAAGTTCTCTCGTTGATTACATTATTGGGCTGAAGATTTACAACACCTCATCCCAAACATCAAGAAAGCAACTTCTCTACTTTAGCTTATTCTGGAATCTGGGAATATTATTTTCCTTTAAATATTTCAATTTTTTTACCGAGAATTTCTACACGTTATTCCAATTGGATTATTCCAGCAGTTCGTTTTCTTTTTTAAATATTATTCTACCTGTAGGTCTAAGCTTTTACACCTTTCAAACTTTAAGTTATTCTATAGACATATATCGGGAGAGGATAAAACCAACTTCTGAATTTGTAGAATTTCTTTGTTTCGTGAGTTTCTTTCCACAGCTTGTGGCAGGTCCCATAGAGCGTGCATCTTCCCTGCTACCTCAGTTCCTAAAAAAGCGGAATTTTGAAATTAATATGGCTAAAGAAGGCCTGAGACAGATACTATGGGGACTTTTTAAAAAAATAGTGGTGGCAGATAATTTAGCCATTGCAGTCAATTTAATATATAGTGATCCCAATGATTATCAGAGTCTCGAACTATTTTATGCTTTAATTCTTTTTTACTTTCAAATCTATTGCGATTTTTCTGGTTATGCTGATATAGCGATAGGTAGTGCAAAATTATTAGGTTTTAAGCTAAGTGTAAACTTCAGGTTACCACATTTCTCCAGAAGTATTCCGGAATTTTGGAGAAGATGGAACATTACTGTTAGTGTATGGTTTAGAGATTATGTATTCATACCCTACTTAAAAAATAAAAGCCGGACAGAAAAAAATTTTATAATAGCAACTTTCCTCACTTTTATTTTAATAGGACTATGGCATGGCGCCGCCTGGACCTTTATTTTCTTTGGTCTTTTCCATGCAATTCTAATGATTATTTATCGGTACATTTCTATCCCCACAAGAATTAATTTCACATCATCCTTTACTTACTACCTCACAAATGGCACTTTTATAGCTATCTGCTTCTTTTTCTTAATTATTTCAAGTGCCTTTTTCAGGGGCGAAAGTATTCAAAACAGCTTCTTGATCTTAAAAAAAATATTTTTATTTATTCCCGATGAAAATTTTGAATCATTAATAGGTTTGAAGGTATTATTTATTCCTTTTCTCCTACTCTTAGAAATATTAACACTAAAAAAAGATTATCCATTTTTTAAACTCGAACAACACTTTTCGAAACCAATAAGATGGTGTATTTATTATTTATTTATCTTTTTAATCATCCGTTATGGAGGACCACAAGAATCATTCATTTATTTCCAATTTTAAGTTACAAGGGTTCTTATACCATGTATGCCTTTTCTTTTTACCAGTATTGTTTCTTTATATTGGCCTTGAATTAAAACTTCGAGACCTTCCTTCTGAACCAAAAGTAAAGAACGAATACCTTGTAGAAAATCGAAAGGATATCAAAATCCTGGTTTTAGGTGCTAGTCAAACCCAACGATCTATAAATCCAGAGTATTTAGATAAAACCGCTATAAACCTTGGTAATTCAAGTCAGGGAATCTATGAAAATTTACAATTATTAAAAGCTTTTGAACCTAAACTTCCTAATTTAGAACTGGTGATATTAGGATTACCTTTTAATTCAGTTCATAGTCTTCAAAACTTTACTAGACAAGAAATTCATCATTACAATCTTATTATTTATGGCGTAAATACATTTGGAAGAAAAATAAAACCTCAAGATTACCTATTATTCCACACAAATCCAGATTTCTTTAGTAGAAGACTTCTGGATCATTATAAAAATGAGTCTCCTATACAATTAAATAAATATGGATTTGATATTAATAAAATATATGGATCTTATCAATCCGCTGACTACGATACAACACTTATAGACAAAAAAGACATTGTTATAGAAAATTTCAAAAACAAACAGGCTCTTAAGGAAAATAGCAAGTTACTTTCCGAATTTTTTAGTTATTGCCGGAATAATAATATTGAAGTTCTTCTATATAGTTCTCCAACTCACTTCTTATACAATGAACTACGAGATAAGGCAATGATAAGGGAAAGAGATTCTCTAGTCAAAAAGTTTGGCAAGAATTTTCCTTTTATAAAATTTTTTAATGAAGAGGAAAATAAAAGTTTTACGGCTAATTACTATTATAATGCTAATCATCTAAATCCTAAAGGAGCGAAAAAAGCCACTATACGTCTTAACGAATTTATTTTTAATAATTACGACTTCTAGAAAGAAATTAATTGAAAACGGCGTCGCTTCTTAAATATAAAATTAAAATCAGTTTATCAATTTGATGTTTTTATTAGAGATTTTCACAAATCCTCCATGCCTTCTATTTAAATCTTTCTATTACTTTATAATTTCTAGCTCTCTCAGCACCTCCCCTGCTATAGATAAGTAATTGTAATTTTTAAAGGAATAGCGAACACTATTCCTGGACATTTCGTGGTAATCTTCGTATTCTATAATGGCCATTTTTTTTATAACAGATTTTAATTCATTCATATTTCTGTAAGTATATCCGTTATATCCTTCCTTTACCAATTCCGGAAGCGCTCCCGAAGAACGCACTATCACTGGTATCCCTACACAATTAGCCTCCGCTACAGTCCTTCCAAATGCTTCATAGCGCGCATTGCAAATAAGAAAATTAAACTTTCTATAGATCTCTCTTCTATCCAAAAAATCGTGAAAAAATATATTGGATATATTCTTCTTCCGCAGCCATTCTTGAAATTCTTCATCTCCATGTCCAATAATATGTAATTTTAAATTAAGCTCTTGAACTTCAGGAGTTTTAAATAATTCAATTATTGCTTTCTGACTTTTCTGTTCGTTTATTCTTCCAACAATCCCAAAACTTAGAGGCTTATGAAGCGGGTTTTCAGAAAAATTCACATCGTCTAGTAAAATGCTGTTATAAACAATCTTCGATTTCACTTTCCCGAATTTATCCATATAATTTTTTGAAAGAAACTGAGATGGAAAAAAATGTAAATCAGTAGAATAATAGAATTTTTGAAACCTACTTTTATCCTCAAGATAAAAACCATTTACATCATCATTCAAAGTTTCTCTATGATGCCAAACACTTTTGATGTTAAGTCTATTTGCCACCATAAGCCCCGTTGGATTCAAAGAAGAATTTACGTAGATTATATCAGGAGAGAATTCTTTGGCATATTTTAGATGCTTTTTAATAACTAATTCATTGCGAAATAATTTAACCCATTTATTTCTCAGAAACCAGAGTTGAAATAAAGCCTTCGATCTCTTTTTCCATCTATCTCCAAACGTTTTATTGTAAAACCAATTATAATGTTTAATAACTTTATAAGAAATATTGCTTTTATTTAATTCCTGTTCAATAATTCCATTTCCTGGTAAAATTAGCATTATATCAACTCCACGATCACATTCTCTTATACCTAAAATTAATTCCATTAAAGATCGGTTCGCACCATATAAGGTAGATGAATGGGCGTAAAATAATATCCTCATAATTTATTAGGGAAAACATTAAAGCAATTGTAAGATTCAAATATAAACTTTCAGGAAGCTACAGGCAATATTATTTATAATCGTCCCACCAAAGTTATTTTTAAAAAGGAATAACTAAATTTGCCTCAAAAAAGTTTATGCTCATTATTGGAATTGCAGGAGGAACCGGCAGTGGAAAGACTACGGTAGTAAATCAAATTGTAGAAGAACTTAAAAATGATGAAGTCGATATAATTTCGCAAGACTCATATTATCAGGACACCTCCCATTTGAGCTATGAAGATAGGGTAAAGATAAATTTTGACCACCCAAAATCTATTGATTTTGATCTGTTGGTTAACCATCTTAAAGAATTAAAGGCAGGCAAATCTATAGAAGAACCTCTCTACTCTTTCACAGAGCATAATCGTACAGGAGAAACACGCACCATCCATCCCAGGAAAGTGCTGATCGTAGAAGGAATTTTAATCCTAACTCATCCTGATATCCGGGAACTTTTTGACATTAAAATATATGTACACGCCGATAGTGATGAACGCCTAATCAGGAGGTTAAAACGAGATATCAATGAACGTGGCCGGGATCTGGACGAGGTACTTTGGCGATATCAAACCACGCTTAAACCTATGCACCAGCAGTTCATAGAACCTACAAAAGAATTTGCAGATATTATAATCCCCACCAACCGATATAACACAGTAGCTGTTGATATTGTACAAACAATCATCAAGGATCGCTTAAGCTAATTTTGTATATTTAGGGCAATGAAGTGGAAAGATTTACGTAAAAAACCCTGGATCAGATTTCTAAGCAATAGATATGTTCTGTTAAGCCTCATATTTGCTGGCTGGATGTTCTTTTTAGATAGTAATTCCTGGTTTGTTCATAATGAGCTTAACCAGGAAGTGAACGAACTAAAGGAAAATAAGGAATATTATCAGAACCAGATTGCGCACGATAAGACCATTATACAGCAGTTGCAGGATTCCGTTCAACTGGAACAATTCGCACGTCAAAAATACTACATGAAACGTGCAGATGAAGATATTTACATCATCGAATACGATTCGATAGAATAGAATAGTCGTATCTGGCTGTTTAAAATAATACCGATGAAGGATAAGTTATTTCAGAAATTTGATGAAGTTTCTGCTCAACAGTGGAAACAGAAAATTCAATATGATTTAAAAGGGGCAGATTATAATGAGAAACTGATTTACAGAAGCCTGGACGGAATCAACATTAAACCTTTTTACCATCAAGATGATGTATCTCAAAGCATAAAAACTCCTTCTCCCAAAAACTGGAATGTTTGTGAGAGAATTTATGTGGCATCAGAAAAAATCTCCAATTCCATAGCTAAAAATGCCATTGAAAAAGGCGCAGAAAGTCTGTGGTTTGTAATACCAGATGAAGAAACAGACATTGCTTCCCTTTTCCACGGAATTGACCTGAAGAATTTACCGGTATATATAAGTACCGAATTTCTCTCTGGCAGTTATATCAGGAAAATTCTGAAGTTTATCGAGGGTAAAGAAAGCTCCGTTTTTCTGCAAACCGATATTATCGGAAATCTTGCCAGGACAGGAAACTGGTTTTATAATCTAAAGCAGGACCACGAAATAATAGCCGATATTGTTGAAATTTCGGGTGCCTTTAAATCGGTGATTTCTGTCGATAGTACGTTATATCAAAATGCCGGGGCTACTATTCCCCAGCAATTGGCTTATACTCTGGCACATGCCAATGAATATTTAAATCTGAATGCCGAAAATGGCAATTCTCAGCATTCAAAAGAAGGTTTGCAGCTCCAATTTATAGTCGCTTCCGGTTCAAATTACTTCTTTGAAATCGCAAAAATTAAAGCTTTACGCTGGCTGTTTGCTACATTGGCCAAAGAGTATAACATTGCCGATAATTGCCATATTCTGGCCCTGCCTTCAAAAAGGAATAAAACCTTGTACGACTATAATGTAAACATGCTCCGGACTACGACCGAAAGTTTGAGTGCCATTTTAGGCGGTGCAGATACGGTCTACAATTTGCCCTATGATGCTATTTTCCACAAAAACAATGAATTTGGAGACAGGGTAGCCCGTAACCAGTTATTGGTAATGAAAAATGAAGCATATCTGGACAAAGTTTCCAATGCCGCAGAAGGAACGTACTATATCGAGAGCCTCACGCGACAATTTGCTGAAATGGCACTGGATATTTTCAAAAAAATTGAAAAAAACGGAGGCTTTTTGAAGCAATTAAAGGAAGGAATTATTCAGCGGAAAATTAACGAAAGTGCTTCCGCCGAGCAGGAGCAATTCGACAATGGAAAAATTGTACTTATTGGTACCAATACTTTTGAAAATCCTGAAGATAAAATGAAGGACGATCTGGAATTGTATCCATTTCTGAAAAAGAATCCCCGAAAAACGCTAATTCCGCCTATCCTGGAAAAGCGTTTAAGCGAGAAGATGGAACAGGAGAAACTGGAACAGGAAAAAGCCGAAAAGTAATGCCAAGAAAAAATCTTCAACATATAACATTAACAGAACCTGAACTGAAACCTCAACTTCAGAAATCTGAAGAATTCGAGACTCCAGAAGAAATTAAACTGAAACCTTCTTATTCCGAAGAAGATATTCAGAATCTGGAACACCTTAATTTTTCTGCTGGTATTCCTCCGTACCTGCGTGGCCCATACAGCACGATGTATGTTAGCAGGCCCTGGACCATCAGGCAATACGCGGGATTTTCTACTGCGGAAGAAAGTAATGCATTTTACAGAAGAAACCTGGCAGCCGGGCAAAAAGGCCTTTCCGTTGCATTTGACCTTCCCACCCACCGCGGTTACGATAGCGACCACGAACGAGTGGTTGGAGATGTAGGCAAAGCCGGGGTAGCCATCGACTCTGTTGAAGATATGAAAATCCTCTTTGACCAGATTCCGCTGAATAAGATGTCCGTTTCCATGACAATGAACGGAGCCGTGCTCCCTATAATGGCCTTTTATATCGTTGCTGCTGAAGAACAGGGTGTAAAACCTGAAGAGCTGTCGGGAACTATTCAGAATGATATTTTGAAGGAGTTTATGGTGCGGAATACTTACATCTACCCTCCCACTCCATCGATGAAGATTATTTCTGATATTTTTGAATATTCTTCTCAAAATATGCCGAAATTCAACAGCATCAGTATTTCCGGTTATCATATGCAGGAAGCCGGGGCTACCTGTGATATTGAGCTGGCCTATACCTTAGCCGATGGGCTAGAATATATCCGCAAAGGCCTTGGCGCCGGTATGGATATCGACAGTTTTGCTCCGCGTCTCTCGTTCTTTTGGGCTATAGGGATGAACCATTTCATGGAGATTGCCAAAATGAGGGCAGCGCGTATGCTTTGGGCAAAACTGGTAAAACAGTTTAATCCTAAAAATCCAAAATCCCTTGCTTTAAGAACCCATTCCCAAACCAGCGGCTGGAGTTTAACAGAGCAGGATCCATTTAATAACGTCGCCAGAACCTGTATCGAAGCTGCCGCAGCCGCTTTTGGCGGAACTCAGAGTCTGCACACCAATGCTTTAGATGAAGCCATTGCATTGCCAACCGATTTTTCAGCAAGAATCGCGCGAAATACACAGCTTTTCCTGCAACAGGAAACTAAAATAACCAAAACGGTAGATCCATGGGCAGGAAGTTATTATGTTGAAAGCCTTACAGATGAAATTGCGCACAGAGCCTGGGACTTAATTCAGGAAGTTGAGAATTTAGGTGGAATGACCAAAGCCATAGAGGCAGGAATTCCGAAAATGAGGATCGAAGAAGCTGCAGCGAAAAAACAGGCTCGTATTGATAGCGGAACAGACATAATTGTCGGAAATAATAAATATAGACTAGAAAAAGAAGATCCGCTTGTCACTTTGGAAGTAGACAACCAGACGGTGAGAAAACAACAACTTGCCCGGTTGGAAAAAACGAAAGAGGAAAGAAATTCTGAAAAAGTAAAAAAAGCTTTAGCCGATTTATCTTCTGCAGCAAAGCACGAAAATGGCAATTTATTGGCATTGGCTATAGAAGCTGCCAGGCATCGCGCTACTCTTGGTGAAATAAGTGATGCGCTGGAAGAAGTCTACGGAAGGTATAAAGCGAAAATACAGTCCTTTAGTGGTGTTTATTCAAAAGAAATGAAAGATAATTCCTCCTTTAAGAAAGCCCGCGAACTAGCCGATAAATTCGCAGAACAGGATGGCCGCAGACCACGGATAATGGTAGCGAAAATGGGTCAGGATGGGCACGACCGCGGTGCCAAAGTGGTTGCCACAGGATATGCTGATCTTGGTTTTGATGTAGATATTGGACCATTGTTTCAAACGCCAAAAGAAGCCGCAAAACAGGCTATAGAAAATGACGTGCATATATTAGGAGTTTCTTCACTCGCTGCCGGACACAAAACCCTTGTTCCGCAGGTAATAGAGGAGTTAAAGAAGCATGGACGGGAGGATATTATGGTAATTGTAGGAGGTGTAATACCCTCACAGGATTATCAGTTTTTATTCGACGCCGGTGCGGTAGCTGTTTTCGGTCCCGGAACAAAAATAAGCGAGGCTGCGATACAGTTATTGGAGATATTAATTGAGACGGAATAATTTTCCTAATAGTGTTTCTCAAATAAAGCATCAATGATAAAAACGGAATTTGTCACTTTTAGTAGAGAGCCTTTTTTTGAAATCGCAAGAGAGTTGATTCAGCCCGGAGATAAAGTTCTAGATATCGGTGCGGGAGAAGGTGATTTTGCCGATTATTGTCAAAAAAAAGATATATACCTATATGATGGTAACCCTGAAAGTGTTGCTCTCCTTAAAGAAAAACATAAAAATACTTTTTACGGAAAACTACCCCTTCTTCCTTTTGAAAAAGATTTTTTTGACCTCATTCATTTAAGTCATGTTATCGAACATCTGCAGCCAGAAGATGCATATAAAACATTAGAAGAAATGGGAAGGTGTTGTAAACCAGGAGGAAAAATCGTAATCTCAACTCCACTCTTCTGGGATGGATTTTATGATGACTTATCACATATTAAACCTTATAACCCTTTGGTGATTGAAAAATATTTAGGGGGTGCAAAAAAGAAAAATTTAACTCGTACAGAAATAACGGATCAATTTAAACTACTGCGCCTGGAGTATAGATACAGAGAAAATTTTCCAGAATGGGATCTATATAAAAGTAGTCAACTGATTAAATATTTACTTAAATTAATTACCTTCTTGAGAAGAAAGTTTTATAAAAAATATTCCAGAACAGGCTACACAATCGTATTAGAAAAGCAGAACACTTAAACATAAAGGTATATAACCAGATGCTCATAGCAAATTATTTGAAACTGGAATAATTCTTTGGTGATTGGGCATTTATTTACCTTACCAAATGGATGATCACAAACATTAAGAAACTTCCAAAAATTACAAGAATTTTTTATTATTGAAAATCAAAGTATTAACTAATACTTACAATCAAAAACAAACAATTTTAAAGATATTTGATGCAGGATTTCCTTCTATCTAAATGATTTTTTAATGAAAACTTTCACCTGCAACAACTGTAACAACATAGTTTTTTTTGATAACGACATCTGCGGATACTGCAACAGTTTATTGGGATATTGGAATGAGGAAGAAAAGATAATAGCCGCAAACCCGGGAACAGCTTTTTCTGAAAACAATACAGACTTTAAATATTGCAAAAATCACCAATACAGTGCATGTAACTGGTTAATACCTGACAAATCTGATCCTGAATTTTGTGAAGCCTGCAAGTTAAACAGCATTATCCCAAACATTGGAGACGTAAAAAGACTGGAGGAATGGCGGCTAATAGAATTGGCCAAACACAGGTTAATCTACAGTCTTAATAAGCTACAACTACCTTTTAAGTTTAAACAAAAAGAAGGGAAGGATCTAAAATTACAATTCCGCTTTTTAGGATCCGGCACTAATAGTGAAAATCCGCAGAAAATACTTACAGGCCATCTAAACGGCGTTATAACCCTAAATGTAGAAGAAGCAGACGATTTAAAAAGGGAAAAGGCGCGAATGCAGATGGGGGAAAAAATGAGGACCCTTTTGGGGCACTTCAGGCATGAAATCGGGCATTTTTATTGGGAAGCTATTATTTTGCCACATCAGGAAAATCTTAATCAGTTTCGGAAGATTTTTGGCGACGAAAGGAAAAATTATTCCGAAGCCCTGCAGGAGTATTACAAAAAAGGACCTGCCGAAGATTGGCGGGAATTCTTTATTACAAAATATGCCTCTTCACATCCCTGGGAAGATTGGGCAGAAACCTGGGCTCATTACTTACACATTATGGACACCGTGGAAACCGCATACTATTTTGGTGTAAAAACAGAACCGAAGGTTTTTAAAGACAAGCAACTTTTAAGTTCAGGTATAACAATTAATCCTTACAAAGAAACCGATTTTGATGCCATTGTAAATGAATACATATCTTTAACTATAGCCATAAATTCTTTAAACCGCGGGATGGGCCTCTCTGATATTTATCCGTTTATTCTGAATAATAAAGATATTAGTAAATTAGGCTATATACATAAACTGTTATTAAACCAACGTAATACTTTTTAGACATGAACTACCAAAATAAAATGCTTAGAGACGACGCTTTAAGCGGAAAGACGATTGTAGTTACCGGTGGAGGTAGCGGACTCGGAAAGGCAATGACCAGATATTTCCTGGAATTGGGAGCTAATGTTGCCATTACTTCCAGAAACATCGAAAAGCTAAAAAATACAGCTAAGGAACTCGAAGAAGAAACCGGCGGGAAGTGCTTTCCAGTTCAATGTGACGTTAGGAACTATGATGAAGTAGAACAAATGCGGGATGCAATTGTTGAAGAATTTGGAAGTGCAGATGTACTACTGAATAACGCCGCAGGAAATTTTATTTCTCCTACCGAAAGGTTAAGCGCCAATGCTTTTGACACTATTATTGACATTGTTCTGAAAGGTAGTAAGAATTGCACACTTGCCTTTGGTAAACATTGGATCGATAAAAAGGAAGAAAACAAAACAGTTTTAAACATTGTTACGACTTACGCTTGGACAGGTTCTGCTTATGTCGTACCAAGTGCTACTGCAAAGGCTGGTGTGCTGGCGATGACCCGTTCTTTGGCCGTAGAATGGGCTAAATATGGAATCAGGTTTAACGCTATTGCCCCCGGTCCTTTCCCTACCAAAGGTGCATGGGACAGGTTACTTCCGGGAGATCTTAAAGAAAAATTTGATCTCGCTAAAAAAGTTCCGCTGAAACGTGTAGGAGAGCACCAGGAATTGGCAAATCTTGCGGCGTATTTAGTTTCAGATTTTTCAGCATATGTAAATGGAGAAGTTATTACTATAGATGGCGGGGAATGGTTGAAAGGTGCAGGGCAATTTAATTTGCTAGAAGCTATTCCCGAGGAAATGTGGGACCAACTAGAGGCAATGATAAAAGCTAAAAAAGGGAATTAGTTCTTCCTGCTGCGTTTCTGTATAAGCTGTTAACAAAATGATTTTATATACCTATAATTAATTGTATTTTTACGTTTCAAAAACCGGATATAATTAATGGGCAAAATCATTGCTATCGCTAACCAAAAAGGAGGTGTGGGGAAAACCACAACTTCAGTAAACCTCGCGGCATCGCTGGGGGTTTTAGAGAAAAAAGTTTTACTTATTGATGCAGATCCGCAGGCAAATGCCACTTCGGGACTTGGTATTGATGTAGAAGCGGTAGAATTTGGCACTTATCAATTGCTGGAACATTCTGTTGAAGCGTCTAAAGCCATTATGGAAACGGGCTCTCCTAATTTGGACATCATTCCAGCGCATATCGATCTTGTCGCTATAGAAATTGAACTGGTAGATCAGGAATCAAGGGAATACATGCTTAAAAAGGCGATTCTTCCGTTAAAGGAAAAATATGATTATATTTTAATAGACTGTGCTCCTTCCCTGGGCCTACTTACCCTTAATGCACTTACAGCTTCAGATTCTGTTATTATTCCAATTCAATGTGAATATTTTGCACTGGAAGGTCTGGGTAAATTACTGAATACTATAAAAAGTGTTCAAAAAATCCATAATAACAAGCTGGATATTGAAGGGCTTTTACTTACCATGTACGATTCCCGTTTACGGTTATCCAATCAGGTGGTAGAAGAAGTTCAGAAGCATTTTAATGAAATGGTTTTTGATACAATCATCCAGCGTAATGTGCGTTTAAGTGAAGCACCAAGTTATGGGGAAAGTATTATTAATTATGATGCCGCTAGTAAAGGCGCCAGTAATTATTTAAGCCTGGCCCATGAAATTATAAAGAAAAACTCTTAGAAGATGGCGAAGGCGACGAAGAAACAAGCTCTTGGACGCGGACTTTCAGCTCTGCTAAAAGATCCCCAGAATGATATTCAATCTGCAGAAGATAAAAATGCCGATAAACTGGTAGGCCATATTGTGGAACTGGAATTATCTTCAATAGAGGTAAATCCTTTTCAGCCAAGGACCAGTTTTAATGAAGAATCATTAAGGGAACTTGCATCTTCCATAAAAGAACTCGGGGTGATCCAGCCAATTACTGTAAGGAAGCTGGAATTTGACAAATATCAGCTTGTATCGGGTGAGCGCAGGTATCGGGCTTCGAAACTAATTGGACTGGAAACCATTCCGGCTTATATTCGAATTGCCAACGACCAGGAATCACTGGAGATGGCATTGGTAGAAAATATTCAGCGCCAGGATCTGGATCCTATAGAAATTGCACTTTCCTATCAAAGATTAATGGATGAAATTAGTCTCACGCAAGAGCAGCTTAGTGAACGGGTTGGAAAAAACAGGTCGACCATTGCTAATTATTTGAGGTTACTTAAGCTGGATCCTATCATCCAGACTGGAATGCGGGATGGCTTTTTATCGATGGGACATGGACGCGCATTAATAAATGTGGACGACCCGCAATTACAATTGAATATCTACGAGAAAATCCTTCAGAAATCCTTATCTGTAAGAGATACCGAAAAGCTGGTAAGGGAAATGCAGGGTGGAAATGTAAAAAGCAAAGCTCTTGCTCCTTCTGCTTCTATCGCACCTACGTTTAAAAAAGGATTGAAGGAATTTTCAGAATATCTGGGCACCAAAGTAGATGTAAAAGTCACTAAAAAAGGAAACGGAAAACTTACTATTCCTTTTCAATCTGAAGAAGATTTTAATCGTATTAAAAAGCTTATCCAGGGTGAAGATTAAAAATTTCATCTTGACAGGAGTTTTTTTCCTGATATTTTCCGCAATTACTTTTGCCCAGGAAGATTCGCTCGCTGTTCAACGTAGAGGACTTACAGAAGCTCCCCTGCCAGATTCAGAAGATTACGAACCTTATAATGCGCTGGCTCCTGCCAAGGCTGCTTTTTATTCGGCAATTTTACCGGGTTTGGGACAGGCATATAACGGCCGCTACTGGAAAATTCCAATTGCTTATGCGGGTTTAGGGGTTGGTATTTATTTCTATATCAACAACGACAAACAATATAATAGTTATAGAAATGCTTATAAAGACAGGTTAGCAGGAAGGGTTGACGAGTATGCGGGTCGAATCTCAACCGAAAGGCTGGTAGATGCACAACAATTTTATCAGCGGAATAAAGAAATTTCCATATTAGTAACGGCCGGTATCTATATCCTTAATATTATAGATGCAAATGTAGATGCCCACCTTCAACAATTTAATGTGAATGAAGATTTGTCTTTTAAACCAAAAATGGATTTTGATGCCCTTACAGGAAAAACAAATTACGGATTATCTTTAAATTTTGAGTTCTAATGAAAATAGCATTATTAGGTTACGGAAAAATGGGAAAAGCAATTGAGGAAATTGCTATGAGCAGAGGGCACGAAATTGTGCTAAGGGTTTCGGAAGACATAGAAGCTTACAACTTTAATGAATTAGAAATAGATGCAGCAATAGATTTTAGTATACCAAAAGCTGCCTATAAAAATATTACCACAGCTTTTAAACATAAAGTTCCCGTGGTTTGTGGTACCACCGGTTGGCTTGATGATTATGAAAAAGCAACAGATCTTTGTAAAAAAGAAGATGCAGCATTTTTATATGCTTCTAATTTTAGTCTTGGAGTGAATGTTTTTTTTGAACTTAACAAAAAGCTCGCCCAGATGATGAAAGGGCTGGACGACTATGCAGTGGGAATAGAAGAAATTCATCACACCGAAAAACTTGATGCTCCCAGCGGTACAGCAATAAGCCTTGCGCAACAAATTATTGCTGAAAACCCAAAGAAAAATGGATGGCAGCTGGATCATGCAGATAAAGACGAAATACCTGTTTATGCGAAGCGAATCAAAGATGTGCCAGGAACCCATACGGTTTCTTATAACTCCAGGATTGATACCATAGAGATCATGCACTTGGCCAAGTCCAGACAGGGTTTCGCACTTGGCGCCGTGATTGCTGCTGAATGGATCAAGGATAAAAAAGGAGTATTTACAATGAAAGATGTACTTTCAAGCCTTTTCGAATAATTTTAGTAACATTTCTGTCTAATAGTACACCTATAACAGCAAACAATTAAGTTATGACGTTTACAGAATGGTTTCTGTTTTTCCTGTTAATTCAGGTAATCCATTTCTTTGGAACCTGGAAACTTTACAAAAAGGCAGGAAGACAGGCATGGGAAGCTGCAATTCCTATTTACAATGCGGTAATTTTAATGAAGATCATAAACCGTCCCTGGTGGTGGGTAATTTTGCTCTTTATCCCAGTGGTAAACCTTATCATGTTCCCTGTAATTTGGGTGGAAACAGTGAGAAGTTTTGGAAGGCACTCTACAACAGATACCTGGCTGGCAATTCTCACTTTGGGCTTCTACATTTACTATATTAACTATGCTACTGATGTCTCTTACATAGAAGATAGAAGTTTAAAACCCAGAACAGCAACGGGGGAATGGGTAAGCTCTGTTCTTTTTGCTGTTATTGCCGCAACTATAGTGCATACTTATGTAATGCAGCCTTTCACTATTCCTACTTCTTCCCTGGAAAAGACTTTGCTGGTTGGAGATTTCCTTTTTGTTAGCAAATTCCATTACGGAGCCAGGATACCAAACACAACTGTAGCTTTTCCCATGGTACATGATACTATTCCCGTTCTTGGAATAAAGTCATACCTAAACGATCCGCAAATCCCATATATGCGTCTGCCGGGCTTTGAAAAGATAGAACGAAACGATATTGTGGTCTTTAACTGGCCTGTAGATACCGTAAATGCTTTTCAGCAGTGGGGCGATGGTAAATATTATTACAAGCCCATAGATAAAAAATCAAATTATGTAAAACGTGCTGTTGGAATTCCCGGAGATTCATTAAGCATTATTGATGGGAGGGTGCATATTAACGGCGAACGTTTACAACTTCCAGGTCGTGCAAAAGTACAATATACTTATTTTGGGCAAACTAAAGGCCAGGGATTTAGTCCGCAGTACATGTATCAGGAACTGGACATTACCGATGGCTACAGTTATAATCCTGAAACAAACAGCTTTGTGATAAGAGCTCTTACTGAACAAGGTTATCAAAGATTGAAGAACCATCCTAATGTAGCTTCTATTGAACGTTATGTAGATTCCGCGGGAACAAAGCTCTCCACTATTTTCCCAAACAATAATAAGCTCAACTGGAATTCTGATAATATGGGGCCGGTTTTTATTCCGAAGGAAGGGGTTACCGTAGAAATTAATCAGCAGACCATGCCATTCTATAAAGAAGTTATCGAAACCTATGAAGGGCTGGAGATGGAGGAGGATAACGTTCTAACATTAAATGGAAACAGGATCTTCCTAAACGGAAATGAAATCAACTCCTACACCTTCAAACAGAATTATTACTGGATGATGGGAGATAACCGTAACAACAGTGAAGACAGCAGGTACTGGGGATTTGTTCCGGAAAACCACGTGGTTGGGAAGCCGGTATTTATCTGGTTTAGCTGGGATTCAAATGCTTCAGGAATTATGAATAAGATTAGATGGGATCGTGTTTTCACCACAGTACGCGGACAGGGAACCCCAATTTCTTATCTTCCATATGCGCTTATGATTGTTGTGGTTCTAATCGCCTTTAACTACTTCAGGAAAAGAAGAAATTCTTAAAACCTATGAACATCCTTTTGCATCCTGTTTATTTTGGTCCTATCTCCCAGTATGTGCAACTGGTCCAGGCAGACAAGGTGATTTTTGAAAACGAGGACAATTACCAGAAGCAGACGTACCGAAACAGGATGTATATTTATGATTCTAACGGAAAACTACTACTAAATATTCCTATAAGGCATTCTTCTTCATTAGGATTAGTCCCTGAAGATAACAGACATCAAAAATACAAAGATGTTCTTATAGAAAATGATTTTGAATGGCAGAAACAGCATTGGAGAGCTTTAAAAGCTTCTTATCAAACTTCACCTTTTTTTGAGTTTTATGAAGATGAAATATATCCGCTTTACCACAAAGAATTCAGGTATTTAATGGATTTTAATTACGCCTGCCTGGAATTTGTACTGGAAAGTCTTCAGTTAGAGGTGGATATTGAGAAAACTTCAGAATTTATTTTGAAACCAGGCAATCTTCAGGATTACAGGCATCTTGTGAATGCAAAATCAAAAGAAAACTTCAGCAATAGCCGTTATCCGCAGGTTTTTGAACCCAAACACGGTTACCTTCCAAATTTGGCAATTATCGATCTTCTGTTTAACGAAGGGCCAAACAGTCTCGCATATTTACAAGCAGAGAATGTTAATTAAGCTATTCCGAAGATAAATAGACCGTACCTTTTTAGTGAAAAGCCTTCAGTTCAAGTTTTTTATTGAGAAAACTTTAGAATAAATTTAAATCCCAAAGATATTCAGAATTACAGGCTTCTTGTAAACGCAAAATCAAAGGAAAACTTCAGCAATAGCCGTTAACTGGAGGTATTTGAACCCAAACATAGTTACTGCCAAATTTGCCAATTATCGATCTTCTGTTTAACGAAGGCCCAAATAGCCTCATAATTACAAGCAGAGTTAACAATTAAGCTATTCCGAAGACAAAGAGAGTGTAGCTTTTACTGGAAAATGATCTGAATAGGATACGTTGTAGGTTTTAAAGGATAAGACTTCTATAGATTCATCTGGCAGGATATAATCAATCCTTAACGGGAAATAATCAAAGTCAAAGGTTTTCCCGAATCCGCTACCTGCTTCTTTATATGCATCATTTAAACCAAAACCTTCTGAACGAAGCCTGCGATAAATGTAAGAATAGGCCGTATTATTAAAATCCCCTACAACTATAACTTTATACGGAGTGTTTTTTATTACCTCCAGCACCAGCTCGATCTGTTCCTGCTGAATCGCAAAAGTTTGACCCATGCCAAGAAAAACCCTCTTTGAACTTTCTTTTTCTATATTACCTATATCCGGCTTTACGCTAAAAGATTGGAGATGAATATTGAACACCCGTAACGTGTCATTCTCAACTACAATATCTGCATAAACGCCATTATTATTACTGCTGGATGAAAAATCCAGCGAAACGGTGTTGATAATAGGATATTTTGACAGGATGGCCAGACCAAATTCAGCACTTTCGGTTTTTAATTTAATGTACTTATAAGGAAATCGTTTTGCTACTTCTATTTCGCCATTATAGTACTCCTGAAAAGCAACAATATCGGGATCTTCATTTGTAATAAATGATGTTATATCTTTTGGAACGGTTTCTCTTTCTTCCGCAGAACTGAGATACTGACTAAAATGTTTGACATTGTAACTGATGATCTCCATGCCTTCAGCCTGTGGATTATCCTCTTCTGAAGCGCCAAATTCGTAGATGCTGGTAACATGATTAAAACCCAACAACAGGGTTAAAAGTGGCAGCCAGATCTGTTTTTTCAATTTTATTAACCAATACACCAAAAATGCAGCATTGATCATAATGAGTAAAGGAACTCCCAGACTAAGAACCGACAGCAGTGCAAACTTTTGAGGAGGGATATAAGGTAATAAGTAGGAAAAAAGTAAAGCCGCTGCAAAGAGCGAGTTTAAAAGAAAAACAAATTTATCAAACCAGTTTAGATTCTTCATTTAATCATCTTTTCCAGCCTGAAAAAGAAAATCCTTTTCTGCTTTGCTAAGGCTGTCATAACCACTTTTGCTAATCTTGTCAAGAATGGTATCAATCTTTTTCTGCTTTTCATCTTTATTAAGATGTCCAGATCTTGTGCGCGATCCGGAAGCTGAAGATCTTGTAGTAGATTTTTTAGTAGTTCTGTGAACGGTTTTCATCCTCGCCTTCTTTTCCTTTGGTTTAAATAAACTGCTTAGACTATCCATAATTGATTCAAACCAACTTCCTATATCATTACCTTTCTGCAACTGCGCAGTATATATGTATCCAAGCATAGCTCCTCCAAGGTGTGCCAGGTGACCGCCTGCATTACCCATAGGAATCTGGATAACATCCAGTGCCACTAAAAATGCAGCGATCCACCAGAATTTTATACTACCCAAAATAAGCAGCCTTACACGCATATTTGGCACATGTGCCGCTATACCCACTAAAACAGCCATAACACCTGCTGAAGCCCCCATAAGGTAAGATTTTCCTGTACCCTGAAAAGCCGGAAATAAATTATAGCTCAGCATGTAAATAAGAGCACCAACAATTATTCCGAGAAAGTAGTAATTGAGAAGCTTTTTAGGGGAAAAGAAATTTAAAAAATAAACTCCTGAAAAATATAGAATCAGCATATTCCCAAGGATATGCCAGATCCCGCTATGCAGGAATGAGTATGTTATTATAGACCATGGTTTAAAGAGAAATTCCCCTGCGTCTTTTGGAAAAGCAAACCATTCCACTAAAAAATTCGATGGTATTTGAAACAAATAAGTTATTGTCCTAAAAAGGAAGAACAGCAAAAAAACGATCACATTTACAGCTATAAGTTTTTCTGTAACCGTAGCAGTCTGGATCTTGTATTTGAACTTATCTGATGATCTCATTTCTTAATCCCAGCGATTTTGATTAAACTGATTCTTTTTCCAATACCATATCATTATAAATCCAAATAAAGCACCTCCAACGTGTGCAAAATGTGCTATTGATCCGCCAAAAAGAGAATAACCTGTAAAGCCTGAGAACAGGTCCAGTGCAATTAATCCCGGAATAAAATATTTTGCTTTAACAGGCACCGGAACAAAAAGTAAGAACAATTCTACATTGGGAAACAACATCCCAAAAGCCACCAAAATACCATAAATAGCACCTGAAGCCCCTACTGCAGAACTGGAATAAGCTTCCACCATTGCACGTATCGACTCCTGATCCACCCCTTCTGGCACACCGTATTGGCGTGTACTCATAATACTGTCAAAAGAAGTGCTAAGCCATTCATTAATTTCTGCTGCACTGTAACCGGCATCAAGCAACTCATTAAAGCCATTTTGATAGGCAAGGTAATTCACCAAAGTATGTAAAATAATCGCACCTAATCCTGAAGAAAAATAAAAGAAGAGGAACTTTTTTTGTCCCATCATTTGTTCTATTGGACTTCCAAAAGCCCAAAGTGCATACATATTAAAGAGAATATGCATAAAGCTACCATGCATAAACATATGCGTAAGTAACTGCCATACTTCAAAATTCTCATTCTTAAAAAACCATAGAGCAAAGAGCTGAATACTGTAATTCCCAAGAAGCTGACTGCCGATGAAAACAAGGACATTGATGATCAGCAATACTTTTACAGTTTCGGTAATTCTTCCCATTTAAGTAAATTTTTTCTCTAATTCGTCTACCGTCAATGTGATGAAAATTGACTTATTGAATGGTGTTAAACTTGGTTCTTTACACGCAAATAAACGGTTTGCAATATGTTGTTGTTCACTGTTATTAAGAGCAGTACCCGATTTCACCGCCATACTTTTGGCCATGGACTTCGCTAACAAATCGGTTTGAGAAAATCCGTTATCGGGAACATCGTTTTCAAAATCTGAAAATAGTTGTTCCAGTAGCATTCCCACCTCGCTTTCAGCAATTAGCGTAGGTATTCCACTGATCTCGACCGTATCTTTTTCTATTTCTGAAAATATAAAACCAGTCTGCTCCAACGAATCTTTAAGCTCTTTAAGCATCTCCATTTCCTGTGTGCTAAACTGAAGTTTCAAAGGAAATAATAATTGCTGACTAACAGCCGCTGAAATCGTTATATTTTTCAGTAATTCTTCATAAAGTATTCTGCTATGAGCACGGCTTTGGTCAATGACTAAAATACCGCTCTTTAACGTACTTACAATATATTTCTTGTGCAGCTGAAAGGTTGACGCTTCAGGTTTCTCCTCCTGCGTACCAAATAAATTACCTGTGACTTCCTCACTTTCGAATTCCACCTGATCCAGGCCTGTATTTAGATTAGTTTCATTCTCTAATCCCGAGTAAAGACTCTCCCAGGAAGGACTAGTATCCTTTTTGTATGTAGAATTCCCCGGATTATAATTTGTGCCATTCCTTTCGTCCTGAAACGGATTAAAATTGCGGTCTACCTCTACCTTAGGAGTTTCTGCATTTCTGTTTTTATAGGAATAAGGAGTATCAAGTTCGGCATCACGGTCAAAATCAAGAACCGGCGCAACATTAAATTGTCCTAAACTATGTTTTATAGCACTCCGCAGCATTGCGTAGAGGGAATGCTCATCATCAAACTTTATTTCAGTTTTAGTGGGATGAATATTTATATCTATACTTTTTGGATCAACCTGCAGGTAAAGAAAATAACTTGGATAAGCTTTATCTTTTAGCAAACCTTCAAAAGCAGCAACAACAGCATGATTGAGATACGGACTTTTAATAAACCTATCATTTACAAAAAAGAACTGTTCTCCCCTGCTGCGCTTGGCAAATTCGGGTTTCCCGACAAAGCCCGAAATTTTTACAATTTCGGTATCTTCATTCACCGGGACCAGTTTTTCGTTTGTTTTGCCCCCAAAAATATTGGTAATACGCTGTCTGTAATTTGTGTCGGGCAACTGAAATAATTCACTTCCGTTATGGTGAAGGGAAAAAGTAATGTGTGGATGTGCCAGTGCCACCCGCTGGAATTCATCGATGATATGCCGGGATTCAACCGCATCTGACTTTAAAAAATTTCTTCGCGCTGGTATATTATAAAAAAGGTTTTTTACACAAATAGAAGTCCCTTTTGGATTAACACAAGGTTCCTGAGAGCTTATTGCACTACCTTCAATTTTAATGCAGGTTCCTACTTCCTCCTCTTCAGTTTTTGTTTTCAGTTCAACATGTGCAATAGCCGCAATAGAAGCCAATGCCTCTCCTCTAAAGCCTTTTGTCTTTAAACTGAATAAATCTTCCGCAGATTTTATTTTGGACGTTGCGTGGCGCTCAAAACTCATCCTGGCATCAATAAGGCTCATCCCTTTGCCGTCATCCACCACCTGGATAAGTGTTTTTCCTGCATCCTTTATAACAACCTGAATATGGCCGGCACCGGCATCAATAGAGTTCTCTAGTAATTCCTTAATAACAGACGCAGGGCGTTGAACCACTTCTCCCGCGGCAATCTGATTCGCTACGTGATCTGGTAAAAGTTGAATAAAATCAGCCATTTAACGTGCGTTCGAAAAGATCGACAAATCGAAATCTATTATCCAAAGAAAAATAAAAACCAGAATCAAGATAATATAAACCACTCTTTTATTGATTTCCCTGTTGCCCCGGGTCCTGCTGGATTTTCGCACTTCAGACCATTGGGATCCAAAATCTATAGCATTTGTAGCTTCTTTATACTTATTAAATTTCGAATCAAAATCATAAATATTACCCGTCTCTTTCCCTTTATAATACCTGGGAGTGTAGTTATAGCGGGTGTTCTTCTTACTATTTAAAAAATTGACTTTCAAAATATGGAAATTTAGATGGTGGTACTTCAAATTTACTCAAAAAGCTCCTAATTGCGAAGCTACGTCGAGTAAAATTAAATTAGCAAGAATAATGCCGTCTTCAAAGTTTAGAGGTTGAAGATTTAAAGCAGGTGGTAGGGAGTTTCAGGTCTAAGCTTGAAAAGTTCCAGGTTACAACCTCCAGAATTTCTACCTTCACTACTCACTCTTCACATTTCAATAATTACTTAAAACCGGGCATCTTTGCGAAGCTGAGCCATTTTAATTGCTGCAATTGCAGCCTCTGTTCCTTTGTTGCCATGTTTGCCACCAGAGCGATCTATTGCCTGTTGCATATTTTGATCTGTTAAAACACAGAATATTACAGGAATATCATTGTTAACATTAAGATCTTTAATTCCCTGTGTAACTCCTTCACAAACAAAATCAAAGTGCTTCGTCTCTCCTTCAATTACACTTCCTATAGCAATTACGGCATCAAGCATATCGTAACTTTGCTGCATTTTTTTACAGCCGTAAATGAGCTCAAAACTTCCCGGAACATTCCAGCGGACAATCTTTTCATTAACCACACCATGTTCTTTTAATGTTTCAAAAGCACCCTGAAAAAGCCCTTCGGTTATTTTCTCATTCCATTCTGAAACAACAATCCCAAACCGAAAATTATTCGCGTCTGGGATTGCATTCTTGTCGTATTCTGATAGGTTATTTCCTTCAGTAGCCATAATTGTTTTATTTCATTGCCTGAGCGCGTCCCATATGGATCGCCACCTTGTCTGCTTCAGGAGTATCTGGATATTCATCCTCAATCCTGTTCAGAAACTCTTCTGCCTCTCCGGCCTGGTTCAATTCAAGAGCAGTAATAGCCGCTTTTAAAAGGAATTTTGGTGTTGTAAAACTATTAGATCGCATAGAAGCCGCTTCAGCGTAATAATCCAAAGCTTCTTCAGGCTGATCCAGTTGCATAAAAGCATCTCCTATTCCTCCTTTAGCCAGAACAGCGGTAATTTCATCGTCTGCACTATAATCCTCAAGATAATCTATCGCCTCCTGGTAATTTCCAATACGTAAATTGGCAAATCCGGCATGATATTTAGCAATATTCGCTGCATCGGTACCACTGTAGTTTTCTATAATTTCAGTAAAACCGTATTTTCCTTCCCCTCCATTTAAAGACATGGTGTATAAGGAATCGCTCTCTGCTCCTGTAGTATTAAGGGCACCGGAAAAATAATTTTGTGCCTGTGCCATTTCATTGGCTGCTTCAGCTTCTCTTGGTTCCTGTATGAACCTTTCATATCCTAAATAACCAAGGACGGCTATTATGGCTACACCAACTATGATGTAGATGTATTTTTGGTTCTCGGCTACCCAAGTTTCGGTTCTGCCGGCACCTTCATCAAGAGAATTAAAAACTTCTGCTGTTGTAGATTCTTCCTCTACATGTTTTTTTTCTTCCTCTTTATTAGAAGGTTTATGTCCCTTTTTCTTATACGTTGCCATAAAGTCTGTTTAATGCGTGGCAAAAATAGAATTTTTATTGAAAATTAAAAGAGAATTTATTTGTATTTTTTAGATATTTTAGGGTCATTCGCAGTGCCGGGAACCCCAAGATTTAAATCTAAAAAACAGCTGATTAACAGTATCTTATGTTTTTAAAACAACTATCCTTACTTAATTATAAGAACCTGGATTCGGCTGCATTTGAATTTGATGCAAAAATCAATTGCCTGGTAGGACATAACGGCGTTGGAAAAACTAACGTTTTGGATAGTATTTATCACCTCTCCTTCGGAAAAAGCTACTTTAACCCCATTACCAGCCAGAATATTAATCATGATTCTGATTTTTTTGTGGTGGAAGGGGAATTTGAAAAAAATCAAAAGGAAGAGCATATCCTGGTAAGCGCGAAACGCGGACAAAAAAAAGTAATTAAACGGAATAATAAACCTTACGAGAAATTTAGCGAACATATAGGTTTTATTCCTACAGTCATTATTTCTCCCGCAGACCGGGATTTAATAATTGAAGGCAGCGAAACCCGCAGGAAGTTTATAGATGGTGTGATTTCGCAAAGCGACAGCGTTTACCTCAACCATCTCCTGCAATACAATAAGCTCATCTCCCAAAGAAATTCTTTACTGAAGTATTTCGCGGCTAATAATTCCTTTGACCGTGATACGCTGGAAATTTACAATATGCAAATTTCTGAACTTGGGCAGAGTTTGTTTGAAAAACGGAAGAAATTTTTAGCTGATTTTATTCCTATTTTTAACAAAAGGTATGGTGATATTACCAATAATAAAGAGCCTGTCAACATTAGTTATAAAAGCCAGTTATTCGACCAGGATTTGAGAAAATTACTGGAAGAAAACCTTCAGAAGGATATGGCTTTGCAGTACACCAGCGTTGGGATTCATAAAGATGACTTAAGCTTTGAAATTGAAGGGCATCCGATTAAAAAATTTGGATCCCAGGGGCAGCAAAAATCATTTTTAGTAGCTCTTAAACTTGCTCAGTTCGATTTTATAAAAGCTATTAGTAAAGTAAATCCAATCTTACTTCTGGATGATATTTTTGATAAACTGGACGAGCAACGTGTTTCCCATATCGTTGCATTGGTGGCGACTGATGAACTTGGGCAAATATTTATAAGTGACACTCATGCCGACAGAACAGAAAAGGTGGTAAAAGAAAGTAATCAATCCTATAAAATATTTAAGCTGTGAGAAAAATTTTAGCATCATTACTTTTGGGATGTATTTTTCTTAGTTGTGAAAAAAAAGATCCAAAAGAGCAGCTAAAGCATCTTTCGGGATATTGGGAAATAGATAAAGTGGAATTTTCCAATGACTCTGTAAAAGAGTATACCATGAGTCCTTATATAGATTATCTTGAATTTAATAATGATAAAGGCTTTAGGAGAAAAGTAAAACCTAAATTTGACGGTACCTCTATTGCTGCCGGAACAACTGAAGAAATTGAAGCCATAGTCGAAAATGACAGTTTACGGCTATACTACAAAACTCCCTATGCGATCTGGATGGAAACGGTAATTTCTGCTGAAGAAGATAAAATGCGCATATTAAACCCTGAAGGAGTTATTTATCATTACAACAAATATCAACCTATAAACATTAGCACAAATGAAGAAGCGGAACAATGAAAATATGAGTATTAGTGAGGTGTTAAAGGAGTTTGTAGATCACAATAAATTGCAAAAAGGGCTCGATAAAGTAACAGTTAAGGATGTCTGGAACCAGCAAATGGGTCCGGCCATCCAAAAATACACCACTGCCATTAAATTGGAAGGTTCCACCCTTTATATACAGCTAAGTTCATCTGTTTTGCGTGAGGAATTGAGCTACGGAAGGGAAAAAATCATCAAAATGCTCAACAAGGAGCTAGGACGGGAACTTGTAAAAAAGCTTGTCCTGCGATAAAATAAAAATCACAGGCACTTTCTAAAGACGAGGTCGAAAATTGGCAATTTTCGACCTTCTCTTTTTTCTGACTTTAATTTGGCGACGCTACGCTTCCGCTATTATTGCAAATTCCTATCAACAAAAAAGCCACCGGTTTCCCGCTGGCTTTTCAGAATATTTTGTTCAGAAATTAAAACATTTCCCTTCCGGCGAAATGAAAAGCACCTTCTATAGCTGCATTTTCATCGCTGTCACTTCCATGTACCGCATTTTCTCCGATAGAAGCTGCATATTTTTTCCTGATAGTACCTTCAGCAGCCTCTTCAGGGTTTGTAGCACCAATAAGGGTCCTGAAATCTTCAACTGCATTTTCCTTTTCCAGGATAGCCGCAACAATAGGACCACGAGTCATAAACTCTACCAATTCTCCAAAGAACGGACGCTCCTTGTGGATATCGTAAAATTTTTCAGCATCGGCCTGGGTCATTTGCGTAAGCTTCATTGCCACTATTCTAAATCCTGAAGCTGTGATTTGTTCTAAAATTGCACCAATATGCCCGTTTTCCACAGCATCTGGCTTCAGCATCGTGAAAGTTTTATTTCCTGCCATTTTTATTTTTTTAAATTTGGTGCAAAAATAAGTAATTCACAACAATTACAAGCCTATAATTACTTTATATTGGATCTTCATTTTTCACCATTTTTGATTTTCTACAGATTTTAGGCACATATTAAAGAGAATACTTCAGAAAAAATCTGAAAACAGCGTATTTAAAGCTCATTTTTTGTTGCTTTGTCAATAAACAAAAAAGAAGCTGCATTTATTAGTAAATTCTAATAAATCTTATCTTTACCAACAGGTATGATCGAACAAAATATTTTAGAAATAACGGCAGAGCTTTCAAGAGCCAACAATATTGTTATTGTGCCGCATAAAGGTCCCGATGGGGATGCTATGGGTTCTACACTGGCATTATGGCATTTTTTAAAAGCTAAAGGACATAACGCACATGTAATCGCTCCTAATGATTATCCGCATTTCCTAAAATGGCTTCCGGGTAATGAAGAAGTTATTGTTTATGAAAGCAATCAGGAAAAGTCCAATAAGCTTATTGAGGAGGCAGAAATAATTTTCACCCTCGATTTTAATACGCTTTCGCGATCAGGATTAATGTTTGAGCGTTTAGAAAAATCTGAGGCTATATTTATTATGATCGATCATCACCAGGAACCTGCAGAATATGCACATTATACTTATAGCGATGCCACTATGAGTTCAACCTGCCAGATGGTTTATTATTTTATCGAAAAATTAAGGGCTGTTAAAAATATTACTCCTGAAATTGCTACCTGCCTTTATACTGGGATAATGACAGATACCGGATCCTTCAGGTTTAGCTCTACCTCCAGCGATACGCATCGCGTGGTGGCCGATTTAATTGAAAAAGGAGCTGATAATTCCACTATTCATAATAACGTTTTCGATACCAATTCTGAAAACGGATTGCAATTGCTGGGCACAGCCCTTCAGAATTTAAGAGTCAACCAGGAACTTAAAACGGCCTTTATCACCTTGTCCCAGCAGGAACTTGACAGGCATAACTTTCAAAAAGGTGATACAGAAGGTTTTGTAAATTACGGGCTTTCTCTTTCAGGAATAGTTTTTGCCGTAATTTTTATAGAACACAAAGCAGAAAATATGATCAAGATCTCATTCCGTTCCAAAGGAGACTTTTCGGTAAATGACTTCGCAAGAAAACATTTTGAAGGTGGCGGCCATATAAATGCGGCCGGCGGCAAAAGCATGTTATCCCTTGAAGAAACCGTAATGAGGTTCAATCAAATCCTGCCGGAATATTCAAACGAATTATCGCTATGAAACTGAAATTGCTGATCCTGCTTGCACTTGCCGTGGCTTCCTGCAAGTCTCCGGAAGCAAGATATCCGGTTACTCAAAAATCCGGCTCCTATATAGATGAATCTGCACAGCGCAATAGAGATTTGCTTACCCAGGAAGAGGAAAAGATTCAACGCATAATAGAACAGGATTCAACTCAAAATTACATCGCCTCCCGAGGTAATTTCTGGTACTATTACAATCAAAAATCTACCGATTCAGTAAATACAACAACTCCTGATTTTGGCGACATTGTGGTTTTCGATTATAGTATTTCCACTCTGGACGGCGAACCTATCTATGCTGAAGGTGAAAAACCTACGAGAGAATATGCCATAGACCAGGAGAAGCTTTTTACGGGTTTGCGGGAAGGGCTTAAATTAATGAAAGAAGGGGAAACAGTGACATTTCTTTTTCCTTCGTATCAGGCTTTTGGTTACTACGGTGACAAAGGAAAAATCGGGACTAACGTTCCTCTTAAAACAAAAGTAACTTTACACTCTATAAAAACAGAAAACGAAACCAATAATTAAGAAATGAAAAAAACGAACTTATTATTTTTATTTGCAATAGCACTAAGCTTATTCTCTTGTAATGACGAATATCCCGATTTAGAGGATGGTTTGTATGCAGAATTTAACACCTCTAAAGGTCCTATTATTGCTGAACTTTATTTTGAACAAACACCAATTACCGTTGGAAGCTTTGTTTCCCTTGCTGAAGGTACAAATCCACAGGTAGACAGTACTTACCAGGACAAACCATTTTTTGACGGAATTATTTTTCACCGGGTAATTGAAGGTTTTGTAATCCAGGGAGGAGATCCTACCGGAACCGGTGCAGGCGGACCTGGTTACCGTTTTCCGGACGAAACTAATGACAGTCTTCGTCATGATTCTAAAGGAATCCTTTCTATGGCAAATGCAGGCCCGGGAACAAACGGAAGTCAGTTTTTTATCACCCTCGCTCCTACTCCTAATTTAGACGGAAGACATACCGTTTTTGGAGAAGTAGTACAAGGCATGGATGTAGTTGATTCTATTGGCCAGGTTGAGACCGGGCCAAGGGACAAACCTGTGGAAGATGTGGTGATAAATTCTGTAAACATCATCAGAAAAGGAAAAGAAGCCAAAAATTTTGATGCTGCCGAAACTTTTGAAACCGGACTTCAGGATATAGAAGCTGAAAAAGAGGAAGCTGCGAGAAAGATGGAAGAAGCCAAGGCTGAAACTGCACAGGAACTTCAGAACTTAGAGGAGCAGGCAGACTCCTTAGATAGCGGACTCAAAATATACTTTGAAGAAAAAGGCGACGGAGAAAAACCTGAAGTAGGGCAAACTGTTGGCGTTCTATATGAAGGTTATTTTGAAGACGGAGGTTATTTCGATACCAATAAAGAAGACCTTGCACGGGAATTAGGTGCTTTTAATGAGCAACGTGCTGCACAGGGAGGATATGGTCCAATGTACATCAAGTACGGCCCAGATGCTCCTATGATCCCAGGATTTAATGAAGCACTACAACAAATGAAGGTTGGTGATAAGGCTGTAGCGTTTATCCCAAGTCATTTAGCTTATGGGGAAAGAGGACGCGGCCCTATTCCTCCAAACACAGACCTTGTTTTCAAGTTAGAAATTACAGATATTCAGGAATAATCTTTTCTGAACATAAAATTGAAAAGCCCCATTCCGGGGCTTTTTTATTCTTAATACGTCTTTTTTATAGGTTGAAAACTGCCGTTTTAAGCACCTCATTTATAAGAATTTGCGCTTATTTCTTCGGAATATTTTTTAGAACTTCAAGAACCAGCTTATAGTATTTTTTTGATGAAGAAATGCTTGCGCGTTCATCTGGAGAATGTGCGCCTCTTATGGTAGGCCCAAAAGAAACCATATCCATGTGCGGATAGTGATTCCCTATAATTCCGCATTCCAGTCCTGCATGGCAGGCTTCGACTTTGGCTTTTTCACCATTAAGTTTTTGATAAGTTTCATCTACAACTTTTAAAATTTCAGATTCTCTGTTTGGTGCCCAGCCAGGATATTCACCGGAAAGTTTTACTTTAAATTTCGCGAGTTCAAACGCAGCCTCTACGCTGTTGGAAAGATCATTTCTGGAAGATTCTACAGAAGATCTTGTAAGGCAGTTAACCTCTATCCTTCCATCTTCAACAGAAATTCGTGCAATGTTATTTGAAGCTTCTACAAGTCCTTCAATTTCAGGGCTCATTCTGTAAACTCCGTTATGTGCTGTAGAAACCGCTTTTAACAAATCCTGTTGATCTTCTACCTTCATCACATGCTCCGGCACCTCAGCTTCAGAAATACTAATATCGAGGTTTGGCTCCAGGCTTTTATATTCTGCTTTAATGTCGTCAATCAAAATCAGGTTTTCATTCAGAAAAGGTTCGATATCAGATTTGTCTACAACCACAACAGCTTCGGCTTCACGGGGAATGGCATTTCGCAATCCGCCACCATGTAACGTAGATAAACGCAAACCATAATCACGGAAAGAATCATAAAGTACGCGGGTAATCAATTTATTCGCATTTCCGAGACCTTTATTAATATCCATACCGGAATGGCCACCTTTTAAACCTTTAACTTTAATAAGATAACCTACAGAATTATCAGGAGTATGTTCCTGCTCATATTCCCTGATTGCTGTAATATCCACACCTCCTGCACAACCAATACCTATTTCGTCATCTTCTTCGGTATCAAGATTTAAAAGAATTTCCCCTTTTAGCAGATCTGAATCCAGGCCTTTTGCCCCGGTCATTCCAGTTTCTTCATCTATCGTAAAAAGAGCTTCCAGTGCAGGATGTTGGATTTCCTTACTCTCCAGAATTGCCATAATTGTGGCCACACCAAGGCCATTATCGGCACCAAGCGTGGTTCCTTTTGCCCGCACCCAATCTCCGTCTACATACATTTCTATTCCCTGCGTGGCGAAATCAAATTTTGTGTCATTATTTTTCTGGTGCACCATATCAAGATGTGACTGGAGCACAACCGGCTTTCTATCTTCGAGGCCGGCAGTGGCAGGTTTCCTGATAACCACATTCCCGGTGTCGTCTACCAAAGTTTCCAGATTAAGATTATTTCCGAAGTTTTTAATGAATTCTATTACCTGCTCTTCCTTCTTGGAAGCTCTTGGGACTTCGTTGAGATCTGCAAAGTTCTTCCATAATTCCTGTGGTTCTAGTTCTCTTATTTCTTCATTCATAATCTTAATATTTTGGTATATTCACAAATGTATTGGTAATTGCGTAAGCTGGAAAATTTGAAAAGTTATAAAAATTGTAATATAGTGCTGTGAAGAGAAAAACCACGTTAGTTCTTGCTTTATTCCTACCCCTGCAGATCATCCTGATCAAAATCTTATCCACGCACCCCCTGTTTATCGAAACCTGGTACAGCAATTTTCTATATCCTAAGATTTCGGGAATTATGCGGATTTCTTTGGGAATCCTTCCATTTTCCCTTGGAGATTTGCTGTATGCTTTCCTGGTAATTCTTTTAATTAGATGGATCGTAATAAGATCAAAAGAACGGTTTAGAAATCCTAAAAAATGGCTGATAGAAGCTTTTGCCAGTTTATCCATAATCTACTTCTGCTTCAATTTTTTCTGGGGTTATAATTATTACCGTTTGCCGTTGCACCAATCGCTGGAAATTGAAAATGAATATACCACAGAAAAGTTGATCACACTCACAAAGCAACTCATTGAACGTTCTAATGAAATCCATTCTGAACTTGCTGAAAACGATTCAGTAAAAATTGAAATTCCGTATAATACATCAGAACTTTTTGAAAGAACGATTGATGGTTATGAGAGTGTAAGCGAAGAATTTCCGGAGCTGGCATACCGCGGAGAAAGTCTGAAATCTTCTCTCTACAGCCTGCCTTTGTCTTATATGGGCTTTAACGGATATCTTAATCCGCTAACCAACGAGGCTCAGGTAAACACGCTCATTGTTCCGTATAAAATTCCGACGACTGCCAGTCACGAACTTGGCCACCAGCTTGGTTTTGCAAAAGAAAATGAAGCAAATTTTATTGCCTGCCTGGTCACGATGAACCATCCAGATCCTTATTTCAGATATTCTGGTTTTACGTTTGCACTTCGGTATTGCTTAAATGAATTGTATAGAAGGGATAAAGCAGTTTCCGAAGAATTGATTAAAACTATGAATCCGGGGATCCTGGAAAACTACAGGGAAGTTGAAGAATTCTGGATAGCACATAAAAATCCGTTTGAACCAATATTTCAGATAATATACAATCGCTATTTAATTGTAAACAATCAATCTGAAGGTTTAAGAAGCTACAGCTACGTGGTAGCGTTGCTGGTAAATTATTTTGAGGAAGAAGAAAACAGATTTTAGTTTCAATTCCTTTCTTCAGCAGTAAAATTTCAGTGGGACGATAATTGGCATTTTCAGGACCTTATCTAATTTAATCTGCGTCAAATTTTCCAGAATTAAGTACTACCTGGGTTGAAGGAGTTATAGCATCCTGGCGATCTTCTGCAGTTATAAAAACTCTAATCGGTTTATATGGTGTAACGGTGCGTATTTCTCCGCTGTTCTTCCTGTTTATCCTTAAATTCCCGATGTTAATCGTCCCGTGCTTTTCCGTTTCCATCCACGCGACATAATTTCTTCTGGCAGGAGTAAGGCGGTCGGGCTGGGCCATATTCTCTACCTCAAATTCCAGTTCATAATTTTTATTGTCATTTTTCTCCACTTTAAGCTTTGCCTCGGCCGCAGGCAGTACTTCTGAAGTTGGAAAATTAATGGTACTGGAGCAGGCGCTTACAAGAATGGCTGCAAAAATAAAGCTCAGGATTCTAAAACTTTCTTTTATTGGTAATTTATTCTTTTTTGTTTTCTCTACAGTCATGGCTTTTTCATTTATACAAATTCATTACAAATTAGCTGATTTCTAGCTGATACCAAAAGTTTAAGCAGATCTTAGGTCGATATTGGCCATTTTTTAACCAGGTTTAACCCTTCTTAACTTTAGATTTAGGAACGTGTAAGGGCAGCTACACTTTATTATCTTTGCTTTATGCACAAACAAATTTCAAGTTTACAGAATACAGCAGTAAAACGGCTTCTTCAGTTACAGGAAAAGTCCCGAAACAGGAGAAAAGAAGGTGTTTTTACGGTTGAAGGAATGCGGGAAACCATGTTGGGAATAGAAGGAGGTTTTAAGCTAACCGAAATCTACATTCAACCCAATTTAATTTCTGAAGAAGAAATAAAGTCAGTGCTCGAAAATGGCAATTTTCGACCTGATATTACAGAACTCTCCCCTGAAGTCTACAATAAACTCGCTTACCGCGGAAGTACAGAAGGAATCATTGCAGTTTTCCGCTCTAAAACCCCGGCGCTGGAAGATTTGAAGTTTTCTTCAGAAAAACCATTGATTCTTATTGCTGAAGCACCCGAAAAACCGGGCAATATCGGCGCTTTATTGAGGACGGCAGATGCTGCAAAGGTGGATGCGGTGATAATTGCCAATCCAAAGACCGATCTTTACAATCCAAATATTATAAGGTCCAGCGTGGGCTGTGTCTTTACAAATCAAATTGCCACTGGTTCTACTTCTGAAATTATTGCTTTCCTAAAACGACAGAATATTAAAATTTATTCCGCCGCTTTGCAGTCTTCCAAAGTTTATGCGGAAATTGACTTTACCAATGCTTCGGCAATCGTGGTTGGGACAGAAGCTACCGGCTTGAGCAGCGAATGGCTGGAAAATTCAGATCAGAATATTATCATTCCCATGAGTGGTAAAATAGATTCTATGAATGTTTCGGTTGCAGCCGGGATTCTTATTTTTGAAGCAAAACGACAACGGGGAGTTAGACGGTAGACGATAGAAAGCTAAATTTCATCCAACTAAAGCTATAGCCAAAACAAGAAAAAATTTCATTTAAAGAGAAAAACAATTGAATTCAGAAACTTTATATTATATCATCATCGGCATCATTATCATTGATTTTATTTTTGATAAAACACTGGACGCCCTTAACGCCAAGCATTTTGATGATCCCGTTCCAAAGGAACTTGAGGATGTTTATAATTCTGAAGAATATGAAAAATCGCAGCGGTACAAAAAAGAGCGTTACAAATTTGGATTGATCACCTCTACATTTTCAGTTTTGCTGACTTTGGGATTTATTATTTTTGGCGGATTTGCCTGGGTGGATCAAGTGGCAAGAAGTGTTACTGACAATCCTATCTTAATTGCGCTTATTTTCTTCGGAATAATTATGTTTGGTAGTGATATTCTTACCACTCCGTTTTCCTGGTACAGCACTTTTGTGATCGAGGAGAAATACGGGTTCAACAAAACCACCAAAAAAACTTTTTTGCTGGACAAGTTAAAAGGCTGGTTAATGACGGCTGTTGTGGGCGGCGGAATCCTTGCCTTGATCGTCTGGTTTTACGAGGTTGCCGGAGATAACTTCTGGTGGTATGCGTGGATCCTGGTGGCGATATTTGCCATTTTCATGAACATGTTTTACGCAAAACTTATCGTGCCGCTTTTTAATAAACAGACTCCTTTACAGGAAGGTTCCCTGCGCTCAAAAATTGAAGGATATGCAAGAAATGTCGGTTTTAAGCTGGACAATATTTTTATAATTGACGGCTCCAAACGAAGCACAAAAGCAAATGCCTACTTCTCGGGATTTGGAAAGGAAAAAAGGATTACCCTATATGACACTTTGGTAAATGATCTTGAAGACGAGGAAATTGTTGCCGTACTGGCGCACGAGGTGGGTCACTACAAGAAAAACCACATTATCGTAAATCTTACCGCTTCCATCCTTACCACCGGCTTTACATTATGGTTGCTGTCACTGTTTGTTGGAAATCCGGCGCTCTCCAATGCCCTCGGAGTTTCACAACCAGGTTTTCATATTGGGCTTGTTGCCTTCGGAATTCTTTACAGCCCCATTTCAGAATTAACCGGATTTATAATGAATTATCTTTCCCGAAAATTTGAATATCAGGCAGATAATTTTGCGAAGGATACTTATGATGGTAATTATTTGATTTCCAGCCTTAAAAAACTATCCAGAAACAGCCTGAGTAATTTAACTCCGCATAAAACTTATGTAAAGGTACATTACTCGCACCCCACACTATTGCAGAGATTCAGAAACCTGAAGGGGAATTTGTAGTTGTTTCTTTACAATCTTAATTGTACTTTTAAAACATGATGACAGAAGCCGCTATAAAAAAGGAAAATAAGGATATTGCGAGGCAGTATAAGGAACTCCTGCGTATTAGTTACCAGACCCTTACAGACGAGGATAAAAAACTCATCCGCTCTGCCTTTGATACTGCCGTCGATGCGCATAAAGACCAGCGTAGAAAATCCGGCGAAGCCTATATTTTCCATCCTATTGCCGTAGCAAAAATTGTTGCTGCGGAAATTGGCCTGGATGCCACTTCTATAGCCGCGGCCCTGCTTCATGATGTAGTTGAAGATACTCCGTACACCCTGGAGCAAATTGAAGAAATGTTTGGGGAAACCGTTGCTAAAATTGTGGACGGACTCACAAAAATTTCCAGCCTTAAGAAGGATAAAGATGTATCTCTGCAGGCCGAAAACTTCAGAAAAATGCTGCTCACCTTAAATGACGACATTAGGGTGATCATCATTAAAATAGCCGACAGACTGCACAACATGCAGACGATGGATGCCATGCGGCCGGACAAACAGGTGAAAATCGCTTCAGAAACACTATATATTTATGCTCCCATGGCCCACAGGATCGGGCTTTATAATATTAAAACCGAACTTGAAGATCTCGGACTAAAATATACAGAACCTGAAGTTTATAATGAGATTTTCACCAGGATCAAGGAGAGTAAGGAAGAACAGGATGCGTATATCAGGGAATTTTCCCGGGTTATAGAAAATTCTCTGGAAAGGGAAGATTTTGTCTATGAGATTAAAGGAAGGCCAAAATCTATCTTTTCCATTCATCGTAAAATGCGCAATCAGAATGTGAGTTTTGATGAAGTTTACGACAAATTTGCGATCAGGATTATTTACAAAAGTGAGCCTTACGACGAAAAATTCTTTGCCTGGAAAATTTATTCTATAGTAACAGATCATTTTAGACCGAATCCTACCCGCTTAAGGGATTGGATTTCTTCCCCAAAATCTACAGGTTACGAAGCTTTGCACATTACCGTAATGGGCCCAAAAGGACGATGGGTGGAAGTGCAGATAAGGAGCAGACGGATGAATGAGATTGCTGAAAAAGGTTATGCTGCACATTATAAATATAAGCAGGGAAATGTTCAGGAAGAACAGGGAATTGAGGAGTGGCTGAACCGTTTGCAGGAAGCCCTCGAAAATCCGGAAGTAAATGCTGTTGATTTTGTGGAACAGTTTAAACTTAACCTGTATTCCAAAGAAATCTTCGTGTTTACTCCGCAAGGGGATTTGAAGTCCCTTCCAAAAGGAGCTACTCCGCTGGATTTCGCATTCAGTATCCATACCGAAGTGGGTACGCACACTCGTGGTGCCAGGGTTAACAACAAACTCGTTCCGCTAAGTCATGAATTAAAAAGCGGCGACCAGGTAGAAATAATAACTTCAGAAAATGCAAAGCCCAATATCAACTGGCTTGATTATGCAAGTACTGCCAGGGCGAGGGCGAAAATAAAATCCTCTCTTAAAGATGAGAAAAAGGAAATCGCCGAAGAAGGAAAAGCAATCCTTACCCGAAAACTTAAGTCGCAAAAAATACCATTCAACGAAAAGATAGTAAACGAGCTGGTTGTCTTTTTTCATCTAAAAACGAGCCTGGATTTATTCTATCGCGTAGGAATAGGTAAAATTGATAATCAGAAAATTAAGGAATTTGCTTCTTCCAGAAGTAATGCACTGGTAAGTTATATTAAAAGCAAGATCAAAAAGCCTGTTGTGGCAGAAGATCTTGATAAAGATGAAATTACCTCCAAATACGATCAGCTGGTATTCGGAAAGGATCAGGACGAAACCCTGGACTATAAACTCGCCAGTTGTTGTAATCCCATCCCTGGCGATAATGTTTTTGGTTTCGTGACGGTCAGTGATGGTATTAAAGTGCATAAGAAAGATTGTCCAAATGCGATCCAGCTTCAGAGTAATTACGCCTACAGAATTATTCCGGCAAAGTGGATCGATAGTTCCCAGCAGGACTTTAAAGCGGTAATCAGACTTACCGGAATTGATAATTTAGGTTTGGTAAGCGAGATTACAAAAGAGATTTCCAGTAACCTGCATGTGAACATGAAAAATATTAATTTTGAGAGTTCAGACGGTATTTTTAGTGGGAGGATTACCCTGGTGGTAAAGAACAATTCCATCCTTTCCACCATCATTAACAGGCTTAAAAAAATTAACGGCATAGACAAGGTAAGCCGTGAATAATCCTATATCTTTGCTTTTGAGAAAGAATTATGAGTAAGAAAGTTGTAAATAAGAACGATCAGGCTGTTGTAAAGAACGTATTTACCAAATTTTTGGAAGATAAGGGTCATCGAAAGACTCCGGAACGTTTTGCGATACTTCAGGAAATATATAATAATGACGATCATTTTGATATTGAATCCCTTTATATCAAAATGAAAAATAAAAAGTACCGGGTTAGCCGGGCCACTTTATACAATACCATAGAACTGTTGTTGGGTTGCGGACTGGTAAGAAAGCACCAGTTTGGACAAAACCAGGCACAATATGAAAAATCGTATTTTGACCGTAACCACGATCATATAATCCTTACCGATACCGGAGAAGTTATAGAATTCTGTGATCCAAGGATCCAGACTATCAAAAAAACCATAGAAGAGGTTTTTGATATTGAAATTACCAAACATTCTTTATATTTTTACGGCAACAAAAAAGAAGAAACTAATTAACCTAAATATTTCATGGCGGTAGATTTACTTCTCGGGCTCCAGTGGGGCGACGAGGGAAAAGGAAAAATTGTTGATGTTTTCACCTCCAAATACGACATTATAGCACGTTTTCAGGGTGGCCCAAACGCCGGACACACGCTGGAATTTGACGGACAAAAACATGTTTTGCATACAATTCCTTCAGGGATTTTTCACGACAGCACAATTAACTTAGTTGGTAACGGAGTTGTAATTGACGCTGTGATTTTCAAAAAAGAGCTTCTGAATCTTGGCAAACATAATGTCGATTACAAATCAAAGCTACTTATTTCCAGAAAGGCACATGTAATATTACCTACACATAGATTGCTTGATGCAGCTTCTGAAGCTTCTAAAGGTAAAGCCAAGATTGGATCTACCTTAAAAGGCATCGGTCCAACATATATGGACAAAACCGGAAGAAACGGAATCAGAGTCGGCGATCTTGAGCTTGAAGGATGGGAAGAGAAATACCGTGCCCTTGCCAACAAGCATGAAAAAATGATCGAGTTTTATAATGTTGATGTACAGTACAACCTGGCAGAGCTGGAAAAAGAATTCTTTGATGCTGTAAAAACTTTAAAGGAACTCACTTTTATAGATAGCGAAGATTACCTTCAAAAAGCACAGGCAGACAACAAAACTATCCTGGCTGAAGGCGCACAGGGTTCCTTGCTGGATATCGATTTTGGAACCTATCCTTTTGTCACCTCATCCAACACCACTGCGGCAGGAGCATGTACAGGATTAGGTGTGGCACCAAGACAAATTGGAGAAGCTTTTGGAATATTTAAGGCATACACCACAAGAGTAGGTAGCGGACCCTTCCCTACTGAACTTTTTGATGAGGATGGAAAAACCATGGCGCGTGTAGGTAACGAATTTGGTGCGACCACAGGCAGACCAAGAAGATGTGGCTGGCTTGACCTTGTC
This sequence comes from Autumnicola patrickiae, assembly GCF_031846525.1. NCBI lineage: Bacteria > Pseudomonadati > Bacteroidota > Flavobacteriia > Flavobacteriales > Flavobacteriaceae > Autumnicola > Autumnicola patrickiae. The sequence continues at coordinate 250,489 of NZ_JAVRHM010000001.1, forward strand.
GCATTAAAATATGCTGTACAGGTAAACGGAATCACGCAACTAATAATGATGAAAGGTGATGTTTTAAGTGGTTTTGAAACTTTAAAAGTTTGTACTGCTTATAACTACAGAGGTGAAGAAATTACACATCTTCCATATAATATTGAAGCAGAAAATGTCACTCCCGTTTATACTGAAATGAAAGGATGGGCAGCTGATCTTACGGGAATGACTAAAGCATCAGAATTACCACAGGAATTTAATGATTACATGAAATTCCTGGAAAAAGAACTGGAAGTACCAATTTCTGTAGTTTCAGTAGGGCCTGATCGTAAACAAACGATTACCCGTTAAACTTTTTTAGATATAAAAAAGGCTGTTTCTCGCGAAACAGCCTTTTTTGTTATTTTTATTGAAAAGATTTAATCTTCTTCGTCACTCTCACCATTATCAGCAGCAATAAATAAGCCAGCGATAGCACTTACATCATCCATGCTCAAAGGTTCGTCAAATGCCTGGCTAACTGCTTCAGCAACATCACCAACTAAAGGTGAATCACCATAATCCAAAGTGGTAAGATCAACACCGCCCTGAGTAACATTAGCTTCTCCTGCATAAACACCTTCCGCCTGAGTAGGGATTCCCGCACCCGGATTATCAAGAGTAATCCATCCTTCCAAACCTCTTATCCTTCTAATTGCAGCAGCATGTCTTGCTTCAACAGAGTGTATTCGTAAAGCAGGTTCCAGATATGGAGTATTCATTAGATTAGGAGCCTGTCCTTTATATGCTCTAACTCCTGTATCTTCAAATGCCTGAGCTAAGGCCAACACTTGTGCATAGGCGGTATCAGCATCTCCATTATCATTAAATGGATCGAATAAACCACCAGCTGTAAAATCAAAAGTTGGCATATTGCTTACATCTGCCCCTGCATCAGTCAAATTATTTTCTAAGAATTCAACGTGAGCAGATTCATGGGCTGAAATATCCATAAAAACATTTTCAACTCTTGCGCCACGACCAGTTAAAACACCTGATTCCAGTGCCATCATATAGAACTGATCTTCAAGACGTTCAAGAAGTAATGCGAACTGTAATGCCTCTACAGGTCCTGTTGTTTCCTGAAAGAAAGCTGCCGCGTTTACCTTATTTGTTGCAAGTCCAAAAGGAACAGCTGCCGCAGCTGCTTTCTTACCTAAAGATCCAACAGTAGCGAACATTTCGCGACGTGAACTCCTTTTTTTCATTAAATTTTTGGATGTAAATCCATCCAACATCTTTATTAAACTCATAATTGTCTTTTTTGGTTAGTGGTTACGATGTCATTGGTTCAGGTAACTCGTTTGCGGTGAATTCGGTTGTAATAAATCCTCCTGCAATTTCGATCACTTCTGAAGGATCATAAGCAAGATCGAGTCCATTTTCATCAATAGTTTCATCAGCTGCAATTCCACCTTCAGGATTTAGCAGTTCGTAGATTGCTGCAGCATGTCTTGCTTCTACAGAAACAATTTTACCTGCAATGGTTAAATAATCAGAATTTGACAGCCTGTCTCCCGCGCCATTATATGCTCCTACTCCTGTATTTTCGAGAGTAAGTGCAGTTTGTAATACCTCGTCCCTGCTGCTAAGATCTACCGAAGAAAGATCAAATTCAAGATCTGGCAGAACCATATCTTCATTTCCTTCTCCTACTGCAGCAGTAATTGCCGCCCTAAAAAATTCACGGTGAATTACCTCATGGTTATAAAGGTCATCAATAACACTTTGTTCATTTTCTGGTGCTCCGGTATAGTAACCTCCTTCTCTTACTGCTGTATAAAAAGCAGCTTCCAGTTGCTCAAGGGCAAAAGCATAGTTAAGGATGCCAACATCACCACTACCTAAATCAAACGCAGTTGGTTCTGGTTCTGGTTCCGGCTCTGGCTCAGGTTCCGGCTCAGGATTTGTTGGATCTGGCTCTTGCTGCTGGCCAGGATTAAAATCATCATCTTCACTACAGGAATACATTAAAAAACTGGAGCCGGCAAAAGCAATCCCGCCAAGTTTTATAAATCTCCTCCGAGATTTAAATTTTCCGTTTTTCGGTGATTCTTCAATAAAATCTACCTTTACAACTGGTTTTTTCATAATTTGAATTTTGGTTCACATTTAAATCTACGTGCAAATAAGGTGAAGCTGCCATTCATCCTGTTAATGTTTTACCAAAGCACCTCCAATAGAGGGTTTTTTAGCATTTCATTAAGTCACGTTAACTCAACATTAAGAGTCGTTTAAGGCTAACTGATGATATTTCGGGACATACAAATAACTCCACAGTAGAGATTCATTGCTAAGCCTTCCTAAATGTTTACACTATTTCGAGGAAATTTTCGTTATTTTTGCAAAAACTTTTTCTTTTGAAGTACTTTAATTTTTTGTTGGTTTTTTTTATGGTGTTCTGCTCTTGTTTTAGCTATGCCCAGGATGCTAAAAAAATCGATTACACCAGCGACCGCCAGGTAAAAAATGAAGAAAGATATCCCGGAGCTATTATTCTAAGTAAAGTTGAAGATCAGGTACATTTCACCCATCAGGGGATTGAGGTATGGTGTGATAATGCTGTTTTTTATAATCAGGATAACTTTTTTAAGGCTTTTGGAAATGTAAGGATGACGCAGGGGGACACAGTAAGCATGTCCAGTAATTATGCTGAATATAATGGCACAACCCAGTTTGCTTTTGCCAGTGGTAAAGTGGTAATGAAAAGGCCTCAAACTACCTTAACAACTGATAGTTTATTTTTTGATCGTGTAAAACAGCAGGCATATTACCGTAGTGGAGGCCAGGTAACCGATACCGCCAGCGTTCTTACCAGTCTTGTTGGCAGGTATTATATGGAACAGGATAAATATTCTTTTCTCTCTGATGTTGTTCTAACAAATCCGGAATACGTAATAAATTCTGAACAGCTCGATTTTTATTCAGAAACAGGTCATGCCTATCTTTATGGACCTACCACTATTGTAAGTGAAACAAGTACTGTTTACTGCGAAAGAGGATTCTATGATACGCGCGGTGATACTGGTTATTTCGTAAAGAATTCGCAAATCGATTATGACAATCGAAAAGTGGAAGGTGATAGTCTCTATTTTGACCGAAATAGAAATTTTGCCTCCGCCACAAACAATATTATCGTAACAGACACCATTAATCAAAGTGTGGTTACCGGTCATTACGCTGAAGTTTTCAGGGAAAAAGATTCCGTAATTATAACTAAAAGGCCCGTAGCAGCTACTCTTCAGGATCGGGATTCAATTTTTATACACAGCGACACCCTCATGATTACCGGTGAACCTGAGGAAAGAGTGATTCGTGGTTTTTATGATGTCAGGTTGTTTAAAGCAGATATGAGTGGAAAAAGTGATTCAATTTACGTCGACCAGAATAGTGGGTTAACCAAATTGATCAACTTAACCAGCGGGTCGGTAACTTCGGTTTCCAAGAGAAGAAACCCTGTGATCTGGTCGGGTGAAAGTCAGATGACCGGTGACACTATTCATCTTAAATCTAATCCCGAAACAGAACAGTTGGATTCGCTAATGGTCTTTGAGAATGCTTTTTTAATTCAGAAGGATACCATTGAAGGTTATAATCAGGTAAAAGGAATGGAGCTGGTAGGTTTATTTCGTGAAAATGACATTTATCAGGTAGATATAAATAAGAATACGGAAACGCTGAATTATATGCGCAATGAAGAGCAGGAACTTATAGGCATAAACAGAACAGTTTCAAGTTCTATCAGGATCCTGTTCAGCGAGCAGAACATAGATGAAATTTATTATTTCGATAACCCTGAAGGAGGTTTATATCCCGAAGAAGAATTCCCTGTAAATCAAAGGCTGCTTATTGGCTTTAACTGGCGGGGCGAAGAAAGGTTATTGACTAAGGAAGATCTTTTCAAAGGAAAACCGGCACCTGAACTTGTCAGGATACAGGGAATTCCTTTACCCGAAGAGCAGGAAGAATTTTTTGATGAGCGGGAAGACGATGATCTTTTGCTGAATGAAAACTCACGCCTGCAACCTGAAGATCTTCAGAATACTAAAAGTCCGCCACGAAAGGAACAGGAAGAACTTCAGCCGGTAAATGAATTGGAGAACGAGTCCGCTACGGACGAAAATGAGCAAATTTGAGAGAAGACTTTATTAAATACCAGGCACAAACGACACCTCATCCGCTTGGTTTGGAAGTTTCACACGCCAAAGGCTCCTATATTTTTACTACAGACGGTGAAAAACATCTCGATTTTGTGGCAGGAGTTTCGGCTTGTTCGCTGGGGCATTGCCATCCGGCAGTAGTTACCGCCATAAAGGATCAGGCAGAGAAATACCTGCACGTGATGGTGTATGGAGAATATGCACAAGAACCGGCAGTAGAACTCACCAGGCTTCTCGCGAAATACTTTCCCGATAATATCAAAAAAACGTACCTGACCAATTCCGGCACCGAAGCTATTGAAGGTGCTTTGAAACTTGCCAGAAGAGCTACAGGCCGGAGTGAAATTATAGCTGCCAAAGATGCTTACCATGGCAATACTATGGGATCGTTAAGTCTGATGAGCATGGAGGAACGCATGGCTCCTTTCAGACCATTAATAGGCGATATTTCATTTATTACTTTTAATAATGAAGCTGATTTAGAAAAAATAACTGAAAAAACTGCAGGAGTTATACTCGAAACGATTCAGGGAGGTGCGGGTTTTATTCTTCCGGAAAATGATTTTCTAAAAAAAGTAAAAGAGCGCTGCCAAAAAACAGGAACATTGTTAATATTGGATGAAATTCAGCCGGGATTTGGAAGAACAGGTAAACTATTTGGTTTCGAAAATTTTGATGTCGCACCAGATATTGTGGCTTTAGGCAAAGGCATGGGCGGAGGTTTACCTATTGGTGCTTTTGCAGCTTCAGAGGAATTAATGGACCTTTTGGCAGACAATCCAAAACTTGGCCATATTACTACTTTTGGAGGAAATCCTGTGATTGCGGCTGCCGCTTTGGCTACTTTAAAAGAAATTACAGAAACAGGTTTAATACCGGCAACTCTTCAGAAAGAGAAATTATTCCGTGAACTGCTGGTCCACCCGCTAATTACGGAAATACGCGGCAAAGGCTTAATGCTCACAGCCCTTGTCCCTACTGAAGAAATAGCTTCAGAAGTTATTCTAAAAGCGAAAGACAGAGGACTGATTTTGTTCTGGCTTTTATTCGAAAAAAAAGCAATTCGTATTACTCCGCCACTAACTATTTCAGAAGAAGAAATAAGGCAGGGTTGTGGCATTATTATTGACATATTAGAGGGAATATATAGCCCCGGCCGCTCCTGTTGATTAAATTGTTAACAACAAAATGCCTAAATTCCGGAATTGCTTGTTATGATTTTTAATTTTAATACAGTAGAAATCCTGTAAACACCTTGTTTATGCAATTAAGCCATAACGAAGAAAACAATTTCTCGCTTACCCGCTTTGAATCGATGCTGAAAACAAACGATGTTCTTTTCTTTGACTCTAATGAGTTCGAGAACATCATTCATCATTATTTAGAGAACGGCAAAATTGCACTTGCAAAAAAGGCTGTAAAATTAGGGCTCGCGCAACATCCCACTTCCACTAATCTGAAGTTATTTAAGGTAGAGATTCTTGTCTTTGAAGACAAGCTGGATCTTGCTGATGGATTACTTGATGAACTTGAGGGGCTTGAAGCTTCCAATGAAGAGGTTTTTATTCAGAAAGCACAAATATTATCTAAAAGAGACGACCACCAGGCTGCTATTGATGCGCTGGAAATGGCCCTTGAAATAACTTTAGATGAAGCTGATGTACATTCGCTTATAGGAATGGAATATCTATTTCTTGAAGATTTCGAGAATGCCAAATACAGCTTTATGAAATGTTTGGAAGCAGATGAAGAAGATTATTCGGCACTTTATAATGTGATGTACTGTTTCGATTTCCTTGATCAAAAAGAGGAAGCGATTGAGTACCTTAACATGTACCTCAATAAAAACCCTTACTGTGAAGTAGCATGGCACCAGGTGGGAAAACAGTATTTCGACCTTAAAGATTACGAAAAAGCGCTTACAGCATTTGATTTTGCAATTATTAGCGACGACTATTTTATTGGTGCTTACCTGGAGAAAGGAAAAGTGCTGGAAAAACTTGGCCGTTATAATGAAGCTATTGAAAATTACCGGATAACCCTGGAACTGGATGATCCAACTTCTTTTGCTTACCTAAGGATCGGAAAATGTTTCGAAAAACTTGGTGCAGATGAACTTGCTCTGGACAATTATAAGAAAACCGTACATGAAGACCCGCTTCTTGACAAAGGCTGGATTGCCATTACAGATTTTTACATCAAGAAACGCAACTATCAAAAAGCCCTGTACTATATCAATAAGGCGATTAATATAGATGAAGAAAACGTTCTTTACTGGAAACGCTACGCGAAAATTAATAACCGGTTAAACTTCTACGAAGAAGCTGAACAAGGTTATAAAAAGAGCCTCGAGCTAGGAAATTATGAGCTGGAAACCTGGATCAAGAGATGTGATATTCTTATTGACCTTGGAGAATTTGAAACGGCCGTACAAAACCTGATGCAGGCACTGGAATTTTATCCTGAAACTGCCGAAATTGAATATCGTCTGGCCGGGTTATTCTTTTGCCTTAACGAAGGGGACAAAGCATATTTTCACCTGAAGAACGGACTTAGACTGGATGCCGAATATTATATTATTATAGAAGAATTGTTCCCATCAATTTTCAGACGTAAGAGCGTAAGGGAAATCATAAATTCCTATGTAAAAACCTTATAGGTACAGATCTCAACCCGCAAATTTTTTAATTTAAAATTAACCTGAATATTCTGCCGTTATGCCTACTTTCCGTCGGGTATTCCGGTTTTCTACTTCCGGGTTTTTGTTACCTTTGGCAGAATTTTAATTTCAGGATATGCAACGAAGCATCAGGGACTATTTTACGATTACACTAAAAGGCATGGCTATGGGAGCTGCAGATGTTGTTCCCGGTGTATCTGGCGGGACTATCGCTTTTATTTCAGGAATTTACGAAGAACTTATTGGCACCATTGGAGGTGTAAATATTTCTTTGCTTAAAACCTGGAAAAAAGAAGGATTTGCTGCTATGTGGAAAGAATTAAACGGCTCTTTTCTTGTTGCTCTTTTACTGGGGATTCTAATTAGTATTTTTACCGTGATGCGCCTTACCAACTACCTTTTGGAAGCCCATCCCATTCTTATTTGGTCTTTCTTTTTTGGATTGGTACTTGCCAGTATCTGGTTTGTAGGAAAACAAATTCCGGAGTGGAATTTGAAAGTAATAGTAGCATTACTTATTGGGGCTTTAATTGCTTTTTACATTGTCTCTCTTCCTCCAATGGCAGGAAACACCAGTTCACTCTTCTTATTTTTTGCCGGTGCAATAGCCGTCTGCGCCATGATCTTACCTGGCATCTCAGGAGCTTTTATCCTACTACTTTTGGGAGCCTACAAGACTGTTAGTGAAGCCGCACATGATTTTGATATAAAAACACTTGCAATTGTCGCTTTAGGCGCTGTTTTCGGGTTACTCTCTTTTTCGCGCTTGCTCAAGTGGCTTTTCACCAATTACAGTACAATTACTCTTGCCGTCCTCACTGGTTTTATAGCTGGTTCTCTTAATAAAATCTGGCCCTGGAAAGAAGTATTGGAAACTGCAACGTATGGTGATAAAGAAGTAATCATGAGGGACGCTTCGGTTTTACCATGGAATTATGATGGGGAATCCAACACGCTATTTGCCCTTCTTTTAATGTTAGCAGGTTTTTTAGTGATTTTAGGTCTTGAATATTTCGCCAGCCAAAAACCCCTGAATGCTAATGCAGCAGACTAGGACCTTCACCGATAAATTTTTTCTGGTGCTCAAAGGGCTTGCCATGGGAGCTGCCAATAAGGTTCCCGGAGTATCGGGTGGTGTGGTTGCATTTGTTGCTGGATTTTATGAAGAGTTTATTTATTCCCTTCAAAAGGTAAATCTTAAAGCTTTTAAACTGCTTATTAGTGGCAGGTTCGGGAGTCTTTTTCAATACATAAATGGAAAATTCCTGGGCCTTCTTATCCTGGGAATGCTTATAAGTTACTTTAGTGTATCCAAAATCCTGGACTACCTGATTGTTCATTATGAACTATATGTTTGGGCAGCATTTTTCGGGATGATTATTGGCTCTATTTACTATATCAGCAAAGATTTTGAAGAGTGGAGCAAAAGGAGCATTCTTTTTGTTCTGGCGGGAATTATTCTCGGGGTAGCCATTAGTTTTTTGGAGCCCGCCAAGCAAAACGACAACCTCTGGTTCGTCTTTTTCTGCGGAATAATAAGTGTCTCGGGAATGACGTTGCCGGGGCTTTCAGGTTCGTTTATTCTTATTTTACTTGGTAACTACGTGTTGTTACTGGTAGATTCGGTTAATGCGTTGTATGACACCGTTGCCGATATACTTAGCTGGGATTTCAGTTTCACAAGTAATCAGGAGCGGTTGAGGTTACTGAAGGTATTAATAGTTTTTTCCCTCGGCTCCCTGGCTGGCCTCGTGTCACTTTCACATTTACTGGGCTTTGTGTTGAAGCATTACAAAAATGACACTTTTGCGGTAATAATTGGCTTTATTACAGGCTCGCTTGGAGTGGTATGGCCATGGAAAGAAGAAACTTTTAAGAAAGACAATTTAGGAAAAATTTTGACTGACAGTCAAGGCAATCAAATAGTTGATAATTACGACCGGTATTGGCCCGATTTTGCACATTTTCAAACCTGGATTGCCATTTTATTTATAGTAGTAGGTATATTTATTGTGCTGGCATTGGCCTGGTATGAGAAAAAAAATAAGAAAGCATGAAATTATACGGATTACTGGGAAAGAATATCGATTATTCATTCTCCAGAAGCTATTTTTCTGAAAAATTCCGGAAAGAGGCTATTAATGCTGAATATAGAAACTTTGATATTCCCGAAATTGACAATTTTGAAGCGGTGATTAAGGAAAATGAGGCTTTAAAAGGTCTAAATGTGACAATTCCTTATAAACAATCGGTTATGGAGTACCTGGATAGGCTGGATGTTAATGCTGAAGCTATTGGAGCGGTAAATACTATTAAAATTGAAGAAGACAGGAGCCTTACCGGATATAATACAGATTACGTAGGATTTTCTGCGGCTATAAAGCCGATGCTTAAAAATGGCAATTATCGTGCTCTAATTCTGGGTACGGGCGGGGCTTCAAAAGCTGTGGCTTTTGCCTTTCAAAAACTGGGAATAAAGTACCTCTACGTTTCCCGAAATCCGAAGACGGGTCAGATTTCTTATCAGGATCTTGATGAAGAAATCCTTCAGAAACATAGAATCATTGTTAACACCACGCCTTTAGGTACTTTTCCCAATACTGAAGATCATCCCGACATTCCTTATCAGTATCTGACTCAGGATCATCTTGCTTACGATTTAATCTACAATCCTTCCACAACGAAATTCATAGAACTGGCGGCAAAAAATGGAGCTACAACCAGTAACGGCCTGCGAATGCTGCAATTACAGGCAGAAAAAGCCTGGGAAATCTGGAATACCTGATATCCTCTTCATTTTATTCCAAATCATTACAAATAAACTTAATCCCTTGCCCATTTTTAGGGGAGTTGTTATCTTTCAGGCATAAACAATCACGACGAACGTTAACATTGAAAGATATGTCTCAAGAAGAAAATGATAAGGAGAAGAAAAATCTTTCCGCCAATACTCCCGATACTTCAGAAAGTAAAAATTCAGAAGAAAGAGAGTTAAAGGAAGGTAACAGAACGGCAGCAGATGAAGGTACTGATGAAAATTCATTTTCTGAACCTGTTGATAATACAAAAAAAGAACAGCCTGCCAAAAATGGCAATTCTGACGCGTCTGCTTCAGCTGAAGAGAAATCTAAATCTACTGCGGCATCTTCAGCTTCCGAAGAAAATGACGAAGATGAAAATGATACGGCAGATGCTATAGTACAGGAAAATAAAAAAGAGGAAGACGTGACTGCTGCAAATCCTACTTTTGACAGTGATGCGGATGAGCAGGCGAAAAGCCTGGAAGAGAAGGTTAACACTGCAAAGCCTGATGCCATAAAGGCAAATCCCGCTTCTGAAGAAGAAAAACTTGCGGCAGCCTCTAAAGCTTACGAGTCTGAAAAAAGTAGTGAATCAGACAATGATTCGGCAGATGCTTATGTTCAGGAAAACAAAAAACAGGAAAATATTTCTGCTACGAACAGTAGTAGCGAGGATAACGGGGAAGACGAAGACCTGGATAGCGATGTAGCAGGCGCCATTGTAAATGAGAACCGCAAAGCTTCTAAAAGTCACCAGGAGGATGTTGATAATGCTGTTGCTGAAGACAGCGAGGATGAAAGCGCAGTTGAGCGGCATAATATAGAGAAAAAGGACTACCATTCCATGAGTAAGGAACAGCTAACAGATGAACTGGAAGCTTTACTGAAAAAGGAGAAAGTGCAGGCAATAAAAGATCACGTTACCGAAATAAGAGCGGAATTTAACGCCAAATTTGACGAAGAGCTGGAAGAGAAAAAAGAAGAATTTCTTGCAGACGGCGGAAATATTATCGACTTCCACTACTCTACTCCCCTTAAAAAAAGGTTTAATGATCTTTATTTTGATTATAAAGAGAAGAGAAATCGTTACTACAAGCAACTTAAACAAGACCTGAATCACAACCTAAATAAGCGTCTTGAAATTATCGAGGAGCTTAAAGGGCTTATAGATGTTGAAGAAAACATCAATACCACTTATAAACATTTTAAAGATTTACAGGATCGATGGAAACTTGCCGGTGCGATCCCGCGGGACCGGTACAACAACGTTTGGAATACCTACCATCACCACGTAGAGAATTTTTATGATTTTCTTCATCTAAACAGGGAATTTCGTGACCTGGATTTTAAACACAACCTGGAGCAAAAACTTAAGGTTATAGATCGTGCAGAAGAGCTGGCTGAGGAAGAAGATGTTAACCGCGCCTTCCGTGAGCTTCAGATGCTCCATAAAATGTGGAAAGAAGAATTGGGGCCGGTTGGGAAAGAATATCGTGAAGATATCTGGAACAGGTTTAGTGATGCCACTAAAAAAATCCATGATAAACGGCAGCAATATTTTAATAATCTCGACCAGGTTTTTGAAAAAAACTGGGAAAAGAAACAGGAGATCATTAATAAGATCAAAGAAATTGCTGAAGAAAATTACAACAACCATAACAAATGGCAACAAAAGATCAAGGATCTTGAAGCTTTAAGAGAAGAATTTTTTAAAGCCGGAAAAGTTCCAAGAGCTAAAAATGAAGAAACCTGGAGCGAATTTAAACAGAGCGTTCGCAAGTTTAACCGGAACAAGAACAATTTCTACAAAGATTTAAAAAAGCAGCAATACGACAATCTTGAGAAAAAGCGAGAGCTTATTAAAATTGCCGATGACAATAAAGACAGTGACGATTTTAAGACTGTCACTCCTTTAATGAAGAAAATTCAGGCAGAATGGAAAACAATTGGCCATGTCCCCAGAAAGGACAGCGATAAGGTCTGGAAGCAGTTTAAAGCTGCATGTAATCATTATTTTGACAGGTTGCATGCCAGCAAAAACGAAGAAAATAAAGAGGAAACTGAAGCTTTTGATCAGAAAAAGGAGATTCTGGATAAATTAAAAGCCCTGGAACTTTCCGGTAATAAAGAAGACGATCTGGCAAAAATTAAGGAGCAGATAGCTGCCTGGAAAAATGTTGGTAGAGTGCCTTACAGCAAGCGTTTTATTGAAGGGAAATTTAATAAAGTTCTGGATCAATTATTCGGGAAACTGGATGTGAACCGTACCAAAGCTGAAATGATGAAGTACGAGAACAAGATCCAGGCGCTGAATGATGCAGATGACGAGAAAAAGATAAGGAATGAGCATTATTTCCTTACAAAGAAAATAGAAGAGACTACTGCCGAAATAAGACAGCTGGAGAATAACCTTCAGTTCTTTTCTAATGTAGATGAAGATAATCCTTTGGTCCAGGATGTGCATAAAAATATTAACGATCACAAAGCACAACTTGAGGTCTGGAAAAAGAAATTGAAGAAAGTAAAGTCTTTGTATTAAAAGTTCGGAGTTTAAACTAAAAAATAGAAACCCAGGGATTAAAAATCGCTGGGTTTCTTATTTTACATTAACTCTTTAGCTAAACTCTTCACTTTTCACCTAAAGCTTCTTCGCTTCATTCCAGAACACATCCATTTCGGCAAGGGTCATATCTTTAAGTGCCCGGTTATTTTCTTTTGCTTTCTCCTCCAGATACTGAAAGCGTTTAATAAACTTCTTATTGGTTCTTTCAAGGGCATTTTCTGGGTTGACGTTCAGAAAACGTGCATAATTGATCATCGAGAATAAAACATCGCCAAATTCGGCTTCTATTTCATCTTTATTGTTGGACTTCACTTCATGCTGAAGTTCTCCCAATTCCTCCTGAAGTTTTTCAAAAACCTGTTCAGGTTCTTCCCAATCAAATCCAACTCCGGCCACTTTATCCTGTATCCGGTTAGCCTTAACAATGGCCGGCAGTGAACGCGGAACGCCTTCGAGCACACTTTTTTTTCCTTCTTTCAGTTTAAGATTTTCCCAGTTCCTTTTCACCTCTTCCTCATCGGCTACTTCTACATCCCCATATATATGTGGATGTCGGGAAATTAACTTGTCGCAAATAGAGTTAGCCACATCTGCAATATCAAAATCTTCCGTTTCGCTACCAATTTTCGCATAAAATACGAGGTGCAGTAAAACATCCCCCAGCTCCTTTTTGACCTCATCCATATCCTTATCCAGAATGGCATCTCCAAGCTCATAGGTTTCCTCAATGGTTAGATGTCGCAGCGATTCCATCGTTTGCTTGCGGTCCCAAGGACATTTATCCCTTAATTCATCCATTATATCCAGAAGACGGTCAAACGCCTTTAATTGCTCTTCTCTTGAATTCATTGTAAATTTTCAGCTTTTCACAAAAATACAAGATAAAAGAAAGAGACGCTAAAGAAGATTCGGGGAAAAATTTGCGAAATCTGAGATAACAAAAGCTAAGATCCTTAACAAAACCAGGATCACATTTTTTTGTACTTGTACAGGCAGGCTTCTGTACAACCTATACCTCTCAAGATCAGCTCTTTTTCGGTAAGTGAGTACACTACACGATTCCAGACCTCATGCCCCTCCTCCAATTCTTCACAGGTGTAAGTTAAAGTAAGATTATCACCATCTACAGTATATTCCCCTTCAGTACAGTTTTCATAAAAATCTGAAGTAAAAGTTCCCTCATTAGTAAAGGTGTAAGAGCTCCCATCTTCCACAGCTTGCCAGGAAGTTTCGCCACCAGGACTTACATAAGATTCTGAAAGTTTCCAGGTACCCACGAGGTTTGTAGTTGTTAAATCTAAAACCTTTAATTGTTCCTTATCATCAGATTCACATCCGGAAAAAAGAAAAAGTAAAAGCAGGGCGATTAATTGAAGAATTAATTTCATGATGTATTGTTTTCTTATAGATGTAAAATATATAAGAAGGTTGCGTGCGGTAAAGAAGAAATTTTCTGTAATGACCTAAGAAAGCGTAAAGGCAGAAAAAAGAGCAGAGAGAAGAGACTACACTTTTTTTCAGGATCGATAATTGTCATTTTGGAAGCATGGTCCCTTTACACTGCTTTAGGAGCCGCAAAGTGATTCTGTGAATGTTCTGAAGCAAAGAATATCCCCTAATTCCCCAGTTTTCAAGCTCCCGCAGAAAGCGCTGATGTTCGCAGGTCCTAAAGAGCAGGCTGGAAATGGCAATTATCGACCTTCAGCAGATTTCTGAAGAATAACCTTTAATTAGCCAATGAGTTTGTGCTCCCGAAGATAAAAAATTACATAAACAAAAGCTTTTAACTTCAGTTGATCTACAGGTTGCTTTTACTTTGGGATATACATACAAAAAAAAGCTCCTTAGTTTCCTAAGGAGCTTCTAAAGGGTGGAAGACCGGGTTCGAACCGGCGACCTCCTGAACCACAATCAGGCGCTCTAACCAGCTGAGCTACAACCACCATTTTAATTGCGGTTGCAAATGTAAGTTATTTCTATAATTTCCCAAAGAAAAAAATAATAATTATATGAGGTCAAATACCGAATCTACTGCCACATGCCGCTCTACCATGTAGCCTTCAGCATGTTCTGTATTAATAAGTCTGCCCAAATCCCTTGCCCGATATGTAATACTTTCTAAAAAGTTACTGCTGGAGATAGGTGTCTGAGGTTCTTTACTTTCCTCATCAAAAAACTGGGTTTTATAAGCTTTGACAGCTGCCATTTTTGTATCCATGTAACCTGAAATATCCACCACAAAATCTGGTTCCAGGTTCTTCCACTGGATGTAGTGAAAAACATGCTTTGGTCGCCAGGCTTCCTGTTTTACTTTTTCATGAAAAGTTTCAATTTTTCTCAATCCACTTAAAAAACAGGCGTCACTGACTAATTTTGCTCCTTTACCATGGTCGATATGCCGGTCTTCAACAGCGTTACATAATATAATGTCTGGGCGGTATTTCCGTAAAATTTTGATAATCTCCAGCTGATGGGATGTATTGTTCACAAAAAAGCCATCACTAAATTCCAGGTTATGACGCATCTTTACTCCCAGAATTTTAGCTGCATCTGCCGCTTCTTTATCCCTTGTCTCTGCAGTACCACGGGTGCCCAGTTCTCCCCTGGTTAAATCCAGGATCCCAACTTTTTTTCCCCGATCTACTTCTTTTGCTATAGTTCCCGCACAACTAAGTTCTACATCATCGGGGTGTGATCCTATAGCCAATATATCTAATTTCATTTTTCTTCTTTACTACTTAAGCCAATGCTTTATTAATTTATTATACGATGCCGATTATCTTCAGCCTCATTTATGCTTTCACAGCTTCAATGGCTTGTTGAATATCCTCAATAAGATCTTCTTTTTCTTCAATTCCAACTGAAAATCTTAGTAAACCATCTCTTATCCCCTGCTTTTCCCTTTCTTCGGGAGTTAAAAGTCCATGGGAAGTTTTAGACGGTGAAAGAATGGTGGATTCCACACCCGCAAGGCTCATTGAGGATTTGATCAATTTCAATTTCTTCTGAAATAAATCTGCATCCAATTCCTCTTTCAGTTCAAAAGAGAGCATTCCGCCAAAACCTTTCATTTGTCCGGCCGCAACTTTGTGATCTGGGTGGGATTTGAGTCCGGGGTAATAAACTCTTGCCACATCTTCATGATTATCGAGAAAATCTGCTAATTCCTGTGCATTTTCATTTTGTGCTTTAACGCGCAGCCCCATTGTTTTTAAGCTTCTTTCCAAAAGCCAGACCGTATAATCGCTTAGACTTCCACCAAAATTCTTGGCGAGCTGGAAAACCTTATCGATATATTCTTCCGAAGAAATTACAGTGCCCGCCAGAATATCACTATGCCCACCCATATATTTAGTTGCAGAATGGATTACAATATCGATACCCATATCTATAGGATTCTGATTTACCGGAGAGGCAAAAGTGTTATCGATCATGCTTACCAACCCGTGCTTTTTGGCTACTTTCGCTATGGCTTTAATATCTGTTACTGTAAGCAGGGGATTGGAAGGTGTTTCTATATAAATTACCTTAGTATTATTTTTTATCTCCTTTTCAAAAGATTCCGGGCTGTAATCTTCAGTAAATGTATACTCAATCCCGAACTTGTCAAATTCTTCTACAACCAGGTTACTCGTCCCACCGTAAAGGGTATTTTGAAGCACAACATGATCGCCGTTATGTAAAAAAGCCAACATAGAGGTACTCACAGCTGCCATTCCGCTTCCAAAAATAAGTGCAGCTTCGCCATGTTCCAAAGCTGCCATTTTCTGAGCCAGGGCCACCTGATTAGGTGTGTTAAAATACCGTGGATAACGTTTCACCTCAACATCTTCAAAAGCATAAGAAGTAGACATGTAAAGAGGAGATACTGCTCCTTTAAACTGCTCATCCTTTAATTCTCCTACGTGCGTACAAATGGTGTTAATACCTTTATATTTCTTAGTCATTATTATACTTGTTATAACCTTGTTTTTAATTTTTTTCTAAAGTAAAAAGAATAATTCAAAAATGGCTGCGGTTAACAATTGTTTCCCTTTTCAATCTATATCACTCCTCTTCTTTTCTTATAAATAATCTGCTGAATTTTATGATTGCATCAAAATAGAATTTAAATTGTGCTTCCACAATAAAACTTAAGAATTGTAGATATGAGTATACTTTCTTCCCTTTTAGGAAATGCCGGTGCCATTGAAAAAAACCAACTTCAGGCAGATTTCGGTAAACTTTTAATTCCGTCTGAAACTATTGAAGCGGGATTTAAGATCATAAGAGACACCTTTATTTTTACCAATAAACGATTAATTATTATTGATGTACAAGGGCTTACTGGGAGAAAAATTGAATATTTTTCTGTTATTTATAAAAGTATCTCCAGGTTTAGTGTAGAAACTGCGGGTAGTTTTGACCTTGATGCAGAACTGAAGATCTGGATATCGGGAGAGCACACTCCTTCCATTTCAAAACGTTTTAATAAGAAAGTGGATATTTATGAAGTACAGAAATTGTTAGCTGAATTTACTTTATAAGAGCTATAGTAACCACTGATGTTCGTAAATTTTAGAAATACATTAGTGGTTCTTCTTTATCCTATTTTAATCCTCCTTATTTAACCTGCTTTCATGGCCTTCCCTCTGCCAGGGAAATTTTCCTTCAATTTCAAGTTCAATAGAAAAACTAAGAAAAGTACGTATTAATACAATTACTCCAAGAGCCAAGACCCTGTCCATTGTAGGCTCTGTCACCACAGTAGCAATAATATCTCCCGCAACCAGAATTTCCAGTCCCAACAGAATTCCTTTACCTAATTCCTGTCTCAGCAAACGGTAAGAACGCGGTTTTGATTTTTGAATTGAAAAAATAAATCTTCCCATTGCGATAAGAGTCCATATCACAATAGTAATAATTCCCGCTACTTCTATAAATTTAGCTGTGTATTCTATATAAACCTGGAGTTCTTCCATATTTTTTCGGGACTTTTTTCTTTAAAGTTAAAAATTATTAGTGGATTTAATCTACTACTCTTCAGCAGATAATTTTTGAAAGACACCATTGGTCCAACCAAATCCATCCTGAGTAGGATATTCCCCACCCCCACTTTCCTTCGTGAGATCTTCTACGTTGTATTTTTCCAGCATCTTATAAGTGCGGTCGTAAACATCTTGATTAACCTGTAGCCAGCGCATTTTTATCTCATCTGCCAACAATTCCTTTCCGTAGTTCCTGAGGCCTGTAATAGTAACCCATTGTAGCGGTGCCCACCCATTTGGAGCATCCCATTGTTCACCGGTAGGATTTAAGGTTGTTACCACTCCACCAGGTTTTAAAAATTTATTTTCTATTTTTTCCGCTACCTGGCTAGCTTGTTGCCCATCTGCAATTTCGAAAAACAGCGGATACACTCCCGCGAGCGATAGTATTTCTGTATATTTATTTCTTCTGAAGTTGTAGTCCATAAAGAATTTCGTCTCTCTGTTCCAGCAGTACTTAAGTATTAGGTTTTTTCTTTTCTGCTGTTTTGCACTGAATTTTTCTGCTTCTGAAGAATTGCCAGCAAGGTCATGGGTTTTAGCGATTGTGCCTTCCAGATTGTACAAAAGCGAATTGAGATCCACCGGAATAATGTTTGTAGTATGGATAGTAGAAAGATCAAATTCCCCTGAAGCATCTGCATCCAGCCATCTGCTGGAATAATCCCAGCCGGACTCTGCCCCGGCCCTTAGATGTATATAAACTTCCTCCTTAGTCAAATTTGGGGAAGCGGTTACGGCATCTTCAGCGGTCTTGATATCTTCACGATAGCTTTCGGGCCTTGGTCCGGGGTTATCATCCCAATACCTGTTCAGGATTTCTCCTTCGGCAAGTTGTACCACGCGGCGGTGCGAAGGTTTGCCGGAGTTTAATTTTTCGGCACCGGCCATCCAGAATTCATATTCCTTCTGCATTTCCTCAAGATATTCCACATAAACCTCATCCCCTTCCTCTTCAGCTAAGACCTGCACCATCATAGCAAAAAATGGCGGTTGCGACCTTCCGAGGTAATAGGTTCTGTTTCCGTTCGGGATGAATCCGTAGTTATTAATAAGGTACGCAAAATTGTCTACCATATTCCGGATCGTTTCTGTTTCGCCATCTTCCTGAAGCCCCAGCATTGTAAAATAACTGTCCCAATAATAAATTTCCCTAAACCTGCCACCGGGCACGATATAAGGATTGGGCAGCGGAATAAGCGTTCCGGAATGTTGCTCATCGGCCGGTCTTTTTAAAACCTGCCATAACTTTTTGATATGCTGATTAATTGAAGAAGAATCTGCTTCATAGGAAGTTTCGCCACCCGGAATTTCAAAATTATCTTCAACAAAGGCAGAAATTGATGCCATAGATTTATCTTCCAACGCCTTGTATTCTCTGCGAATCTCCTTTACATTCTTTTTAGGGATCGCGTCTACAAAAGTCTTACTATCCGGAAAAATTTCTTTTGTCTGTACGTCATAAAAAAGTTCACCATAAAGCTCCTCCGGCGGCAGAATAGTAACATTAGCCCGCTGTTCCGTAGAAACAGAAGAACAGGATAAAAGAAAACTAAAAATCACCGAATAAACGAGGCCAAACGTCTTTGCTTTAATCATAAAGGTGTTTTTCAGCATAATTTAAAAATTTAATCAGTATTTCCAGCTATACTTAAAGGAATAGAGACTGAAAATAATCTTTTCAGAAGGAAGTATTTTCTAAATTTGCCGAAAAATTGAAGTTAGAAATGAAAATAATCTCTTACGCTCCCCAATATGCCGAAAACTTTAAAAATTTGAACCTCGCCTGGCTGGAAAGACTGTTTACTATAGAGCCACATGATGAAGAGGTTTTAGGAAATCCGGATAAGTACATTATCCAACCCGGCGGCAATATCTTTTTTGTAAAAGAAGATGATAGTATCATCGCCACTGTAGCCTTAATGAAGATGGAGGAAAGAGTTTATGAACTCACTAAAATGGCCGTCACTCCAGAATATCAGGGAAAAAAGATTGGACAAAAACTAATGGAACACACCCTTGAATTTGCCAAAAGACAGGATTGGGATCAGCTTATTATCTATTCCAGTCGCAAACTTAAGAATGCCATTTATATTTATAAAAAGTATGGTTTCGAGGAGATTCCAATAGAAGAAAATAACCCATACGCCCGCGGAGACATTAAATTAAGGCTGAACCTTTCATAAATCTTTATTAAACAAAAACCCATTCAGTTTCAGGTTGTGTAAATTTATAATTCGACTGCTGTTATGCAATGCAGGCAGCTGTAATGTTTAATAATTGCCATTTTTGAACCACCTCTTAAGTTCAGAAAAACGGCCTTTAAACTCTAAATTATGAAAAAAATATTTACACTTTTAACGCTGGGAATTTTGCTTGTTTCCTGTAAAAATGAACAGCAAAATCAGCCAGAAAATGATGTCACCGAGATGACTGGAACCAGTGCAATGGAAGAAACAGATTCTGTTTCAATAGATATTGAACCAATCTCTCATGCTACAGCAGTTTTTAAATGGGGAGACGCAGTATTTTATACAGATCCCGTAGGAGGAGCAGAAGCATTTAGCGGTGCTGAAGATCCGGATTTTATTTTAATAACAGACATTCACGGAGATCATATGGATGCCGAAACCTTGCAGGCGTTGGAATTGGACGATAGCCTTAAAATTATAGTTCCACAAGCTGTAAAAGACCAATTACCTGCTGAAATGGAAAACCGACTTGTAGTGATGAACAACGGGGAAAGTATAGAGCATATGGGCTTTACTATTGAAGCTATCCCAATGTACAATTTACCTGAAGCTGAAGATGCCATGCATGTAAAAGGCCGCGGAAATGGTTATGTCCTGGAAAAAGATGGTAAAAGATTATATATTTCTGGCGACACAGAAGATATTCCGGAAATGAGAAATCTTCAGAATATAGATGTAGCACTTGTCTCCATGAATTTACCATACACAATGCCAGTCGATCAGGCTGCTGAAGGTGTAGTTGCTTTTGCTCCGGAAAAAGTTTATCCTTACCACTACAGAGGACAGGACGGTTTGGCAGACGTAGAAAAATTTAAGGAGTTGGTTAACCAGGAAAATGAAGATATTGAAGTAGTACTTGCAGATTGGTATCCGGAGAGAAAATAAATTCGGAATCAAAAATTCAGATAAATAGAAAAGCTGACCAAGTACGGTCAGCTTTTTTTGTACGATAACGTCTTTTGATTGAAATAAAATAGATGAATGATGTTAAGCTTTTATTCTTACAGGCATTACAACATTATCAAAATCACTGTTCATTGAGGATTTTATCTTTTTATAATTAAGCCTGTGTTTAATAAAGTCTTTTACTTTCTCATCCTCGGAATCAATTATTAACACGACCAGTTCTTTGTCGTCGTTAATAGTAAAAAGCACATTCGCAACAATATCCTCCTCCAAATCCAAATTGTGATTTTTTAAAAGTTTTTCTATTTCCAGTTTTACATGGCTAGGATCCTCTAAGGTGGTTTTCGCATTTACCGGTAATACGCTGCCAATGCAAATCATAAACATTAGCATTAAAACATTAATTCTTTTCATAATAAATAAATTTAAAGGTTATATCTAAAAGACTGATCCTTAGCATTCATCGTTACAAAAAGATAATTATTTTAAGGATTATTTAACTTTATAGACCATTTTATTGAGATTAGAGGACTCAGTTTTAAAAGAGTAAAATGCAAGAAGCTGCAACAAAACATCAGCTTCTTGCATTCCAATCTGAAAAAGAGCAACAAAAAAGGCTGTCCTTTTAGGGACAGCCTTAAAAATTTAAATAAGAAAACTTTTCTAAGAAAGTACTTCCTGTACTTTATCTGCAGCTTCCTGGAACTGTACAGCACTGTGTACTCCAAGTCCGCTGTCATCGATTAATTTCTTGGCAACATCTGCATTTGTTCCCTGTAGCCTTACGATAATAGGAACATTTATAGCGTCACCCATATTTTTATAAGCATCTACAATACCTTGAGCAACACGATCACAACGGACAATTCCACCAAAGATATTTACAAGAATAGCTTCTACTTTATCATCTTTAAGGATTAAGCGAAAAGCCTCTTCTACTCTCTTAGCATCTGCCGTACCACCAACGTCAAGGAAGTTGGCTGGCTCACCACCTGCCTGTTTGATAAGGTCCATTGTTGCCATTGCAAGTCCGGCTCCGTTTACCATACACCCAACATTACCGTCTAGTGCAACATAGTTAAGTCCGACTTTTTTAGCCTCAACTTCAGTAGGATTTTCTTCACGTATATCACGCATTTCAGCATAATCCTTGTGACGGAAAAGCGCATTGTCATCTAAAGTTACCTTCGCATCAACAGCCATGATTTTGTCATCGCTGGTTTTTAACACCGGGTTGATTTCAAAAAGTGAAGAATCAGATTTCTCAAAAGCAGTATAAAGAGCGCTTACGAATTTTGTCATTTCTTTAAAAGCAGTACCGCTAAGACCGAGATTAAAAGCAATTCTACGTGCCTGGAATCCTAACAATCCAACAGAAGGATCTATCTCTTCAGTAAAAATAAGATGTGGAGTTTCTTCAGCAACAGTTTCGATATCCATTCCACCTTCAGTAGAATACATAATCATGTTACGTCCTGTAGAACGGTTTAACAATACAGACATATAATATTCCTCCGGCTCGTTATCTCCGGGATAATACACATCTTCAGCAACAAGCACCTGGTGTACTTTTTTACCTTCAGCACTGGTTTGAGGAGTTACCAGGTTCATCCCGATAATATTTCCTGCAATTTCTTCAACCTCTTTAAGGTTTTTGGCAAGTTTCACCCCACCACCTTTACCACGTCCACCGGCGTGAACCTGGGCTTTAATTACGTGCCAGCCAGTTCCTGTTTGCTCGGTTAGTTCTTTTGCTGCATTTACTGCCTCTTGTGCAGTTTGAGCAACAATTCCTCTTTGGATTCTAACTCCGAAGCTATTTAGTATTTCCTTTCCTTGATATTCGTGTATATTCATAATCAGGTATTTCTTCTGTATTATTAATGGTTCACAAAAGTAACAAATACAATACTATTGTACCAATCTTTTTTGATTAACTGCAGGCCTTTTCCGCAGTTTATATATGTAAAAGCCACTCCCGGACTATTCCTTTGCAAAAAAAGCATCAACACCCCCTGTTAAACTATATGGTTATCGTAAGTTTTTATATCTATTTTGTTCTAACCCAGAATTCTCCCGTATTTTTGCCGTTTCAATTTTTCTTGCATGAATAAAGCATTATTAGCCCTGGCAATTGGAGGATTTGGTATTGGAATGACCGAATTTGTTATTATGGGAATTCTTCCAGATGTTGCGGAGGCCCTGAATATTACAATTCCGCAGGCAGGTCATTTTATCTCGGCTTATGCTTTGGGCGTTGTTGTTGGCGCTCCATTGCTTACAGGCATAGGATCAAAATGGCCTGCACATAAAGTTTTAATGTTGCTCATGGTTTGGTTTACGGTTTTTAACACGCTCTCTGCCTTTGCCAATTCTTATCATTTACTACTTATTTCCCGTTTTTTATCTGGCTTACCACACGGAGCTTTCTTCGGAATTGGAGCCGTGGTCGCAGGACAACTTGCAAAACCGGGAAAATCTGCCCAGGCTATTGCCACGATGTTCACCGGGCTTACCGTTGCCAACGTGTTGGGAGTACCATTCGGAACTTATCTGGGCCATAACTACAGCTGGAATGTTTCTTTTATGGCTGTAGGAGTAGTCGGAGTTCTGGCAGTTTTAAGTATTAAATTCTGGATGCCGGAATTGTCCCGGCCTTCCAACAACGGAATTATAAAAGATCTTAAAGTCCTAAAAAAACTGGAACTCTGGATGGTGATTTTACTTACCACCGTGGGAACCGGTGGATTCTTTGCCTGGTACAGCTATATCGCTCCTTTGATAACCGAAGTTGCAGGACATCCGGAAAGTATAGTGAGTTATGCGATGATCCTCGCCGGACTTGGAATGGTCCTGGGAAATCTGATTGGTGCAAAACTGGCAGAAAAATTCTCTCCTATATATTCTGTTCTAATCAGCTTAATTTTAATGGTTATTGTACTTGTTGCCAATACGTACCTGGCTTCAGATAAAATTGCGGTTCTGGTCATGACGTTCATTATTGCTACCGTGGCTTTTACGCTTTCCACTCCTATCCAGATGGCAGTGATCAATTCGGCAAAAGGATCAGAAATGCTGGGATCTTCTTTAAACCAGAGTGCTTTTAATATGGGAAATGCATCCGGAGCCTATCTTGCAGGATTGCCAATTGCCTATGGGTATGGATTTACCTCTGCAGACTGGGTTGGTGCGGGAATGGCCGGAGCAGGTATTTTTATTGCCATGGGCGTCATCTGGATTAGAAAAAGAAACGCACAAAGAGTAGCACTGCAAACCTGATTTATATAACAATTTTATTGAATTGGTTATTTTTGAATTCCGCTTTGCCAAAAATCCAATTTCTCCTGTATTTTTGCCACCTCATAATTCAGAAAAAATGAACAATCAAGACCTTTTAGCTGTAGCCGAAGAATTTGGAAGTCCGGTTTATGTATATGATGCTGAAAAAATCATCTCACAATACAACCGGTTAACCAGTGCTTTTAATGTAGAAAAACTGCGTATTCACTACGCTGTAAAAGCACTTTCCAATATTTCTATTCTGAAGCTTCTAAACTCCCTTGGCTGCGGACTCGATACCGTGTCTGTCCAGGAAGTAAAGTTAGGTCTTGAAGCCGGCGTAGATCCTTCCCGCATTATCTACACCCCTAACGGCGTTTCATTGGAAGAAATTGAACAGGTTGCCGCCCTGGGAGCGCAAATCAATATCGATAATTTGTCCATTTTAGAACAATTCGGGACCAGACATCCAGATACTCCGGTTTGTATCAGGATAAATCCTCACGTAATGGCAGGCGGAAATTCTAAAATTTCAGTTGGTCACATCGACTCGAAATTTGGCATTTCTATACATCAAATGCCGCACCTGCTTAGAATTGTTGAAAACACCGGGATGAATATTAACGGCATCCATATGCATACCGGAAGTGATATCCTGGACATCGGTGTGTTTTTACATGCTTCAGAAATTCTTTTTGATGCTGCCAGGAATTTTAAAGATCTCGAATTCCTCGATTTTGGCAGCGGATTCAAAGTTCCGTACAAAGAAGGAGATATCGAGACAGATATTGAAGATCTTGGAGCCCAGCTTACTTCAAAATTTGAAGCATTCTGCAAAGAATATGGCAGGGAACTTACTTTGGCTTTCGAACCGGGCAAATATCTGGTGAGCGAGTCCGGGAAATTCCTCGCACGGGTAAATGTAATTAAACAAACTACTTCAACCGTATTTGCAGGAGTCGATACAGGTTTTAACCACCTTATCCGCCCCATGTTTTATGGATCCCATCATCATATCACCAATATTTCGAATCCTGAAGGTAAAGAACGGTTTTACTCTGTGGTAGGTTACATTTGCGAAACAGATACTTTTGCCAGCAACAGGCGCATCTCTGAAATTACCGAAGGTGATATTCTAGCCTTTAGCAATGCCGGGGCTTACAGTTATTCTATGTCCAGTAATTTCAATTCCAGGTACCGCCCCGCAGAAGTGTTGTGGTACAAAGGCGAAGCGCATCTCATCAGAAAAAGAGAAACTTTTGAAGACCTTATTAAACATCAGGTTCCCGTAAATCTTGATCTTAACGTGGAAAGCGCACAGTCTTCATAGGCCATGCGTTATACTGTAGATCGATAATTGGCATTTTAGAGCAGTCACTTTTTTCGTTTAGCTCCTGCAAGTTTATTTACTTGTCATACCTACAAGGTTCAAAAAAACCTTGCAGGAATAAATAATTCATAAAAATCATCTCGTTTCCTGCTGCAGACCAATATTTGACGGAAAAAGTCTATTTAAATTATTTTTTCTAAAGATTTCGCTGTTCTACAGCTCTCTTTCAGCTGGAAACCCTTCAGTTTTAATAAAATACTAACCTTTTTCTTTACAGCTATTCAGTATCTTAATGAAAAATACTGAAAATGAGCTACAAACTTGAAAAACAGGAAGACCTTCAGGAAAACATCAACAGAATTGCTTCCGAAGAAATTGATGCCTGCCTTACTTCTCTTAAAAAGGCAGAAATTCATGAAGCGGTTCATGACATTCGAAAACGCCTGAAGAAGCTCCGCGCCCTCGCCAGGCTTGTACGGGACGAGATGGGAGAAAAGAAATATAAAAAAATCAATATTTACTTTCGGGATCTTGGCCGGGAACTGTCACCCGTCAGGGATCTTACCGCTCATATGGAAACTGTGGATATGCTGAAGGAAAGGTACGGCGATCATGTTTATGTGAAATTTTTTGATAGCATTAAACAGGAGTTGGAGAAAGAACGGGATACGGTCGCAGAAGAGCTTCAGGAAAAAGATTTCTTTTCACAATATCTTGTAGAAAAATTGGAAAAAGCAAAGGAGAAACTGGAAGAATGGCCAGTAAAATCTTTAGATATTGCTGTAATTCTTCCCAGTCTGGAAAGGGTTTATTCAAGGGGAGCCAACGCTTTGGAGGATGCCTATGCCAATCCCAATTCAGAAACTTTTCATGAATGGCGAAAAAGGGCAAAATACCTATGGCACCAAAGTGAACTGCTTCAGGATGTATGGCCCGAAATGTTTAAAACCCTGGAATCAGAAATTCATATTCTCGCTGATTATTTAGGTGATGACCACAATCTTATGGTTTTGGATGAAAAATTACTGAATACCGACTTCAATTTTAAGGATGAGAAGCAAAAGGAAATGATTCATGCTTTAATTAAAGAATACAGCGACCATTTACGGACAAATGCTGAACTTCACGGAGCGTTAATTTATGCTGAAAAACCAAAAGCCTTTAAAAAACGTATAAAAAAGTATGTAAGGGTAAATTGGAATTAAAACTATAGCCCAGAAATGACCAAAAATAAGGCACCTCTTTATTTTATTGCTCTTGTTCCCGATGCTGAACTGGAAAAACAAGTACGTGAATTAAAAGAAGAAATTAAAGAAAAGTATAACTCTGAAAAAGCCCTACGATTACCTGCTCATATCACGCTTCAGATTCCGTTTAATATGAATGAGGAAAATGAAGATGTTCTAACCGAAGCTTTACAGCAAGTGGCCAACAAAGCCGATGCCCAAAAATTGCAATTATCGGGCTTTGGTAATTTCTCCGGTCGGGTAATTTACATAGATGTCTCCAATCCAGGGCCGGTTGTAGAATTACATAAAAAAGTTCAGGAAGCCCTATCTGCCATTATTCATATAGATAAAAAGAAATCAGAGATACATCCTCATATTACTATTGCAACCCGCGACCTTAGCCGGAAAGAATTTCAAAAAGCCTGGCCTGAGTTTAAGGAGCGAATGTTTAAGGCTTCTTTTGTTGCAAATAGTTTTACGCTGTTTAAACACAACGGAAAAACCTGGGATGTACTGAAAAAGTTCAGCCTGGACGGATAACCAAACAAATAAAATTTGGCCTGTTCTTAAGTTTTACAAATTTTACAGATATATTAGCGTTTCCACCTTTATATTTAAAATGATTAACATGTTTAAACCTACCCTAGCTTTTTTATTCTTGTTACTCTTAACAACTTTTTCCAATGCACAGGAACAGAATCAGGATCAGGAGTTTTACCAGCTTAAAATTTATCATTTCGAAGATGAAGCACAGGTAGAGCGAACAGATGATTATTTAAAAAACGCATATTTACCTGCTTTAAAGGAGACGGGAATTCAAAACACCGGCGTTTTTAAACCACACGAGAACGGTAAAAACGACAGCATTAAAAAAACGTATGTTTTGATCCCTTTTCAATCTCTTGAACAATGGGAAAGTATCAATGAAGAACTTGGGAAGAATGAGAATTTTCTAAAAAAAGCAGAAGATTTCATAAATTCAGATTACAAGGATACGCCATACCTTCGGTTTGAATCCACCCTGCTAAAAGCTTTTGAAGATATGCCGCAAATGGAGGCTTCAGCTTTAGAAGGACCCCGGGAAGACAGAGTATATGAATTAAGAAGTTATGAATCTCCAACAGAAACTCTTTTTCAGAATAAGGTGGATATGTTTAACGACGGGGAAGTGGAGATCTTTGATGAACTTGGTTTTAATGCTGTATTTTACGCAGAAGTAATTTCGGGTCCAGATATGCCCAATCTTATGTATATGACTACTTTTCCCGATAAAGAAAGCCGTGACGAGCACTGGAAACAATTTGGCGAAGCCCCGGCCTGGAAGAAACTAAGCTCAAAACCTGAATATCCTCCATATAACGTTTCCCATGCAGATATCCTATTTTTGTATCCAACAGAATATTCAGATTACTAATTTTCTGATTGACAATTATGGATGATAATTACGCCGCAGATCAGGAATTTACAAACCTGAACTTTAAAAGTGAAAAATTAATTCCAGAGTACGAAAATTGTCATTTTAAAGGCTGCACTTTATCCAATTTAAACTTGGGAGGAATTATATTTTCGGAATGTGAATTTGAAGACTGCGACTTCAGTTCTTCCACATTAAAAGGAACTTCTTTTAGGGACTGCAGCTTCAGAAATTGCAAACTTTTGGGCCTTAGGTTTGAAGAATGCAGTGATTTTTTGCTTTCCTTCAGTTTTGAATCCTGCGACCTTAGTTTTTCATCCTTTTTTCAGCTAAAAATCAAGAAAATCCAGTTTTTGAACAGCAAACTTGAGCAGGTAGAGTTCTCTGGAGCAGATCTTACCGGAGCAAATTTTGCTGGTGCCAATCTTAGCAATGCCAGCTTCAGAAACTCCATTTTAGAAGGTGCCGATTTTCGTAAATCTGACAATATCTCCCTGGATCCTGAACACAACAGGCTGAAAAATGCCAAATTTTCCCTTGAAAACTTACCCGGGCTTTTATCGAAGTATGCCCTAAAGATTTCCTAAAAAGTGGCATTTCTTTTATAAAATATACCTAATGTATTAGCAAGTTAGCAAAGCCTTGCGTAACATTGTCCGCTATATTTTTGGACGAAAACGAAATAGATACCAGCGTGAGCGAAAAAATAAAAATAAAAAAGACAGAAGTGCTATCAAACAGATGGGCTTTGCTAAACGAAATCACCTATAATTACCAGAGAAGGGATGGCTCCTGGGAAGTACAAAACCGGGAAGCCTATGACAGGGGTGACGGCGCCTGCATCCTCCTATATAACAGGTGCACAAAAAAAGTAATTCTCACAAGGCAGTTCCGTTTACCTACATATCTTAACAATAATCCTGGCGGAATGATGATAGAAGCCTGCGCAGGGCTTTTAGATAAAGATTATCCTGAAGCATGCATTATTAAAGAAACGGAAGAGGAAACGGGCTATAGAATCCCTAAAGCAGAAAAAATTTTTGATTCCTACATGTCCCCTGGATCTGTCACAGAGCTTATCCACTTCTTCATTGGCGAATATTCTGAAGATATGAAAGTAAGCGAAGGTGGCGGACTCAAGGAAGAGCAGGAAGATATCGAAGTACTGGAAATAGATTTTGAGGAAGCTTATGCTAAAATAGCAAAAGGGGAAATCAAGGATGGTAAAACCATAATGCTCCTTCAGCATATGAAAATTAATGATTTCATTAATAATACTGTTGAGACAGAGCTAGTGCAGGAACAAGAAAGTTAATCTCTGGTCTTCCTTTAACGAATTCTTAATTAAGTAAACTTAAGTTCTTTTGTATCTTCATCAAAAAAATAGTTAAAGATGACAAAAGGTAAAAAGTTTCTCCTGTATCCGGCAGTTTTTATTGTTGGCACCTATTTTTTATTTCTTGGACTCAACAAGGGACAGGCTTTTTTATCTCCTTTTTTAACAGCTGTAATTCTGGCACTTTTAATGCTTCCTCTCGCGAGGATTATGGAGCGTAAGATAAGCCGCTCTGCAGCATCACTTTTAAGCGCCTTTCTCATCTTTCTGGTTTCAGTAGGTTTTCTGGCTTTAGTTTCTTTTCAGCTCAAAAATTTTGTGGAACAATGGCCGGATATTAAAGAAACCATGGAACCCAAAATTGAGCAGGTTAAGAATTTTGTACTGGAAAATACTCCTTTAAAAGAAGAGCAGCTTAAAACTTCCGGATCAGAATCGGAAAACTCTTCTGAAAGTAGTCTTCCCTTTGTAGGAGGATCAAACCAGGATTCTGGAAAACAGGCCGCAAGTTTTCTCAGCAGCCTCATGGGCGCCATTGGCGATTATCTGCTTACTTTTATTTATATATTCTTTCTCCTTAATTACAGGCACAAATTAAAAATGTTTATTCTTCATTTATTTCCTGGAGAAAAGCGACAAAAAGTGAGAGAAGTAGTCACCAGGTGCATGAAGGTGGCACCACAATATTTAATAGGAAGATTAATGTTAATTGCATTTTTGGCAGTTCTATATTCTGTAGGACTGGGTATTTCCGGGGTTGATAATTTCATCCTGATTAGTATTTTAGCAGCTTTCTTGAGTTTAATTCCATACATTGGCAATATAATAGGTCTCGCCATGGCAATGGCTTTTGGCTATCTTACCTCGGGGGAAACCGGTATTTTAATTGGAGTGATAATTACTTTTAGCATTGCTCAATTCCTGGAAAGTTATGTTTTAGAACCATACGTGGTGGGTGATCGTGTTAATCTACATCCATTTGTAGTCATCCTGGTCGTAGTAATAGGAAATATGGTTTGGGGAATATTGGGAATGGTGCTTGCCATCCCGATTATGGCAATAGTTGCAGTAATTTTACTTCATATTCCGGCTTTAAAGCACTTCGGAATTTTGCTTAGTAAAGAACCTTTCCCAGAGGATAAATAAGTAGTTTCCCCACTACAGAAGAAGCAGTTTTCCTTCTGGATTATGTACCTTGCGCCAAAATTTCTCATCCCTTTTTGGCAAATGGAAAGCAGCAAACAAACAGCAATTAACACTACCTATCTTAGCATTTTGGGTAATGTACTGCTCGCAATTGCCAAGGGGATTACAGGCATATTTGGCAATTCTTACGCTCTTATTGCAGATGCCATAGAATCTACCACAGATGTTTTTGCTTCTGTTTTAGTCCTCTTCGGAATAAAATATTCTACCAAACCAGCAGACGAAAACCATCCCTACGGACATGGAAAGGCAGAGCCGCTAATAACCTTTGCCGTAGTAGGTTTTCTATTAATTTCTGCTACCATTATTGCTTACGAAAGCATAATTAATATACAGACTCCGCATAAAGTTCCTGAAAAATACACATTGATTGTTCTGGGAATTATAGTGATTATTAAAGAACTTTTTTATCGTTTTGTATCTAAAAAAAGTGACGCCACCAACAGCACCTCTTTAAAAGCAGATGCCTGGCACCATCGTAGTGATGCTATTACTTCACTAATGGCTTTTATTGGCATTTCCATTGCTATTTATATGGGTAAGGGTTATGAAAATGCAGATGATTGGGCGGCTTTACTGGCTTCTGGATTTATCGTTTATAATGCATTTTTAATTTTTCGTCCTGCACTTAGCGAAATAATGGACGAACATCTTTACGATGACTTTATTGAAGAAATACGATTGGCTTCAGAAAATGTGGAAGGGGTGATCGCCATTGAGAAGTGTTTTGTGAGAAAAGCCGGCCTATTTTTTCATATAGATCTCCATCTAATTGTGAAAGGTGATATTTCGGTTACTAAAGGCCATGCTATTGCTCATGACCTGAAGAATAAGTTGCAGGAGAAATTTCCTGAAATTTCTGATGTACTAATCCATGTAGAACCGCATCATCAATATCCGGCAAGTCCGCAGTGATTTTTGGACCTTGATTCGTTGTTATAAAATTTCAAAAGATGATCCAGATTATTTTCTGAAGCCACCTTTCAGAAACTATAACAAAATTTAAATTTTTGTTAGGAGCCTCCCGAAAATATGTTTGTTACATAGAAATGATTTAAAAACTAAAAATCATGAAAAAATATATCAGTTTCTTAGTAGTAACTTTCTTTATAATTTGCAGCTTTTCCTGTAGCAATGACGACGATGTAACTGAAGAAGAAACAGCCAGATATGATCTGGTAGTTAATAATGAGACCGAAAGTGAGATTGTAATTTATATAAACAACACTGCAGACACACGCGGATTCGTAAATAACGGAATGATTGATGCCGGCGGGGAAGCAATTGTCATCGATCTTGAAGCTGAAGCCCCTTATCTCTTAAGGGCAGTGAATAGTGGCGAAGATCTCGAAGATTTTTTCTTTGAACTTCCTTTTTCTTATGAAGAATCAGAAGGACCAACTATTATTATTAATTCCCCGCAGCTTTAAGTCACTTTTATTATAACAAGTTCTTCCAGGTTTCTACTGAAAGACTATAGTTTTGTAGCGTTTTAGATTAACCTACACACTTTAACTAGTAAGAGATATGCCTCCTTCTTTTCCAAAACTGAGGTTAAAACTTTATCTATGGTAGTAAATTGTATTAATTTGGCTCAGGAATCATGACATAGCCTATGCTATTTTTATTATATAAACCCGAAGACCGGGAACAGGTAGAAGAGAATATTTTACCACTACTTAAGTTAGAAGAAGTTAAAACTATTACTTATCCTGTAGAGAGTTTATCTCCGGTAGAGGATGATATATTTTGTTGTTATCTCGATAGTGACGATCTTCGGGAATTCCTGCCCCAGGCTGCCAGGAATGACTGGAAAGTAGGGATTCTTCCACACCCGGAAAACACTCATACTGTAAAGGGACTTGGATTAACCAACGTAATGGCGACAGCCATAGAAGAAATTACCGAAACAAGAGAAACACGGCATTTAGACATGTTATTCTGTAATGATGTGCCTGTATTTCAGTCAGTTAACATTGGAAATGTTTTTATTTTTTCAAAAGAGAAAAATTCGAATAATTTCTTTTCT
The DNA here is from genome assembly GCF_031846525.1 of Autumnicola patrickiae. Taxonomy (NCBI): domain Bacteria; kingdom Pseudomonadati; phylum Bacteroidota; class Flavobacteriia; order Flavobacteriales; family Flavobacteriaceae; genus Autumnicola; species Autumnicola patrickiae. Next base: position 282,722 of record NZ_JAVRHM010000001.1, read on the forward strand.
GAAGCTTATTCTTTTATAAAGAACATCCGGAGGCTTTCCTCCCTCTCCCACCAACCTTTCGCAATAACTGCAGGTGATGAAAAAATCATTAATACTTCTGCCCTTGGAATTATTGTCGTAGAGCATCCTTTGAGCTCCGTAGTTGCAAAACGTCTTATTTCTGAAAATGCAATGAATGACGGGTTGTTTAATACACTTGTTCTTAGTCCGCAAAACCTGCTGGAACTTTTGTGGTTTTTATTTCGTAGCCTCATTCCCCTTCAGAAAAAAATAAGTACTCTTCCCTCCTTTATTGGGCATCTGCGAACTGCAGAATTAAAAATTGAAAATCCTGCCCCGGTAGAATTTACTTTGGATGGTAAAAAAGAAGAAGCTAAAAAAATTGTACTGAGACTTGAGCAGGAAGCATTGTGCATTCAACAAGCAAGTATTTATTGCACCACAAAAGATGGCCCTGAACAGAAAAAGAGTTTAAAAACAGAAGGATTACCCACAGGGGAGAAAAGAAAACAGCTAACGAAAAGGACCATTCCAATCCTGCCAAGAGCAACAACTGAAGAATTTCAGGATCTCTTCAAACTTTTACGTGAAAACTCCCAAACTACCTCCCTGTATGTAGTAATGATGATTCTCTCTACCCTTATCGCTACATTTGGATTATTTGCCGATTCTTCACCTGTTATTATAGGGGCAATGATCCTGGCCCCCATTATCTCACCCATTGTTTCTTTCTCTATGGGGATGGTGAGATACGATCCAAACATGCTGAAACAGGGAATAATTACAATTTTAATTGGAACTGGTGTTTCCCTGTTGTTTGCCGCTACAGTAAGTGTAATTATTCCTCTTAGAATCACTACTCCAGAAATCGCTGCCCGTCTCTCCCCTACTCTTTTAGATATGGGAATTGCAGTAGCTTCTGGTATAGCAGCAGCATATGCCCATGCCAAAGAAGGAATTGCCAAAAGCCTGGCTGGAGTAGCTATCGCTGTTGCACTTGTACCACCGTTAGCTGTAGCGGGAATTGGTATTGGCTGGTGGGATTGGGAAGTCTTTTCAGGAGCATTTCTACTTTACCTCACCAACCTTGCAGGAATTATAATGTTTGCCGGAATTACGTTTCTTATACTCGGTTTTGCCCCCTTTAAAAGGGCAAGGATGGGGCTTATTTATACCCTAATTGTAATTGGCGTAGTAATGGTTCCGCTGTCTCTTTCGTTTAACCGAATAAAAAAAGCTGCCAATATAACCCAAAAATTAGAGGGAACAACTGTAAATGAGGTGGTGGTAAGAGATGTGAAAGTAAGATTTTCAGATACGCTACGGGTCTCCTTGACACTGGTAAATTCTGAAACCCTTAAAAGCAGTGAAATAAAAGAAATTAAAGATAAAATTGAAGATGAAATTGGTGAACCAATTAATCTGGAGGTTGTCTCTGCCCGTGGATTTTAACTACCATTTAAAAATTGTATTTTGCATTCTATAATAAAAAAACAGATTCTCCCCTTAAACTGGAAGTAATGCTTAACAAAAGACTATTTACCTGTTAATTTCTTAATAAATTATTGTAATTATCTTCTTTAAATTCTTTAGACCGATCTCGTTTTTATATGTTTGGAAAAATCGAAATAAATTAAAAGAAACCGATTATGCTTAAAATGAAAAAAATTGCTGGCCTTTTGGTAGTTCTTATGCTTATGGGCTCTATGAGCGCTGTTGCGCAAACTCAGCCAATGCCACCACAACAACAGAAAGTGGAAGTAGATGTAGATGACGCAGAACTTGCAAAATTTGCAGAAGCTTATCAGGGTTTAAGAATGGTAAATCAGGAAGCTCAGCAAAAAATGGTGAGCGTTGTAGAAGATGAAGGTTTTGAAATTCAACGTTTTAATGAAATGTACCAGGCTTCAATGAATCCTAATGAAGAATTGGATGTTACTGGTAATGAAAAAGAAAAATATGAAGCTACTGTTCAAAAAATCGAAGGAATGCAAGGTGAGTTTCAGGAAAAAATGGAAGAAGTAATTACTGATCAGGGTTTTACTATGGAAAGATATGAAAAACTGGCCATGGCTTTACAGACCGATCCTGAGATGCAGCAAAGATTGCAGCAAATGCTACAGGGGCAATAATTATCTAAAGTTAATCTTGTTAAAAGCAACCTCCACGGGTTGCTTTTTTTTTGGAAACATCGTGCTAAGCACCTGACAGTGAACTTTACCAAGTTTTTAAAAATTATCTTTTTAAATAAGTGATTTATCGATAATTATATCTATCTTTGACTAAATTTAATTTAAGTTATAATGAATAAAGGAACAGTCAAATTCTTCAACGACACAAAAGGATTTGGATTTATCAAAGAAGAAGGATCAAACAAAGAGTACTTTGTACACGCAAATGGTCTTATCGACGAAATTAGAGAGAATGACGAAGTAACGTTTGATCTCGAAGAAGGAAGAAAAGGATTAAACGCGGTTAATGTTAAACAAGCTTAACCACTAGTTTTAAATACTATATTCTTGGCCTTACATTTTTATGTAAGGCTTTTTTTATGCTCAAATTTGCATTTTATGGTCAATTTAACTTCAGCGTTTTCGGCAACTATCCCATATTACTTATTTTTATAAAACATCGAATATAAAAGCATAATAGAATTGAATAGTATTGGGAAAACATATATATGTATTCTTATTCTCCCTTTCCTATTCGTATCCAGCGCATACAGCCAGAATATGAAACAGAAGGATAGCCTTAAATCTAAGAATAAAATTGTACCAGAGGTTATATGGAGAGAAGCTTATGTGGCTCTTGCCCATTATCCCGAACTTAAAGACACTCCAATAGAATTTAAGTTTAAGAAGAAGATTAAAAAGTCTTTTATGCAGGCACAGCCAAAGTTCGGTGATTTATTAAAGAAAAGAGGCAAACGCTCTTATTATATAATGATTAGTGAACGATTTAATATTGAGGACCAGGAATTTGATGTGACGAATGTACCTTCAGATGTTTTAATTGGCTGGATTGGACATGAGCTCGGGCACATCATGGATTATAAAAACCGCAGCGCAGTAAATATGATATGGTTTGGAACGCGATATATCACTTCCAAACGTTATATACGTGAAGCTGAAAGAGCCGCAGACACGTATGCTGTAAATCACGGAATGGGTGAATACATCATTGCGACCAAAGATTTTATTCTAAACCACGCCGACCTTTCAGAGCATTATAAGAATAGAATTAAAAGCCTCTACCTATCCCAGGAAGAAATTATGGAACTGGTAGAAGAATTGGATTAACCCTGAAGCTGTTTTTTAACAAAGGCTTCCCATTCTGCAAATTTTTCTTCATTCATCACCTTTTCCATTTTTACCTGCCCGCCTTTCTTTTTATTCGCACCACTCCATTCTGGAAATAAATCTGGTGGAATAGTAGTAACCTTAACTCCTTTAAGGGCTTTGGATCTTGCTACCTTGTAATTTTTATTGGCTTCCTGAAGCACTTTGTCTAAAGCATCTGCAAGTTTTTCTTCTTCAATATCAGAATCTGTTCCGAGATACCACGAATGATAGAATTCTCCATCTATTCTTACAGCAGCAATTGTATATTCGGGAATCTTTATATCAAATTTGTCTTCCAGTTCCTTGATGGCATCATTCATTTTATTTACTGAAAGCTGTGATCCAACTACATTCAGGAAAAATTTTGTTCTCCCGGTGATCCTTATTTCATGTTTCTCAACATTGGTAAACTTTACCGTATCTCCAATTATATATCTCCATGCACCAGAAACAGTACTTATAAGCAAAACGTAATCCTGCTCCTCTACAACTTCAGAAAGGGGAACTACAGGCGCTTCGTCTTTTAAAGAACCGTCCTCATTAATAAATTCAGGTTTAAACGGCACAAACTCAAAGTAGATGCCGTTATCGAGGATGAGCTTCATAGAATGAGACTCTGGTCTTTCCTGAATAGCGAGGAAACCTTCAGAAGCAAGATAGGTATCAATTACTTTAAGAGGATGGTCCAGAAGAGCATTAAAACTCTTCTCATAAGGCTCAAAAGCCACTCCGCCAGACGCGTACACCTGCAGGTTTGGCCAAACCTCATGGATATTATCAACTTTATGATGCTCTATAATCTTCTTCATCATTAATTCTGTCCAGGACGGGATTCCGCTAATCGCACCTACATCCCAGTTTCTGGCATTTTCAGCAATTTTCTGTACCCGCTCATCCCATTCGTCAATTTTGGCAATTTCCTTTCCCGGCTTATAATAACCTTCGAACCAGGAAGGGATATTGCTTGCACTAATACCGCTTATTTCACCTTCCATATGGTCACCTTCTTCCTGCAGGTCTGTAGAACTACCAAGCATCATAATATCTTTTTCAAAAAAGTCTGAAGGAAGATCAAAATGACTTAATGCGCTTACCTGTTTGATTCCGGCTTTTCGAATAGCTTCAACCATATCCTCTGTTACAGGAATCCGCTTACTGGACTTCCCGGTTGTACCAGAACTTAAAGCAAAATATGGAGGTTTTCCCGGCCATGTCACATCCTCTTCACCTTCATGCAACTTACTCCACCATTCGCTATTCAGTTTATTATAATCAAAATAAGGAACCTTTTCAGCAAAGTTTTTTTTAATATCATCTGACTTCAAAATACCTTCAAAATCGTACTGTTTTCCAAATGTGGTATCCTTTGCCTTTTTTAGCAACTTTTCAAGTTCCTCATGCTGTGCCTTCCCGGCATCAGGCTCCGAGACCAGAGTATCCCTCAAGTCAATAAGATTTTTAATAATAGAACCTATGATCGCCATATTAGTAGAATTTCGCAAATTAATTTACATGGCCTAAATTATTTAAAACTAAGAAAGGAGCATAACTTCCCCTGTCAATTATCATTACTTTAACTAAAAGTTTCTGGTGTGGGCTATTGCATCAAAAACTGCTTTAAATTGACAGATTAAACAATTGCCAAAATTATTTTTAATTATTAAATTTTACTTTTAAATATTATCTTGCCTCATTAATTTTCCTGCCCGGAAATAAAACAGATCTACATTAACCTAAATATTATGGCCACACCAAATTCCGCCGTTTCTGGAAGATATCCTATGGTATCTTATGAGGAAGCTACTCAAGAAGTAAAAGAAATTTACGACGACACAAAAAAAACACTTCAACTTCCGTTCGTTTTAAACTGGTTTAAATGCCAGGGAGACAATGCTACACTTTTAAAGGGCAACTGGAGCAAGTTGAAAAACACATTAATGGAAGGAGAAGTACCAAACGTCCTTAAGCAGCTTATTATCTACAATGTTTCAAAGAAAAGAGGCTGCCATTATTGTTCCCATGCACATGGTATCTTTGCAGATAGTATGAGTTCCATGATTTCGGAAGACGAAAATTTTAAAGCTACAGAAAATATTGATTCCCCCACAATGCCGTTAAGTTACCGTACGGCAGTAAATGTAGTCACCAAAGCTGCCCTTAACCACGACCAGATTTCTGATGCAGATTTTGAAGAGTTGGAAAATGCAGGTTTTTCAAAGAAGGAAATCCAGGAACTAATGGCACAGGCAGACCTTGTAAATATGCTAAATACCATAGCAGACGTTTCGGGAATAAAGATCGATAATGAATTACTGGAGACCATAGAATAATTTCTAAAAATGGCTTCCATTAGTAAGGATTCTTCACAGCACTACCGCATCACCTATGAGGCTTATTCTAAATTTGCCAATGGAATAAATCGCTGCGGAACGCTTCAGGAGGTGGTGGAAGATACCAAAAGGCATTTAAAATATCTGCTTAATTTTCACCTTATTAAAATGGTTTTTGAACAGGATGATCATTTTTTGTTTTTCTCTTTATGTAAAAATGAAATGATTTATTCCCTTGCGGAAGAGGATTCGCTCCTACATTATGAAAGAGAACTTTTTAAAAGTGGTATCCCATTAAAAACTTCAGAAATTCCGTTCCAACTTTTCGACGGAAGGTTTTCTACTAATGAACTTATAAAACCGGAATTGTGGGCGTGGTCTTTTCAGAAAAATGAAAGAAAAGCGCTGGTTTCTCTTATTTCTGATGAAAACAAGCCTTTTTCTTATGCCGATGTTGAAATTTTAAAATTGGTAACCGATTGTCTGGAAGCAAAGTTTCAGGAGATATTTCTTAAAAACCAGCTGGCCAATAAAAATAAATCTCTTTCTGAAGCTTACGACACAATAAAAAAACAGCACACCCAAATTAAGGAAATAGTAGAAAATCAGAAACAAACCATTGAGGAGCGCACCAGGGAAATACGGGAGAAGAACCAAAAATTACTTCACATCTCTGCATTAAACGCACACAACGTTAGAGAACCCCTCTCCCGGATACAGGGTATAACGCAGCTTCTTGAAGTTTTTGATGATGAAACCTGCCGGAAGGAATTATTTCCTAAATTAGCCACTTCTGTAGAAGAAATGGACCTTGTTTTAAAAGAAGTAATAGAAATGGCTTCTCAGGAACTGGTTAAGTTAAAAGCTGAAAATACATGAGCCCCATATATCTCATAGACGATCAACCTATTGCAAATTTTATTACAAGAAAGTTACTTGAAATTGAAGGCCATAAGGAGAATATACAGGATTTCACCAATCCTCTCGATGCTTTTAAAACAGTAGAACAGGAAAAGGATAATGCATTAATTTTTCTCGATTTGAATATGCCGGAAATGACGGGCTGGGAATTTCTTGAAGAAATGCGGCAGAAAAGTATTGAACACAGAGTTATTATACTTACCTCAAGCACCAGTGAATTGGACCACCAAAAGGCACTTGACTATCCATGTGTTCTCGAATATGTGGTAAAACCTCTCAATAAACAAAAATTCGGGCTGCTCTCCTCCTATTTGAAGAGAGGCTCCTAAAATGGCAATTATTGATCTCTACTGATTAACATCAGAAAATGGAAGTGAAACCTGACCATAAAGCGCTTATTGAATTAGCACATGCAAAAATGTATTTTGGAAAATACAAGGATTACTTCCTCTCTGATATTCCAGAATACTATATGGTCTGGTACAAACAAAAAGGCTTTCCCGAAGGTAAACTTGGTGCGCAAATGCAACAGGTATACGAACTTAAGGTAAATGGTATGGAAGGTATCCTTCGAAAAATAAGGAAAAATTACCCTAAATAGTTATCTTTTTCCGGTGCTTTATTTTCTTAATATACTCTAAATATTAGCTTCTGATATTGTCCTGTTTTTCTATTCTTATTTGTAATTTAGCGCCCTGAATTAAAGACGCAACAAACACACAAAACATGGCCGAAACCAAGTATATTTTTGTTACCGGCGGCGTATCTTCTTCCCTGGGGAAGGGGATAATTGCAGCATCTCTGGCAAAACTTTTACAGGCTCGTGGCTTTAAAACCACAATTCAGAAATTAGATCCTTATATAAATGTAGATCCGGGAACATTAAATCCTTACGAACACGGCGAATGTTATGTGACTGAAGATGGTGCCGAAACAGATCTTGATCTTGGGCATTATGAGCGTTTTTTAAATGTAAATACTTCCCAGGCCAACAACGTAACCACTGGAAGGATCTACCAAAGTGTAATTGAAAAAGAGCGCCGTGGCGAATTCCTTGGAAAAACAGTACAGGTAGTACCGCATATTACCAATGAAATTAAAGAGCGCATTCAAATCCTTGGTAAAAACGGTGATTTTGACATTGTGATTACTGAAATTGGAGGAACTGTAGGTGATATTGAATCCCTGCCATACATTGAGGCGGTACGACAACTTAAATGGGAACTTGGGGACGATAATGCCCTGGTGATACATCTTACTCTTGTACCATATCTTTCTGCTGCGGGTGAACTAAAAACCAAACCCACTCAACACAGCGTTAAAACCTTAATGGAAAGCGGAATAAAAGCAGATATCCTCGTATGCCGTACAGAGCATGAACTTTCTGATGATATAAGGCGAAAATTGGCAATTTTCTGCAATGTTCGTCAGGAGGCAGTTATTCAGTCAATTGATGCAGATACGATATATGACGTTCCCAATATGATGTTGAAGGAAGGTCTTGATACTGTGACGCTAAAGAAGCTTTCCCTGCCCGATGATAAAACTCCAAATCTTGACAGATGGAATGAGTTTCTGAAAAGGCACAAAAATCCAAAAGCAGAAGTAAGAATTGGTCTTATAGGAAAATATGTAGAACTTCAGGATTCTTATAAATCTATATTAGAATCTTTTATTCATGCAGGTGCCGAAAATGAGGTGATGGTGAAAATTGAAAGTATTCATTCAGAATTTATTAATGAAAATACGATTCAGCATAAAATATCACACCTGGATGGCATTCTTGTAGCACCAGGTTTTGGCGAAAGGGGAATTGAAGGTAAAATTGATGCTGTACGGTTTGCACGCGAAAATAATTTACCATTTCTGGGAATCTGCCTGGGAATGCAAATGGCAGTTATTGAATTTGCAAGAAATGTCCTTCAATTAAAAAATGCCAATTCTACAGAGATGGATGCTAAAACCAAACATCCTGTTATTGATATTATGGAAGAACAAAAAAACGTTACCCATAAAGGTGGCACGATGAGGCTGGGAGCATGGGATTGTAAACTGACAGAAGGTTCTGTAATACATAAAGTTTACGGGAAAACTCAGATCAAAGAAAGACACCGGCATCGCTACGAATATAACAACAAATATAAGGAACAACTGGAAAAAGCCGGAATGGCTGCCACAGGAATTAACCCTGACACCGGATTAGTAGAAGTAATAGAACTTACTGAGCATCCATGGTTTGTAGGGGTGCAATACCATCCGGAATACAAGAGTACAGTGGCCAGCCCGCATCCTTTATTTGTAGGATTTATAAACGCAGCCCACAATTATTCAAAAAAGAAAAACGCCAAGTTGGCATAAATTTAAGAAACGGCCATCTTTTTGAATGATGGATCGCTATAGCATTAAGCATGGAAGAAAAGAAAATAGACGTCCAATCTATAATAGGATTTTTACTTATTGGTGCAATCCTATTGTGGATGTTGTACAACAATTCTACAGAAGAAACAGCACTAGAAGAAGAACAGGAAACTGAGCAGGTTGAGACAACAGAGAATCAGCAGACGGGGAATATTGCCACTACTGAAGATGATTTGTCGGCTACAGGCCAGGATTCTACAGCTTTAGCAGAAGCTCAACGAAGACTGGGTGCTTTTGGATATTCAGCTACTTTAGAATCAGCTTCTGAAAATTCCACTACTATTTCAAATGATGTACTCGAACTGGTTGTGGATAATAAAGGTGGTTATATTTCTGAAGCACGGCTTAAAAATTACAAAACATTTGATTCCATTCCTGTATATCTTATAAAAGATGGAAATGCCTCCTTCAATATAAATTTTTCCACTACAGATGGTCGTACGCTGGATACCCAGAATCTCTTTTTTGAACCTGAAGTAAGCCAGAATGGTGATAACCAGGTACTTTCGATGAAATTAAAAGTGTCTGAGGATGAGTTTCTTGAGTATCGTTATGTCTTGAAGCCCGGAGAATACATGATGGATTTCAGTATTCGTTCCCAGGGACTTGATGATGTTTTTAACAGCTCCCAGGAGGCTCTAAACTTGGATTGGAAATTAAAAGGATACCGTCATGCAAAAAGTATTTCTTACGAAAGCAGATATACCGATCTTATTTATGAGTATGCAGGTGATAAAGATGATTACCTGGGTGGTGGAGATGTAGAGACAGATGAGGAAGAAGATATTAGCTATGTTGCTTTTAAGCAGCATTTCTTTTCTTCAATCCTTTTAACAGATGATCCTTTTGCAAGAGGAAGCTTTAGAACAGAAAACCTGGTTGAAGATGAAGAAATAGACACCGTTTACACAAGGCAATTTGCTGCCAGTCTTCCATTGCAACTTAATGGTGGGGAGTTAAACTATAATATGAACTGGTATTATGGTCCTACAGATTATAAAATCTTAAATGATTACGATCGTAATTTAGATGAAATCGTCCCACTTGGTTGGGGGATTTTTGGTTGGATCAACCAATACATATTTATTCCATTTTTTGCTTTCTTAAGCAGTTTCCTTCCCAGCTACGGGATTGCGATTATTGTAATGACAATTGTCGTGAGGATTGTTCTTTCACCAGTTACGTACAAATCTTATTTATCACAGGCAAAAATGAAAGTTTTACGTCCTGAGATTAACGAAATTAATGAGAAGTACAAGGACAATGCAATGAAGAAGCAGCAGGAAACTATGAAGCTGTACAGTAAAGCAGGAGCCAGCCCTATGAGCGGATGTCTGCCGGCTTTAATGCAGATTCCGGTATTTTATGCCCTATTCCAATTCTTCCCAAGCGCTTTCCAGTTACGTCAAAAAGGATTTTTATGGGCAGATGACCTCTCCAGTTATGATGTTATTGCCGAACTACCGTTCAATATTCCATTTTACGGGGATCACGTGAGTTTATTCCCAATTCTGGCATCTATTGCAATTTTCATCTATATGATGATGACTACCGGCCAGACTATGCAGGCAAATCAGCAACCGGGAATGCCAAATATGAAGTTCATCATGTACCTTTCGCCTTTACTGATGCTTTTCTTCTTTAATAATTATGCCAGCGGACTTTCACTCTACTATTTCACGTCTAACCTTATTACCATCGGAATTATGCTGGTTATTAAGCATGCGATTATAGATGAAGACAAAATTCACGCTAAAATTCAGGAAAATAAGAAGAAGCCTAAAAAACAAAACAGGTTTTCCAGAAAGATGCAGGAAATGATGGAGCAAGCTGAAGAACAGCAGAAAAAAGGAAAAAGATAAAATAAAAAAGCCCGAACATTCCGGGCTTTTTCAATAGGACCATAAAACTACTTTAGTCAAAATAAGATTCCTGCAGTTGGTAATTTGTCCGGAAACAAATCTATAGGAACAGTTTCTTTGTTTAACATATTTATTGGTCTGTTTAGATTATAAACCTTACAGTGTTCAGGAATTCAGAATACTAATAACAAAATGCGCTACATTTAAAATAAAAACTTTCTTTCTAAGTTTTGATTAGAGAACCTAATTTTTGAAATGCAAAAATCGATATATATTTTGTTCTTCTTTCTCGTGGGATTTCAATTGTTTTCCCAAGAAGAAATAAATCAGCTGGATTCGGAATCCAGGCGACATGGCAAATGGGCTGTAAATTTCGAAGGTACTTCACAACTTAAATTTGAAGGAATTTTTAAACATGGTAAAGAAATCGGCAAATTCCGTTTTTATAAAAAAGGTTTCGATGCACATCCTTCGGCTATTCTCCACTTTAAAGAAGGCGTCGATTCTGTAATGGCTACTTATTACACTCAAAAAGGTGAGCCTATAAGCACCGGCACGATAGTTGAACAAAAAAGGGAAGGGAAATGGATATATTTTCACCAGGCTTCGCAGGATACCATGATGATTGAGAATTACAAAAATGATCAGTTACATGGGCTTCAGAAAACATATTTTAAAAATGGAGAGCTGGCCGAGCAATCCCTGTATCAGGATGATAAGAAGGATGGAGAAAGTTTTGTTTATTCCGAAGAGGGTACACTTCTGCAACATTTAAATTTTGAGAAGGGCGAGTTAAACGGGCCGGTAACTTACTATAATATCAAAGGTGAGAAAATAATTGAAGGTCAATATGTTCAGGATCAAAAGGAAGGAACCTGGAAATATTATGAGAATAAAAAGTTAACAGAAGAAAAAGAATTTTAGCTCTCTTAAAATTCCGATATATTTACATTTAAACAAAAAACTTACTTGTTATGAAAAAAATATTTTTATTATTTATGTCCATCGCAGTTTTATCTTCATGTAGTAATGATGATGATAGCAGTGGAAATTCTGAGAACAATATTTTAGGCACCTGGGGATTAGTTGAAATTAACAACGCGGGGGATTTTCTTATTCCCGTAAATGAATGCACATCCCAGTCTCAAATAACTTTTAACAGTGATGGCACGGCCATTTCTGAATATTACATGAACACCGACGGCGAATGCACAGTAGATAGCGAAGAAGGCAACTGGAGCGGTGGTGGAAATAATGATAAATATATATTCAGAATTCCTATTCTAGGATCACAACCTGGCAGAGTAGATTTTAATGATGATTATTCGCGATTTACTTTTTATCCTGACGCCCTGATGACTCAGAATACACATATTATCTTTGAAAAGAAGTAAAAAATTATTCTTTAAACTGAAAAGGGTGGCTTTTGTCACCCTTTTTTATTTCGTAATTTTGCGATCTCTTTTCCGACTTTTAATACGAATTATAGCATACAAGAATGAAAAAGGTAGTTGTTGGTTTATCCGGAGGTGTGGATTCCAGTGTTTCAGCGTATTTGCTGCAACAACAGGGATACGAGGTGATTGGGCTGTTTATGAAGAACTGGCATGATGATTCGGTGACAATTTCAGATGAATGTCCGTGGCTGGACGATAGCAACGATGCAATGCTGGTGGCAGAAAAATTAGGAATTCCTTTTCAAACGGTGGATTTAAGTGAGCAGTACAAAGAGCGTATTGTAGATTATATGTTCAATGAATATGAACGCGGAAGAACGCCAAATCCAGACGTTCTCTGCAACCGTGAGATCAAATTTGATGTTTTCATGAAAATTGCGCTTTCTCTGGGTGCAGATTATGTCGCGACCGGTCATTATTGTAGAAAAGGAGAAATTCAGAAAAACGGAGAAACGATATATCAATTATTGGCAGGGAAAGATGCCAGTAAAGATCAGTCTTACTTTTTATGCCAGTTAACTCAGGAACAATTGGCAAAAAGCCTCTTCCCTATTGGGGAATTGCAAAAATCCGAAGTCCGCAAGATTGCAAAAGAGCAAAACCTGGTTACGGCAGATAAAAAAGACTCCCAGGGACTTTGTTTTATCGGAAAAGTAAGACTTCCGGACTTTCTTCAGCAAAAATTGCAGCCAAAAGAGGGAACTATTGTAGAAATTGATGCCGCAAAAGAACTGTATTCTGAAGAAAAAGCAGACTATAGGTCGAAAATTGAAGAATTAGAGCACCTGTCTAAAAAGTATAAATACGCTTCAACAGACGGTAAAGTGGTGGGAAAACACCAGGGGGCGCATTATTTCACCAAAGGACAACGCAAAGGTCTGGCTGTAGGTGGCACTCCCGAACCACTTTTTATTATTGATACAGATGTGAAGGAGAATGTCATCTACACCGGACAGGGGAAAAACCATCCCGGCATCTACAGAAAAGCCCTATTTGTTAATAATGAAGAAGTGCATTGGGTACGGAAAGATCTTGCTCTGGGAGAGAATGAGGAATTACATGTGAAAGCGCGAATCCGTTACCGGCAGCCACTTCAAAATGCTACACTTCATCAAACCGGCAACGGACTGTATGTTGTTTTTGAAGAAAATCAGGCTTCTATTACAGAAGGACAGTTTGTTGCCTGGTACGACGGAGAGGAATTATTAGGATCTGGCGTTATTTCTTAGTTTTGCTAAGTAGTAGCTATTTAAACTGAAGAAAATGCCTAACAACAGGATCACGGAACTTTTCAATATTAAATATCCGCTAATCCAGGCAGGAATGGTTTGGGCAAGTGGCTGGAAACTTGCCTCGGCAGTGAGCAACGCAGACGGACTAGGAATTATTGGCGCCGGCTCTATGTATCCTGAGGTCTTACAGGAGCATATTCAGAAATGTAAGGCTGCTACCAAAAAACCTTTTGCGGTGAATGTGCCTCTCCTCTACCCCAACGTAGAGGAAATAATGGAGATCATCGTAAAGGAAGGTGTACCAATTGTGTTTACATCTGCTGGAAATCCTAAGATCTGGACCAAACATTTGCAGGAGCAGGGAATAAAGGTAGTACACGTAGTGAGCAGCTTGAAATTCGCTTTAAAATCTGAAGAAGCCGGAGTGGATGCCGTTGTTGCTGAAGGTTTTGAAGCCGGTGGGCATAATGGCCGTGACGAATCCACTACATTTACATTAATCCCAATAGTAAAAGAAAAACTGCAAATTCCGCTTATTGCTGCGGGAGGGATTGCTACCGGCCGCGGAATGCTGGCTGCTATGGTTCTGGGCGCTGAAGGTGTACAGATTGGAAGCAGGTTTGTTGCCTCTCCCGAAGCCTCTTCCCATCCTGATTTTAAAGAAATGGTGATAAAAGCTCAGGAAGGTGACACCAAGCTTACTTTAAAAGAATTAGCACCTGTAAGACTGCTGAAAAACCCGTTTTATAGTCAAATAGAAGAGCTGTATAAGAAGAATCCTGGCAAAGACGATTTACTTAAATTATTGGGCCGTGGCCGTGCAAAGAAAGGAATGTTTGAAGGTGATCTTGAAGAAGGAGAACTCGAAATTGGGCAAATTTCAGGCCTGATCCACGAAATAAAACCGGCTGCCGCTATTGTAAGGGAAATAATTGAAGAATTTGAACAAGCTCAAAAAGAAGCTTCCCGTCATTCCTTTTCTTAAACCCTCCCTACTATTTTTCTAAAAATTTTCATTTTATACTATTCAGCGTAAGCTTTGTATTGTTCCAGCTGCTGCTTTACGTACTCCCGCCATTTTAATTCCTCCTCCTCTATCTGGCTATGGACACTTTCAGCATCAAAATCGCTCTGCATCTTCCGCCTTTCGTTTTCAAACTTTCTATATATTGCTGTAAGTTCCTTCTCAACATTTTTTCCGTCTTTATATTCCGCCAGGGCTTTTCGCAATTTACGTGCATGTAATTCGGAAATATCAAAATGCAGTTGCTCGTGAGCCAGAATATAATCCTTTTTCCGAATATCTTCTTTTTTCCACGATTGGTCGGGATAAAAGTTTGCCTTAACTTCATAATCTACTAAAGCCACTTTATTACCAGTTTCACTTAAACTCCAGGAAATGGACATTCCGGAATTCGTACTGGCCTTATAATCTTTAGACGGAGAAGGTTTTCCTCTAAAATCATTCCACGTAAGCGGTCTGTTTTTATCCCACTGGATCTTTTCCTTTTCAGTTTGCGCAAAAACAAAAGAGGAATAAAAAAGAAGGAAAGTAAGAAGAAGGGATTTCATCTATTTATAGCGGAAAGAAATATTCTTTTCCATATCCGGATGAAGGCTGTTCAATACAGGACAGGTTCTGGCGGTGTTCTCCAGAATCTTTTTCTCCTTATCTGAGAAATTTGATTGAAACTCTACTACCACATCTATTTTTGATATCCTGCGAGGTTCTGCAGCCATGGTTTTAGTAACCGAAGCATTTGTACCGGTCAAATCTACCTGCATTTCTTCAGCTTTTATTCCCATTACGGTAAGCATACAGGATGCTAAAGCGGTAGCAACAGTATCTGTGGGTGAGAATGCTTGGCCTTTCCCGTGGTTATCAACCGGTGCATCTGTAATAATTACTGAACCACTTTTAAGATGTTCTGCTTCAGTTCTTAATCCGCCTTTATAAATTACTTTAGAAGTCATTTTCTACACTTAAACTTAAATCCTCATTCACTCTCATAATATAAACTGCATCATTCTGAAAACCTCCACCGGAAAGGGGCATATAATGAAATTTATTTTCGTAATACTCTGTATAACCCTTATACCTATTGAAAGAGTCATAAAGATCTTTGGCACTGGCCAGTCTTAGTAAAACATCCAGAGTAAGATCGTATCCTCTTACTGCATATTGATTGGGCACCAGACCATACTTTTCTACATACTCTTCTATAAATTCCCTGGAATCTTCCTGATTATGCTCTTTATCTACAGAAGGGTAATGAAAATTAAGCCTGGCCAAATGTGTATTCGAAACATTATCATTATCGTAGTTGCTACCTTTTTTTGTTGTAAAAAGTTTGATGTTCTTATCTCTTGCAAGCCTGTTAAGCCCCGAAGTTACACTGCTTAATATCCCAACATCATCTGATTCCAAAATCACCCAGTTTTCACGGTTTGCCGCAAGGGCCTGGTTCATTGCACTTTCAGAAACATAACCATTCCCCGGATTTATAAATTTTGCTTCGGGAAGAGCATTACTGAGTTTGCTTTTTACCTGATAAGACTTGCCATCGGCAATTACCACAATATTTTTGTTATTGGCATTCTGCTGAAGATAATCTACCATTACATCGGCCAGCATTTCATCTGTTGGACGGGACTGGAATAAATTAGAGTATGGCTGCATTTGTTTATTGGAAAGCGGACTTATCACTGGAATATTTTCTCTTGACAGTTTTGCAGCAGCAGCCTCTGTGGTAGTCTGCAAAAGCGGCCCAATAACAGCATCTACATTATTAAAGTTATTTGTGTTTATAATATTGTTCACTTCCTGGGCATCCCGTTGTGAATCATATTTAGTATCGAACACCCGGAGATTTGTAGAAATTCCAAGTTCTTTTGCTTCTTCCACCGCCATTAGAACTCCGCTGTAGAAATCCAAAGAAATTCGTAAAACCCTGTCATTTAAAATCGCATTTTTATAAGCATCTGTAGAATCAGTCTCGATCTTATCCAAATTATAAGGAAGCATTACGACAAGCTCCTTAGTACTAAAATTGCTTAATGAACTTCTAAGATTTACATTGGTTTCCTCAGCATCTTCAAAATTTTCAAAATCAAAATCGCCTTCCCCAGATTCGGGATCTGCAGGAATTTTAAGAACCATTCCGGACTTTACACCATCTTTTAATGCAGGGTTTAGCGCAATAAGAGAATCGCGGTCTATTCCAAATTTTCGGGTTAAACGGAAGAAATTCTCCTGTGGCTGAACTTCGTAAAATTCAAAGGTATCATCAGTAATAATTACCGGCTCATTTTCAAGAACATTCGTTCCCACTTTAAGCATTATTCCCGGCTGCAGCACATCTACAGTGGGATTCATTTCTTCAAGTTCCTGAACGGTAAGGCCATATTTACGGGCAATGCCGTACTTTGTCTCCTTCGGGATTACCACATGCTCCCGCGTATTTCTGGTCTCCTGTGGATCTATACCTGAATTTTGCTGTTGCTGAGGTGCAGAAATTGCTGCCGGTGCCGGTGCAGTTGTTGTTTGCCCTTCAGAAATATTCGGAATTCTTATCTCTTCCCCCGTCTGAAGTTCTTCGGAATATAAGTGCTTATTATAACGCTTAATTTGATCAATCTCTACATTATACTGCTGAGACAATCCGTAAAGTGTTTCCTTTTTGGCAACTTTATGCGTTCTGAAACTAACCTCCGTATTCTGAGAAGACTCCGTATTAGAAGCATTTACCGGAATAACAAGTTTGGCTGAAACAGAAATCCCCTCCTGAGCATCAGGATTATATTTAAAGATATCCTCTTTGGAAATATTATAAGATCTCGCTATACTGTTTACAGTCTCCCCTGAAGTTACAGTATGATATTTAAACTGTTGTGCTACAGCTTCAGTAGTAAAAACCTGAAACAGTAAAAATAACGCAAAAAGGTACTTCATTTTATTTTCTTTAATTGTCCGTCCCCAAATCTACTCCCATTCTATAGTGGCCGGCGGTTTGGAACTAATATCATATACCACTCTATTAACGCCCTTTACCCTGTTAATTATTGCATTGGATGTTTTTTGTAAAAATTCATAGGGCAAATTCACCCAGTCTGCCGTCATTCCGTCTGTAGATTCCACAGCTCTTAGAGCCACTACCTGCTCATAAGTACGCTCATCTCCCATCACTCCAACCGACTGTACCGGAAGTAAAATTGCTCCCGCCTGCCACACTTTATCATACAGCATCGCATCACGCAGGCCCTGTATAAAGATATGATCTACTTCCTGAAGGATCCTAACTTTTTCTTCAGTAATGTCACCAAGAATTCTTATCGCCAGTCCCGGTCCCGGAAATGGATGTCTTCCCAAAAGTTCAGGATCTATTCCCAGCTCTGCTCCTACTCTCCTTACCTCATCTTTGAAAAGCATACGCAGAGGCTCAACCACTTTCAGCTTCATAAAATCTGGTAAACCACCAACATTATGATGCGATTTAATAGTAACTGAAGGTCCGTTTACTGAAATAGATTCAATAACATCTGGATAAATTGTTCCCTGTGCGAGGTAGGTAACATCTGTAATTCCATGAGCTTCATCATCAAAAACTTCAATAAAAGCATTCCCTATGGCTTTACGCTTCAATTCAGGATCACTTATTCCTGCAAGTGCATCCAAGAAACGTGCCGAAGCATCAACTCCTTTTACGTTAAGTCCCATATCTTTATATTGATGCAGAACGCTTTCAAACTCGTTCTTCCGAAGGAGTCCGTTATTAACGAAAATACAGTACAGATTCTTTCCTATAGCCTGGTGCAGAAGAACAGCCGCAACTGAAGAATCTACGCCGCCGCTTAATCCCAGCACCACTTTATCATCACCTATCTTCTCCTTTAATTCTGAAACAGTTAAATCTACAAAAGCACCCGGAGTCCAGGATTGTTCAACACCACAAATCTTTACAAGAAAATTCTCCAGTAATTGCTTACCATCTTTGGAATGGTAAACTTCTGGATGAAATTGAATTGCATAAGTCTGCTCCCCTTCAATTCTATAAGCTGCATTTAAAATATCGCTTGTACTTGCCAGACGTATTGCATTTGTAGGCAATTCTTTAATAGTATCACTATGGCTCATCCACACCTGTGAATTTTCGGGAATATCTTTAAAAAGAGGCTCGTTATCTTTTATTACAGAAAGATTTGCCCTTCCATACTCTCTAATTTCTGATGCTTCTACTATCCCGCCATGAAAATGCGCAAAGTATTGTGCTCCATAACAAACGGCAAGTATAGGAACCAGACCTCTTATTTTTGATAAATCGGGATGTGGAGCATCTTCGTTTCTCACAGAAAACGGACTTCCGGAAAGGATGACCGCTTTAAAGCTGCTAAGATCCCCGGGAACCTTGTGAAACGGGTGAATTTCGCAGTAAATATTTAATTCTCTTACGCGCCTCGCAATTAGCTGAGTGTATTGCGAGCCGAAGTCCAGTATAAGTACGTTATTTTGCATGCGTAAAAGTAATAATTTGAGGCAAAAATAAAATAGCAATCTTGGTATTTTATACCTTTATTCCCATCTAATTTTTAAATTATGAAATACTTAAGTGCAATTATCTTTTCCATCGCTATTGTCGTGGCTGCAATATTTTTAGGTAATGCGTATGTAAGCCGCGCCAATCCAGACGGAGTGATTTCGGTAACCGGTTCCGGAAGCGAAAATTTCACATCAGATCTTATTGTTTGGGAGGGACAATTTAGCCGTGTAAGTCCAGATCTTGAAGAAGCTTATAAACAGCTTAATAAAGACAAAGAAACGGTAAGAAAATATCTTCTGGACAATGGTATAAAACAGGAAAACATCGTCTTTAATTCTGTTCAAACCATAGAACAAAATGAAAACCAATATCAAAACGGTAATTTTGTGGGCAGCATTTTTAAAGGTTACGAGCTGATTCAATCAGTAAAAATTGAATCGAATGAAGTGGAGCTTATTGAAAACGTCTCCAGGGAAATCACAGAACTACTAAACAAGGGCGTGCAGTTCAATTCTACTCCCCCGCGATATTATTATACAAAAATTGCTGATCTTAAGATTGAAATGATCTCTAAAGCGACTGAAGACGCCCGTGTAAGAGCTGAAAGGATAGCAGAAAACAGCGGTGGCAGCCTGGGGGAGCTGAAAAATGCCAATATGGGGGTTTTCCAGATCACGGGACAAAATAGCGGTGAAGATTACAGCTGGAGCGGCGCCTACAATACTGCGGACAAAAAGAAAACCGCCTCCATTACCATGCGTCTTGACTATGAAATTGACTAAAATAAGTGCAGGTCTAAAAATGACAATTATCGATCTTAAGCAAAATAGCTTTTAGAGAAAAACATTAGGTATTCTGAAGTAAATATAAATTATTAGATTTAGCATTGGGTAAAAGCATCACGTCCTAATAAGAAATATGAATAAAACCAGAATAATTGGAGCGGTATTACTCGCACTAGGAATATGTGCGCAATTCTTTATTGAATCAAATTACGCGTGGATCTTTGGTTTTGCTGTAGGTTTGGGAATTGCATTAGTGATCACAGGCAGGTTCAGAAAAAAAGCTGGATAAACTGTTATTCCTACGTCGACACCATTCCAGGAACAGAAAAGTTCAAAGTCGAAATTTGGCAATTTTCGACCTTGACTTTTTTAATTCCTGAGCAATACCCAATTTCTTACTTCGGCTTTGCTCTTAACCCATCGTATCCAGAATCTTATCAATATCTTCTTCTGTAGTATCAGGATTAATAAAACAGAAACGGGCAACAGTTTCTTTCTTCCATTTTGTAGGCGTCACCAGTGCAAAACCGTTCCGATGATTCCTGTATGTCCATTCTTTATATTCTTCCGGAGACCAGTTTTTTCTTCGGAACAAAACTACAGAAAGGCTTGTGGGTCTTACCATTTCCAAATTTTCCCGTGCTTCTATTTTTTTGGCAGCAATCTGCGCAAGTTCAATTCCGCGTTCTATTGCCTGCCGGTATTTGTCTGTCCCGTGCATGGCGAGGGAGAACCATAAAGGCATTCCTCTAACCCTTCTGGTAAGCTGAATCTGATAATCGGCGGGGTTAAATCCCTGTGCTCCTTCGTCTTGAAAAATTTCCAGGTAAGAGCCTTCCTGGGCGTGGGCCTTTTTAGCCAACTCCAGGTTCCGGTAAATTACCGCGCCACAATCGTAGGGCGAAAACAGCCATTTATGAGGGTCGATCGTGATACTGTCTGCACGCTCAATCCCATTAAACAAGGGGCGTACAGAGGGTGCTGCAAGAGCTCCTCCTCCATAAGCACAATCAACATGAAACCATACATTTTCTTTTTCGCAAACATCTGCAATCGTATCCAGCTCATCTATAATTCCGGCATTTGTGGTTCCACCGGTGGCCACTACAGCAAAAAGACGTTTTTTATCCTTTTCCTCAAGTTCATCTATAGCATTTCGCAGTTCCCTTCCGGTAAGATTTTCCTCTTCAGAATCAATCATCACCACATCGGCATCTATCACTTTGGCCATCGCCTGGATGGAACTATGCGCTCCATGTGAAGTAAGCATCAAAGCCTTTACCGCAATATTATCTGAATTCCGTGCCCGCCATTCTTCTCTCGCAGCGACCATAGCCGAAAGATTAGCGGCTGTTCCCCCGCTGGTAAACACACCAAAAGCACCTTCTGGCAATCCGGTAAGCGAAACCAGCCATTTCATCGCCTGGTTTTCACAAAAAATTCCGCCGGCACCTTCCATCCAATACGCTCCATGAATACTGGAAGCCGATGTTACCAGATCGAACATAATTGCAGCCCTGGTAGGTGCTGCCGGCACAAAAGCCAGATGTCGCGGGTGATCGATAGGCACAGTCGCTTTTACCAGCACATCTTTAAATAACTTAAAAGCATTTTCACCTCCAATTCCATGCGGAGTTATGGTTTGCCCTACCAGTCTCAACAATTCTTCTTCTTTCTTAGGTGCTCCCATTTCGGGAGTAATATTTGAGATACGGTCTATGGTGTATTTCATGACGTCCAGCGTCATTTCCACCAGGTCCATATCTATAGTATGCATCTTGTTTTTTTCCAAATCTGTACTTTTTATTTTTTCTCTATCCAATTCATTTTCACTAGTCAACCCGCCGTTCTGATAATCAATGAGAAAGAACGAATAATCAATTGATCATGCCAGCCTGAAAAAAGTTTTCTTTACTTCTGAAAATATAATAAAATTTATTCTAAACTGCACGAACGTCAACTTAAAGGTTCTACTTATCGATAATTGGCATTTTCAGACCTCGCCTTAATCCTGACTGAAAGTCAATATTTTAAAGTTCTCTTCTAGAGGATTAAGATGTTCCACAAGGGTAGGAATAAGTTCTTTGCCAAATTCTGCATAAAATTCCGAAAAGTTCGACTGTCGTTCCTGTAAAGACCCATTGGGAAATAATTCATTCTGAAGATTGGCAATTCGGGTTACCTCATCTTTTAGTTTTCGTTTCTGAGCCTTCAGCAGCCGCTTTTCCAGGTGATCCAACCCTTTTAACTGCTTTACTTCCTGCGCTTTTACGGCTCCCAGAAAAGTTTTATCGGTTTTTTCAGCTAGATCATACATTTGCTGAAACTGGTTTACAAGCTGCTCCTTTTGTGGTGAAAAATCGATGTCGATATTGGAGATTTTTCGCACCTTCCTATTTATAAGCTCATGCTGCTTCAGAAAAAGTTCGTTATTGGTAATTTTTAATTTCTCTCGTTTTTTTTGTTGTTTTTCCGTTTGAATCAACGCTGAATTTCTCAAAAGCAACATCGGAAAAGGCACATTTTCGGCCTTAAAATAATTCTTTAGTTCCAGCCAGTATGAAAGCTCTCCGCCGCCGCCAATATAGCAAAGGTTCGGCAGAATTACTTCTTCATATAAAGGCCGCATCACTACATTCGGACTAAATCGCTCCGGATTTTCTTCCAATTCCTTTACAATTTCTTCGCGGCTCCATTTAATATCCTCCTTATCGTGAACAAAATAGTTCCCTTCCCTTTCTATAATCCTTTCCCGAAAATCTTCAGTTAAATAGAAAAGATTGATCTCCCGCGGATTCACCTGAACATTATATCCCAAAGCACTCAGTTCTTCCAGGCTTTTTGATGTTGTTTTATGAGAAACCTGGTCCAGAAGTTCATTCTTCGCATGGGGAATAAATTCTTTCTTCAGTTCCTTCTCCTGGGCATCAAGAATTACGAGTCCGTAGTCCTTAAAAAGTTCATTCGCCAAATAGCGGGTAGCTTCAGTTAAATTTTCATGCTTCAGATAAGCATTTTCAAATAATTCCTTCAGAAATGCTGCATCTCTCCCTGCCCCTATTTCTGCGGAAAAAAGATTAAAAACTTCCTGAAGTCCTTCAGTATTAAGAAAACCAACTGCAGTTTTTCCAGCTTTCTTATCTGCATTGTTCCATTTGAACTTTTTGCCTTTCAGGTTGAAAAAATTGATCTCCTCGAAGTCATGATCTTCAGTTGCCATCCAGTAAACCGGAACAAAATTATATTCCGGATGCTTTTCCTTCAGAATTTTTGTCAAATTAATGGTAGAGACAATTTTATAGAGAAAATACAAAGGGCCCGAGAATAAATTTAGCTGATGCCCCGTAGTAACTGAAAAAGTATTTTCTTCTCCAAGCAATTTTATGTTCTCTGCGGTGGCACCTGAAATTTGCACATTTTCGTACTGCCTTTCCAGCACCCTCACCAGCACCTGCCTTTTTTCGGAAGAAAAAGAAGCCTTTTTCTCCTCAATCTGAGCCTGAAAATTGTCAATTTCAGGATAACGGTTATAAAATTTCTGAACATCTGGTTTCTGAGACAAATAATCCAAAATTAAATTGGTAAAATAATTAGTTTCGGAATAGGGTATACATTCTGATGGCATCTGCTGAGTTCAATTTTTTGTAAAGATAAGGCCTTTTAAATTCTAATATAAATTCTCGATTTTTTAGGATTTTATTAACAACAGAAGCAGACTTTCGGTCCAATTTTCAATTTAATCCGGACAGATTCGGCTCAATTTCATCGCCTGCATTATCTTTACCTAAAAAATAATCCTATCTTTTTTACATGAAAAAGCTATTTCCTCTGTTCACTTTTTTACTCCTAAGTCTTCCATTTCTTAACGCCCAACAATCCCCCGCAGATTTTCTTGGCTACGAAGCCGGAGAGGAATTTTCCAGACATGCAGATGTTGTAGAGTATTTTGAACATGTAGCTGAAAATTCGCCGCTGGTGCAATATCATACTTACGGTGAAACCTACGAACGCCGGACACTGACCTACGCCATAGTTTCTTCCGAAGAAAATCTACAGAATCTGGAAAACATCAGAAGAAACCATTTAAATAACGCGGGGCTTTTGGATGGTCAAAATAATGCAGATAACCAGAAGGCGATTGTTTGGTTGAGTTATAACGTGCATGGCAACGAAGCTTCCAGTACAGAAGCTGCTATGGCTACACTTTACTCCTTAATTACTGAAAACAGGGATTTGCTGGAAAATACTGTAGTTATTATCGATCCTTCTGTAAATCCCGATGGCCGTGACCGCTATGTAAACTGGTATAACCAGGTAGAAGCTACACCTTTTAATACGGCGCAGTCAGCTACAGAACATCATGAACCATGGCCCGGCGGACGTCCAAATCATTATCTTTTTGATCTTAACCGCGACTGGGCGTGGGCAACGCAGAAAGAAACAAGGCAGCGATTAAAAATCTATAATCAGTGGATGCCTCATATTCATGTTGATTTTCATGAGCAGGGAATTAACGAACCCTATTATTTCGCTCCTGCCGCGGAACCTTTTCATGAAGTTATCACTCCTTTTCAGCGGGAATTTCAGACGAAAATTGGCAAAAACAATGCTGAATATTTTGATGAAGAAGGCTGGCTCTTTTTTACCAAAGAGAGCTTTGATCTTCTCTACCCCAGCTACGGGGATACCTATCCTACATATTTAGGTGCGATCGGGATGACCTTTGAACAGGCAGGACACGGTCGTGCCGGACTGGGAATAGAAACAGACGAAGGAGAAATTTTAACCTTAAAAGACCGGATTATACACCACTTTACCACCGGAATTTCCACCGTTGAAGTTGCTTCTCAAAACATAGAGGATTTAAATAATGAGTTCAAAAAATTCTTCAGCAATAACGAAGAATTTGAATATCAAAGCTATGCCCTTAGGGGAAATCCCGATAAAATTGTTGCTGTCAAACAACTTTTAGACCAGCACGAAATAACCTATAGCAATGCTGCAAATCAACGAATTAAAGGATACGATTACAGCAGTAAAATGAGTACAACTTCCAATGCTACAGAAGAAACTTTGGTGGTAAGCAGCAACCAGCCAAAAGGAAAAATGGTAAAAGTGCTGTTTGAACCGGCCACAAAACTTGCAGATTCCCTTACTTATGATATCACGGCCTGGAGCCTCCCGTATGCCTATGGCCTTGAAGCTATTGCGAGTCCGCGTAGTATCTCTACTGCTAACAACATTACGGAAAAGGAAATAGAGAACGTTGCCAATCCTTCTGGAGCAGGATATATTTCGAAATGGAACAGTATGCAGGATGCACGTTTTCTGGCTGCACTTTTAAAAGAGGATATCCGGGTGAGATTTTCAGAAATCCCTTTTGAAAGTGAAGGTCAGCAGTTTGACCGCGGAAGCCTTATTATCACTAAAAGCGACAACCGCAACACTGAAAATTTCGACGAAAAAGTAGTTGAAATTGCAAATCGGCTTAACCGGCAACTTCTTACTGCCAAAAGCAGCTTTGCCGGTAGCGGCCCCGATTTTGGATCGCCGGACGTAAAATTGGTAAACCCGCAGCGAATCGCAGTACTAAAAGGAGATGATATCTCTTCCCTAAACTACGGTGAAATCTGGCATTTCTTTGAACAGGATTTGAATTATCCCATTACGAGAATTGACACAGATTACTTTCAGCGAATTGATCTCTCCCAGTTCGATGTGCTCGTGATGCCAGAAGGTTATTATGAAGATGTTTTTACTGAAGCTGTTTTAGAAGATGTTACAGATTGGGTTCGCCATGGCGGAAAATTAATTGCTATTGGCGAAGCGGCAGGATATTTTAGTGGAAGAGATGATTTTCAGTTAGAAGAGAATAAAGTGGAAAAACCGGCAGATTCTGCAAAAACAGGAAATCTCATTCCTTATAATCAGCGGGAAAGGGAAAGCATTAAAGATTTAATCACCGGAAGTATTATAAAAACTAAGGTAGACAATACTCATCCCATGGCTTTTGGTTATAAAGAAAGCTATTTCAGTTTAAAATTGAATAGTGACAGCTATAGTCTGTTGAAGGAAGGCTATAATGTAGCGTACATTCAGGATCCGGAAATCGTTTCCGGTTTTGCCGGAGGCGAAGCCCAGAAAAACCTGAAAAATTCCGTCGTCTTTGGAGAAGAAAGACTGGGAAGCGGGAGTATTATATACTTAGTGGATAATCCTCTCTTCAGGTCCTTCTGGGAGAACGGAAAACTTTTCTTTGTGAATTCGCTCTTTTTCGTAAACAATTAGGAGGGGAATATGAACATGGTATGGTTCACCATATCAATAAAAATAAATGAGCGCAATTCATTCCTGAGTTATATATTTATCCAAAATTTGATATAATGATTATAAACCTGCTTCTTCTTATCTGCGGTTTTGCAGCCCTTATTTTTGGCGCGACAAAATTGGTGGACGCTGCTTCCAGTGTAGCCGTAAAACTGGGAATTCCAAACATTGTTATTGGGTTAACTATTGTAGCTTTTGGAACTTCTGCTCCAGAACTGGTCGTTAACGTTTTTGCAGCGGTAAGCGGTAGTACAGAGATGGTTTTGGGAAATGTTTTGGGGAGTAACATCTTCAACATCCTTGGTATCCTGGGAATTGCTTCTATTATTTATCCTTTAACGGTTAAAACCAGCACAACATGGCTGGAGATTCCTTTAAGCCTTCTTGCAGCTGTTTGTGTTTTGATAATTTCTGCCGATGTTCTTTTAGATGGTGCTTCGGACAACTTTATTTCAAGATCTGAAGGAATTGTTTTGCTTTTGTTCTTCGCCATATTTCTGGTCTACAATCTCACGGTAGCAAAGGCAGGCGGGGAAGAGGAAGAAATGGAGACAAAAGATTATTCTACCGGAAAGGCTGTTATCTTTATAATCCTGGGACTTGCAGGACTTATTGTAGGTGGTAGATTAATAGTGGACAGCGCAGTGGGTATTGCAGAAGTTATAGGACTTTCAGAAAGAGTTATAGGCTTAACTGTAGTTTCGGTAGGTACTTCGTTACCAGAACTGGCAACTTCAGTTATTGCTGTAAGGAAAAAGAACGTGGATATTGCAATAGGAAACGTGGTTGGATCTAATATTTTTAATATTTTCCTAATCCTTGGAGTTTCCACAACAGTTGCTCCGCTCCAGATCAATGATGGTGCGTTTTTTGATATTTTCGTTAATATCGCAGCCGGACTGCTGCTTTTCATCTTTATTTTTACAGGAAAAGGAAGAAAACTGGAACGCTGGGAAGGATTTTTATTACTGGGATTATATATTGCCTACGTAAGTTATCTCGTGGCAGCATAGAATCCGCTGAAACAAAAGCATAAAACCACATGAACATCAGAAATGTATTCTTTACTCTTTTTATTCTCTTAATCTGCGGAAATGTTTCTGCTCAGGAACAGGGAAATCCATCAACAAGATTTAATGTCGATTTTGAAACTTTTACCTTAAAAAATGGTCTGAATGTTATTTTACACGTGGACGAATCTGATCCCGTGGTTGCAGTGGCATTAACCGCACATGTAGGGTCTGCAAGAGAAAAAGAAGGTCGGACTGGTTTTGCCCATCTTTTTGAACATCTGCTCTTCCTTGAGTCAGAAAATCTTGGAAAAGGCGGACTCGATAAAATGAGTGCACGCATTGGAGGTTCCGGAGCGAATGGTTCTACCAGCCGGGACAGGACAAATTATTTCCAGACTGTGCCTAATGATGCCCTGGAAAAAATGATCTGGGCAGAAGCAGATAAACTTGGATTTTTTATAAATACTGTAACAGAGCCTGTACTGGCAAAGGAAAAAGAAGTCGTCAAAAACGAAAAAAGACAAGGAATAGATAATGCTCCCTATGGCCACACCATGTATGTTATAGATAAAAATCTCTACCCGGATGATCATCCATACAACTGGCAGGTAATAGGTTCTCTGGAAGACCTTCAAAACGCAACATTGCAGGATGTGAAAGATTTTTATAACAACTGGTACGTACCCAACAACGTGACGCTTACAATCGCCGGGGACTTCGATAAAGCACAGGCTAAAGAATGGGTTCACAAATATTTTGACGAAATCCCACGCGGGGACGAGATGCAGAGACAGGAAAAACAACCTGTGAAGCTGGCTGAAACAAAGAAGTTATATTATG
Source organism: Autumnicola patrickiae (assembly GCF_031846525.1). Lineage (NCBI taxonomy): Bacteria > Pseudomonadati > Bacteroidota > Flavobacteriia > Flavobacteriales > Flavobacteriaceae > Autumnicola > Autumnicola patrickiae. Next base: position 310,785 of record NZ_JAVRHM010000001.1, read on the forward strand.
AAGATAATTTCGCAAACCTGCCGGAACTTACCATGGCATGGCCTTCTGTTTATTCTTATCATGAAGATTCCTATGCATTGGAATTACTCGCAAAATATCTTTCTGACGGAAAAAATGCACCACTTTATCAAGACCTGGTTGACGAGAAACAACTTACGGGTAGAGTGAATATGTTTAATTATACTTCAGAATTAGCCGGGCAGTTTATGCTGCAGGTAAGAGCTTACGACGGTAAGGATCTTGATTCGGTAAAAGCTGCGATTGAAGAAAGCTTCAGAAAATTTGAAAAAGAAGGGATTCCGCAGAAGGATTTAAAGAGAATAAAAGCAGGACAGGAAAGCAATTTCTATAATAGTATTTCCAGCGTGCTGGGAAAAGGCTTTCAGCTGGCCCAGTATGAAATTTTCGCCAACGATCCCAATTACATCAACAAGGAAGTTGAAAAAATACTTGCGGTTACTGCGGAAGATGTGATGCGGGTTTACAAGAAATACATCAAAAACAAATCTTATGTCGCGACCAGTTTTACTCCAAAAGGTCAGGTTGAACTTGCCTTAGAAGGTTCTGAAGAAGCTGAAGTTGCAGAAGAGCAAATAGTTGAAGGAGCTGAAGAGGACATCGATTTGAACCAGGGTGTTGCTTACGAGAAGACGCCAACTTCATTTGACAGAAGTACTGAACCTCCCTACAGTTCAAAACCAGAAATGATTGAGCCGGAAATTTGGGAAGCACACTTACCTTCAGGATTAAGCGTTTCGGGAATTAAAAATACTGAAGTACCGCTCGTAAAATTTGCATTGGAGATGAAAGGCGGCCTCATGTTGGAGAATGCTGATAAAGTTGGAGTTTCCAATCTTTTAGCCGAATTAATGACAAAAGGCACAAAGGATAAGACTCCGCAGCAACTGGAAGAAGCCATAGAACTTTTGGGTTCTAATATTAATGTAAGCGCGGGAGATGAGAAAATCACATTGAGCGGGAGTACACTGGCCAAGAATTACCAGGAAACTATGGAGCTTGTTAAAGAGATCCTTTTGGAACCGCGCTGGGACGAAGAAGAGTTTCAGCTGGCAAAACAATCGGTTCTAAGCAGGATTCAGCAGATGGAAGCCAATCCAAACAGTATTGCAAGTAATGAATTTAAGAAGCTCGTCTATGGGCCAGGTCATATACTTTCCCACAATATACTCGGCACCAAAGCTTCTGTAGAAAGCATCACCATGGAAGATTTAAAGAATTATTATAACTCTTACCTCTCCCCTTTAAGCTCCGGTTTTATGGCAGTAGGTGCACTGGAAAAAGATGATGTAATAAACTCCCTTAAAGGTATTGGAGCAAACTGGCCGGTTAAAAATTTTCGCTTTCCCGAATTACCCGAACCACAGAAACCAGAAGAATCCCTGGTGTACTTTTACGATGTTCCCGGTGCAAAACAGTCGGTTTTTAGGTTTGGAACGCCTGCACTGGCCGCAGCAGATGAAGATTATTATCCCGCAGAAGTAATGAATTACCGGCTTGGCGGCGGGAGCTTTGCCTCCCAGCTCACCCAGGAACTAAGGGAAGGAAAGGGTTACACCTACGGAATCCGGTCCGGATTTTACGGTGACCAAAATACCGGGCCATTTATGATTTCCACGGGCGTACGTTCCAATATTACCAGTGAAGCGGCTTTACTGATTAAAGAAATACTGGAAAATTATCCGGAAAATTTTAATCAGAATGATCTTCAAGTCACCAAGGGTTATATGATAAAAAGCAACGCCAGGAAATTCGAAACTTTGGATTCAAAATTGGAGATGCTGAGTGATATCCGCAATTATCAACTGGACAAGAATTATGTTAAGCAACGGGAACAACTGGTGGAGGAAATGACTGTAACAGACATTAAAGATTTAGCTATAAAATATATTGATCCCGATAAGATGTACTACCTGATTGTTGGAGACGCCGAAACTCAGCTTGACCAACTGGAAGTACTAGGCTACGGAAAACCTGTTTTGCTTAATCCGTCTGAAGAATAATATTTTTTATTAGCTATTTCCATTTTTTAAAAGGTTGATAAGAAATTTTCAAAACTAAAGAACTTTGTCACACGAGTGGAGTCGGGATGCTTAAGCTTAATCTCTTGAAATTTCCTGACTCCGCTCTAATTCCCTCCTTAGATCTTCAATATTCTATTGTCAGATTGAGCATCTTAAAACTGAAGTACGATAATTGCCATTTTAAGGCCCTGCCTTATTTTAGCTTTAGAGAAATAGTTTAGCTTTCAGCTTGTTTTACTTATTTCCAGCATCAATTGGCCATAAAAGCGCTTTAAATCATAAGTTTTACTATTTTTATAGATACAATTTCAGAAGTTTTTGAAGAAATACTCAAAATATTCATCTTTTGCCCTTTCAGCCTTTATTATTCTTTGCCTGGTTGCTTCATACTTTATTTTTCCGGCATTTCAGGATTTTGCAGATGAAACTGTCAACGTAATTTTAAAGGGTAATACTGAAGAAACACATGCCTATTTTAAAGAATTTGGGATTTGGGGGCCTATAGCTATTATTGTCTTTATCATTTTGCAAATGTTCCTCATCATTTTCCCTTCCTGGCTGCCGGTGATTATTTCAGTTATGGCATACGGTCTTTGGTGGGGAGTTCTTATTTCACTTACCGGGGTCATGCTAGCCTCTGCAATAGGATATTTTATCGGTATTAAATTAAAAGGTGCTCTTGAGGGCGTAATTGGTGAAGAAAAACTGAAGAAAATGGACTTTTGGATAACCCATTACGCATTTGGATCTGTTATCCTCTTTAGGATTTCACCATTTCTTTCTAATGATTCCATCAGCTTTATTGCAGGAATGCTTAATATGAAATTTAAAAAGTTCATGCTCGCTACCTTCTGCGGAATGCTACCACTTTCTATAGCAATAGGATATTTTTCCGAAGATATTTCAACCTTAAAAAACGGCATGTATTGGATTGGTGGCGCCGGAATCGTAGCTTATGCCATTTATATTATAATCGATTACAGAAAGCGAAGAAATGGCAAATAGAATTGAATAATAAACAGCGCGGTGCAGGATATTCTAAAAAATGAGAGCACTACTAAAATTACCATCTCCGTCCTATGAAGAAATTTCTACGTTACCTCCGGAATGGTGTTTTGATTTTTTTTCTACCATTCTTCATTTACCTGATACTGGCAATAATTGGAAGCATTATTCCTGTAAATAAACAGGAAACAAATCAGGAAAAGGAAATTTCGGTTTTTCTTATTTCCAACGGTACACATACAGATTTGGTAGTTCCTTTCAAATCCAGTGTATTTGACTGGAAAGAAATTTTTCAAGAAGAACATTTTAAAACTTCACCAGGAGATTATCAATACGTCGGCTTTGGCTGGGGCGATCTGGAATTCTACAGGACTACACCTCAATGGGAAGATCTGACAATTAAAACCGCGTTTAATTCCCTTTTTCTTGAAACACCCGCAGCGCTGCACATAAAATTACATCAGGAGATAGTACGAAATGATGGTACAATAGCCCTGTCCATTAGCAAAGAACAATACGCTGCCATGGTGGAATATTTCCTTCATACTTTTCAATTGGATAAATATGGGAATATTCAGCCTGTACCAAATCTTCATTACAACTCTCGTGATGCCTTTTACTATGCTAAAGGTTCTTTAAACCCTTTTAAAACCTGTAACACCTGGGTAAACAATGGACTGAAAAATTCTGAAATGAAAGCCTGTCTTTGGACTCCCTTCACTCAGGGTATATTTTATCAGTATCCATAGCTTTTTTATACTTTTTTTATAATACTTCACTTCGGTAGTCCTTCCTAAATTACTTAACTTCAGTAAACAACCAATAAAATGAAGTGAGATGATTTCTGTGAAGACTGACGATTCTGAATTAAAGAAGTATTACCACAACCTCCAAAATTCTGAGGATCTGGATCCTCTTCTGGACAGGATCGGGGATTATAAATATGTGCTTTTGGGTGAAGCCAGTCATGGCACCCACGAATATTATACCTGGCGGGCCCAGATTTCCAAACGACTTATAGAAGAAAAAGGATTTTCCTTTATTGCCGTTGAAGGTGACTGGCCCGATTGCTATAAAATCAACAAATGGATTAAAGATTATCCCAATTCCGGAGAAAATATTCAGGATGTATTAAAAGAATTTAATCGCTGGCCGACGTGGATGTGGGCGAATTGGGAAATTGCCGCTTTTGCAACCTGGTTAAAAAACCATAACAGCAAATTCGCAGACCAGAAGAAAATAGGATTCTATGGTCTGGACGTTTACAGCCTCTGGGATTCTATGGAAATACTCGTCGAATACCTCGAAAAGGAAGATCCTGAAACTGCGAAAATTGCCAAAAATGCCTTTCAATGTTTTGAGCCTTATAAAGAGCGTGATTCTTACGCCTCTGTATTTAAATCGGCTAAAGAAGGTTGTAAAGCTGAAGTCATTAAGCTTTTAAAGGAAGTGCGGCATAATGCCCATAATTACAATACGGAAGAGGAAGCTGATTTAAATGCGGAAATTAATGCGCTTGTAATGGCCAATGCTGAAAAATACTACGAAGCAATGGCAGGTTTTGGGGATGATTCCTGGAATGTGCGGGACAGACATATGGTGGAAACACTGAATACTCTAATGGACTACCATGATCCAGACGCGAAGGTGATTGTTTGGGAACATAACACCCATGTTGGGGACGCACGTGCGACAGGCATGGCCGCCAGCGGACTACTAAACGTTGGGCAGCTTGTGCGGGAACAGCATAAAGATGAAGGTGTGGTGCTGGTAGGCTTTGGATCTTATTCAGGATCGGTGATGGCCGGTAGTAGCTGGGGAGCACCAATGCAGAAGATGAAAGTTCCGAAAGGGATTGAAGGAAGTCTCGAACGGCAACTTCATAAATCTGATCCTGCTAATAAACTGATAATTTTTGATGAAGCTTCTGAATTAAAAGAAGCTTTTTCAGAAAGAATAGGTCATCGTGCAATAGGTGTGGTCTACGATCCAGGTTGGGAAAGAGGAAACTATGTTCCTTCCCGGATGTCTGATCGATATGACGCCTTTCTCTTTATTGATAAAACCGAAGCTTTGCACCCGCTCAAAATTAAACCGAAAGGTGACCTCACTCCAGAGACTTATCCGTTTGGAATATAAAATCAACTGAAATAATTACAATAATAAACTAGAAGAGCTATGAAAGAATTAAATGAAATCACTGAAATTTTAGGAGACGATGCTTCCTATTATCTGGATCACGTTAGCAAAAAGATTCCAAAGGAGCGGCTACAGATTCCGGGACCAGAAAGTGTGGATAATTTCAGAGAAAGCGACAGGAGTCCGCAGGTACTAAAAAATCTTGCTCAGCTCTATAACCACGGAAATTTAGGCGGAACGGGTTATATCAATATTTTGCCGATAGACCAGGGAATCGAACATTCTGCGGCTTTTTCGTTTTACAAAAATCAGGATTATTTTGATCCGGAAAATATAGTGAAGCTGGCAGTAGAAGCAGGTTGTAATGGTGTGGCATCCACTTTTGGTGCACTTGCACTCCATTCCAGAAAGTACGCTCATAAAATTCCTTTTGTTGTAAAAATCAATCATAACGAGCTGCTCACCTACCCTAATAAGTATGACCAGATTTCCTACGGAACGGTAAAAGAAGCCTGGAATATGGGTGCAACGGCCATTGGAGCCACTATATACTTCGGATCAAAGCAAAGTAACCGTCAAATCCAGGAAATTGCCGAAGCTTTTGAAGAGGCACACCAGCTGGGAATGGCAACCATTCTCTGGTGCTATACCCGTAACAGCGAATTTAAAACCGATAGTGAAGACTATCACAGCGCAGCCGATCTTACCGGACAGGCCAACCATATTGGCGTTACTATAAAAGCTGATATTATTAAACAGAAACTACCGACCAATAACTATGGTTTCCGGGAAATTGACTTTGCAAAGCATGATGATGAAATGTACGAAAGCCTTACCACAGATCATCCAATTGATCTTTGCCGGCTTCAGGTTGCCAACTGCTACATGGGAAAAATAGGTTTAATAAATTCCGGAGGTGGTTCTAAAGGAGAATCAGATTATAAAGAGGCCGTTAGAACGGCAATTATCAACAAACGTGCAGGCGGTAGCGGACTTATTATGGGAAGAAAAGCTTTTCAGCGGCCTTTAAAAGAAGGTGTGGATATTTTGGAAAGCGTGCAAAGTGTTTATCTGAATGATAAAATTACGGTGGCTTAATAAGTGAGCAGTAGGCAGTGGCAGTAAAAATTCTCAGTCAGACCTGCAAGGTTTTAGAAATCTTGTGGGTCTTTTTTAACCCAAACTTAAAACCTACAAGATCAAGAAAGACCTTGCAGGAGAGCTTGTAAACAGAAAATTTTTTTTTTAGAAGAAACTTAAACTGTCCTCCTTATCTTAAGTTCTTTTCTGGATGGTTTCTCAGCTTTTACGTTTACTGCTTCTCCGTATAAATCAAAGTCGGCGGCTTCGGTAATTTTTACGTCGTAATATTCTGCAGTCTTCAGATAAACTGAAGAAGCATTGATTAGAACCTCGTTATCAACATCTGGTGAATCAGATTCTGTACGACCTACAAAGTAATTTCCTTCTTTACGATCGATAACTACTTTGAAGGTTTTTCCGATTTTTTGCTGATTCAGTTCCCAGGAAATTTGGGACTGGATCTCCATAATTTCGTTGGCACGCTGCTGCTTTACTTCCTGTGGCACATCGTCTTCAAGATTATAGGCGTGCGTATTTTCTTCATGAGAATAGGTGAAACAACCAAGACGCTCAAATCGCATCTCTTTTACCCAATCCTTCAATTCCTGAAAATGAGCTTCGGTTTCACCGGGATATCCAACGATAAGCGTAGTTCTGATCGCCATTTCCGGAACCCTGCTTCTGAATTCCTTCAGAAGGTTTGTAGTTTTCTCATGAGTTGTTCCGCGTCGCATCGACTTCAGCAAATCATCAGAAATATGTTGCAAAGGAATATCAAGATAATTGCAAATTTTCGGTTCCCGCTTCATAACATCCAAAACGTCCATTGGGAAACCGGTTGGGAATGCATAATGAAGCCTGATCCATTCAATTCCTTCCACCTTCACAAGGTTTTCAAGAAGTTCAGCTAAATTCCGTTTCTTATAAAGATCCAATCCGTAGTAAGTAAGATCCTGAGCAATTAAAATAAGTTCTTTAACTCCCTGGGCTGCGAGATTTTTAGCTTCAGTCACCAGGTTTTCTATAGGAGTAGATTTGTGGCCACCCCGCATTAACGGAATTGCACAAAAAGAACATGGACGGTCACAACCTTCAGCAATCTTTAAATAAGCATAATTTTTTGGAGTGGTAGTCAATCGTTCGCCAATAAGCTCATGTTTGTAATCAGCTTCCAAAGCTTTTAAAAGTCCGGGCAGCTCCGTTGTCCCGAAATACTGATCTACATTCGGAATTTCCTTTTGAAGATCTGGCTTATAACGTTCACTCAAACATCCAGTTACAAAGACTTTATCTACCTCTCCCTGCTCCTTCTTCTCTACAAATTCAAGAATGGTGTTTACCGACTGCTCCTTAGCATTATCGATAAAACCACAGGTATTAATCACCACAATATTCCCCTCTTCCTCATGCACCACATCCTTTTTATTGGCGCGCAGCTGTCCCATTAGAATTTCACTGTCGTAAACATTTTTACTACAGCCAAGGGTTACTACATTAATCCTGTTCTTCTTGAACGACTTTGTCCTCATACTCAACTTTTTCTATTATCTGCTTTTCTTAATCTTCACAAATTCAACAACCTGTGAAGCCTGCCGTAAAAGCGGTGCAAAGATACAACCTAAAATTAGAAATAAAGATTCTTTAGAAGATTTGATGTTAACTGAAGTATTGCTGAAGTGCCAGCATCCATTCCCTCTCATAATATCGTACAATAGATATCACGATTACCCCTGCAATTACATAAGCCCAGCTAAATTTTTCTGTTTTCATCATATAGGCACCAATGGCCACAAATATCGCGTAGGGAATACTTAGCACGAGATTTGGCCAAAGCCAGGCACCTCCAAAAATGGCAATTATCTTCATAATAATATAAAAGATGCTATAGAAGAAAATGATTTTTGAAATTAGAACGAGGTTTCGTCTGGACATTAATCGTTGTAATTTTCCGGGGAAATCCGGCGTTGGGAAACAGTTTCAAATTTTTTGGCCCAGTTAAGCAATTGCTGTTCCTCGAAAGGCCTCGCAAATATTGTAAGTCCGCGTGGCGCTCCATCTTCACCATAACCCATAGGAACGGTGATTGCGGGATATTGTGCAACCGCCGCATAACCGGCATGGTAATTATTGATGGAAATTACACCATCCAGGTTATGCTCCTGCATAGGAACATCAAAAAAGGCCCTTCCGTTGATTCTTAGCGTGTCTTTAACCGCAGCAAACTCTTCCTGGGTAGCAGAATCCTGCATAATTCCTTCGAACAAAGACTGCCCATAAGGTGCCCGTTCCATAGAATCCTGAGCGTTGTAACGGTATACATCCTCTACGCTTGCAACGTCTAACTCTCCGCCATAATTCTGAAAATAAGCAGGAAGATCTTTCTTCATATCCAGGTTTAGCAGTCGCAGGAAATTTGGTAATTCAATTTCCTCCGCTTCAAATTCTATGACTACTGCCCCGGCATTTTTAAGATCATTTACTGCACGAACGTACAAGGAATCTTCCATTAATCCGCGGATGGCACCAAACCTTTTTCCTTCCAGTGAAGAATTTTCCAGCGAAGTATAATAATCTGAAACAGCGGGAGCCTCTTTTGTAACCGGATCTTGCGGATCTTTCCCTGCCATTGCTGAAAGTAAAATGGCATTGTCCACAACCGACTTTGTAATAGGACCCGGAGTATCAAGCGTACTGGAAATTGGAATAATTCCGCTACGGCTTAAAACTCCAATTGTGGGTTTTAAACCTACCACTGAATTTTGACTGGAAGGTGACAATATAGATCCTGATGTTTCTGAACCTACCGCAACGGGAGCCAGATTTGCCGCTACAGCCACTGCGCTTCCCGAACTTGAGCCTCCGGTGTCCAGAATTTTTCTTCCGTAGGGATTAAGGGTTTGCCCTCCAACTGCCGAATAGCCACTGGGACATTCTCCGCAGAAGAAATAAGCCCATTCACTCAGGTTTGCTTTTCCCAGAATTAAAGCGCCGTTTTTCTTCAGTTTTTCGACTATAAAAGCATCGCCGGTTATGTTTTTCTGAAGAGCCACCGCACCAGCAGTAGTCGGCATATCTTCAGTATTGATATTATCCTTTAAAAGCACCGGAATGCCGAAAATTGGATGTTTTTGACCATCATTTGTAGCCTGATCTTTAGCCCTGGCTTCTTCCAGAAGATTCGGATTTAGGAAAATGACCGAATTTAACGACCGATTATTATTTCTATCGAACTTCTGAATCCGTTTTAGGTAAAAAAGTGCTAATTCTTCATAGGTAAGCTTTCCAGATTGGATTGCGTCCTGAATTTCAGGAATATTGCGATCAAAAATCAGTGGTTTTACTTCAGAATAACGTTCCTCAGAGAAATTTGACAATTCTTCAGCAAAAGGAGCCATAAGAGAGTCTTTGTTGATGAATTTCGAATCCAAAACTCTGTATTCTGGCTCTTCAGACTGACTTATAGTATCCTGAACAGGTTGTTCAGCTTCATTTTTCTTATTATCTGCACAGGAAAGTGCAAGAAAAGCCAAAAAAATTAAAATGATCTTTTTCATTAATTACTGTCTAAATGCAAAATTTAGCGGCACCTCAAAAATGGCAATTATCGACCTACTGTATTTATCTATTTAAAGAAAGAATCTACGAATTCGTACTTATTGAAAACCTGCAAATCTTCAACTCCCTCTCCTACTCCAATATATTTCACCGGAATCTGGAACTGATCGCTAATGCCGATAACCACTCCGCCTTTCGCAGTTCCATCAAGTTTGGTAACCGCAAGGGAAGTAACTTCTGTAGCCGCTGTGAATTGCTTGGCCTGTTCAAAAGCATTTTGACCGGTAGATCCATCTAAAACCAGCAAAACCTCGTGTGGAGCATCTGGAATCACCTTTTGCATCACACGTTTTACCTTGGATAGCTCTTTCATAAGGTTTACTTTATTGTGTAACCTCCCGGCGGTATCGATCAAAACGACATCTGCATTTTGCTTTACCCCTTCCTGAACCGAATCGTAAGCCACCGAAGCGGGATCGCTGCCCATGCTCTGCTTTACGATGGGAACACCCGTTCTGTCTGCCCAAATCTGAAGCTGGTCTATCGCCGCCGCTCTAAAAGTATCGGCCGCACCAAGGACAACTTTTTTCCCGGCACCTTTAAACTGGTGCGCGAGTTTACCTATGGTGGTTGTTTTTCCTACTCCGTTAACCCCCACGACCATTATCACGTAAGGCTTGGTATTTTCCGGAACATGAATTTCTGAAGCTTCGCCGCTATTGGTTTCAGAAAGAAGACCCGCAATTTCTTCACGCAGGATCTTATTAAGTTCATCGGTCCCCAAATACCTGTCGCGCGCAACACGCTCTTCTATTCTGTTTATAATCTTAATTGTAGTGGCCACACCAACATCGCTGCTTACCAAAATATCCTCAAGGTCATCCAGTACCTCCTCGTCCACCTTGGCCTTACCGGCAACAGCCTTACTCATCTTTGAGAAGAAGTTGCTTTTGGACTTTTCAAGTCCCTTATCCAGCGTTTCCTTCTTTTCCTTTGAAAAAATCTTCTTAAATAAACTCATTTCCTGGTAGGTTTAAAATCACGAAATTCCGGAAGAAAATTCCAGAACAGTAAGTGTAAATATAATCAAAAAGAAAAAGCCGTCCAGATTATATCGGGACGGCTTTTATTCTATACAACGGGAAACTTTCCGATTATTTTTTATTTAAAAAATCGCTTACGTCCTCAGGAGCCATTATCGCTTCAACAAATGTATAGGCACCTGTCTTTGGAGATTTAACCATTTTTATTGCTTTGGTTAATCTTTTTGTCCCTGTTTGGATTGATCCTACTGATTTCTTTGCCATGACTCAATTATTTAATTTCTTTATGAACAGTCATTTTCTTCAAGATAGGATTGAATTTCTTCAACTCTAATCTATCAGGGCTGTTCTTTTTGTTTTTGGTTGTGATATATCTTGAGGTTCCAGGTTTACCTGTTCCCTTGTGCTCTGTGCACTCTAATATAACCTGTACTCTATTGCCTTTCTTTGCCATTTCGTTCTGTTTTTTTGCTTAGGACTATTTTTTCATAAATCCTTTTTCTCTTGCCTCTTTAATTACAGCAGAGATGCCTTTTTTATTGATATTTTTAAGCGCAGATGTGGAAACTTTTAAAGTAACCCATCTATCCTCTTCAGGAATAAAAAAACGTTTTTTAACCAAATTGGCATTAAATCTACGCTTGGTCTTATTCATTGCATGAGAAACATTGTTCCCGACCATCGCCTTTTTACCTGTAAGTTCACAAACTCTTGACATTGCTCTATTCTTTAAACTCGTTATTTCAAAACAGGCTGCAAATTAACGATTTTTTTATATAACAGACAACCTAAAATAAAAATTATTTACAGGAAATATATCAGGAAATTTTCTCTATAAAAAAAACCTTTTACTCTAATTCACTCATTAAAGCTGCGCTAATTTCCTTAAAATCAATTCAAAAGATTTATTTACAGTTTTCTGAACCACCTGCTCCCTATTGTTTCCGAATACAAATTTTTTAGAATAAACACCATTTGGAGTGGCCAAACCTATAAAAACAGTACCTACATCGGCATCACTTTCGCCTTTTGTGGGGCCAGCGTTTCCTGTAGTTCCTATTGCATAATCAGATTTAAACATCTTTTTGGCATTAGATGCCATTGCTTCTGCAACTTCAGCACTTACTACACTATATTTTTCTATTATTTCCGGAGGTACATTCAATATCTCTTTTTTTGCCTGTGTCGCATAAGAAACAATACTGCCCTTAAAGCAGGTAGAAGCTCCCGGATTAAGTGTAAACTGCGCTGCCAGTGCCCCACCGGTGCAACTTTCTGCAGCAGAAAGGAACTGGTTTCGTGAAGAAAGTAATTTACTTATCGTCTCCTCAATATTATCATCTTCTGAAATCGAATCTGCTATAATATCTTCCAGTAAAGGATAAAGTTTCTCAAACTCTTTTTCTATAGAAAGTTTCAGTTCCTCTTCATTTTCCCCCTTGCCAGAAAGTCGCAACCTCACGGTGCCAAGGCCCGGGAGATAAGCAAGTTTTATAGCTTTTGGCAGGTTATCCTCCCATTCTTCAATTCGCTCTGCTATGGCGCTTTCTCCCAGCCCATAAGTCCGAATCGTTTTATGGTAAATAAATGGTCTGTTAAACTCCTCCTTTAACCTGGGAATAATTTCGCGCTCCATAAGTGCTTTCATTTCAAAAGGCACTCCCGGAACAGCGATAAAAACCGTTTTATCCTTCTTTAGCCATAAACCCGGTGCGGTACCGAATTTATTATGCAAAACTGTAGCTTTTGTAGGAACCATGGCCTGTTCCCGGTTTAAATCGGAAACCTGGGCATTCTCTATTTTTTCGAAGATTTTTTCGACGTTCTTTAAAACATCTTCATTAAGCTCCAGAACATCATCAAAATATTCACAAAGGCAATACTTAGTAAGATCGTCTTTGGTTGGACCAAGTCCCCCTGTTATAATTACAACCTCTGCCCTTGCCGCTGAATCTTTGAAGGTATGAAGAATATGCTCCTTCTCATCTTCAATAGAAATTATCTGATGAACAGCAATTCCTATCTTATTGAGCTCCTGTGCAATGTGCGCAGAATTGGTATCGACGATCTGCCCGATGAGGATTTCGTCTCCGATAGTTATTATTTCAGCCGTCATTAGAGGTTAAAATCGCGTTTTAAGGCGCTACTCGCCACATTTACTTTTTTTGAGATCATTGCTGCCGCTTCTGGTACTTCATCTTTCATCTTGCCTTCTTTGGACCATGCTTCTATAATACGAATCTGGTTCATCAAATTAAGTCCGAAAAGCTGAAGGTTTGGCTTCATTTTGTGCGCATATTGATATGCAAGACTTGAATTACCATTTGCGATTGCCTCGTTCATGGCTTCTACATCCGGAGGTAATTCTTCCAGAAAAGTTTGCACCACAACTTTCATAAAATCGTCATCGCCACCGGCCATTTCTTTAACTTCATCCAGGTTATAACTGCTCATTAGGCTATTTGATTTGGATTGAAAAAACCTGCTCATCTTCAATAAATCCTTTCAGTTTATCGTTTGGCTCCACTTTACCCACGCCTGCCGGGGTCCCTGTAAAAATAACATCCCCGATTTTAAGCGTAAAAAAGGTAGAAACATAGGCAATTAACTCATCAATTTTCCATAACATAAAAGAGGTATTGCCATTTTGAACAGTTTTTTCGTTCTTTAAAAGACTAAAGTTAAGATTATTTATATCTTTTATCTCATTTTTCGGCAACCATTTCTCGCCTATCACAGCTGCTCCATCAAAGGCTTTTGCTTTTTCCCAGGGCAGTCCTTTGCTTTTCAATTTCTGTTGAAGGTCCCGTGCGGTAAAATCTATTCCAAGTCCAATTTCGTTATAATATTTATGAGCAAACTTTTCCTGGATATGTTTTCCCACTCTATTAATTTTTACCAGGACTTCAACTTCATAATGGACATCATTAGAAAAGTCGGGGATAAAAAATGGTTGTTTCTTGAGTAGAATTGCTGTATCCGGCTTCTGAAAAATTACGGGATCTTCTGGCTTTTCATTTTTTAATTCTGAAATATGATCGGTGTAATTTCTTCCAATACAAATAATCTTCATATCTACAATGTGTTATAGACCCTTCAACTAAAGCGCTTTATATTCAAGGTTTACAGAAGAGCTGAAGGTGAATTATGAGAGCTTATTATTCAGCTTTCTAAGTTTTATCGCAGTAAGAACTTTTTTAGTGTACAGTGGAAAATCGGCATTTTGAATCCATCCAAAATAGCCTGGCTCTTCTTCCAGAACTTTTTCCACTCCTTTTCCTTTGTATTTTCCAAAAGCAAAAATTTCCTGGCCTTTTTTATCGTAGGTTATAAATCCGGCAAAATCGGCAAAACGCCTTCTTGCACTAAATCCAGCCAACCATTTAATATCATTGGTTAAATCGTCATACCTATCAAGCTGCGACTTTAGCACTTCGTAAGTGGCGTTAGTATCTGCCTGAGCACTATGTGCATCTTCAAGATTTTTTCCGCAGTAGAACTGGTAAGCTGCAGAAAGGGTGCGCTGTTCTTTTTTATGGAAAATAGTTTGTACATCTACTGCGAGCATATTTTTCATCTCAAAATCGACTCCTGCACGCAGCAATTCTTCAGCTAAAAGAGGAATATCGAATCTATTGGAATTGTACCCTCCCAAATCGCATCCCTTTATCATATCGTAAACCTGATTCGCCAGCTCTTTAAAAGTAGGCTCGTTTGCAATTTTTTCGTTGGAGATTCCATGAATAGCAATTACCTCTTCAGGAATTTCCATCTCGGGGTTTACAAGCCATGTTTTACTTTCTTTGTTTCCGTTTGGAAAAATTTTCAGAACGGCAATCTCTACGATCCTGTCCTTCACCAGATTGGTTCCTGTTGTTTCAAGATCGAAAAAACAGATAGGCTTGGTCAGATTTAACTCCATGAAAAATATTTTTTTCAAAGATACTTAAAAATGACCGCTTGAAAATATTTAATTGAAAAGTGCTTAGTACTTATAGATTAAAATTAAAAGAAGCCATGAAAATTTCATGGCTTCTTTTATTCCTTAATTATAGTTTTGAAGATTAGTCGGTAAATACGTCCCTGGAAGTCTGTACTATTGAATTAACAACATGTATTACTCCATTGGAAGCATCAATATCTGATTTAATAATTTGTGCACCACCAATAGTAATAACGCCTCCATTTGCCTCTGTATCAATAACAATTTCTTCTTCTGAAGAGGTTTCTATAGCCTGAGAACTATTAAAATCTACAGAGGAAACTTTATTTGGCAAAATATGCCTTTGAATAAATCTCCCCAACTGTGCCCTGTTATCAGGATCTGTTAACATATTGAACTGCTCAAGCGGCATTTCCTGAAAAGCTTCGTTTGTAGGGATAAACATTGTTACAGGCCCTGTACGATCCAATTTCATGTCGAGATTTGACATTTTTGCCAGTGCCGCAAAAGTTGAAAAGTTTTCATTCATTCCAATTAAAGTCGTGATATCGTGATCTTCCGAATCTGCATTTCCGAATAAATTATCATAATCCATATCGGCAGCCGGATACGGCAGTTCCCCCAAGGTATTTGTTGTTCTACCCTGTTCATAATTACCGTCAGACATGCCTCCTGTACTGGAAGCTCCACCGCACCCATAAAAGGATGTTCCGAGTATTGTAATAGTAGCTACTAAAATTGCTTTTAAAGAAATAGTTTTCATGTTTTATAATTTTTAGATTAATTCTTTTCTAATGCTCCCGTAAGAGCATGTAGTTATATCTATTATTAAGATACAGAACAGAAACCACCTTAAAAGACTATAAAACAAAAGTTTAACAGCAGATTTAAAATTTTATTATTTATTTATAATATGTGGGAAATGTATTAGCATTTATAAGACCAGATCAAATTTTCATTTTATATGAAACCTATATTGTTAATTGTAAAAATAGAGGAATAAAAAAGCCGCAGATTATTACCCGCGGCTTACTTAAAAATTATGTGCTTTTTATATTTCCCTGTCCTTGTCGAAATCTTCCAGATACTGTGCAACCCGCTGTACAAACTGCCCTCCCAGAGCACCATTTACAACACGATGGTCATAGCTGTGGGACAAAAACATTTTATGACGTATTCCTATAAAGTCACCATCTGGTGTTTCTATAACGGCAGGGACTTTTCTTATAGCACCCAGTGCAAGAATTGCTACCTGCGGCTGATTAATAATTGGAGTTCCCATGATGCTGCCGAACGTTCCCACATTGGTAACCGTATAAGTTCCGCCCTGGATTTCATCCGGTTTTAATTTGTTCATTTTCGCCCGGTTTGCCAAATCGTTAACCGCTTTTGCCATTCCAACCAGATTAAGTCTGTCGGCATTCTTGATTACCGGAACGATGAGATTGCCATCGGGAAGGGCTGCGGCCATCCCGAGGTTAATATTTTTCTTTTTGATCACCTTATCCCCGTCTACAGAAATATTGATCATTGGGAAATCGCGGATAGCTTTAGCTACGGCTTCCATAAAGATTGGAGTGAATGTCAGCTTTTCTCCTTCCCTTTTCAGAAAGTCAGCTTTATGTTTATTTCTCCAGTTCCAGATATTTGTAACGTCAACTTCGATGAATGACTGTACATGAGCAGACTTTTGCACGCTTTCTACCATGTGATGGGAAATCATTTTACCCATACGTGTCATCTCGATAATTTCATCTTCACCAGATCTTACCGCAGATTCCTGTTTTGCTACCGCAGATTCCAGACCGGAAGTTTCAATTTTTTGTCCTTTAGCTGCCGGTTTGGATGCCGCTGGTTTATTTGAACGGTTTTCCAGATAATCAAGAATATCATTTTTTGTTACCCTGTCGTCCTTTCCGGTTCCTTCTATTTGTTCAAGCTCCTCAAAATTAATTCCTTCTTCCTTTGCTATGTTTCTTACAAGTGGCGAGTAAAACCGGGAAGATTCAGAAAAATCCCCTGCTGAAGCTGCTTCTTTTGCCGTTTCAACACTAAATTCAACCTCCTCTACCAAAGCCTCCTCTTCTTCTGTAGGCTCGTCGTTATCGTCATCCTCAAACAAATCGTCATCATCTAGTTCTCCTTCAGTTTCTATTATAGCAATAGTTTGACCGACCTGCACCACATCATCAACTTCAAATAGCTTCTCCACCAGTTTCCCTTCTACCTCACTGGGAACCTCGCTATCAACCTTGTCTGTCGCAATTTCGATTACCGGTTCATCTGCCTCAATGGTATCACCAACTTCTTTTAACCAGCCAGTAATAGTTGCTTCAGCAACACTTTCGCCCATCTGAGGTAATTTAAGTTCGAATTTTGCCATATTTATATTTAAGAGATCTTTTTTATTGTTTCGTTTGCGAAATTAATGAAATTAAAGCTTTTTAAATATTAAAAAATCAATAAAATTAAAATGTACTGAAATTCTTCTTTTGAAAAATTACCTAACCTCTTCCCGTAAAATTACAATTTCAAAGGCTGAATCTAAAATGTACAGCAGGTTTTCCAGATGTCTAGCCAGAATATTTTATAATAAAATAATTAACCTTTCATGGAATTTTCAAAAGGAACCCTGTTCGTAATGCTTCTTCCAAGAGTAACCTCATCTGCATATTCCAGCTCATCACCCACCGAAATTCCGCGTGCGATCGTAGAAGTTTTTACCGGAATTTCCTCAAGCTGCCTGAAAATGTAAAAATTTGTAGTATCACCTTCAAGGGTGCTACTAAGGGCAAAAATAATTTCTTCGATTTTTCCTGTTTTTACTTTTTCTATAAGAGGTTTTATGGTAAGCTGTGAAGGGCCGATCCCGTCCATAGGACTAATTTTTCCTCCCAGAACATGGTAAAGTCCGCGGTACTGACTGGTGTTTTCAATAGCCATAACATCACGAATGTCTTCTACCACACAAACTATTTCGCTTATTCGATTTGGATTGGCACAAATATCACAAAGCTCTGTGTCACTAATGTTGAAACAATTTTTACACAATTTAATTTCAGATCGCAGCTTTTTTAATGCTCCGGCAAGTTGTTCAGTTTGAGATTCGGGTTGTTTTAAAAGATGTAAAACCAGTCTCAAGGCAGTTCGCTTCCCTATACCAGGTAGCTGGGACATTTCATCCACCGCCTGTTCCAGTAATTTTGAAGAAAAATCCATAGTGCGAATTTAGTTATTTTTCGTTGATCTTTGAATTCGGTTGAACCAGTTATAACAGAAGATATTTGATTCATTTTAATAATTTCCATTTAACTTCTTACGATCTTTAACTTCCTGCCGGAAATAACGCGAAATTTGTAAATTCGTCACCACAATATTTTTTCTATGCAGCCGTACCAGATTTTGCTTCTTATCGCCGGTTATTTTGGCGTTCTAATTCTGATATCCTATTTAACCAGCCGTGGAGGCTCTAATGCAGAATTTTTTAAGGCTAACCGTCAATCTCCATGGTACCTTGTGGCTTTTGGAATGATTGGTGCTTCGCTGAGTGGGGTTACTTTTATTTCTATTCCCGGCACTGTGGAGACGCAGGCTTTTAGCTATTTCCAAGTGGTTTTGGGCTATACTGTTGGCTATGCTATAATTGGATTAGTACTGCTCCCGCTGTATTACAGAATGAACCTTACCTCCATTTACACTTATTTGGAGAGCAGGTTTGGCCGATATTCCTACAAAACCGGATCTTCCTTTTTTCTTTTGTCCCGGGTTGTGGGCTCCAGCTTCAGGCTTTTTCTTGTGGCGAACGTTTTACAGCTCATCGTTTTTGATGCCATGGGAGTTCCGTTTTATGTGACTGTATCTATAACTATATTATTAATTTGGCTCTATACTTTTAAAAGCGGAATAAATACCATTGTATGGACAGATACGCTGCAGACTTTATTTATGCTGCTTGCCCTGGGGATTACCATTGTAGTAATTTCTGATGATTTAGGTTTCTCATCTGCGAACATTATTGGTTATTTATCTGAAAGTGAATATTCCAAGATGTTCTTCTTTGATGACTGGAGGAGCAGGGATTATTTTTTCAAGCAGTTTATTTCCGGAGCATTTATAGCGATTGTGATGACAGGTCTGGACCAGGACATGATGCAGAAAAATCTTACCTGCCGGAATTTAAAAGATGCTCAAAAAAATATGTTCTGGTTTACTCTGGTACTTACCGTGGTAAATTTCTTCTTCCTCGCTCTTGGTGTACTTTTAACAGATTACGCCGAGATCAATGGAATTAAAGAACGAAAAGATGATCTTTTTCCTGCCATTGCAACCAGTGGAGAGTTGGGAATAGGCGTTGCCATTTTCTTTATCCTTGGCCTCATTGCTGCAGCTTATTCCAGTGCAGACAGTGCTTTAACTTCTCTTACCACATCTTTTAGTATCGATATTTTAGATATCGAAAAAAAATATTCCGAAGAAAAACAGGTGAAGATAAGAAAGCTCATTCACGTCCTTATATCAGTTTTGTTAATCCTGGTGATGCTCATCTTTAAATATGCCATTGCAGACAAAAGTGTGATCAACAAACTTTTCGAATTTGCAGGATACACGTATGGACCTTTATTAGGTCTATACACCTACGGATTATTTACAAAATGGAATGTAAAAGATAAATTTGTTCCTGTGGTCGCCATCCTGTCCCCAATTTTATCTTACGTCATTAGCATGAATAGCCTGGTATGGTTTGGATTCGAGTTTGGTTTTTTTATCCTTATTCTAAATGGGCTGCTAACCTTCCTTGGTTTAGTATTGATTAGATCCAAGCATAACTAAAGTACACCCTACTTCTATTTCTATGTTGTTTTCCCGAAGGAGATCGTATAATTCCCGGTTTTCGGTTCCGGGGTTAAAAATTACCCGCTCCGGATTCAGGGAAAGTATATAATCGTAATAATCTGGTTGCCTTCTGGGATTTATATAGAGGGTTATAGTGTCTATATCTTCAAAAGGCAACATTTCCTTTTCAATCTTTACGCCAGCAACTTCGCCCTCCCGCAAACCTATGGCGACCGTAGGATGGTTGTATCCTGTTAAGCGGTTAATAGCCATAAATGAATATCTGGAAGGATTAGTAGATGCTCCTATTACAAGTGTTTTTTTCTTCATATCCTAAATTTAATATTTCTGTTATACTGTAACAAGTTTTAAATTATAAAGTCTTTATAATAGAACCGGTTTAATAATTTCTGGTCAGCTCTTTTTGATGGTTAGTGTTTTGCACCAGAAATTGTAATTAGCCCACATTTCTCATCGGGAATGTGGGTTTTTTAAAAATTACTGTAACAAAAAGACTTTTGCCTCGTCTTTATAATAGAGAAGGTTCTTTTTTGCAAAAGCTCTCATCAAGCTAATATGCAATACAAGGTATTTTCTATAACAATTAACCATCAAATCAATCAAAAAATGAAACAGTTTTTATTTATCATCACTTTATTTACCACAATTGGCACAATGGCTTTTAATGAGCCCTTCGGAAGAATTTCAGGCGCTATAATAGACCGGGATTTGCAGGAACCGATCCCTTACGCCACTGTAATAATTAATGATATGGAAGGCAACCTCGTCACTGGAATTACCACCGGAGACGATGGTAGCTTTACCATTGAAAAAATTGAAGAAGGAACTTACGAACTTATAGCACAGTTTATTGGTTATAAAACCTTCAGTCGTGAAATTACTATCTCCAGCAAACAAAGAATCCTGGATATAGGAATTATTCCTCTTGAAGCTGAAGTTGCCCAATTAAATGACGTGACTGTAGTCGCCGAAAGAACTACTATAGAGCAGCGTATTGACAGGAAAGTAATTAATGTGGGCAGAGATCTTACCACCACAGGGGCAAGTGCTTCAGAAATAATGAATAATATCCCTTCTGTAAATGTAGATCAGGATGGGAATATTGCGCTTCGAGGAAATTCTAACGTACGGATATTGGTTGACGGAAAACCTACAAACATGGATCCTGCGCAACTGCTGAAGCAAATCCCATCAACCTCTATTAAGAGTATAGAACTTATTACAAATCCTTCAGCTAAGTACAATCCTGAAGGAATGAGCGGAATCATAAATATCGTCCTTCACAAAAATGCAAATAACGGCTTCAACGGAAATATAAACACCGGCGCAACTGTGGGCGAAAATTGGCGTTTTAACGGCTCCCTTGATATGAATTACCGTGCGGGAAAAATAAATGTTTACGGTAACGTGGGAACAAATTTTGGACCCCAAAACAACTTAGGCCGCATTTACCTGCCACAAGAAGACCTTTTACAGGCTTTCGATATTGAAAATAAGCGGGAATCTCACCTCTATAAGATAGGAATGGATTTTTACCTGGACGATAACAATACTTTCTCTTTTTATACCAATCAAAATTACTTTAACGGGGGACCGGAAGGTGCTTTCAGATTAATTTACAACAACAATCCAGAGCCAAGCCTCGTGCAAAACCTGGATCTCAATTTTGACAATCTGAATGCAACTTACAACTTTGTTTATGATCGAAAATTTGAAAAAGAAGGGCATAACCTTCAGGCAGAAATAAACTATAATGATCTGGACCAGGAAGAGAATTCAACTTTTGATTTTACAGGAGATACTGATGGTTTTGTACCTTATGAAGAATCTGTTGATGAGAACAGAAACAACATTATTGGTAACATAGATTATGTTAATCCTTTAAATGAAAATTCCAGGCTGGAAATGGGGCTTGAAGCCAGGATATTAGATACAGATAACGGTTACATTACCACCAATCCAAATTTCTCAAATTCCACCTATCAATACAAACGCGATATTTATTCCTTCTATACCACCTATGGGCAGAATTTTGAAAAATGGTCTTATCAGTTAGGAGCGAGACTGGAGAATTTCCAGGTAGACGCGATCTATAACGGGGAAAAAGTTTTTGAAGATGATTACTTCACAGTTTACCCTTCAGGATTTTTAAACCATACTCCAGATGAGAAAAACACGTATCAAATAAGTTATAGCAGAAGGGTTGACCGCCCGGGCTTTAATCAGGTAAACCCAATAAGGGAGGTGAGCAGCCCGAGGTTAACCGTTTCGGGAAATCCTGAACTGGAACCACAGTTCACCAATTCTGTGGAATTTAATTACACCCGAAATTTCATCAACAAAGGAAGCTTAACAGGTGGGGTTTTCTTCAGAAATATTAATGATGAAATCAACCAGGTTCTATTGGAAGACCCTAATGATCCTGGTTCTTTACAGATTCAGTATGACAATTTTGAGGACAATAATTCCTACGGTCTGGAACTTTCAGCCAATTACAAATTCACCTCCTGGTGGAGCACTAATACAAGCTTTGAAGCTTATAGTCAGGAACTAAAAGGAATAGTTGGGACAGAATACCTGGAAACAAACAATTCCACCTTTAACTTCAGGACCAGCCATTCGTTTAAAGCGAGTGAAGCACTAACCTTTCAGTTGTTTGGATTTTACCGCGGAAGAAATGAAAGCCTTCAAATGCTCATGAAGCCAATGTATTTCATGAATCTTGGCGGCAGATATTCTTTTATGGATAACAAGGCTTCTATTAGTCTCAATTTTAATGATGTTTTCGACACCCAGGAATTTCAATTTACTGACGGAAGGCCATTCCCGCAGGAAGGACGATTTAAAGGGGAGACTCAAACTGTCTACCTCGGATTCTCTTACAGATTCGGAGGCGGGAAAAACAGCGCTTTAAAACGTAAATCCCGGGATGACAACGAAGCCGGCGGCGGTGGAATGTTCTAATATTTTTTATTATTTACTTTGTTTAATTAGCCAGAAAAGCCCGGATCTTTATAGAATCCGGGCTTTTCATTATTATAATAGCAAGAACTTTTTTAAGCTTTTACTCCGTACATTTTATCACGTTGCTCCTTTATTTTCTTGTCTCCCATATACTCATCAAAAGTAAGGTAACGGTCAATGGCTCCACCAGGCGTAAGCTCTATAATCCGGTTAGCCACAGTTTGCGCAAATTCGTGGTCATGTGTGGTAAACAACATAGTTCCTTTAAAATTCTTCAGCGAATTGTTAAAGGCAGTGATTGATTCCAGATCCAGGTGATTAGTAGGTTCATCAAGCATAAGAACGTTTGCTCTCATCATCATCATTCGGCTTAACATACACCTTACTTTTTCCCCTCCGGATAAGACACGACAGGTTTTTAAAGCCTCTTCTCCACTAAACAACATTTTACCCAAAAATCCTCGAATATAAACTTCTTCTCTTTCTTCTTCGGTTTTAGCCCATTGTCTTAGCCAATCGACAAGAGTTAGATCATTATCGAAAAATTCGGAATTATCCAGTGGTAAGTATGACTGATTGGTAGTAACACCCCAGGAATACTTTCCTTTAACAGCGTCCTGATTTCCGTTAATGATCTCGTAAAAAGCAGTCGTCGCCCTGGAATCCCTGGAAAAAACAACAACTTTATCTCCCTTGGCAAGATTAACATTTACATCCTTAAAAATAACCTCCCCATCTATAGAAGCTTCAAGACCTTCGATATTTAAAATCTGATCCCCGGCTTCGCGTTCCCTTTCAAAAATAATCGCAGGATACCTCCTGCTGGAAGGTTTTATTTCTTCAATATTTAATTTATCGATCATCTTCTTACGCGAAGTAGCTTGTTTCGATTTTGCAACGTTTGCACTAAAACGCAAAATAAATTCCTGAAGCTCCTTCTTCTTCTCTTCAGCTTTTTTGTTCTGCTGAGAGCGCTGTCTTGCTGCAAGTTGAGAAGATTCGTACCAGAAGGTATAATTCCCGCTAAAGTGATTTATTTTCCCAAAGTCTATATCTGAAATGTGAGTACAAACAGAATCTAAAAAATGACGGTCGTGAGAAACCACAATTACCGTATTATCATAGTTTGCCAGAAAATTCTCCAGCCAGGTTATTGCTTCATAATCCAGGTCGTTTGTAGGCTCATCCATAATCAACACATCTGGATTACCAAATAATGCCTGCGCTAAAAGAACCCTTACCTTTTGCTGTCCCTCAAGGTCCTGCATCAGGGTGTAATGGGAATCGGTCTTTATACCCAAACTGGAAAGTAAAGAAGCCGCTTCACTTTCGGCATTCCAACCATTCATTTCTTCAAACTCCGCCTGAAGCAAACCTACTTTCTCGCCATCTGCATCGTTAAAATCTTCTTTGGCGTAGATCTCTTCCATTTCTGTTTTGATCTTGTAAAGAGGCTTGTTTCCCCTCATCACTGTTTCCAAAACAGGATAGTCGTCGTATAAATTATGGTCTTGCTCCAGTACAGACATACGTTTTCCCGGCTCAAGATGAACACGACCCGAGGTAGGATCTGATTTTCCAGCAAGGATTTTAAGAAATGTGGATTTCCCGGCACCATTGGCACCGATAATTCCGTAGCAGTTCCCCTGGGTAAAAGTTGTATTCACCTCATCAAAGAGAACTCGTTTACCAAATTGAACTGAAAGATTTGAAACTGAGAGCATAAGAATTTAATTTGATCTAATTTTTTGCAAAAGTAGCCAATTATGTAATCTTCTGGAAAGATTAACGTTTATAAAATTCCTTTTAACTACCGATTAACATACGCAGCACCAGTCTGCGTTTATATTTGTTCACAATCATTTATCTACAATCCGAAGTCTTAGCGTCTTAGATGAAGTATATTCACCACTTACTTTTTTTGCTGGTAATTCTTTTGTCTGCCTGTAATCGATCCCAAGATTCCGGCAACAAAGTTTATATTGGCGGACAAATTGTGAATCCGAATACGCATTACGTCATTCTCGCCAAAAATGAAAAGAACCTGGATACCTTATTCCTAAACCAGAAAAACCAGTTTGGCGCAGAATATGAAAGTTTGCAGGAGGGAATTTATACCCTTAGACATAATCCCGAAAACCAGGTGATTTATGTTGAACCTGGAGACAGTGTTTTAGTATGGTCAAATACGTTGCAGTTTGACAAATCCATGAACTTTAGTGGGAGAGGTTCAGAAAAAAGCAGTTTTCTTCTGGATCTGTTTCTGAAAAATGAGAAAAACAACGATTTAATTTTATCCTACTATAAATTTAATCCTGAAAAATTTTCGCGCATAACAGATTCCATAAAAGCACAAAGAATGGATATGCTACAGGATCTGGATGATCAGCAAAAATTCTCTGAAAATTTTATTGATATTGCTCGTACTGTAATTGATTATGAGTATTATGATCTCAGGGAGCGCTACACCTTTTTAATCGGAAAATACAACACCCAGTTTGCTGATGAAATACCTGAAGATTTTCACGATTACCGGGATGATATCGATTTCAATAATGAAGCCCTACAAGATTATACTGTCTACACAAATTTAATTGATGATTATTTACGTTCAAAGTCTATAGAAGATTGCAACACAGGTGAGAACAGGGACAAAGAATGTTTTGAACTGGGAAATTATCACAATATCCGCAGGAGAATAATATTAATCGATTCCCTTACAACGCTTCCGTATTTGAAGCACGAATTCCTGGATCAGCTGGTTACCAGAGGGATCATAATGTCCAAAAATCAGGACCGGGTAGATTCCATCCTCGAAGTTTTAGAAGAAATTAACTACAGGAATATGGAAGAGGCAGAAGATCTTGCCCTTATTCACAGGAATTTTTTCGAAGGTACGTCCATAAAGGAAAATCAACTCATAAACACTTCCAAACAGCTGGTTACCTACGGTAATATAATTAATAAGCCTTCAGTTATTTTCATCTGGTCACTCTATGCCCCATCACATTACAAATGGCAGCACAACAATATTAAAAATCTTAGAAAAAAGTATCCCGACATTAATTTTATAGGAGTGAATATCGATCAGGATGAAACTGAAAAATGGCTCAGGGTTATATCAAGCAATAATTATAACAAAGATTATGAATATCAGATTAGTAACCGGGAGGTAAGTAAAGAGGTTTTCAGAAAATATATTTACAAAACGTTTTTTGTGAATTCCAATAGCATTATTATAGATGCAGATGCAAAACTCTATAATTCAAATTTTGAAAAAGAACTACTGGAATTTCTAAACCAGTAAAAATACAAACTAAAAAGGCTGCCAATTGGCAGCCTTTTTAATAATCTTAAATCGGAATTATTGATTTCCTTTGTTGTAATCAGCAAGGAATTTCTCCAAACCACTATCTGTAAGAGGATGTTTAAGTAAACCTTCAATAGAAGAAAGAGGACCTGTCATCACATCTGCACCAATTTTAGCACAATCAAGTACGTGCATTGTATGCCTGATAGAAGCTGCCAGAATTTGTGTTTCAAAGCCATAGTTATCATAGATCAATCTTATTTCAGCAATAAGATTTAGACCGTTGGTAGAAATATCATCTAGTCTTCCAATAAAAGGAGAAACATAAGTTGCACCCGCCTTAGCAGCAAGCAAAGCTTGTCCTGCAGAAAATACCAACGTACAATTTGTTTTTATTCCTTTATCACTAAAGTACTTTATCGCCTTTACACCTTCTTTAATCATTGGAACTTTTACGATGATTTGATCATGCAAAGCTGCCAATTCTTCTCCTTCTTTTACTATTTCGTCGTAAGTTGTTGCGATAACTTCAGCACTAACATCTCCCGTCACTATCTCGCAAATCTTCTTGTAATGCTCAATAATATTTTCTTTTCCTGTAATACCTTCTTTGGCCATTAAAGAAGGATTTGTTGTTACACCATCTAAAACTCCTAATTCCTGAGCTTCTCTAATCTGATCAAGATTGGCGGTATCGATAAAAAATTTCATTTCCTTTTATTTATTTGGTTTATTAATAATTCAAACCGCATATTTTTATTAAAATAAAACGGTTATCTCTTCGTTTCCACAAATTTACAATTTATAAAACTTTAGAAGCATTTTCTCATAAACTTTATCGGGTAAAATTCTCTTTAATCCAATAGATAATTTCTGTACAGCCTCTCCCACTTTGTAATGTGCTCTGGGTTTTTCTGTTTGAATAACGTTATAAATGGCTTTTGCCATTAGTTGTGGATCTTTACCTGCATCTACATGTTCATTCATCAACTTCAAGGTATTTCCGTAGGGTACTTCATACGGACTTCCTGTTTTCACAGGCGCGTGGTATCTTCCTGCAGCAATATTCGTTGCAAAGTCGCCGGGTGCAACATTCGTCATTTGCACATTAAAATCCTTAAGCTCCATTCTAAAAGCTTCGGTAGTTAACTCCAGCGCTCCTTTTGTCGCAGAATAAATTCCGCGGTAAGGCAAGCCCATATAACCCGCAATAGAAGTAATATTGATGATAAGTCCGCTCCTCTGCTCCCTCATATGAGGCAACACCTCCTTTATAAGGTTAAGAGGGCCAAAGTAATTTGTATCAAAAGCTTTTTTTATTTCTTCATCGGGGGTTTCTTCTATGGGACCTGTAATTCCCACTCCGGCATTGTTTATCAAAATATCAATCTTTCCGGATTTTTCAATTATTTCTTTAACAGCCGCAACAATAGTTCCCCTTTTGGTGACATCTAATGCTACCAGCGGCACTTTACTGTTTTGAATATTATCAGGATTTCTACTGGTACCGTAGACAATAAAATTTTTATTCTGAAGATATTCGGCAATAGATTTTCCAATCCCTGAGGATCCACCGGTAATAAGAACTACTTTTTTAGAAAGAGCATCTGTTTTCATAGGTCACAAAGATGCGATAATTAACGAAACATGAAGGCACAAAAAATGGCAAGTTACCCACATCACACCGCTACGACCGCCTACCCTTGCTGCGTTCCCGCCCTGGGGGATTCAGCAGGAGCTGGTTGTGTGGGACTTGCCGGTGCAAATATACAATCTTTAGTATTTCTGGCAAGGTTTTTTAGGTTAGAAATGGTTAATTTAGACCAATATTTTACAGCTTAAAAACATGAACAATTTTAAATTACTGACAATCTTTATTTTAACCATTTCTCTTTTTTCCTGCGGAAGTAATTCTGATAAAAAATCTTCTGATTTTTCCCTGAAAACTTCCGGTGATAAGAAGGAATTTCAACTTGGAGAGGAAATACAGGTGTCTGTTTTAAATCCGAAGAACAAGGAAATCGATTCTGTCGATTTTTATTTTGAAGGAGAAAGACTGAATGTCGAAAATGGCAATTTTAACACTACCATTGATCTTGACCATTATAAACTCGGAAATCAACCTATAGAAGCCCATATTTTTACTGAAGGTGAAAAGCAGGAAATAAGCAAAACAATAAAACTTTTTAATAATTCTTCTCCGGTTTCTTACACTTACGAAATTGTGAATTCTTATCCGCACGATCCCGAAGCTTATACCCAGGGACTGGAATTTTATAAGGATACTCTTTATGAAAGCATTGGACAGTATGGCAAATCCCGCCTTAGAAAAACCAACCTTGAAACAGGAGAAGTATATAACGAAATTAAGTTGGATGATCAGTATTTTGGAGAGGGTCTTACCATTTTAAACGGCAACTTATATCAGCTCACCTGGCGGGAAGGAGAAGGACTTGTTTACAATCTGGAAAATTTTGAGCAGACAGGAACTTTTGCTTATAATGAAAGTAAAGAAGGCTGGGGGCTCACCAATGATGGCGAGAATTTATATAAAAGTGACGGAACAGAGAAAATCTGGATCCTCGATCCCGAAACCCTTGCTGAAAAAACCTTTATCCAACCAGCACATCACCGCGGATTATCTTCTAAATTAAATGAACTTGAATGGGTAGAAGGTAAAATTTATGCTAATACGTATCAAAAGGACGGAGTTGCCATAATAAATCCTGAAAATGGTGCTATTGAAGGTCTCATCGATTTCCGCGGATTAAGGGAAAAAGTAACTCAACATGATAAACTGGACGTACTAAACGGAATTGCCTACAACCCAAATTCGAAGAAACTTTACGTAACCGGTAAAAACTGGGACAGGATTTTTGAAGTCAAAATTATAGAAAAATAGATGAGTCATTCACCCGATACCTTTGAGCTAAGAATAAAAGTTAAGCCAGAACACCTGGATGAGCAAAACCATGTGAACAATGTTCAATATGTGCAATGGGTGCAGGATGTTGCTAAGGCGCATTGGTTAAAAAAGGCAACTCAGGAACAACAAGATGAACTTTTCTGGGTGGTTATAGAACATGTCATTAAATACAATCAACAGGCGTTTTTAGATGAAGAGTTAATCCTTCATACTTTTGTTTCAGAAACCACACATGTAACTACATTAAGGCATGTTTTAATTAAAAATGCTGAGACCGGAAAAACCATTGTGGAAGCGAAAACTACCTGGTGCCTTATGAAGAATGACACACAAAAACCTGCCAGAATTTCTGATGAGCTTAAAAGACTTTTTTCTTCGGAATAGGAAACAATGGGCTACACTTCAGCAAGTTTCCAATTAGAAAAGCGGAGTGTAATAATTGTCATTTTAAAGGAGTCTCTTTAATACCAGTAAGATGAATTTAAAATAAAAAGCAGGTACTCTTCGGCAATCCCATTGTGAACGAAAGTCGATAATTGTCAATTTAGAGATGCTCCTTAATGATCAGCCAGAGCAGAAAAGGCATAGGCCTAAAATGTCAATTTTCGAGCTACTGCATCTCCAATAAATTTCACCCGAACGTTCATTTTGGAGGAGTTGTGTATATGCTGTGCGCCGTAAACAATCGATTAATTATATTCTTTCTTAATCCTGTCCAGTCTGCGCTTACTTTCACGGGCTTTGATGGTCTCCCGCTTATCGTAGATCTTTTTACCTTTAGCAAGAGTTATCTGAATTTTTGCAAGTCCGCGATCATTGATAAATAATCGCAACGGAATGATCGTTAAA
Organism: Autumnicola patrickiae; assembly: GCF_031846525.1. Classification (NCBI taxonomy): domain Bacteria; kingdom Pseudomonadati; phylum Bacteroidota; class Flavobacteriia; order Flavobacteriales; family Flavobacteriaceae; genus Autumnicola; species Autumnicola patrickiae. The sequence goes on from NZ_JAVRHM010000001.1 coordinate 340,498, forward strand.
CCGGAATTCTTAACTTCCTTTTCCAATTTCCGCAGTTCTCTCTTTTGAAGAAGTAATTTCCGCTCACTTTTAGGATTATGGTTAAAATGAGTAGCATGAGAATATTCCTCAACATGCATATTGATCACAAAAAGCTCATGATTCTGAAATTCGCAGAAACTTTCGGCAATGGAGGCTTTACCTTGTCGAATAGCTTTAATCTCGGTGCCTGCAAGCTGAATTCCCGCGACATATTTATCGAGAAACTCATATTCAAATTTAGCCTTTCGGTTTTTGATGTTGATGGTATTCGAATTCTTCATAGACCTACAAAAATAGGAAGCTTTATTCAGAAAGCTTATAATGTTTCTTTAAAATTCTGAAGCCAGGTGAGGATTTCATTTAACGCAATGGTAAATGAATACTTAGTAATGGCTACCTTTGCACGAATTTCTAAAATTAATGAGGTACACTTTTACAATTCTGACTATTTTATTACTGTTTGCTTCCTGCACCCAATCAAATGATGAATCTGAGGCGCAGAAAATTGTCAATAAAGCAATTGAAGTTGCAGGTGGGGAGAATTATGAAAAGGCCATTATTAAATTTAACTTCAGAAATATATCTTACAAAAGTTCCCGTAGCAACGGAGAATTTAAACTGGAGCGGATAATTATAGATTCTTTAGGGTCTGAAACCCGGGATATCCTTTCTAACTCTGGCTTAAAAAGGTTTAAAAAGAATTCTGCTATTAAGATGGAAGATTCCCTGATAAAGCCCATAAGCAACAGCGTAAATTCGGTACATTATTTTATACAAATACCTTTTGGCCTCAATGATCCCGCAGTCAATAAGACACTGGTTGGCCGGGATATAATAAATAATCATGAATATTACGAAATTAAAGTCACTTTTGATCCCGGGACTTCCGGAAGCGATCATGAGGACGATTATTTGTACTGGATTAATGAAGAAACTTTTACAGTAGATTATCTTGCTTATAATTTCGAAGTTAATGAAGGAGGCGTAAGATTCCGAAAAGCAGTAAATCCAAGAGTGATTAATGGGCTCCGTTTTGTTGATTATGAGAACTATAGTTACAGTGATGCCAATGTAGACTTAACCAGGCTGGATAGCCTTTATACCGCCGGGGAGCTTAGACTAGTCTCTAAGATTGTTAATGAAGATATTGAAGTGGAAATTAATAAATAACTTCTAATTTATATAAAGCACCTGTGAAGTCCTGCTCCCGTTGGGATGAATAGTTACAATATAAAGACTGCCGTATTCATCTTCTTTTATATCTGGATATTTTTCCTCTTCCAGGATATAATTTATCCATTCCGGGTTTAAATTGCTGTGCCCAACCACTAAAACAGTTTTACCTTTGGTGTCTTTCTGAAAATCCTGATCATTCAATTTCTGTGTATTAAAAAACCTGATTTCTTTATCCTGAGATTCAGCAATTGGCGTGGCGGTATTCACGGTTCGTTTATAATTAGAGCTGTAAATAAGATCGAAATCTATTTCCCTGAAGGTATCCGCCCATTTTTCTGCACGCATTTCCCCTGTCTCTGTAAGTACGGGATCTTCATTTTTTGGATCTGAAGTATCTTTTTCTGCATGACGAATAAAATAATAAGTAGTAATGGCTTCATCATTTTTTATTCCCGCACAGGAGGCAAAGAAAAATATCGAAATTAAAAGAAGGTATTTCATATTAATAAGGTTTTGTTTTCTCTAGTTTAATTCTTCTACTTCAAGAAGGATAACCTGTGAAATTTGTTTGCCATAACTATTAAAGTTGTTGTCAGAAATCAAAATTAAAGAACGGTTTCCGTTAGGCAGAACAGGGCCAAAGCACATGCCTTCAATATTGTCTATAATTTCTTCGGAAAACTGCTTTTTTACAGATTTGAAGTTAAAAATCAGCTGCTTTTCAGCAAATTTATAGTCAGATTTTCTTAGTCGGTCCATTTCCAATGTATTTGTTGCTTCGCCTGCATCTACAGCAAAAATCTTTACGGTATTACTATTGGTTCCATGTCCCGCAGAAAAAGACCTTTCCAAAACAAGAAATTTGTCCTTATCATATTCGAGGATTTCTGTGATTCCATTTATGGCAAAATATAGAAAAGGGATTTTAGAAACGCCGTCTAATTTGTAAACAAATTGTTTTACTGCTGTTTTCTCTTCAGAATTAAATAAAGTGAAGCGCACGGGAGAAGTCGTAGGGAACAGTTTAGGTTTTGGACCATCTTTTTTCAGCGGCAATTCTGTCGCCACCCAATAACCCTGAGCATCAGCACTTTTGCTTAAGCCTTCAAAAACACCATTATTACGTGGTTTCTGTTCTCCTGAAGCTGAAAAATGATCGGGAATGGCGAATTCTTCAATAAATTCCCCATCTATAGAAAACCTGAAAATCCCCGGGTCTTTTTCATCTACTATACGTCCTTCAGTGCTAATCACAACCATATTGTTTTCATCCTGAAATCGTATTGATTCCATGTCCAGGTAACGATCTTCTATACCTTCAGGTTTCTTTATCCTCACGACATCTTCAATAGTCATGGTATCTATAGCGAAGCCATTCAGTTTAATATCGGCAATGTAAAATCGCGGATTGGAAGGTTGGTCACAAACAATATAATATTTGCCATTACTGAAGTCTATTCCCGAGAGGCCGCCCACTTTAGTGTTATCAAATTTTAAATCTGCATCTAAAACGTAGTCATCCAAAAACTTTAAAGTCACGCCATCATTGTTAATTCTTCTGGTCGTGGCGCAACTTAAAAATAGTAAGGCAAAGGCAAGACCGGCTAATCTTCTCATGAAATAATTTTAGCAGTAAAAATAACTAATCATTAAGAGAAAAATGGCGATTTATTGAGATATCAGAAAACTTTCCAGTGGTATCTTTAGAAGTAATAGTAACTTAAAATTTAACAATTATGAATGATGATAGAGTTGAAGGAAAATGGAAGCAGATTCGTGGCGCGTTTAAACAAAAATACGGAAAAGTAACCGATGATGACACAACATATTCTGAAGGAAAATTCGATGAAATGCTTGGCCGCCTGCAAGAGCAAACCGGTAAAACCAAAGATGAATTGAGAAAGGAAATAGATAAGTGGTAATTAAATCTTACCAATATTCAAAAAGCCCCGCGAGTTTTCGCGGGGCTTTTCTGTTTTTTAGATTTTCTGATTATTCACTTTCTGCTAATTGCTCCTGATTTCTAAAAACCAGTATTCCGTCAAATTCATCTAAAAGAATAATACTATCGGCACTTACTTTGCCGGCAAGAATCTCCTTAGAAAGTTTATTCAAAACTTCACGTTGTACCACCCGCTTAACCGGTCTTGCTCCAAATTGCGGATCGAATCCGCGGGATGCAAGATACTTTATTGCATCCTCTGTAGCATCCAGGACGATGTTCTGTTTTGCCAGCATCTTCTTGACTCCGCGTAGCTGAAAATCCACAATTTTGCGGATGTCTTTTTGCGTTAGCGGACTAAACATCACGATATCATCAATCCTGTTTATAAATTCAGGTCGAACCGTTTGCTTCAGTAATCCAAGAACTTCCGTTTTTGCAGCTTCCATGGCTGTATCAGGATCTTTTATGGTTTCGAATTTTTCCTGAATTATATGGCTGCCCATATTTGAAGTCATGATGATAATAGTGTTCTTGAAGTCTGCAAGACGTCCTTTGTTATCTGTCAATCTTCCTTCGTCAAGAACCTGAAGCAGGATGTTAAAAGTATCGGGATGTGCCTTTTCAATCTCGTCAAGCAGGACTACAGAATACGGTTTTCTTCTAACCGCCTCTGTTAACTGCCCACCTTCATCATAACCAACATAACCGGGAGGTGCACCTACAAGACGACTTACCGAATGCCGCTCCTGATATTCGCTCATATCGATCCGCGTCATCGCAGCTTCGTCATCAAACAGGTATTCTGCCAAAGCCTTCGCGAGCTCTGTTTTACCCACCCCGGTTGTACCAAGGAAGAGAAACGAACCTATCGGCCGGTTTTGATCCTGTAAGCCAGCCCTGCTTCTTCTCACCGCATCACTAACTGCCTGGATTGCCTCTTCCTGTCCAACGACCCTTTTATGAAGTTCATCTTCAAGCTTAAGAAGTTTTTCCCTTTCGCTTTGCAGCATTTTGGTAACTGGAATTCCAGTCCATTTAGCCACAACTTCAGCAATATCGTCGTTAGTGACTTCTTCCTGAATTAGCGATTTCCCGTCTTTTCTTTCGGCGACGGTCTGCTGAAGTTTTTCCAGCTTTTCCTGCGCTTCTTTTATTTTACCATAGCGTATTTCGGCTACTTTTCCATAGTCACCATCACGCTCTGCTCTTTCAGCTTCAAGCCTGAAGTTTTCAATATCAGATTTTGTGTTCTGGATATTATCTACCAGCTCTTTTTCGTTTTTCCACTGTGCATTCAGCTCGTTACGGTCTTCCTTTAAATTAGCCAGATCTGCACGTAAAATTTTCAGCTTAGATTCGTCTTTTTCTCGTTTTAAGGCCTCAATTTCTATTTCCAGCTGCATGATCTTACGATCCAAAACATCCAGCTCCTCTGGTTTGGAATTAATTTCCATTCTCAATTTGGAAGCCGCTTCGTCCATCAGATCGATCGCCTTATCAGGCAAAAACCTGTTGGTAATATAGCGCTGAGATAGCTCTACGGCAGCAATTATCGCCTCATCTTTGATTCTGACCTTATGGTGAGTTTCATATTTTTCCTTGATCCCCCGTAAAATGGAGATGGCACTTTCTACGTCTGGCTCTTCAACGATCACTTTCTGAAAACGTCGCTCCAGGGCTTTGTCTTTTTCAAAATATTTTTGATATTCATCCAAAGTTGTTGCTCCTATTGCGCGTAATTCTCCACGGGCGAGTGCAGGTTTTAAAATATTGGCTGCATCCATGGCTCCCTGGCCACCACCGGCACCAACAAGAGTATGAATCTCGTCAATGAACAGAACGATGTTTCCATCGCTGCTGGTAACTTCTTTAATAACAGATTTTAGCCTTTCTTCAAATTCTCCTTTATATTTCGCTCCGGCAATAAGGGCGCCCATATCCAGGGAATAAATTCGCTTGTCCTTAAGGTTTTCCGGAATATCACCGTCTACAATCCTATGGGCGAGACCTTCAGCTATTGCTGTTTTTCCAGTTCCCGGTTCTCCTACCAACATCGGGTTGTTTTTTGTTCTTCGTGACAATATTTGCAATATTCTACGTATCTCTTCATCCCTGCCAATTACCGGATCTAATTTGCCTTCTTCCGCAAGCTGATTCAGATTTTTCGCATACTTGTCAAGGGAATTATAGGTTTCTTCGGCACTTTGAGAAGTTACGCGGTCGCCTTTGCGCAATTCTTCAATAGCCGATTTTAATCCTTTTTCTGTTGCTCCCTGGTCTTTTAAAATCTGCGCAACTTTGCTGGACGACTTGAAAATTGCCAAAATCAGATGCTCAACAGAAACATATTCGTCGTTCAGCTTTTTCGCGACTATGGATGCTTCGTTAACTGTTTTTCCCGCTTCCCTGGAAAGCATAATATCGCCACCGCTTACCTTTGGAAAGCTTTGCAGCGTATTATCCAGGATCTGGTTAAACAGATTCACGTTGATGTTCAGTTTTTTCAGCAGGAACGGAGTAACATTTTCATCTACTTTTGTGATAGCCTTAAAAATGTGCTCGTTTTCTATTTGCTGATGGCTCATTTCCTGAGCAAGCTGCTGAGCCTGCTGTATGGCCTCCTGTGATTTTATTGTATAGTTATTGAAATTCATGGTTCAGTTTTTTCTTCAGAAATAGCAATTTATGTACCCAACAACAAATAAGACAAAATGACATACATTCTGGATGATGTTAACGACAAAACGACACATCCTGTTAAGTTTAATTAAAATTAGCCGTTAGGATTGCTATTAAATTTATTAAGAATTAATTTTACAAAAAAGAGAAACCTATGGGATTATTTGATAAAGTATTTAAAAGTGAGCGGGATATAGCTAAGGAAGAGGTAAAAAAAGTCCCATGGAATGAACTCACGACAATTGAACAACTGGATGATATTGAAAAGGAATCAGCAGATCATGCGGTCGCTATTCTAAAACATTCCACACGCTGCGGAATAAGCCGAATGGTTTTGAAGCAATTCGAGACAGATTACAAAGAGGAGTATAAAGATGTAAAACTTTATTTTCTGGACCTGCTGAATCACAGGGAAATTTCTGATGAAATAGCATCACGTTTTGAAGTACGCCATGAAAGTCCGCAGCTAATCATTTTAAGGGATGGGAGAGTAGCACACCATGCGTCTCATCAGGATATCCATGCCGAAACATTGGCGAATCACCTGAAGTAGCGAAAAACTTTTCAATATTTTAATATCTACTGTTAAACATTATTAATCTCATGGGAATAGTTTTTCATCATTTGTAAATTTATATTATAAAAGATAAAAATTATGGTTGATAAAGAGATTGATATAAAAGAACTTGAAAAAAGATGGGACGCAATAAAAAGGGCTGACGGGAACCGCGAGCAGAAAGAGTTTCGGGATGCCACCCAGAAAAAGAAAGAGGTATTGGATTCCGATTCCAAAGATGACACTCCAGATGTGAGAACAAAAGAGGAGAGTGGTCTTACTTTCCAGGACGTGAAGCGGGAAGCTAACGAGCGGGAACAAAAGAATAAAAAATAAGAAAATCAGGATATGAAAAAAGCTGCCGGAAATGGCAGCTTTTTTTTTACTTTTTATCCGTAATAATATTATTTCTTTTTAAACTCAAACACGGGAAGCAACTTTGTTTTCACTTCACCAAAGCCTATTCTACGACCCTCGCTCTGGCAGTAACCGCGCATTATCACGGTATCGTTATCTTCAATAAATTTTCTTTCACTCCCATCCTTGAGTTTTAGAGGCTCTTTACCGCTCCAGGTAAGTTCCAGCATAGATCCATAAGAATCTTTTTCTGTTCCCGAAATTGTTCCTGAGGCCATCATATCCCCGGAATTTACCGGACAACCATTTACAGTATGATGAGCTAACTGTTGGCTCATATTCCAGTAAAGATTTTTGAAGTTGGACCTGGAGACAACCGTTTCTTCAGCATTATCAGGTTGTAATGCAACTTCAAGATTAATGTCAAAAGTCTTTTTGCCTTTGTACTTAAGATAGGAAAGCAGCTCTTTTTCCGGTTCCGGACTTTTAGTTCTAAAAGGTTCGAGTGCATCCATGGTTACGATCCATGGTGAAATAGAAGAGGCAAAGTTCTTCGCCAAAAATGGTCCAAGTGGAGCATATTCCCATTTCTGGATATCCCGTGCGCTCCAGTCATTAAACACGACCATTCCAAAAATATAATCTTCGGCTTCATCTACCGGGATTGGTTCTCCCAAAGGATTAGCATCTGTAGTAATAAAGGCCATTTCCAGTTCAAAATCCACTTTTTGTGAAGGTCCGAAAATCGGAGCATCTGCACCTTCAGGCATCGTTTGTCCTTTAGGCCTGTGAACCGGAATTCCGCTTGGGATTATAGAAGAACTCCTTCCGTGGTAACCTACAGGAATATGCAGCCAGTTTGGTAGAAGCGCATTTTCAGGATCCCGAAACATAGAACCCACGTTTGTTGCATGTTCTTTACTGGAATAAAAATCTGTATAATCCCCAACCTGAACCGGCATTTGCATTTCGATTTCGTCGAGGGTGAATAGGACCGTTTTTCTATGGTCCTGATTATCTTTTAATTCAGAGTTCTTAGCGTCAAAAATATCAGCAATTCTGTTTCTTACAAGACGCCAGGTTTTCTTTCCGTCAGAAATAAAATCATTCAAAGTATCCTGTAAAAAAATATCGTCAGTTAATGGAATTCCGTCAAAATATCCAAGTTGGTGCAGAGCTCCCAGGTCTATGGCGTAATCTCCAATTCTGGTCCCGATAGTAATAATGTCATCCCTTGTAAGAAAAACTCCAAAAGGGATATTCTGTATAGGAAAATCGGTATCCTCAGGAATATTAAGCCAGGTTTTTCGCCCCGGGTCATTAGCAGTAATTGGCATAGAAATTTTTTGTTTTTTGATAAAATCTAATGTACTCAAATATATTATTTTCCTGTAATTAACGGAATGTATTTATTACTTTTGGTGAATATTTAACGAAAAAAATCAAAATGCAACGAGACAACCAGGTTTTTAATTTAATAGAGGAGGAAAAAGAACGTCAATTAAATGGTTTAGAGCTTATTGCCAGTGAAAATTTTGTGAGTGAACAGGTGCTGGAAGCAGCAGGATCTGTCCTTACAAATAAGTATGCAGAGGGTTATCCCGGTAAAAGATATTACGGCGGGTGTGAAGTGGTAGATAAGGTCGAGCAACTAGCTATTGATCGATTAAAAGAGCTTTTTGGAGCCGAATATGCAAATGTGCAACCACATTCCGGTTCCCAGGCAAATACAGCGGTTTTCGCCACCTGTATGAATCCAGGTGATAAATTTTTAGGTTTCGACCTTTCTCATGGCGGGCACCTCACTCACGGTTCTCCTGTGAATTTCTCCGGAAGATTATACAACCCCGTTTTTTACGGAGTAGACAAAGAAACCGGTTTAATAGATTATGATAAAGTTGCTGAAATTGCTGAAAAAGAAAAGCCGAAAATGATCATTGCCGGTGCTTCAGCATATTCGCGTGAAATAGATTATAAGAGGTTCAGGGAAATAGCGGACAGTGTTGGGGCTATCTTATTTGCCGATATTGCGCATCCTGCAGGGCTCATTGCAAAAGGTCTTTTAAGCGATCCTATTCCACATTGTCACATCGTAACTTCTACTACCCATAAAACCCTACGCGGTCCAAGAGGGGGTATTATTATGATGGGTAAGGATTTTGACAATCCTTTTGGAGAGAAGTTGAAAAACGGAAAGCTAAAAAAAATGTCGGCTATGCTTAATAGCGGAATTTTCCCCGGAAACCAGGGAGGGCCGCTAGAGCATATTATCGCAGCAAAAGCTGTTGCTTTTGGAGAAGCTTTGACCGATGAGTTTTTACATTACGCGGTTCAGGTAAAGAAGAATGCAAAGAAAATGGCTGAAGCTTTTGTTGAAAAAGACTATAAAATTATTTCTGGCGGAACTGATAATCACTGCATGCTAATCGACTTAAGAAATAAAGATATAAGTGGTAAAGAAGCTGAAGAAGCTTTAACAAAAGCAGATATTACTGTAAACAAGAATATGGTTCCTTTCGATGACAAATCTCCGTTTGTCACTTCCGGAATCAGAATTGGTACCGCAGCAATTACCACACGCGGACTTATAGAGGAAGATATGCCGAAAATTGTAGATTTGATCGACCGGGTTGTAAATAATATTGAAGATCAGGCCGAACTTACTAAAGTAAAGGCTGAAGTAAATTCTTTAATGCACGGCAGACCACTTTTTCAATAAAATTTTTGATCTTAAATTACAGAAAGGTTGTCTTTATATGGCAACCTTTTTTTGTTGAAGATACTGTAGGTCGAAAACTGGCATTGTTGGTCTATAACTTATCTCCTGAATTTAGTTCTGACTGGAAACAAAGAGACACCTCAAAAATGGCGATTATCGACCTAGTCACCCTGAGCCTGACGAAGTGCAGTCTCCAACTTTTTTTCTGCTCTAAATGATAATAAAGAGGCATCTCAAAAATGACTATTATTAATTTAAGTATGCTCTCTGTGCATTTAACAGCATCTAAAGGTTAAAAAAGTGTCTATAGGCTCCTCTACAAGCAAACACAGTTTCTTTACTTAGTATTTAATCTCAACAAATTCTCCAGAGCTCATAAAGGCACCAGAACTATAAACTTTTTCTTATTTTGCTGTCTCAAATCAATCTCAATGTACAGGCAGCTCATACTTCTTTTTCTTATAATTTCTTCATCTTCAGTTTTAGCACAAATCACCGGAAAAGTTACCGATACCCGCGGCGAAGCTTTGTCGTACGTAAATGTATATACCGATAATGGGCATTTTGGGACCACCACCAATGAGAACGGAATTTATAGCTTAAAGACGTCAAAACCGGGAACTTATAACCTTATATTCCAGTTTTTGGGATATAAAAGTGTGAAAAAAGAGGTAAATGTTCAGGAATTTCCTTTTGAATTAGATATTTCGATGACTGAAGAGACCACGAGCCTTTCTGAAGTTACTGTAGATGCCAATGAGAATCCTGCAAATGCTATTATAGAGAAAGCGATCCAATTTCGTGAAGAAAATGCTTCAAAAGTTGAAGAATATACCGCAGATTTCTATTCCCGCGGACTGTGGAGAATAAAAGATGCACCCGAAAAAATACTGGGACAGGAAGTTGGGGATTTAGGAGGCAGTCTTGATTCCACCCGCAGCGGTATTGTGTATTTAAGTGAAACTATTTCAGAAATTGCTTATCGAAAACCAGATGATTTTAAAGAAAAGATCATTGCTTCCAAAGTGAGCGGGGATGACAACGGATTTAGTCTCAACTCTGCGCAGGAAGCTTATTTCTCCTTTTACCAGAACACTATTGAAATCAACAGTGAAATAGTTTCTCCAATTGCAGATTATGCATTCAATTACTATCGCTACAAGCTGGAAGGTACATTCTATGATGATAATGGCCATTTAATCAATAAGGTTAAAGTAACTCCCAAACGTCCTGAAGACCGTGTCTTCTCCGGTTATATTTATATCGCAGAAGATTTCTGGCAAATATTTGGAGTGGATCTCGAAACAACAGGAAAGGCCATTCAGGTTCCTCCAATTGAAACCCTTCAGTTTAAGCAGAATTATAAGTTTTCTGAAGAGAATGGCTTTTACATTCAGATTTCACAAACAGTGGATTTTAAATTTTCCATGTTTGGGATCTCCGGAGACGGCAGGTTCACTGCAGTTTACAGCAACTACAATTTTCAGCCAGATTTTAATGCGCGTATTTTTGGAAAAGAAGTTCTTGCTTTTGCCCCTGCAGCAAACCTGAAAGATTCAATTTTTTGGAAGAATTTGAGACCGGTGCCCCTCACTTCCGAAGAAAGAAATGACTACGAAAAAAAAGATAGCATCCAGGAAAAAAGACAATCCCGACAGTACCTTGACTCTATTGATACCGAAAGGAACACGTTAAAAATCACAGATCTTTTAACGGGTTATAACTATAACAATTCCTTTGAAAAAAGAAGTTTCAGCATTAGTTCCCCCATCCTTGGAGCAGGATATAATACAGTGCAGGGATGGAATACTTATGTAGATTTGGAATTTCACCAAAGCCAGTCTGATAATAACACAGAATACTGGAGCATCTTTTCTGAATTAAATTACGGATTGGCCGATAAAAGATTTAGAATTAACGGTGGTGTTGAAAAAAAATTTAATGCAATTAATAATACTACCCTGAAGATTTCCGGTGGTGTTGAAACTGCACAAATTAACACCCGGGAACCAATTAGAAGAATCGTTAACACTGCCGCCACGCTTTATTTCGAGCGCAACTACATGAAATTGTACGAGCGCTCTTTTGCAGAAATCAATTTTAGTCAGGAATTATTTAATGGTTTTAATTTAAATTCAAACTTTTCTTTTGAAGAACGCACACCTTTAACCAATTCTACAGACCGTGTACTTATAGATTGGGATGATGTGGAATATACCTCTAACAATCCGCTACAGCCAGATAATTTTGGCTCTGTTCCATTTGAAGAGCACCAGATTTTCAAGTTGAATATTTCCGGAGAAATTAATTTTGGTCAGAAATATATGAGTTATCCAGACAGGAAGTTTAATATTCCGAATGAAAAATATCCAAAACTGATCCTTGCTTACGAAAAAGGTTTTGGGGCTACTGCTGAAAATTACAATTTTGATCAATTTAAGGCGCTTGTGATCCAGCAGGTAAGTCTTGGCAATAAAGGAGAATTTGGTTACAGTGCAAGTGGCGGCACCTTTTTAAATGCTGAAGATATTGCTCTTGTAGACTATCAGCATTTTAATGGAAATCAGACGAGGATTGGCTTTGGAAGCTATCTTCAAACTTTTAACCTGCTTCCCTATTATGCACTAAGTACAAACCAAACGTATGCAGAAGGACATCTGGAGCATAATTTCCAGGGCTGGATTTTGGGAAAACTGCCTCTTATAAATAAACTGAATTTTAATTTACTTCTTGGTGCTCATGCGCTGTACACGCAGGAAAACAAACCATATTCAGAATATTCTGTAGGTATAGATAACCTCGGATTTGGCAAATATCGGTTCTTGCGGCTGGATTATGTAGTCTCTAACCAGGATGGAAATCGGGACGGGGCAATTATCTTCGGACTCAAATTTTAGAAAAAGAAGAGCCGGACAAAAGTTTTGAATTCATTCAGGGAAATTCAAATTTAAGTCCGGCCAGTTAAATATTGGTAAGCGAAGTCTATTCTTCTTCGTCTTTCGTTTTTTCTTCAGCAGATTCCTTAGAAAAATCTGTAAATCCGTTCTTGATCAACAGGTTGTACCATTGGATAATCTTCTTAATATCGCTCGCGTATACCCGGTCCACATCGTATTCCGGAAGAACTTCAGCAAAATAATCTTCCAGCTTTGCTTTAGAAGATTTGTGGTCTATTGCCTCTCCCCCATCTTCCTTTTCTTTAATCTTCTGAAGCACCTCTCCTAACGGAACTTCTTCAGTATAAGTATAAATAGCTATTTCGCTTAGCACACTTACATTATGGCGCAAGTTCACAGATATCTTCTTCCCGTCCACGATAGAAGTTGCAATAAACCCTCCGCGGGTTTGTGCATTCATTTCGTATAATCCCGGTTTACCTGAGATTGCCAGTATTTTTTCTAAACCCATAGTTCCTTTTAAATTTGGGTGGCAAATATGATATTCCTGCCCCAATTATCAAAATGATTATCTGCCTTTTTTCATCTCCGGAAAACGCATCTTATATTCAATGCTGATTTTTCCTTTTGAAATGTTACCTAGCTTACTTTTTATAAGTCGTTTCTTTAAACTGGAAAGCTTATCTGTAAACAAAATTCCTTCAATATGATCATATTCATGCTGAATCACCCTTGCGGCCAGTCCGGAATAACTTTCCTTATGCGTATTAAAATCTTCATCCTGATATTCAATCACAATATCCGGCTTTCTAAAAACGTCTTCCCGAACTTCAGGAATGCTGAGGCAACCTTCGTTAAAAGCCCATTCTTCACCTTCTTCCTGAATAATCTTTGGATTAATAAAAACTTTTCTAAGATTAAGAAGCTGTTCTTTTTCCTTTTCATCCAGTTCTTCATCTTCTGCAAAAGGCGCAGGATCTATCATGAACATCCTTACCGGTATTCCCACTTGTGGCGCGGCCAATCCCACCCCATAGGCGTTATACATCGTATCCCACATATTATTTATTAACTCTTCCAGTTTAGGAAAATCTTCAGGAATTTCTTTTGCTTTCTTCCTTAAAACCGGATCTCCATAAGCTACAATAGGTAAAATCATTTCTATTAGTTTAAAGTTTAAAGTTCCAAGTTTAAAGTTTAAGGCAGAGCCTCTTCACTTTTCACTCTTCACTTTCAGCCCTTAATCATTTATAAAGGTATGTTTGTAATATTATCGTAGCACTAATTTCATCAACCAGTGCCTTATCTTTTCTCTTCTTCTTGGACATCCCGCTATCAATCATGCTCTGAAATGCCATTTTTGAAGTAAAGCGTTCGTCTACTCTTTTCATTTGCATCTGCGGAAATTTTTCAGAAAATTTCTTTAAAAACTCCTGAATGTGAACTTCACTTTCTGAAGCCGAATTGTCCATTTGCTTCGGCTCTCCAATTAGCACGAGCTCCACATTTTCTGATTTAAAATAGGTCTCCAGGTAAGGTAACAACTCTTTAGTAGCAACTGTGGCAAGCCCTGAAGCTATAATCTGCAACTCATCTGTAACTGCAATGCCTGTACGCTTTACACCATAATCCAGTGCCAAAATCCGGGCCATATCAAAAATTTGCACAAATGTAAGGTTTATATCACTATGCATCCAAAATTTAGCTATAAGCTGTTATCTTTGCTAAAAACATTTAAGAATGGATCAATTACAAGCAAAAATTACAGAAGCCTGGGGAAACCGGGACTTACTTCAAAATAAAGAAACAACAGATGCTATACGTGAGGTCATCGAACTTCTTGACCAGGGAAAGCTTAGAACAGCAGAACCGACAGCAAACGGATGGCAGGTAAATGAGTGGGTTAAGAAAGCAGTGGTATTGTATTTCCCTATTCAGAAAATGGAAACACTTGAGGCAGGAATTTTTGAATATCACGATAAAATGCCTTTAAAAAGAGGTTATAAAGAAAAAGGCATCCGTGTAGTTCCAAATGCAGTTGCACGACATGGTGCTTATATTTCCAGCGGAGTAATTATGATGCCAAGTTATGTAAATATTGGTGCTTATGTAGACGAAGGAACTATGGTGGATACCTGGGCCACAGTAGGAAGTTGTGCCCAGATAGGCAAGAATGTACACCTTAGCGGTGGCGTTGGAATTGGGGGAGTTTTAGAACCTTTGCAGGCCGCTCCTGTTATTATTGAAGATAATGCATTTTTAGGCTCCAGAAGCATTGTGGTAGAAGGAATACGGGTGGAAAAGGAAGCCGTACTTGGTGCAAATGTGGTGCTTACAGCTTCTACAAAAATTATTGATGTTACAGGTGATGAACCTAAACAGTTTGAAGGTTATGTACCGGCAAGATCTGTGGTAATTCCAGGAAGTTACACCAAAAAATTCCCTGCTGGTGAATACCAGGTCCCTTGTGCTCTTATTATTGGGAAACGAAAGGAAAGCACCAATAAAAAAACATCGCTGAATGATGCTTTAAGGGAGTACAGCGTAGCAGTCTAATTCCCCCAGCCCCGACTAGAAGGGGAGTAAAAAAATTAAAAAACGTAAAAAGTTCCTCCTTTGGAGGTATCTAGGGAGGAATGAAAATACTTGTAATACAGCAAAAAATGATTGGGGATGTCCTTACATCCTCAATCTTATTTGAAGCCCTTCGGAAAGAATATCCAAAAGCGAAATTGCATTATCTAATTCATCCGCACACTACCCCTGTTGTTGAAAATAACCCCTTTATTGACAAAATTATAACCTATGATCCTCAACTAAATAGAAATCCCCTTGGTTTTCTAAGGTTTTCTAGCAGGATCAGGGAAAATAATTATACTGCTGTTATTGATGTATACTCCAAAATAAGCACAGGCATGATTAGCCGTTTTTCAGGAGCTGTTATCAGATTGAGTTTTGAAAAAAAGTATACCAGCGTTCTATATTCCCGTACTTTTAGATATCTCACCACTCCTAAAACGGCAGCAGGATTAGCAGTAGAAAACAGAATGCAACTTTTACAAGGCTTAAATAAAAACTTCCCCCAAGAATTAAAGCCAAAAATCTACCTATCTGAGAGTGAAAAACAGGCAGCCCGTGAGAAGCTTAGAAAAGCAAACATGGATATGGAAAAACCTTTGGTAATGTGTGGAGTTCTTGGAAGTTCACCGTCCAAAAGCTACCCCCTTAAATTTATGGCTACAGTTTTAAATGAGCTGGCTGATACTTTAAATAATGTTCAAATATTATTTAATTACCTGCCATCCCAGAGAAAAGAAGCGGAAAAAATTTACAATTACTGCTCTGAAGAAACAAGATCACGAATTTTTCTGAATATCTATGAAAAGGAATTAAAAGGCTTTATCTTGAACTGCGCCAACTGTGATTTATTTATTGGAAATGAAGGCGGTGCTGCAAACATCGCCAAAGCACTTGAAATCCCTACCTTTTCTATTTATTCCCCTTCTGTTAAAAAATCATATTGGGCAATATATGAAGATGGCTTGCAAAACAAATCTATACATTTGGAAGATTACCCGATTGAAGAAAGAAATCCTAAAAATAACAAAGGTTTAAAACCCGAATATTTCCTACATGAATTGAGAGATTTCGTTACTGAAATTTTCCTTAATAACTCAAAAATAAAGAAATGATCATAGGCTACGAAGCAAAAAGAATTTTTCATAATGCTACGGGTTTAGGTAATTACAGTCGGGATTTAATTAAAATCCTGAGTAAACTGTATCCGGAAAACAGCTATAATTTGTACAATCCAAAGCCTGGGAAAATTTCTATTCATGATCCAGGAAAAACCGTAGAAGAAAAACTGCCTCGAAAAAAATTAGATAAGATCTTTAAAAATTATTGGAGAAGAAAGAACATTATCAAAGATCTTAAAAGAGATAAAATTGAAGTTTTTCACGGACTGTCTGGCGAAATTCCTTTTAACTTGAAAGAGAATAACATCAAAAGTGTAGTTACTATACATGATTTAATTTTTTTACGGTTTCCGGAATTTTATTCGTTTCTGGACAGATATATATACAAAAAGAAGTTTCTGCATGCCGCCCGGAAAGCCGATGTTGTTATTGCTGTAAGTGAACAAACAAAGTCCGATATTGTTGAATTTTTAAGCATTGATGAATCAAAAATAAAGGTGATCTACCAGGGTTGCCAAAAAGAATATAAAACACGCTACCAATCTTCAGAAATAACAAATTTTTGTAAAGAAAAGAAAATACCCGAAAATTATATTCTTAATGTGGGAACTGTCGAAAGCAGGAAAAATATTCTTTCAGCGATAAAAGCAATTAAAGACATTGATACTCATCTCGTAATTGTAGGCTCCTTTACGGCATATAGCAAAAAAGTAAAGGAATATGTTGAACAGGAGCAATTGCATGAAAAAGTAATTTTTTTAGGCGGACTTAGCACCTACGAACTTGCCTTACTTTACCAGGGAGCAAAAATTTTTATTTATCCTTCTCTTTTTGAAGGCTTCGGAATTCCAATTATTGAGGCTCTTTACTCGCAAACACCAGTAATAACCACAAATTACGGCTGCTTTCCTGAAGCTGGAGGACCTGATAGCATATATGTTGATCCCAAAAATATTTCCGAAATTTCAGAAGCTATTCATTCTCTTTTAAATGATCCAGCAAAGAGGAAATTCATTTCAGAAAAAAGCTTTAACTATGTGCAGAGGTTCAATGATGAAAATATTGCTTCGCAAATAATTTCTTTGTATAAAGATCTGCTGAAATGAAGATCATTCACGTTAATCTTGCAAAAACCTGGCGGGGAGGCGAGCGGCAGGTAGCTTTGCTTATGCAGGGATTACATGAACAGGGAATACAACAGGTACTTGTTTGTAGAAAAGGAAGTGCGCTAGAGGAAGAAGCAAAAAAGAATAATATTACCTGTTATTCCTTTAATACTCTGCCATTCTTGCCGCTCTTTCAGTCACGTGTCTTTAGAAAACTGGAAAAAAAAGGGTATAAAATTATACACTGTCATGAATCCAGGGCTCATACGTTTGGCATTCTTGGAAAAATTTTCTGGAGTAAAGATCAAAAGCTAATTTTACATAGACGGGTTATTTTTCCTATACTTAAAAAACCTACTACAGGAATTAAATATTCTGAAAAATACATAGACAAGATAATATGTATTTCCAGGGCCGTGGAAACCACTGTAAAGGAAAGTATAGGATTTCAGAACACAATTGTTATTCCAAGTATGATAAATTTGGATTCTGAAGAAATTCAAAAATATGAATTGCGGGAGAAATGGAAAATAAAAACCAGATTCGTAATAGGTTACATTGCTGCTCTTACTGAAGAAAAAGATCACATTACATTTTTAAGAACTGCAAAACAGCTCTTAGAGCAACACCGGAAGGATATTCATTTCGTTATAATTGGGGAAGGACCGCTTAAAGAGGATTTAATACAGTTCGCCCGGAAAAGCGGAATATTGAAGTATGTAACTTTTACAGGTTTTGTCAAAAACATCTCGGGTGCTATACAAGAAATAGATCTTCTTCTCTTCACTTCTGTTGCTGAAGGTTTGGGAAGTACCATTCTTGATTTCTTTGTAGCGGGCAAACCGGTAGTGGCCACGAAGAATGGTGGTTCTGAAGAACTAATTACAAATGGAAGAACCGGATACTTATGCGATGTTGGCGATTTTGAAACATTAGCAGAACGTGTAAATTTTTTACTTGAAAATCCAAAGAAAAAAGAGGAGATAATAAAAGAAGCCCGGTCTTTCTCAAGGCAGTTTGGTATTTCCAGTGTAACTTCAAAAATTGTAGAAGTTTATAAAGAGGTATTATGAAAGTAAAAAAAATTCTGGTAACCGGGCAGGAAATAGACACACGCTACAACAGGACACTTGTAATTCTCAACGGATTAAAAAAACTTGGATTTGAAATTATAGAATATAATTTTAAAAAATTCGATAAAGAATCTGCGAGAAAAATCAGAGAGTTAAGCGCAGAAGCCTATTTCACCTATATACCCAGTTTTGGGCATAAATCTGTAAGTTTTGTAAAGAAGAATTCTGTTTGTGATGTAGTGTTTGATCCTCTTATCTCAAAGTACATGACAAATATAAAGGATTATCGTCTTAGTAATCCCTATGGCTACGAAGCTTTTAGATCTAAATACCGGGACAGGAGTTCAGTTCGTAAAGCAGACTTTGTGATTTTTGATACCTATGCGCACCAGGATTACTTTATCAAAAATTACAAGCTTGATATTCAGAAGACGGGAGTTGTACATATTGGTGCGAATTTGCCGGACAATCAAGAGAAAGCCCCTACAATTTCCAAACTGGAAGGAATATTTAGAATTGGCTTTGTTGGCCATTTTATTCCCTTGCAGGGGGTGGTACGTATCTTAGAAACCGCCCGCTTAATGAGCAACGAAAAAGATGTAGAGTTCTTCTTTATCGGTAAAGGGTTCGAGTTTGAACTAGCAAAAAAATATGTAGAAGAACATCAGCTAAACCGGGTTGTTTTTGAAGGAATGGTAGATTATAATGCCTTGGAGAGCTACATTAAAAGCTTCGATTTGTGCATGGGTATATTCGGAAATACTTTAAAGGCTGACGTAGTGATTCCAAACAAAATTTTTAATTACGCTACTTATGCTAAGCCGGTAATCACCATGGAATCCCAGGCTATTAAAGAAGTTTTTACTCATAAGGAAGATATTTATCTTTGTAAACCCGGGGCCGCAGCTATGGTGAAGGCAATTCAGAATTTAAAAGAAGATACTCTTTTAAGAAAAAAGCTCGGAGACAATATCTTCAAAACGGTAATGGAAAAACATGACGAAAAACAAACCGCAACCTCTTTACTGGATCAGTATAAAACCTTTAAAAACCAGTCTTAACAGGGGGATTTACTGAAGCCTAAGTATTAATCCTTCTGACTGGTCATTCGCAAGTACTTATCCATTACTGCCAAACTTATTAATTGCTCTCTCTCCTCATCCAAAAACTGCGAAACATATTGATTGGCATTTTTAATTATTTTAAGAGCCTCCTCTTCATGCTCTATATAATATTTTAAACGTTCTTCCAGATCGGAATAATCATCTTTTATTTTTATATAATGGTAACCCGGAATTAATTTTCCTTCCATAAACCACGTTTCATATTTAGGTTCCGGCATTACAGCAATAGAATTAGAAAACATAATCCATTTTAGGTTACTGGCAACATCATTACCCTCTAAAGCCAGGATAAACTTAAATTTAAAATGATAATGGATCGTATTTTTTTCTACCTGCCATGCTTCAGGAGTCTTTTTGTTCCACCTCCCTACATTGCCTAAATCACACATAGGATTTCCAAAATATTTTTCTAAAAAATCTATCCTGTGTGGCTTGTTCTCAATTTTTCCTCTAAAAATTAGTTTATTATCTTTTTCATTAAACTTCAGTTTGTCTTTTACAAAAATAAAATGCCGCACTTTTACAAGTTTTAGAATAACCGAATTTTCGTTATTCCCGTGTATAGGTCGACTTTTTACTATTGATGGAATTTCAGGAATATAAGTGATATCACCGGGCAAAAAATTCCACTTATAATCTCTACGGAACCAGGAGATAACATTATAAGCATCTAAAAAATAAACCGATTTTACCTTTTCGCTCTTTTTTAAATCCTTAAAAGCAGAAGAAAAAGAACAGGTCCTTTTTTGAGAGAGTTTGTTATAATAATTTACCCTGGAGCGGATATATTCTGAATCTTCTCCTGAACTTAAAGCTTTAAGTTTAGCTTTCAACCGAATTTGAAAAAACAATTTAGGAAGGAAAACCTTAGTGTAATTGCTAATATAATAGGGCAACTTTGGATTTTTACCCGAGAAGAAAATGTACTTTAAATCCATTTTTTTAAATTCAGGTTTAGCTTTTCTTCAACAATTTATTCTTGAAATTCCTTTTCTTTTGCCTCTTAGCAAAAAATGACTGATTAAAATGCCACATTTTTTCAAAAATTAATAAAGACGGTTGCTTCGCAAGTCTGGCATATTCTTCTGCCATAATCTCATAAATAGCTTTATCCCGCGATAATCTTTTAAAATTCTGCATTCTTTCAGAAAAATTCAAAGATTTAAAATTCATCCGATTCAAATCCACAAGATAAAACTTGTATCCTTCAGCTGAAATTTTAATTAAAGTATTACCGGGAGAATGATCTAAAAATTGGATATTCTTCTCATGTAATTCAAAAGTAAAGCGGGTAAAGGCCCTCAGGATTTCTTCATGTCCACTTTTTCTCAAATCCAGGTCCCTGAAAGTCAAATCATAATCCAGATGCTCACTTATATAATAACTCTTCTCTAAAGATAAAGAAGTAGTTTCTTCAGCATAAGCTATAGGTGCCGGTGTGTTTATTCCCCTGTTTATAAGTTCCCTGGCATAATTATAAGATCTTTCTGCCTTAGATTTCCGGAAAAAGCGATAGGCCACCCTGTTTATAAGATTAGGAATTTGAAACGCCTTAATATTGATCTCCTGTCCCTCAAAATCAATTACTTTTAATACATTTCTTTTTCCGGTACTTATATCCCGACCTCTATTTTTGAGATTATTGATAATTCCTATAAGCTCTTTTTTTTTTGGAGAATAGTCTTCGTTAACAATTAGCTTCATACAAAAATACCGGAGGTTTTAGCAAAGTTAACTTTTTGATTTTATATGAGGTTTAGCATTTGTTAAATCGTGTCTGTCAAAAATTAAATTCTTTAGAATTTATCCGCACTTCCATTGAAGAACTTTTTTAACTTCAGCTTAAATAATTTAAATCTGTAATTTTTTCTATGTTTCGCCAGGAAATAGAACCAGCCATTGCTTCTCCTTATGTCGCCATCTAAATAGGTGTATCTTTTGAAATTGTTCTTCCAAAGCACATAATCAAAACTTAGCTGATCTCTTTTGGTATAATTTTCCACAAAATACCACCAGTCTTCCATTAGCTTTATAAGTTCAGCATCATTATGCTTTCTCATTAAAACTCCCGAAGATATGAGTCCATTATTTTCGGGATATTTTTGTTCTTTCAGAAAAGTTATAAGACGCTGCATCCTTTCGGGTGAATCTTTGAAATAGCCTTGCTTATCCTGCAGATTTAAAATAGCCTGATATTCTTCATATGCGCAATTACGGGCATCATCACATTGATTATGATCAAAAAAGGCCAATACTATTTCATCTCGCAGTTTTTGCTCCAGTAGTTTCACCGGATTTTGAAGAACCAAAAAATTACCATCTATATAAATGCTCTGTTTATATTTTGACAGATGCTTATGTGCCATTATTTTGTGCCAACGGGCATCTAAAGTTGGATCTTCAAACCTTCTTTCTACGACAATTACTTTCCAGAACTTGCATTTAAGCGGGGTATCTGTAAAACATACATAATCAACACCGACATACTGAGGCTGCGGAATCAAGCCCTCATAATTGCCAAATATCGCAGTATAGATAACTGTTTTTGAACTCATGTTGCTCAATGCTATTTTGAAAAAGCAGATTTATAACTGTTGCAAATATAGCCATAGCATAAAGGAGTAAAGAAGAGTTCTATGGGAATTCCTCATTTATCAGCCATAAAGAAGTAAACTGGCGGCGAAAAACATATAAAAATCTTGTGCAGGGAATCTTTAGGCGTGGCCTCGAAAATTATCAATATCGTCCTTTATACATGAATGGATACTTTTTTTAAAAAATCTTTATTTCAAAATGAATTATCCCTTAAAAGTCGTTTTTTTGTCCTGAAACAAATCCACAATATATGATTTCTATAATTACCGGAATTTACAACCAGAAATCAATGAACGAACTTTTCTATCAGACTTTGGTAGAAAATACCTATCATCCTTTTGAACTTATCATTGTAGATAATAATTCTACCGATGGAAGCAAAGAATTTTTTGCACAAAAAGACAATGTGGTTTTAATAGAGAATAACGGCAATTACAATTATCCTTATTGTCAGAATATTGGGCTAAAGAAAGCAAAGCACGAATTGGTCTGTTTCTTTAACAACGATATCCTCGTTTCATCAAATTGGGACGTAAAGGTTATGGAAATCTTGAAAAAAGAAAAAAACATCAAGGTTTTGTCGGTCGCAACAAATGACCATGTTGAAAGTAAACCAGCACAAAAGAAGATAGCTCGAAAATGGAAAAAAATTAAATATCCCATTCAAACCATATTTGGTAACAACAAAATGGCTTTAAAACTAATGGCCTATTTAATGTACGGAGAATTTCAGAAGTTTGCTGAGAAAAGATTCTCTAAATGGGGTTATCAATTAATTGAAGGTTATAGCGGTTCTGCCATAATTAGCACGAAGAAATTTATGGAGTCTATTGAACTATGGGATGAAAGAATCCAGGCAGCAGATTACGACTTGTTCAACAGGGTGAAAAAGATTTCCCTTACAGATTCCTCTGTTTCGCCAATAGCTTTGGCACTTGGCATTTATTTTCACCATTTCCAGAGATTAACCTACAAAACAAAGTTCCCGCCATTCAAAAACCAATCAATCATGATGAGCCTTACAGAAAAATGGGGCAAGGAAACAGATGAGCTAAGAAAGGATATAGTTGGTTAGCAGAAATTCTATAACTCAGTTCTTTTTGTTTTGTAAAAGATGATAGACACTATACAAATAATAAATAAATTAAAGCAAACCCCAGGATCAGAAGATTTTTTTACTGAAGAGGCTTTTAAACTAAGAGTTACACTAACATATGATAACCATTCTTCATTTATCGGCCGTAAAGAAATGGGGTGGAGGCGAAAAACACATTGAAACCTTGTGCAGGGAACTTCCCGACGTGACCTCAAAAATTCACAATATCGTCCTTTGTACTAAAGAATTACGCTTCAGCAAAGATTTTTACAAAACGGATCCTGAAATAATTCCTGCTCCTTTATCCTTCAAAATGGACCCGCGATTTATAGCAAAGATCATTCGCGTCTGCAAACAGAAAAAGATCGATATTGTGCATATTCATGACAGCACCGCATTAACGCTTTATGTTATAGCGAACCAATTAGCTTCCCTTCCTCCGGCTGTTTTTAGTAAAAAAACATCTTTTCCAATACGCCCAAGAAAGCAGACCCTCTTTAAGTACAATTCCCCTCAAATAGAAAAGATCTTTTGCGTATCTAAAGCCACTGCCGCGATTGCTTCAGAGAATATTGAAGATAAAAACAAGATTTGCTGCATTTATCACGGCACCAACCTAAAGGATAAAGATACAAGCACTCCGTTCATTCTTCAGGATAAATTGCAGCTAAAAAAAGGAACCCGAATTATCGGAAATATCGCCAATCACATCTGGCCTAAGAGCTTGGAGACTTTTATTCTTGTTGCAGAAGAGCTTATCCATAAGCAGCAGCTAAAAAACATTCATTTTGTTCAAATTGGTGAATTTTCAAGCCTCAGCCCTCCCCTGCTAAAAATGATAAAAAAGCTGAAGCTGGAAGAACAGGTAACTTTTATGGGGAAACTTGAAAACGCTGCTAATTTTATTCCGCAGTTCGATTTAAGCCTGATGACATCGCAAAGTGAAGGTGTTCCGCAGTTTATATATGAATCTTTTTACCATCAGATTCCGGTGGTAAGCACAGATGTCGGAGGGATTTCTGAAGTTATTGAACATGGAGTGAATGGATTACTTGCCCCGGCTTTTGATGTTAAGAAATTGGCCGCACATATCGTATCTTTGCTGAATAATCAGCAGGACCGGAAAAATTTTGTCCGTATTTCACGACAAAAACTGGAAAGCAATTTTACTTCAGCAATAATGGCTGAAAACACATATTCTGAATATAAAAAAGTATTAAATGAAAGATGATTTTAAATCTGAATCCCAGGAGGCAATTAACGTATTAAAGCGCGGCGGACTTATTCTCTACCCTACCGATACCGTTTGGGGAATTGGTTGTGATTCTACAAATCCTGAGGCTATTGAAAAGGTTTTTGCACTGAAGAAAAGAAGTGAATCGAAATCGCTTATCTGCCTTGTTTCAGATTTTAAAATGTTAAACGAATATGTAGAAGATGTTCCTGAAGTGGCTTACGATATTCTGAAATATGCTGCCAAACCTACTACTATAATTTATGACGATCCCATTCGGGTGGCCGAAAACCTCATCGCCGATGATAATACTCTTGCCATACGCGTCACCAAAGACAAATTTTGTAAAGAATTAGTGCGAAGATTCCGCAGGCCGATCGTTTCTACTTCAGCAAATATCAGCGGAGAAAAAACTCCGGAATCCTTCTCTCAAATAGCTCCGGAAATTTTAAAAGGTGTGGACTATGTAGTAAATTTGCACCAGTCAAAAAAAAGCACAAAACCGTCTGCAATTATTAAGTTAAGTAACGACGGAAAGGTGAAAGTGGTGAGGAAGTAGATTTTTTTTCGTCACGAATCCACGAATAATGTCAAACATCTTATATAAAGAAGAAAGCTATAGCATCATAGGATGCTTATTTGATGTATATAATCATCTTGGAAGCGGCTTTTCAGAAATCGTTTATAAAGATGCCCTCCAAATAGAACTGAAAGCGAAAGGAATTTCTTTTGAAAGGGAAAAGCAATATTCTGTCATATATAAAGGTCATGTTCTGAATCATAAATTCTATGCAGACTTTGTAATCGAAAACAAAATAATTCTGGAAATTAAATCAATAGAAGCTATAAATGATAAACATGTAGGACAATGCATCAATTACCTAAAGGTGTCTGGATGTCGATTGGCAATATTAGCCAATTTCCAAAAAGACTTACTAGATCATAAAAGAATAGTTCTTTAAAAACTGGTATTACCTTACCAGGTCTTACTAGAAAAATGAGAATATAATCTAGACCCTATATTTTGCTACAAAGAAAACATTCGTGAATTCGTGGTGAAAAATGAGAAAAATTAAAATCAGTGAAAAACTATAAAGAAGCCTTAGATCATAAAATATTTAATGTAATCTCACTTGCTGCAGAAGAACTGGATGTGGACAGCTACGTTATCGGAGGTTTTGTGCGTGACCACCTTCTGCAGCGTGGCGATCCTAAAGATATAGATGTGGTCGCCGTGGGAAGTGGGATTGAACTTGCCAAAAAGGTTTCAGAAATATTACCCCATAAACCAATAGTCCAGGTCTTCAAGAATTACGGAACCGCAATGCTGCGGGCTTTCGATATGGAAATCGAATTTGTGGGAGCCAGGAAAGAAAGTTACCGCGAAGACAGTAGGAATCCCATTGTGGAGAATGGAACGCTGGAAGACGATCAGAACCGGCGTGATTTCACGATAAACGCACTTGCCTTAAGTCTAAATAAAAATAATTTTGGGGAACTTCTGGATCCCTTCAACGGACTCGAAGATTTAAAATCCCAGATTATCAGAACTCCGCTTGATCCTGATGTCACGTATTCAGACGATCCTTTGCGGATGTTAAGAGCGATTCGTTTTGCCGCACAGTTGGGCTTCAGAATTGAAAAAGAATCTCTGAAAGCGATCCGGGAAAACAAAGACCGGATTAAAATAATCTCCAGAGAACGCATCGTCGACGAGCTGAACAAAATATTACTTTCAGAAAAACCTTCAGTTGGTTTTGCATTACTTCATAAAACAAAACTTCTAAAACTGATTCTTCCTGAACTCACCGCCCTGGAAGGAATAGATGAAATTGAAGGGCAGCGTCATAAGGACAACTTTTGGCACACCCTGGAAGTAGTGGACAATATTTCTGAAAACACAGATGACCTTTGGCTAAGATGGGCTGCGCTTCTTCATGATATTGGAAAGGCACCTACCAAAAAATTTCATAAGAAAATCGGCTGGACCTTTCACGGACACGAATTTGTGGGCGCCAAGATGGTCTTCAAATTATTTAAGCGTCTCAGAATGCCATTGAACGAGAAGATGAAGTTTGTTCAAAAAATGGTCCTTATGAGCTCGCGTCCCATTGCTATTGTAGATGATAACACTACAGATTCTGCTGTGCGCAGACTCGTTTTTGATGCCGGTGATAATATTGAGGATTTGATGACGCTATGTGAAGCAGATATTACCACTAAAAATCCGAAACGCTATAATCAGTACCACAACAACTTTAAAATAGTAAGGCAGAAAATAAAAGAAGTTGAAGAAAGAGATCATGTGCGGAATTTTCAGCCTCCGGTAAGTGGAGAAGAAATTATGGAAACCTTTGATCTAAAGCCTTGTAGAGAAGTGGGAATAATTAAAGACGCGATAAAAGAAGCTATTCTTGAAGGAGAAATCCCTAACGAATATGATGCAGCACATGACTATATGTTGAAAAGAGGAAAAAAACTTGGGCTGCAGCCGGTTAAACAATAATCAGGTTTAGATAAAGATATTTTAGTTGATATAAAATACACCAAATTAAACTGGTAATGAAAGACAATAAAAAGGTAGTTTACTGGCTGTTAACCGGCTGTGCATTAATATTTATCATGGTAATTATTGGAGGTATTACCAGGCTAACCCATTCCGGACTCTCTATTTCAGATTACAAACTTATAAGCGGCACCCTTCCTCCCATGAATGAGCAGGAATGGCAGGAAGCCTTTGAACTCTATAAACAATATCCGGAATATCAGAAACTTAACTATCATTTCGGACTCGAGGAATTTAAAGACATTTATTTTTGGGAATATCTACACAGGGTTTTTGGCCGTTTTATCGGAATTGTCTTTATTGTTCCTTTCCTCTACTTTCTGTTTACAAAACAGCTCTCTTCAAAAACTATTAAAAAATCTATTATACTTCTGTTTCTGGGAGGTTTCCAGGGATTTTTAGGATGGTACATGGTAAAAAGCGGGCTGGTAGACCAACCCGATGTAAGTCATTACCGACTGGCGATGCACCTTACTACTGCCTTTATTACTTTTGCATATACTTTCTGGGTGGCTCTGGATTTAATATATCCGAAACGAAAGCAAATAAACACAAAATTACGGAACCTTATAAGAGTAGCCCTTGGAGTTTTATTACTGCAGATTATTTGGGGGGCTTTTGTAGCAGGGCTCGATGCCGGCTGGATTCACAATACCTGGCCGTTAATGAACGAAGGAAAACTCATTCATGAAACGGTATATATAGAACAAAATCCTTTGTGGAGAAACTTTGTTGAAGGCAAGAGCGGCGTCCAGTTTGTGCACCGCTACATGGCCTTTGTGGTTGTAGGTTTCATTTTTTCTATCTGGTATAAATCCCGTGATATGGCGTTGTTGCCTCCCCAGGAAAAAGGAATAAACTGGCTGATTACATTGGTATTTGTACAGTTTCTATTAGGAGTCTTCACCTTAATATACGCAGTACCGGTTTGGCTGGGGGTAGCGCACCAGGTTGGAGCTTTTTTCCTACTGGCAGCCATGACTTTTACGCTGCATAGATTTACCAGATAATCGCATTTTCTAATCTAAAATTGTAACTTTGCCCCTTAAAATTAAAGCTATGGTTTATAGATTCAGAGTAATTCTTGATGCGGAAGAGGATGTGTTCAGAGATATAGAAATGCTTCAGGAAAGTACCCTGGAGGATCTTCATAACACCATAATTCAGTCTTTTGGCTTTGACGGGACAGAGATGGCGTCTTTCTATGCCAGTGACGACAACTGGAACCAGGGAGAAGAATTTTCGCAATTTGATATGGGTGGCGAAGTAAGGCTGATGAACGAAACCAGCCTGGATAGTATTCTTTCAGAAGATAATACGAAAATGATCTACGTTTATGATTTCCTGAATATGTGGACTTTTCTCGTGGAACTTGCTGAAATTGCAGATCCTGAAGACAGTATTGATTATCCAAACCTTATGTTCGTGCACGGACAAATTCCGAACGCAGCTCCCGAAAAAGAGTTCATTGGCGAAAGTGAAGAAGGATCGGCAGAATTTGATGACGACTTTGATATTGACGATTACGACAATCTTTCTTTTGACGAAAACTGGAATTAATAAGCATTCCCTCACCGTATATTTTTTAACTTTTTACTTTCATTACTAAATGATAAATCTCTTTAATGCCCAAATTGAATCTTTATCTATTCACAGAGTAGGTAATAAAAGTAGAAATGAAGGAATTTTCCTTTCTGCAAGTCCTTATAATCTTGAAGATGAAATTAAACCGCTTATCAAGGAATTTTTCCTGAAGCCTTTCCGGGAAAAAGAAGAAAATTACTATCAGTTTTCTCATGAAACAGACCTGGAGTTTAACGAACTTTACAACTTTGCAAATACAATTTTTGATAGTCCAGATCAGGCCCATGATGTTTCAAAGAAGATAACCACTTTGCTTTTTGAGCAGTCTGCACATCCACATATCAAAAGTGGCGAAGTTTACGTAGTATATTTCGAAAATATGCAGCTGGACAACATTAAAATGCCGGCCATCGGAATATTTAAATCTGAGTTAAAGCATGATTTTCTTCAGTTTGAAGAAAAAGGAAGTATTCTGGATATGGTTGTTCAGCAGGGAATTAACCTGAATAAACTTGACAAAGGAGCGCTTATTTTTAATACCGGCCGCGCTGAAGGTTATAAAATTCTTTCGGTAGATTCCAACAGGTATGATACTAAATACTGGCTGGAAAACTTTTTGGGAGTAGATATTCTTGCAGACGATAATTATCACACAAAAAACTACCTCAACTTTTGTAAAAACTTCGCTAAAGACGTGGTTCTTCCTGCGGAAGACAAAAAAGAAGAAGTTATGTTTATGAACCGTAGTATGGATTACTTCGCGAAAAATGACAAATTTGATGAGTCAAATTTCCTGAATTCGGTAATTGACAATCCGCAGCTGGTTCCAGAATTTCAGAATTATAAAACAGAGAAGGCGCCAAAGTACAAAATTGAAGATCTTTCAGATTTTTCTATTGTAAACACCGCCGTTAGCGCCGCCAGGAAGAAAATTAAGAGTGTAATTAACCTTGACACTAATATTCAGATTAAACTGGACTTCATAAACCCTGAATCTGCTGAAAAATTCGTGGAAAAAGGCTGGGATGAAGAAAAACAGATGTATTATTACCTGGTTTACTTCAATAAAGAAGAAAAAAGTTAAATAAAGTACGAGGTGAGAAGTTAGAAGTACGAAATCTTTTCTCTCTTTTATTTCCTCTCTCCTCTTTGTCCTTCCAAAGTCATGCCTCGAAAATGGCAATTATCAACCCTTAGTTTAGCAGGCGTTTCATATTGACATCTTCGTAATTTCGCTTAACAAAATCCAGTGCTGTTCTGAGAATTTGACCCATGGTACTCGCTCTTTTGAACTTTACATCGTTTGTATATTTATAAAGTTCCTGCCTTAGCCTTTTCACATTATCGCCTGTAGATACATGATCGTTAATCATACATCTTATGAGCTCTTTGTACCTGCTTTTTGTATTGATAATCCGCTTGGCAAGCAGCGAGCGTTCCTCTTTTCTATACTGTTCGATAGAGGATTCCTGCAGCTTTTCTGAAACCAGCTTCACCATATTATAATTCTCTTTGAAGAACTGCGGCCGGTAAACCTTCAAATTTCCTTCATAACATTGCTGATCGAAATCTATTGCCCTAATCTGGTACTGTACATGGTCAAAATCGTGCGTAGGGATCACCACATAATTGTAAGATCGCATATCACCAAGCAGTCTGACTGTGCAGCGCTCGTTGAATTTCACAAACTGTTTGGCGATTTGCGTTTGTTCCCTGTCACTGCAGGTTGGCAAGTGATCTTCGATAAAAACATCTCCGGGAATTCCGGCAATATGCTCTTCAATTAAAGTTTCCTGATAGACCAAAAAATTAATCCGGTGAGGGGAAAGCAAATGCTCAAATTCAAGTCCGTAAATCCGTGAGGCGTCTGCTGTTTTCACGTAGAAATAAGTAAAACTGTCGTTTAAGATGTTCCGGACTTTTATCCGGAAAGGTTTGGAATTTCCGAAGGTGCAGTAGTCTATCGCATCAATATTAAGAAATTCTAGCGAATCATCACTACCATCAGAATGTAGGATAGTGTAGACTTTCTTGAGGCTCTCGTCAATTTCCAGGCGCTCATGATCGGGATAATAACAGCGCACCCAAAATGTATCCTCTTCATGTTGATCATAAACCACTATAGAACCCGAAAACCTCAGCAAATCTTCATAAAACACAGGAATCATTGTATTGCGGTTATATTTCGCCAAATATCTGTTAAATCGCTGATTTATAGGAAAAGAAGGCTTCTTCTTCGACATTAATTTCTGCTCCATATATCTATTGGTTTTACCCAAAAATACAGTTTCTAGTGCGAAACATGTAACAAATTGCCATTTTCATCGTCATATTAAAAACATTTCATCCATTGGAAACAATCCTCAGCATCAGCAATCTTACTAAAAAATATGGCTCACTTACTGCTGTAGATAATCTATCTTTTACCATTGAAAAAGGAAATGTCTACGGAATTTTAGGCCCAAATGGTAGTGGGAAATCCACGACTTTAGGAATGGTTCTTAACGTGGTAAACAAAACCAGCGGAGATTTTCTGTGGTTCGATGGGAAAGAATCCACACATGAAGCCTTAAAAAAAGTAGGTGCAATAATAGAACATCCTAATTTTTATCCTTACATGACCGCGACCCAAAACCTGGCTTTGGTTTGCAAAATTAAAAATATTCCACCCGCGAAAATTGAAGAGAAACTTGAGCTGGTTGGGCTACTGGATAGAAAAAACAGCAAATTTAAAACCTACTCTTTGGGAATGAAGCAGCGTCTTGCTATTGCCTCTGCCCTACTTAACGATCCGGAAATTCTTATTCTTGATGAACCTACAAACGGATTAGATCCCCAGGGAATTCATCAGATTCGGGAAATTATCAGGAAAATTGCCTCAATGGGTACAACCATTCTTCTTGCTTCGCATTTGCTGGATGAAGTTGAGAAAGTCTGCTCTCATGTGGTAATTATTCGAAACGGAGTTAAACTTTATACCGGTCCCGTCGACGGAATCAATGCCAGTCATGGCTTTTTCGAACTTAAAGCCAAAGACACTGCCCGTCTTCAGGAGTTATTGAAGGACCATCCCGGAATTGGAAAAATTACTCTGAATGACGATCTGGTAACAGCGATCCTTGAAGAACCCATGGATGCTGAAGTGATTAACGAATATTTGTTTGAAAAAGGCCTCTCTTTATGTTATCTCGTAAAGAGAAAACAAAGCCTGGAAGAACAGTTCCTTCAATTAACTAACCAAACAAATAAAGCCTGATGTTACGATTATTAAATATAGAATTTCATAAATTAAAATACAGCCGTTCAGCAAAAATCCTAACGCTAACGTATTTTATCCTTATCACATTTATAGCTCTTTTTGCCTCCATTGAATTTAATGTCGGCAACATTCAGTTTAGAGTAGCAGACCAGGGGATTTTCAATTTCCCATACATCTGGCACTTTAACAGCTATATTGCGGCCATGCTCAAGCTGTTCCTGGCTATCGTTATTGTTTCTATGATGTCCAACGAATACAGCAACAGGACGTTAAAACAAAACCTGATAGATGGCCTGAGCAAAAAAGAATTTGTGCTCTCCAAATTTCTCACAGTACTTGTGTTCTCGCTGGTCTCAACTTTGTTCTTGTTTATAGTTTCTTTGATCCTGGGACTCTCTTTTTCAGATTATACAGAATTTTCCATAGTCTTTTCAGATCTGGAATATCTCGTAGGATATTTCGTAAAGCTTACCGCGTTTTTTTCATTTTGTATGTTCCTGGGGATTTTGGTCAAGCGCTCGGCATTTGCCCTGGGTTTCCTTTTTATCTGGTGGATCATAGAAAGTATTGCTTATGGTCTTTTGAAGTGGCAAATTTTTAGAGGTACAGAAACTGCAGACCAGATTGCGCGCTTTTTTCCGTTAGAAAGTATGGCGAATATTATTAAGGAGCCGTTTTCCAGGCTAAATGCCTTCCAGGCCGCTGCAAATCAGTTAGGTTCTGAGTTTCAAAAAGACTACGGTATCCATTGGTATCAGCTTCTAATAGTCATTGCATGGACAGTTATTTTTGTATATTTCTCTTACCGGTTGTTGAAAAAGCGGGATTTGTAATATCTTGGTGATCTTTCACCTGGATATGAATATTAGATATTGCCTTTTAATCCTGATTTATGTGTTTTTTGCTGCCGAAGCAGAAGCACAAAATGAAGCCTCCACCTGGTATTTTGGAGATAACGCAGGCTTGTCTTTTAATGGCGACACCCCTACTTCACTTTTAAACGGAAGACTCCAGACGGTAGAAGGCTCCACATCCATTTCTGATCGTAACGGAAACCTCCTCTTTTATACCGATGGGATTACCGTTTATAATCGCAATCACAGCCCCATGCGAAATGGAGATAACCTTAAAGGTAACGTTTCCAGCACGCAATCTGCCATTGTAGTGCCAAGACCTGGAAATCCCAGTCGCTACTATATTTTTACTGTAGACAAACCCGATTATTATTTATCTGCCGAAGACCCTTTAGAAGGAGTTAATTATTCTGAAGTGGATATGACCCTGGACAGTGGCCGCGGCGCCATAATACCAGGCAGGAAAAACATCCATCTCGTTACCTACAATCCTTCAGATCCAATTGAAAATGAATTTAAAAGTTCCGAAAAAATTTCAGCAGTTATTGGGGGTGATTGTGTCTCCTATTGGGTAGTTACACAATTCACTAATAAATTCTACTCCTTCAGGGTAAGTTCAGAAGGAGTGGAAAACGCTCCTGTTATTTCAGCATTTTCTGAAAATTTTCCTCCAATTATCAACGAAATTGAAGTTAACATTACCGCAGGCGGATATTTAAAAATTTCTCCGGATGGAAAAAAAATGGCAGCGGCTTTTTCCAATTCTTCACTTCAGAATTCAGGGATGGGCGGCAGTAAAAAAAACGGAAAAGTTTTTCTTTATGATTTTGATGATTTAACAGGAAAAGTATCCAATGCCCAACTACTATTGGAAAATTCTTATCCTTACGGAGTGGAATTTTCTCCTGAATCTACAAAAGTCTACGTCACAGCAAATATCTTTCGTGAAAACGATGTCCTGGACAGAAGCGAATTGTACCAGTTCGACCTTGCAAGTCCCGGCATCGCAAATTCCAGAACAATTATCCACTCTTCCCGAAACGTGGCGGGAGCACTCCAGCTTGCCCCTGATGGAAGAATTTACAGGGCCGGCTATCCCACAGACGATGGTGGGTATTTGAACCACAATTTCTTATCTGTTATTAATGAACCTGAAAATGCCGGCGCCAACGTTAACTATGCTCATAACGTTGTAGATGTTTCTCCTAACGATGTAAAACTCGGGCTTCCGCCTTTTGTACAATCTCTGTTCAGGAACAATTTTGAGGCTGCAAATTTTTGCCTTGGTGAACCAACTGAATTCTCTACCAGCGGTGACAATTATGACGCTGTGGAATGGGATTTTGGAGATGGAAATCTTTCTTCAGAAGAAAATCCGTCGCACACCTATTCCGCTCCCGGTTCTTATACCGTTAGTCTTACAAAATCTGTAAATAACATTCCTCAGGACCCGGTTTGCAAGGAAATTACGATAATTGGCATTCCTGAAGCTGCCCAGGATTATATCCTCACTCAGTGTGATACAGATGGGAATCCAGACGATGGGCTTACAGGTTTTAACCTGCAGCTGGCCCGGGATTATCTCACCGGAAACAATAATGGCATAAGTGTGCTTTTTTATGAGACTGAAAGGGATGCAACATTAGACAACCTTAATCGGGAAGGGCTGACAGATCTTTACCACAATACCTCACCAAACCAGGAACTGGTTGCAAAAGTAACCGGATTGGACGCCGAATGCACCACACTTACCAAAATACAATTAAGAACCACAGCAGGTGTAAATATAGATGCAGGAACAGCGAGTGGTTGTGATCTTGGCAATGGAGCAGCCGAATTTAATTTAGGCAACATTGCAGAAGATTTGCGTACAGAACTTAATCTTGAAGAAAGTGTAAGCCTCACTTTTCATAAAACTGAAGATGATGCTGTGTTGGGAGCCAATCCCCTGCCCAATTTTTATAATGCTGAGGCGGGCACTATTTATGTAAAAGCCTATCAGGAAGATGTTTGCTATGGCTATGGCAGCTTAAATCTTGAAATACAAAGTTTTCCCAACTTCCAGCAGAATAATATTCTGGAGCTCTGTTCTTCTGAATTTCCTTTGCATCTGGGAAAAGATCTTGTGTTGGAAAATCCGGAAGATTTTTCTTTTGAATGGAATACCGGCGAAACAACTGCCACAATTGAAATA
Source organism: Autumnicola patrickiae (assembly GCF_031846525.1). NCBI lineage: Bacteria > Pseudomonadati > Bacteroidota > Flavobacteriia > Flavobacteriales > Flavobacteriaceae > Autumnicola > Autumnicola patrickiae. The sequence continues at coordinate 375,231 of NZ_JAVRHM010000001.1, forward strand.
AATGAACCGGGAAATTACAACCTCAATATCATCAATAACAGTTTTGGCTGCGGAAGAACCATAAATTTTAATGTTGAAGAATTGGATGCACCGGAAATCACCAATATCCAGATTGACAACAATGGCGCGGTAAGCGATGTTAGCATTATTGCAAATTCTAACAGTTCCAACCTGATGTTCTCCCTCGGTAACATTGATGGCCCTTACCAATCCAGCCCGGACTTTCGAAATATTGCCGGCGGAAGACATACGGTTTACGTTCGGGCAGAGAATAGCTGTGAAATTATAGCGGAAGAATTTACCGTATTTGGTTTTCCTAACTTTTTCACACCAAATAACGATGGCTATAACGACAGATGGAAACCCTATGACCTTGATAATCCTGAATTTACCATTCGCCATATTTATATTTTCGACAGGTACGGGAAATTACTAACACAGCTTAATCCCGATGGCGCAGGTTGGGACGGAAATTTCCAGGGGCGCGCAATGCCCTCAGATGATTATTGGTTCAACATTGTTTTTGAAGATGGAACTGAGATAAAAGGTCACTTCTCCCTTAAAAGATCGAATTGATTTTCAGGAGTTTGAATAGGCACGGGAATTGCGTAATTTCGCGTGGCTAAGAAAAGAATCCATGAAATTTAAAATAAAATCAAATTATAAACCTACCGGTGACCAGCCGCAGGCTATAAAACAGCTTGTAACGGCACTCAACCGGAACGATCAATATCAGACTTTACTTGGGGTTACAGGCTCCGGAAAAACTTTTTCTGTTGCGAACGTTATTGAAGAAGTACAAAAACCCACGCTCGTCCTCGCCCATAACAAAACCCTTGCGGCACAATTATATTCAGAATTTAAACATTTCTTTCCTGAAAATGCAGTGGAATATTTTGTGAGTTACTACGACTATTATCAGCCCGAAGCTTTTATCCCCTCTTCGGGAACTTATATTGAGAAAGATTTATCTATTAATGAAGAAATTGAAAAGCTAAGGCTTAGTACCACCTCTTCTCTGTTAAGTGGCCGGCGGGATGTGCTGGTTGTTGCTTCGGTTTCCTGTCTTTATGGTATTGGAAACCCTGTGGAATTCAAGAAAAACGTGGTTTCCATTGAAAAGGATATGAATATTTCCCGGACCAAATTGCTCCACAAACTGGTGCAAAGTCTTTATTCCCGTACTGAAGCTGAATTTTCCCGCGGAAACTTCAGAATTAAAGGCGATACTGTGGATGTTTTCCCTAGTTATGCAGATAATGCTTTTAGAATTCACTTTTTCGGAGATGAAATTGAAGAAATTGAAGCTTTTGATCCCGGAACAAATGATGTAGTTGAAAAATACGACCGGTTGAATATCTATCCGGCAAACATGTTCGTGACTTCACCAGATGTGTTGCAGGGAGCGATTCGTGATATTCAGGATGATTTGGTGAAGCAGGTCGACTATTTCAGGGATATTGGCAAACACCTGGAGGCGAAACGACTTGATGAAAGGACAAATTTCGACTTGGAAATGATCCGTGAACTTGGTTATTGCTCCGGAATTGAAAATTATTCCCGTTACCTCGACGGAAGAAAACCGGGGACACGCCCATTCTGCTTACTGGATTATTTCCCGGACGATTATTTAATGGTTGTGGACGAGAGTCATGTTACCATTCCGCAGGTACACGCGATGTATGGTGGTGACCGCTCGCGGAAAGAAACTCTGGTGGATTACGGCTTTAGGCTTCCCGCCGCAATGGATAACCGTCCGTTAAAATTTGAAGAATTTGAAGCACTTCAAAATCAGGTGATTTATGTGAGCGCTACCCCTGCAGATTATGAGCTTCAGAAGACAGAAGGGGTTTATGTAGAACAGGTGATCAGGCCAACAGGATTGCTGGATCCTATTATAGAAGTACGTCCCAGCCTTAACCAGATAGACGATTTAATTGAAGAAATTCATATTAGGGTTGAAAAAGATCAGCGGGTTCTCGTTACTACGTTGACTAAAAGGATGGCTGAAGAGTTGACGAAATATCTTACCCGCATCGATATTCGCTGTAGATATATTCATTCTGATGTAGATACTCTGGAAAGGGTAGAAATCATGCAGGATTTGAGAAAAGGGATTTTTGATGTGCTTATTGGGGTAAACCTGTTGAGGGAAGGACTGGATTTACCTGAAGTTTCCCTGGTCGCCATTATTGATGCCGATAAGGAAGGTTTCTTGCGTAGTAACCGTTCCCTTACCCAAACAATTGGTCGTGCAGCGCGGCATGTGGAAGGAAGAGCCATCCTGTATGCAGATAAGATTACAGATAGTATGCAGAAAACGATGGATCAAACCGAATACCGCCGCCAGAAACAAATTGAGTATAACCAGAAGCATAAGATTACACCAACTCCGTTAGTTAAAGCTTTTGACAGTGCCCTTGTAAAGCAGAAACTTGATGTTTATGATTACGATGACAGGCCAAAAACGTTAAAGGCTGCTGAAGAGGAGGTTGAATACTTCAGTAAAGTTCAGGTCGAAAAGGTAATTCGGGAAAGAAGAAAGGCAATGGAGACGGCTGCCAAAGAATTAGATTTTATGGAAGCTGCCCGGCTAAGGGATGAAATCAAGATGTTACAGGAGAAGGTAAAGGAAAAACATTAAAAAATGTTTGATCTAAAGCACTGATCTTTAAAATATTAATTTATATTGATCAGGCCTTAGAACATTTTTTGTAAATAAAGTGATTGCAAACATTATCACTTATGAAATTATCTTTTTTATTGCTGTCGTTGGTTTCTCCCTGTTTGTTATTCTCCCAGGTTGGCATAGGAACTACCACGCCTAAGGCTCAGTTGGATATTGTTGCTTCAGATAAAGCAAGTCCGAATATTATTGACGGAATACTTATTCCAAGAATCGAAAAATTTCCTGCAACTAATCCCGGAGCTGAACAAAACGGAATGCTGGTTTTCCTCAATAAAGATATTCCCGGCTTCCCATCCGGATTTTATTACTGGAGTGCAGATACTGGTAGCTGGAAGACTCTCACCGGTAGTTCTGGTTCGGGTTCTTCTGACTTCTATAAAACAGGCACCTCCACCAGTGCAGGAAATATTACCGATCCTGTTTTTCGTGAAGGAAACATTGGGATTGGAACTCAGCAGATTTCCTCAAAACTTCAGATTGCTATTCCCTCAGGAAAAGATTTAAACATAAAAAAACCTCTTGAAGTCGACAATAATAATTCGGCTACCGACAATCTTGCAACTTACGGAATTGTAAGTGACAACAGAAGCTCCACCAACGGACTCAAATATGGTTTAAAATCTAACGTGGGAGGCACCGGTACAGGGATTCATTACGGATTCTTCAATGAAACGTATCAAAATTCAGGAACCAGTGACATTTATGGAATCTATAATAGGATTGGCCGCACCTTTGGAGCAAGGAGCAACAACTATGGAATTTACAATGAAGTGGGGAGCACGCAGGGAGTTGGAAATATTTATGGAATTTATAGCGTCGCCTACGGTGACAGGAATGCTAATGTTTTTGCCGCTTACTTCGCAGGAAGAGTGGGAATTGGAGCCACTCCCGAAACTGATTACACTTTACCCGATAGCCGCGGACTTGAGAATCAAACTATGGTAACAGATAATGCTGGTGTGGTAAACTGGAAACATTCAACTTCTACAAATATGATTTCTACAGGAAGCGCTACCGGAGAATATGTTATTGGAGAAGAAGTAGGATCATTAAGAATAAACAATCAGGTTTCAGGAATTGTAATTCCAAAAGCTTCAGAAAATAAAGGAAGAAACATTACGCTTTTTGGATGGCCGGGAACAGGAGTCAAAAACCTGGTTTTCCTGGGAACCGATAACCTGCTGGACATTTCGACCAACACCACAGTGACAACAATCCAGGGAGGAAAAACATACGTTATTCAAAGTGCCGGAAACAGATGGATCCTGCTTTTGAAGCAATAGTTTTTTTAAAGTCCACATCTTCGGAAAAATAAAAAAGCATCCGAACTTTCCGGATGCTTTTTTAACTAATTCAAGGCAAACAATCTTAAGAAATTTCGATCAAACGTTTAGGCTGTACTTTAGCTTCCTCACGTTTCGGAAGGCTAATTTGCAGTACACCGTCCTCGTAACTTGCAGAAATCTGGTTACTGTCTACAGACTCTGGTAAACTGAAGGCTCTTTTGAAATTAGTGTAACTAAATTCTTTTCGGGTAAACCTTCCTTCCTTGTCTGAAGATTCCTTTTCTTTCTTCTCTTCAGAAGAAATTGTTAGCACATCATTTTCCAATTCGATGTTGAAATCTTCCTTCTTCTTTCCCGGAGCGGCTACAGATACTGCAAATTCGTCCTCATTTTCCCTAATGTTTACAGCAGGAATACTTGTTCCAATACTGTTTACATTAGTAGTTCCTCCTAACCAGTCAGTTTTAAACATATCGTCGAAAACTGATGGCAGCCAGTTGGCCTCGTTTGTTTTAATTAAACTCATGACTAATTATTTTTTAAGGTTAAACTTTTAATTTTTCATAGATGCAATAGCAATTCAAATTCCAAAACAGAAAACAAGCCATTGTGTCACAATCAGCTCACTTTTTTATGTCATATAGTCAGTTTTCAGATACTGAAGCTTACCAGAGGTCGATAAATGTCATTTTTGAGGCACCGCTTGAAAAAGAAAAATTCAAGTTCTAACCTGAAAAAGGAAAGAAAGAGAGAACAAATTACTCCTTCTAACTTCTCACCTCGTACTTAAAATGTCGATAATTGTCATTTTCGAGGGTTCTCTTAAAAATGGAGGTTCTGAATTGGGAAATTTCATCTGAAATACAAAATCCAAAACGGAATTTTTCCTAATTCGGAAAAGAATGAGTTAAATTTGCAGTATGGGACTAACAAATAATGACATTTTTAAAAAATTAAGGGTAGCTCACAAATTACGTGATGATGATATTGTGCAAATTTGCGCCCTGGTTGATTTTAAAGTAACCAAAAGCGAACTGGGAGCAATCTTCCGAAAGGAAGATCATCCAAAATATGTGGAATGTGGCGACCAGTTTCTCCGAAATTTCCTAAACGGACTAATCATTCATCTTAGAGGACCGATGCCGGGAAAGGGTGAAAAAGTGAAGAGTGGAGAGTAAATCAGCCTGTAGACGGTAGACGGTAGACGGTAGACGGTAGACGGTAGACGGTAGACGGTAGACGGTAGACGGTAGACAAAACTAAAAAAGGAGTAGCATTTTGATTAATGCTACTCCTTTTTTATTGATTATTGTTTACTGTAAATTGTTTAGAAAATTATCTGACCAGTTTTTTGTACTTGATTCGCTTCGGCATTATATCGCCACCAAGACGTTTTTTCTTGTTTTCCTCATAATCTGAGAATCCGCCTTCAAAGAAGTAGACTTGTGAATCACCTTCAAAAGCAAGGATATGAGTACAAACCCTATCGAGGAACCATCGGTCGTGGGAAATTACCACCGCACAGCCTGCGAAATTCTCCAATCCTTCTTCCAGCGCCCGCAGTGTATTTACATCCAAATCGTTAGAAGGCTCATCGAGTAACAACACGTTTCCTTCTTCTTTTAAAGTCATCGCAAGGTGAAGCCTGTTCCGTTCTCCTCCTGAAAGCATGCTGACTTTCTTATTCTGCTCGCTTCCGCTAAAGTTAAACCTGCTCAGGTACGCCCGGGAATTAACCTGACGACCGCCCATCATTACCAATTCCTGCTCATCACTAAAGTTTTGCCAGATGGTTTTTTCAGCATCAATATCACTGTGCGCCTGGTCTACATAGGAAATCTTAGCGGTCTCCCCTACTTCAAAACTTCCTTTATCAGGTTGCTCCTCGCCCATTATCATCCTGAAAATTGTAGTTTTACCGGCACCGTTAGGACCAATTATTCCGACAATCCCGGCCTGCGGCAATTTAAAATTAAGATCTTCATAAAGAAGCTTGTCTCCAAAAGCCTTACTAACTCCCTTGGCTTCGATCACATTGGTTCCCAGCCTTGGTCCATTCGGGATATAAATTTCAAGCTGTTCGTCTACCTGCTTTTGGTCCTGACTCATCAACTTGTCGTAATTATTCAAACGAGCCTTCTGTTTCGCCTGTCTTCCCTTAGGATTCATTCGCGACCATTCCAGCTCTCGTTCCAAAGTTTTCTGACGCTTGCTCGCCTGCTTTTGTTCCTGCGCAAGTCGCTTAGACTTTTGATCCAGCCAGGACGAGTAATTTCCTTTCCACGGAATTCCTTCTCCCCTGTCCAGTTCCAGAATCCAGCCAGCAACATTATCGAGGAAATAACGGTCGTGTGTCACAGCAATTACCGTCCCTTTATACTGCGCAAGGTGATGTTCCAGCCAGTGCACAGACTCGGCGTCCAGGTGATTGGTAGGCTCATCCAGAAGTAAAATATCAGGTTCCTGAAGAAGTAAACGGCACAATGCGACACGGCGTCTTTCCCCTCCCGATAATACTGAAATTTTCTTGTCACTTTCCGGAGTACGAAGTGCGTCCATTGCTATTTCCAGCTTCGTGTCGAGCTCCCACGCATTGGTAGCATCAATTTTATCCTGAAGTTCTGCCTGCTTATCCATAAGCTTCTGCATCTTATCTGCATCTTCATAAACTTCAGGTAAACCGAACATATCGTTAATCTTGTTGTATTCGTCCAAAACAGAAACTGTTTCAGCTACACCTTCTTTTACAACATCCAGCACAGTTTTATCTTCATCCAGTTTAGGCTCCTGTTCCAGGTAACCAATACTGTAGCCAGGGGAAAAAACCACGTCACCCTGATAGTTGTTGTCCTCTCCCGCAATAATCCTAAGCAAGGTGGATTTACCAGAACCATTTAACCCTAAAATTCCAATTTTCGCTCCGTAAAAAAAGCTCAAATAAATGTTCTTGAGAACAGGAGTATTTGCATTTTTATAAGTCTTGGTAACTCCCGACATGGAGAAAATCACCTTTTTATCGTCTGCCATAATTCTTAAATTTTGATGTATCAGTCTTTTCTGAAATCTGATTTTGATCTTCAGAAGAAATGCAAATATCTTAAAATTTGATTAGAAAATAATTGATGTCTTACCAAATATCAGCTTTTATGAAGTCCGAGTAAACGCAGAATGACAAGTAGTTGTCCTGTGTGGTAAGAAGTGTGTTCTATCACCAGCATAAGCTCTCGTAAAAGACTGTGATCTTCTCCGTTCTTAACCGGATGCATTAGTTGGTTTTCCGGGTCCAGAATAAAATCTTCAAAGTCTTTACGGCACTCAAAATAATCTGCTTTTAATTCTTCCCAGTCTTCTTCGCTTTCAGGAAACTGCATCTCCGGCCAGTAATCATCGGGCCAGTTCGGACTTTTATATCCTTCAGTCATACAATAGTCTATAATATCTTTTTGAGCATAGGCAATATGGTAAAAAACTTCATAAAACGAGTACGGAAGCGTTTCCGGACGTTTTCCGACTTTATCATACGGGATTTCATCGAGAAATTTGGCTAAAGACAAATATGCCTCACCTCCCTGCAAATGCTTAACCAGTTGTTCCTTCATTTGTTTCTCTTCCATCCTATACTCTGCCTTTTAATGCATTAAATGCCCAGGAAATCGCGAAAAATCCAATCCCGACCACAGAAAATCCTATAGCGTAATCAATATATTTTAATACTCCCAGCAAGATCACTGCCGACCCAATTAAAAACAGGACGAAAGACGCCCAGCCAAAAATGGTATTCTTATTCATTCCCATAACGATATCCTTATAATCAAAAGCTTCTCCAGATAATCCTGCTTTTCAATATTCCAATAGACTTGATTTTGTATTTTAGCGGAACAGCAATTTAAGGGAGTTTTTCCTTATTGTATCATAAAAATATACGAATATTTTTAGCTTTTTCCGGTAATTCCGGAGTCTATTCTCAAATTTTAAACAACATGAATATCAATTTCAATAAAAATGAAGATCATAACCGACTTCTGGTTTCCAATCTTAATCACAGGCTAAAGGAAGTAAAACTCGGTGGTGGCGAAAAAAGAATTGCAAAGCACCACGACAAAGGCAAAATGACTGCCAGGGAACGAATTGACTATCTTTTGGATGAAAAATCAAAGTCTGTAGAAATTGGTGCTTTTGCCGGCGACGGCATGTACAAAGAACACGGTGGCTGTCCAAGTGGCGGCGTGATTGTGAAAATTGGCTACGTCTCGGGAAAGCAATGCGTTGTAGTGGCCAATGACGCCACAGTAAAAGCAGGAGCCTGGTTCCCCATCACTGGGAAAAAGAACCTCCGCGCGCAGGAAATAGCTATTGAAAACAGGCTGCCAATTATCTACCTTGTAGACAGCGCCGGAGTATTTTTACCGATGCAGGATGAAATTTTTCCTGATAAAGAACACTTCGGAAGGATATTTAGGAACAATGCGGTAATGAGCAGTATGGGAATTACCCAAATTGCCGCTGTTATGGGTAGTTGTGTAGCCGGTGGAGCATATTTGCCAATTATGAGCGACGAATCTATTATCGTAGAAAAAACCGGAAGTATTTTTCTTGCCGGAAGTTACCTGGTGAAAGCAGCAATTGGAGAGAGTGTCGATAATGAGACCCTTGGTGGGGCTACCACTCACAGTGAAATTAGCGGCGTCACAGATTACAAGGCGAAAAATGATTCTGAAGCGCTTGAAAAAATTAAAAATATCATGGACAAAATCGGTGTTTTTGACAAAGCCGGTTTTAACCGAAAAGAGTCCGCTAAGCCCAAAGAGGATGAAAATGAAATCTTCGGGATCCTGCCCAAAAAGCGCAGCGATCAATACGACATGACCGAAATTATAAAACGTCTTGTAGATAATTCAGAATTTGAAGAATATAAAGAAGGCTACGGACAAACAATTATTACCGGCTATGCGAGAATCGATGGGTGGGCCGTTGGTATTGTTGCCAATCAGCGTAAGATCGTTAAAACCAAAAAAGGGGAAATGCAGTTTGGCGGAGTGATTTATTCTGACTCTGCAGATAAAGCCACCCGTTTTATTGCGAATTGTAATCAGAAGAAAATTCCGTTGGTTTTCCTTCAGGATGTCACAGGATTCATGGTAGGCAGCAAAAGCGAACACGGCGGGATTATTAAGGATGGCGCAAAAATGGTGAATGCGGTGAGCAATTCTGTAGTTCCAAAGTTCACCGTGATAATTGGTAATTCTTATGGTGCTGGAAATTACGCCATGTGCGGTAAAGCATACGACCCGAGGCTTATCGTTGCCTGGCCCAGTGCAGAACTGGCCGTTATGGGAGGCACACAGGCTGCTAAAGTACTGGCTCAGATTGAAACTGCAGCGATGGCTAAAAAAGGAGAAAAAGTAGATGAAGAAAAGGAGAAAGAAGTTTTCGAAAAACTCAAATCAAAGTATGACGAGCAGACCTCTGCCTATTACGCTGCCGCAAGACTGTGGACAGATGCTGTAATAAATCCTGTGGACACCCGTAAGTGGATTTCTATGGGAATAGAAGCCGCTGACCATGCTCCTATTGAAAAGGATTTTAATATGGGCGTAATACAGACATAAATTTAAACCAGACATGAAAAATCTATATTTCGTAATATTTGCTCTTCTTTTAATATCCTTTAAAAATAACGCTCAAGTATTAAGCAACAAGGAGGGAAAATATACTGAAGCCGATACTCTTAGAGGTTCTCTTCGGAAGGAACGTGCCTACGATGCTTTAAAATATCATTTACAAGTGAGGGTTGTCCCTAAAGACAAATTTATTTCGGGATCCAATACAATTACTTTCAGGACCAAAGAAAAACTACCGGTAATGCAGGTAGATCTTTTTGAGAATATGAAGGTGGATTCTATTGTTCGGAAAGGAAAAAAGCTGAATTACAAGCGTAAACATAATGCTGTTTTTGTTGAATTTTCCAGACCTTTAAGGAAAGGCAAAAAGGATTCCATTCAGTTTTATTACTCCGGAAATCCGGTTGTGGCAGAAAGAGCTCCGTGGGATGGCGGATTCGTCTGGACCGAAGATGAAAATGGAAATCCATGGATAGCAGTTGCCGTGCAGGGAATGGGCGCAAGTACCTGGTATCCAAACAAAGATCATCAAAGTGATGAACCCAATGAGGTGCTTAGCGAAATTGAAGTCCCCACAGGCCTGACAAATGTTTCCAACGGCAGACTTTTAGGAAGTGAAAAATTGGGTGATGGCTACACTAGGTGGAAATGGAAAGTTTCTAATCCCATTAATAACTATAATGTGGTTCTGAATATTGGCAAGTACGCTCATTTTCATGATCAATATAAAGATCTGGACCTCGATTATTACGTGCTGGAATACAACCTGGACAAGGCAAAAGACCAGTTTGAACAAGTGAAGCCGATGATGGAGTGCTTCTATGAAAAAATGGGGCCCTATCCTTTTCCGGAAGACGGATTTAAACTTGTGGAAACGCCTTATCTCGGGATGGAACATCAAAGTGCAGTGGCCTACGGAAATCATTACATGAACGGCTACCTCGGAAACGATTTATCAGGAACCGGCCACGGACTATCCTGGGATTACATCATTATTCACGAGTCGGGACACGAGTGGTACGGAAACAGTATTACTACCAAAGATATTGCCGATATGTGGGTTCATGAAGGATTTACCAGTTATACCGAAGCAATTTTTGTGGAATGTGAGCAGGGAAAAGAAAATGCGCTGGAATACCTGAAAGGCCTTAGAAGAAATATCAGTAATCAGAGCCCAATAATTGGAGACTACGGAGTAAATGCTGAAGGATCGGGTGATATGTATGCAAAAGGAGCCAATCTTCTAAACACCATCCGTAGTATTTACAGGAATGACGAGCTATGGTGGAAAACGCTTCGGGATTATACTGAAACTTTTAAGCATAAAACGGTTACTACACAGCATGTAGAAGATTTTTTCAACGAACCAATAGCAACCAATCTTCAGCCGGTTTTTGACCAGTACCTGAGACAATCTGCCATTCCGGAATTTCAGCTAAAGCAGGAAGGAGAGACGATTTCTTTTCGGTGGGAAGCAGATGTTCAGAATTTCACCATGCCTGTAGATGTGCTAATCGATGGCGAAGAAGAACGACTAATCCCGACCGAAAACTGGCAAAAACTGGCAGGCGTTAAAGACCTTGGTAGTGTTGAAGTAAAAACGGAGGAGTTTTATGTGGGTGTGGAAAAATCTGCTTCGGAATAACAGAAAAAATATAAAAAAATAGGACTCTATCTCCAGAGCCAGTAGCAAATATTCAGGTTTTCTAAAGAGCCACTCGCGCTATAGTTTCAAAGAAGATTTATTATTAGATCTTTTTAAAGCCACTGCCCAAAAATTGGCATTTTCGGGCAGTGGCTTTTTTATGTGCTCAAAATAAAAGGTTCAACCGACTTTACTTTTTACCGTATTTTCCCGATGAATTTTTCCGGAAGAAGTTTCTTCGAATCTTTCTATGAGATATATTTTTTTCGGAACTTCAAATTTCTCCAAAATTGGTAGTTTTTCGATCTTTTTCTTTAACTGAAGCAGCAATTCTTCAGAAAAGTCATTTTCCACGAACAAAACCAGCTTATCTCCAAGCGCATCATCGGGAATTGAGGTAATAAAAAACCGCTGATCGATCACCGGACTCATTTTCTGCTCTACTTCTTCAGGAAAAACCTTAATCCCGCCTGTATTTATCACATTATCGATCCTGCCTTTCCAAACAAACTTTTTGTACGTCAAAATATCCACAATATCGTTCGTAACAATAACCTCATCTGAAAGTTTTGGCGCTTTTATCACGAGACAACCTCTGTTATCTTTGGAAATATTAATATTGGGCAAAACTTTAAAAGGCCTGTTCTGCCTCTTTTTTGAGTTGAGCCGTTTAGCAGCAATATGCGTTACTGTCTCCGTCATACCATAAGTTTCATAAACTTTGGTATCAACATCTTTTACCATTTTCCGGATACGATAAGAAACCGCACCACCGCCAACTATAAGTTTCTTAATGAGATGAAGCCGTCCAACGGAATTATCCAGCTGAAAAGGCGTCATTGCGCAAAAATCGTAACGCTTAAAAACCTGGTCTAACGGATTAGATGACGGCGGAATTAAATCCAGCTGCCAACCCAAGACCATTGCCCGAACCAACATCATTCTTCCCGCAATATAAGTGGCCGGTAAACACAACAACGCTGTCGTACCCGCCGGTAATTCAAAGAATTTGGAAGTAGCCAGAGCCGAATTTACCATGTGTTCCTTTTTCAGCTTAATCTCCTTTGGAGTGCCCGTAGATCCTGAGGTTTTACTGATGGTGAAAGAGGACGGTTTTAACCAGTCCAGGAGAAAACTTCCGATTTTCTCCTCGTAAGCCTCTCCTTCCTTAATAAAACTATACGCAACCTGGCGCAGTTCAGCATTGGTAAAATGCTGCTTGTTGAGTCTGAATTCCGAGTGCGTTTCAGGTACTTTGTATTTGTCTATCATAGCGTAAAATCAAAACTATTTTGATTTTGATAATGGGAAGTTAACAAAATGCTATGAAAACTTTAAGGTTCTTCAGAAAGTTTTAAGGTTTCCGATTTTTCTACTTTTCCGAAAAGTTTATTTTTCCAGTTTTTCCATCCGTATTTTTTAGCAAATATTCCCAGAACGATAGGATAAATAATTAATATTTCAATAAAAACTTCCCAGCCTAATAATTCCGGCGTAGAAATATCTTTAAATACCGAATGGGTTTGAAAAGCAGTATTTTCTGAAGTTAATAACAGCGCTATAAAAAGGTTGTTGGCAGCATGAAAACCTAAAGCCAATTCTAACCCTTCATCCATTAATGTTATTATTCCCAGGAACAGACCTATGCCTATATAATTGGCCATAATAAAATAGCCGTAAGTAGCAACTTCAGGATTACCAATATGTAAACCTCCAAAAATAAGAGAGGTCACTAAAAGAGGAACCCATTTGTTTCCTGCAAGTGTTCCGATTCCCTGCATAAGATATCCACGGAAAAGGTATTCTTCAAAACTTGTTTGAACCGGAATAAAAATTACGGCAATTGCCAGCAGAATGAGAAAAGGAACTAGATTAAAGTTCCACTGAAAACTTTCGGGTTCCAATAGATATCCTATTAAAATTCCACCAACTATTATGATTGCGGTAATCAGGAAAGAAAATATAACGCGTTTCCAGTCTGTTTTTTTCCGGGAGGTGGTTAAGCTGAGTAGAGATTGTTCGTGGAGGTATTTCACAGCAAACAATAGCGCTGCCAATCCTACAGCATAAGATAACATAAGGAGAAACAGGGAAAAATTGGGTTCCAGTAAACCAAGTAGTTCGGCCTGTGACATTTCAAACATGTTAAAACCTTCTTCCAAAAACATAGCATAAGTCAATGGCGCTTGACCTATTGTTAAGCCTATTGCTACAATAAAAATCCCGATAAGATATCTCCAGAAAGCATATTGGAATTTAAAAGCCTGAGCTATATACATATTTACTATAAATTAAATTCCCAGCTCTTCGCCGGATTATAATGAATTTTACCGCCCTTCACCTCCAGCGGACTCTCAAAATTATTTGTATACAAACTGCCGGTTCCCAGCCCCTGCGGCATGTGGGGTTGTTTAGTGTACGTCCACTGCGAAATCGCATTTAGACCGATATTACTTTCCAGAGCACTGGTGATCCACCAGCCTGTTCCGTGATTTTCGGCCAGGTTCATCCATTCCCGGGTGCCTCTGTAACCTCCGATTAAACTCGGTTTAAAAATGACATACTGGGGCTGAATTATTTGTAGTAGTTTCTCTTTTTTTGTTACATCGAAGATGCCTATAAGCTCCTCGTCCAGTGCAACAGGCAGCGGAGTCCTGCTACACAAATTAGCCATTTCCTCAATTTGGCCCTGTTTTATTGGCTGTTCTATGCTATGAAGTTCGAATTCGCTAAGTTTCTTCAGCTTTTCCAATGCTTCGGAAGGTGCAAAAGCTCCGTTGGCATCCACTCGCAGCTCTATTTCTTCGGAAGAAAATTCTCTTCGGATATATTTCAGAAGTTCAAGTTCTGAATCAAAGTCTATCGCGCCAATCTTCAGTTTAATACAATTAAATCCTGAAGCAATTTTTTCTTCGATCTGGGACTTCATATAAGCTTTCTCTCCCATCCAGATCAATCCGTTTATGGGAATAGCATCTTTACCTTTAGTAAATTCCGAAGGAAATAATTCAAAAGGATTAGCAGCTTCCAAAGAACGGAAAGCCATTTCCACCCCAAACTGAATGCTTGGAAATTCAATTAAATCCTCCCAAAGCTTTTCCTTACCTAAAGATATATTCTCACAGGCCCAATTCAGCTTTTCTTCATAATCGGGCCTGTCATCGATGCTCAGGCTTCTAAGAATTCCGCACTCACCAATGCCTTTCCGGCTGTTGTCATGGATAATGATAAACCAGGTTTCCTTAATAGTAAGAACGCCCCGGGAAGTTCCACTGGGGCGTTTAAAATTTAAAATGTACTTTTTATATTCTGCGGTCATTTATTATCCCGGATTTTTGAATTGTTGGATTGTTGGATTGTTGGATTGTTGGATTGTTGGATTGTTGGATTGTTGGATTATGAACTTCTGGAAAATCCACTGTTACTTTATATATATCTTTAAAAAAGATGCGGCTCTTCTTCCAAATCTTTAATTCTTTAAACCTATGCATCTTCTATCTAAGATTTCTCTTTTCCAAAATTCTAGCATTCCAAAATTCTAAACAAAATTATAGTTCTATACTCTCTCCAATGTCAAGAAGCATCAGATCCTTTCCTTTTTCATAAAATTTCTTCTTTGCTTCTTCATGGTCTATTTCTATATAGCCAAAGGTATCGTAATGGCAGCCAAGAATTTTATCACATTCTATAAAGTCACTGGCCACAATGGCATCGTCCACTCCCATTGTAAAGTTGTCGCCAATCGGCAGGACAGCAAGATCCAGTTTTGTTGTCATGGGAATCAGTTTCATATCCATGGTAAGTGCCGTATCCCCGGCAATGTAGATATTTTTATGTTCCCCTTCTATGACAAAACCGCCTGGTTGCCCGCCGTATTTCCCATCTGGAAATGAGCTGGTATGGATGGCATTTACATATTTTACATTTCCGAATTCGAAATCCCAGCTACCTCCGTGATTCATAGGATGCACCTCAATACCTTTTTCTTCGTAATGATTGGCTATTTCAAAATTAGCCACGATTACTGCGCCGGTATTCTTTGCGATTTCCTCGGCATCCAGCGTATGATCCTGGTGCGCGTGGGTTAGCAAAATATAATCTGCTTTTAGCTCCTTGATATTAATTTTATCTTTGGAAAGATCATTTCCGGTGATAAAAGGATCAACCAGAACATCTACTTCTCCTATTTTAAGTCCCAAACAATTTTGTCCGTAGAAAGTGATTTTCATATTGAAGTATTTTCAGTTAGCACCTAAAAATAAGGATTTGTTAAAAGACCTTAAATAGATTGGATATATAATTTTGTTAAAGCTGCTTTTATAAAATTTGACCGATTCCGAATAATATAGCGGTTGCAAAGGTGGATAAAGCAAGTTTCTTTAATTCCGGATCCAGCAGAATAGGATTTTCATTTTCCTTAAGCCGTTTTAAATGAAGGGCTAACGGAACAAACGCCAACAGATAGAGAAAATCATCGATTTCATGGAAATTGATGATCGTATAGATAATCAGCAAAACCGAAGCGGAAACTATCAGGAAATAATGATACTTCTTAGCCGTCTTTCCTCCTATTTTCACCACCAATGTGTTCTTTCCGGCTTTCTCGTCAGACATTCTGTCCCGCATATTATTGAGATTTAAAACTCCCGCACTAAAAAGTCCGAATGCTGAAGCGGGCAAAAACACATCCCATTCCATTTCATGGATATAAAGAAAATACGATCCGTAAACTGCCACTATTCCGAAGAAAATAAAAACAAACAAATCGCCCATGCCACGATATCCGTAAGCAGATTTTCCCACGGTATATTTTATTGCAGCGACTATAGCTGCGATTCCCAGAAAGAAAAAGAAAAGCGCCGGAATAATATTTTCAGTTCCAAATGCAGCATAAATTAGCAGGACTGCCAGGATTAAAGTAATAACCGCTGTGATTATTATCCCAACCAGCATTTCCTTTTGGCTAATTATTCCGCTTTGCAGCGCACGCATGGGTCCTACCCGGTCTTCATTATCTGTTCCTTTTACCCCGTCGCCATAATCATTTGCAAAATTGGAAAGCACCTGCAGACCTAAAGTAGTGGCCAGGGCAAGAATAAAAATGGCAATATTAAAAAACCCTTTTTCTACAGCAATAGCCGTCCCTACTAGAATTCCGGAAAGGGAAAGTGGTAAGGTTCTTAATCTGGCAGCTCCAATCCAGGAATTAATTTTCTTCATGAATTAGTGCATTATTTTTACCAGTAATTCCTTTAGCAGGTCTCCCTGTGAAACGTTTACAGATCCTACTCCTTTACTTTTTACATCGGTCTCATGTAACAGACTTATTACACCGCTCACTTTTTTCATGGGATAATTTCTCGCGCCAGTAGTATAATCACTCACGAAATACGGATTAATTTTCAATTGCCGCGCCACGTTGCCTTTGGATTTATCTGAAATTCCGTGATATTGTAATAACTGGGAAAAGTAGGAGAACAGCAGGGAAATGGTTACCACAAGAGGATTGTCCTTGGGGTTTTGCGCAAAATAATTTATGATACGATGGGCTTTTAAAGTGTCCTTCATTCCCACGGCTTTTCTAAGCTCGAAATTGTTGAAATCTTTGCTTATCCCTATGTTTTCTTCAATTAATTCCGGAGTAATTTGTGTTCCTTCAGGAACTATTAACTGCAGTTTTTGCAGTTCATTCTCGATTTTACCAAGATCGTTTCCTAAGAACTCTACCAGCATCTGTGCTCCTTTGGGAGAAATGCTGTAGTTCCTCGTTTTCAGTGTGGTTTGTATCCACTCGGCTATTTTATTTTCATAAAGGCGTTTGCTTTCAAAGATAACACCGGACTTTGCCACGGCTTTGTACAGTTTTTTCCGCTTATCGATCTTCTTGTATTTGTAACACATTACCAGTGTGGTGGTAGGCTGCGGACTTTCAGCATAAGCTGTTAACTGTTCTATGGTTCTGGAAAGATCCTGCGCCTCCTTCACAATAATTACCTGGCGTTCTGCCATCATAGGATAGCGCTTGGCATTGCTGGCAATCTCATCTATACTCGTATCGCGCCCGTACATCACAATCTGGTTAAAACCTTTTTCCTCCTCCTGCAACACGTTATCTGCAATAAAATCGGCGATTTTATCAATATAATATGGCTCTTCGCCCATTAGGAAGTAGACAGGTTTAATATTTCCGCTCTGTATGCTGTTTACGATTTGCCTGGCTTCTTCCATTGGTAAATGTGGGGATCTTTGTATCCTTCCTGTTCTTTTCAGAATTTTTCAGAGAAGGGTTATTTTTTCTTTCTTATTTTTGGCGCTATGCAAGAATTAAACTTTCCGCAGTATAGCTTTCGGTTCAAAAATACTCAAAATAAAACAGCTGTTTTTGACAAACTACGGAAAAAATTCGTCATTCTTACTCCTGAAGAATGGGTAAGACAAAATTGTGTCCGGTTCTTAACTGAAGAAAAAAATTATCCGGAAAGTCTTATAAATGTTGAAAAACAACTGAAGCTGGGCGATCTGGTAAAGCGGTACGATATTGTGGTTTTTAACCCTAACGGTGACATTCATCTTATTGTAGAATGTAAAGCACCCAAAATTAAAATTACGCAGGAAACCTTTGACCAGATTGCGAGATACAATTTAAGCCTGAATGCCAGTTACCTGATGGTCACGAACGGAATTAACCATTACTATTGTCAGCTGGATTATAAAGCAGAAAAGTATAATTTCCTGAAAGAACTACCCTCTTTTAAAAAAACCGAATCGTAAAAGCAATTATGAAAACTGCAGTAGTCATCTTAAACTGGAACGGAAAACATCTCCTCGAGCAATTCCTTCCCTCTGTCACTTCCCATTCTCCTGAAGCTACAGTTTATGTGGCAGATAATGCTTCTACAGATGATTCGGTTGAATTTCTACGGAAAAATTTTCCGCAGGTTAGTATTATTCAGAATGAAACGAACGGAGGTTATGCCAAAGGCTACAATGATGCGCTCCGAAATCTAGATGAAGATATTTTCATTCTGCTAAACAGTGATATTGAAGTAACACCCGGTTGGCTAAGGCCGATAATTGGCATTTTTGAGCATTCTCCAAAAGTGGGTGCCGTACAACCCAAAATTCTGGATTATAAAAACAAATCCTACTTCGAATATGCAGGCGCTGCAGGAGGATTTATTGATAAATACGCTTATCCTTTCTGCCGCGGAAGGATTTTTGATGAAATTGAGAAGGATAATGGCCAATATAATGACGATACCACCATATTTTGGGCCAGTGGTGCCTGCCTGGCAATACGAAAAGAGGCATTTTTGGCAGCCGGTGGCCTGGACCAAGATTTCTTTGCCCACCAGGAAGAAATTGACCTTTGCTGGCGATTAAATAACCTTAATTACAGCATACGATATGCTTCAAAGGCTACAATTTACCATGTAGGAGGTGCAACACTAAGCAGCATTAACCCTATGAAGACCTTCTTCAATTTCAGGAACAGTCTCTATTTAATTATTAAAAATGTACCTTCTCCACAGGTCTTTTGGGTTCTTTTTATGAGGATGATTTTGGATGGATTAGCTGCTTTCAGATTTTTGGGACAGGGAAGGTTCAATCACTTTTTTGCAGTTTTCAGGGCTCATTTAAGTTTTTATTCTTCAATTTCAGCAATGAGAAAAAAAAGAAAAAATTTTCCCAAAAAAGAACAATATTATAAAACAGAATCCGTTGTTTATGCCCACTACCTTCGGGGAAGGAAGAAATTTTTGGAATTATAAAAATATGTATCAAAGAAATGTTAAAATCACTTTTTAAGACAGATTTTTTTTGATACTTTTGAATCATCTAACAATAATAATATTTTCAAGTTATGAAAAAATTCATGCTTTTATCGGCAACAGCCGCTATTATGCTTTCCTCATGTGTTTCTCAAAAGAAATATGCAGAACTGGAGACTAAGCAAAGAGAAACTCAGGACCAATTAAATACAGCTACTGTTAAACTTAATTCCTGCCTCGATGAGAAAGAGAACCTTAACAGACAGGTATCCACTTTAAATAATACTAATGCTGCTTTATTGAACAACGTAGGAGATTTGGCTACTTTGTCTAAAAAAGAAGCTGAAAACCTTGAACGATCTTTAGAAAGCATTAAAGAAAAAGATTTGGCCATCAAGAGTATGCGTGATGCCATAAACAAAAAAGATTCCGTTACGCTTGCGTTGGTTACCAGCCTTAAAGGTGCTTTAGGTAACATGAGCGATGAGGATATCGAGATTAACGTTGAAAAAGGTGTTGTTTACGTATCTATTTCAGATAAGCTTTTATTTGAGAGTGGTCGTTATAATGTTTCCAACAGAGCAAAAGAAGTTCTTGGAAAAGTTGCCACTGTAGTAAAAAACAAGCCCAATATTGAATTTATGGTTGAAGGTCATACTGATGACCAGCCAATTAGCAGCGGAGCTATTGAGGACAACTGGGATCTTAGTGTGAAAAGAGCTACATCTGTAGTTAGAATTCTTCAGGATGAGTTTGGTGTTGAGCCAGCCCGTATGACTGCTGCCGGTAGAAGTTACTATATTCCTGTTGCAACTAATGAAACTGCTGAAGGTCGTGCTAAAAATAGAAGAACACGTATTGTAGTACTTCCTAAACTTGATCAATTCTACGGAATGATTGAAGAAGGAATGAAAGAAGCAAATGCCGCTTCTCAAAACTAAAATAGTTTTAAAAAATACAGCTGAAAGCCCCGTGACAGAATCATGGGGCTTTTTTATTATACTTAAGCTTTACTGTTGAATTCTTTAATCTAAAGAATGTTTACCGCCGAATTTGAGTAACGTCAAAACTGGAAGTTAAATATCCTGAAAATCGTTAATATTTTAACAGGTGTTTCTGCAATTAAAAAACAAAAAGCTACCTAAACAGACAGCTTTTTTTCGACCAAATGTTGGGTATACAAGAATTCCCTACATAATCTCGATACTACCTTTTCCCTCCCTAATCACTTCGGGAGTTGCCGTAGTTAAATCAATAACCGTTGAGGGAATATTATCACCATAACCGCCATCAATTACTATATCCACAAGGTTATCCCACTTTTCTCTTATAAGTTCAGGATCTGTGGTGTATTCCAAAACCTCATCATCATCCTTAATTGAGGTCGAAACAATAGGATTCCCCAACCCTGAAACCAATGCTTTACATATATTATTATCTGGCACCCTAATCCCAACCGTTTTCTTTTTCTTAAAAACATTTGGAAGGTTACTGTTTCCGGGAAGGACAAAAGTGTAAGGCCCCGGAAGGCATCTTTTTAAAATTTTAAAAGTAGCGGTATCTATTTGCTTTACGTAATCGGAAAGATTACTCAAATCTTCACAAATAAAAGAGAAGTTCGCCTTATCCAGTTTCACTCCCTTTATTTGGGCAATTTTCTCAAGTGCTGCAGTGTTAGTAATATCACATCCTAAACCGTAGACTGTATCTGTGGGATAGATTACCAATCCACCATTTCTTAAGGTGTCGACAACCTTTTTTATCTTGTTTTGTTCAGGATTTTCATTATAGATTCTCAGTAATTCCGCCATAGATCAATTTTTTATAAATTAAATTTTCCGGTTCCTGGTAAAGAACTATGCTTTTTCTACTTCATTTTCCAGCTTTAAAACCTTGCTCCCGTCTTCCTGCTCAATATATAAAGCTTTATTTCCTTCTTCCCCATTCCTGGTGATTTCACTTCCTTCTATGGTTTTTGTCACCTTTTCTGAATGTGTAGAAACCACTTTTCCTTCTGCTGTACCATTTCCCCATTTCCAGGAGACTTTACTTCCTTTTCTTATCATTTTTTCTTTTGAATATAAATATAATGAAATAGAAAAAAAGCCTCTATAACAGAAGTTTAACTGAAAATTATCCTAAGAGAGTAGCTTAAGCTTAGCAAAACGGAGCAACAAATTTTTAATCCCGCCATTCTCAAAATCTATCTCTGCTTTTTGATCTTGTCCCACTCCTTCTACTTTTAAAACTTTTCCTTTTCCAAAGCGCATATGTTCAACTTCATTGCCTTCAGACAAATTAACCGACTTTGTTGCCTTTGCCGGCTCTGGAGCAGCAGGCCTTAGCTTTCGTAGTTTTTGTAACTGTTGCTCTGTTGGTTTATGAGCCGGCGGCGGAGTTCCCTTTTTCGGCTTTGTTTGTCTCAGTTTACTTTTATCTACTTCTCCAAAAATATCGGTATCAATAAGTGGTTTGTACTTGTAATCATCCTGCGGAACAAGATAATCGAGAAATTGATTGTCTATTTCTTCAATAAACCTACTGGGTTCCGCATCTACAAGTTTTCCCCAACGATAGCGGGATTGGGTATAGGTAAGGTAAGCCTGGGTTTCTGCACGCGTCAAAGCCACATAAAATAAGCGCCGCTCTTCTTCCAGCTCGCTCCGGGTATTCATACTCATTGCTGAAGGAAATAAATCCTCCTCAAGTCCTACAATGTAGACATACGGAAATTCGAGTCCTTTCGCGAGATGTATGGTCATGAGCGCTACTCTGTCTTCATCTGAAGTATCCTTATCCATATCTGTAGCCAACGCTACATCCTCTAAAAATTCAGCTAAAGAGCCTGAAGAATCTGCCAATTCTTTTTGCTCCTCCACAAAATCCCTTATTCCGTTTAAAAGCTCTTCAATATTCTCAATTCTGGCAATTCCTTCCGGCGTACCGTCTTTTTTTAATTCCTGAACAAGTCCTGTTTTCTTTGTTACGGTATCTGCAACCACAAAAGCATCTGCATTTTCACTCAGAATCGTGAAGCTTTTGATCATGTTCACGAAATTCTCCAGCTTATTCCGTGTACTTTTATTGATCTTCAGATCGAGATGATCCAGGTTTTCTATGACTTCGAAGATGGATTTCCCATATTGATTTGCAGCTATACTTAACCGGTCCATTGTGGTTTGTCCTATTCCACGGGCAGGAAAATTAATGATCCGTTTCAGCGCTTCTTCATCCTTAGGATTTATTAACAGCCGTAAATAAGAAAGAATATCCTTAATTTCCTTTCGCTGGTAAAATGAAAGTCCGCCGTAGATCCTATACGGAATTTCCCGCTTCCGAAGCGCATCCTCCATAGCCCTGCTCTGGGCATTCGTCCGGTACAAAATAGCAAAATCTCCATTGGATAATTGATTTTGCATCTTTGTTTCAAAGATGGAACTTGCTACAAAGCGACCTTCTTCCCCATCTGTAAGCAGCCGGTTTACCACAATTTTAGGACCATCGTCATTTGCTGTCCAAACCACTTTCTCAAGCTTAGTCTTATTTTTATCAATTATTGAGTTGGCTGCATTAACTATATTTTTGGTAGACCGGTAATTTTGCTCCAGCCTGTACATCTGCACATTCTCGTAATCCTTCTGAAAATTCAGGATATTGTTAATATTCGCTCCACGAAAGGCATAAATACTCTGCGCATCATCACCCACCACACAAATATTCTGAAATTTATCAGATAGCGCCTTTACGATAAGGTACTGCGAATGATTTGTATCCTGGTACTCATCAACTAATATATACCTGAACCTGTTCTGATATTTATGCAAAACTTCAGGAAACCTATTCAGTAGTTCATTAGTCTTCAGCAATAAATCATCAAAGTCCATAGCCCCGGCTTTAAAACACCGGTCAACGTAAGCCTGATAAATCTCCCCCATTCTGGGTTTTTTGGACATGGCATCTGCCTCCTGCAACTCCGGATTCTGAAAATATGCTTTTACAGTGATCAGACTGTTTTTATATGAAGATATACGGTTATACACCTGTTTGTACTTATATACATCTTTATCCAGACGCATATCTTTAATCACTGCCCTTATCACACTCTGGGAATCCTGGGTATCGTAAATAGTGAAATTTGAAGGATAACCTAATTTATCTGCTTCAAAACGCAGAATTTTGGCAAAAATGGAGTGAAAAGTTCCCATCCATAAATTCTTCGCCTCACTACTACCAACAATTTTCGATATCCGGTTTTTCATCTCCCTTGCCGCTTTGTTAGTAAACGTAAGTGACAGAATATTGAAAGGATCCACTCCCTGGCTCATCAGGTAAGCAATCCTGTAGGTAAGCACCCGCGTTTTACCAGATCCTGCCCCGGCAATAACAATCATTGCACCGTCTTTTTGCAATACCGGCGCACGCTGGGCTTCGTTTAATTCAGCTAAATAAGATTCCAATTTTCCTCCTTCTTTTATGGCGTGAATTTAACCAAAAAAGCACGGTTACAAAAACAGGAAGTTCCTTCTTATAAAGAAATCTTATATGAATAATTATGAGCGAGTTCATATTTTAAATATCTTTAGATAAACCGTGCTTCTGAATCTGATACCACGGTAAGAAAAAAGGTCATTCCATAAAAAAGTAATTGCTGATAATTGCCATTTTTCCACCTCAACTTTTTCTGTCAGGAATTGGCTGGGGAGCATCTTTGAAAATTTGGCGGACAGCTATCAAGTACCCTTTTTCCGTAATACCACTAAAATCAATAAATTAATTTTGAACTAAACCTACAGCATGAAGAATATTTTATTTTTTGCATTTTCAATTTACGGATTTGGGTTATATGCCCAATCAGACCTTCAAATGGAGCAACAAATTGAAGAGTTGGAAGAAAAAGTAATAGAATGGCGAAGGGATTTTCATCAAAATCCCGAACTTTCCAACCGCGAATTTAAAACTGCTGAAAAAATTGCTGCACATCTCGAGCGCCTTGGGATGGAAGTACAGACTGGAGTGGCAAAAACCGGAGTAGTAGGAATTCTGAAGGGTAATAGTGAAGGAAAAACAGTGGCTCTTCGTGCAGATATTGATGCCCTGCCTGTAACAGAAAGAAATGATCTTCCTTTTAAATCTGAAGTTACCACAGAATTTTTAGGCTCTGAAACCGGCGTAATGCATGCCTGCGGCCACGACACGCACACGGCAATTCTTATGGGTGTTGCTGAAGTTTTATCTAATAATAAGGATAAAATAAACGGTACGATAAAACTTATATTTCAGCCAGCCGAAGAAGGTGCACCACAGGGAGAAGAAGGCGGGGCGGCCTTAATGATAAAAGAAGGAGTGTTAACCACTCCTGATGTTGATGCTATTTTTGGATTACATATAGATTCTGAAGTTCCCGTGGGAACCATCACCTATAAACCCGAAGGTATTATGGCCGCAGTGGAGCGCTTTGTAATTAATGTAAAAGGCGAACAAACACACGGTTCCCAACCCTGGTCTGGAACCGATCCTGTAATGATTTCAGCAAAGATAATTGACGGACTGCAAACCATAATTAGCCGCGAAGCTAAACTAACCGATGCTGCGGCGGTAATTACCGTCGGAAAAATTTCCGGAGGTGTACGTTTCAACATTATACCGGAATCGGTAGAAATGATCGGAACCGTGAGAACTCTTGATCCGGACATGAAGGAATTTATTTTAAGAAGAATGAAAGAGATGGTTCCCGCTATTGCTGAAGCCTACGGTGCTAAAGCTACCATCGAAATTGAAAATAAAACATCTATTACCTATAACGATCCTGAACTAACTCAGAAAATGCTGCCAACACTTCAGGAAATCGCAGGAAGTGAGAATGTAAAACTGGAAAAAGCAACTACCGGAGGGGAAGATTTTTCATTTTTTCAGGAAAAGGTTCCCGGATTGTATTTTTTTCTTGGAGGAAAACCCTTAAATTCAAATAAAGCGGCACCTCATCACACGCCGGACTTTTTTATAGATGAAAGCGGACTTATTTTAGGTGTGAAGGCGATGTCGCAATTGGCGTTGGATTATTTAAATGAATAATGATGGATGAATTTTTAGATTTTTTAGGCTCAATAAGCTGGTGGGGCTGGATATTGATTTTCCTGGTTCTTGTGGCCATAAAGGATATTTTTTTCAACAAAACTCATATCATAAAACACAATTTTCCTGTTGTGGGCAATCTAAGATATTTACTGGAAAGTATTGGCCCCGAGCTACGCCAGTACATCGTAGCCAGCAACAGAGAAGAACTTCCGTTTAACCGCGGGGAACGCGGCTGGATCTATGCCTCTTCCAAAAATGAAAATAATTATGAAGGTTTTGGGACAGATCGGGATATTTACGGCAATCATTACATTTTTGTAAATAATGCCATGATGCCTTACCGCCTGGAAAAAAACCATCACAACCATAAAGATCCAAATTTTATTGCCTGCGCAAAAGTAATGGGGCTTTATCACCAAAGAAGGCGACCTTTTCGTCCTGCTTCAATTATTAATGTTTCTGCAATGAGCTTCGGCTCACTGTCTGCCCGGGCCATAGAATCTTTAAACCGCGGATGCAAAAAAGCTGCGGCTTTTCATAACACTGGCGAAGGTGGGATTTCCAGCTACCACAAAAAAGGAGCAGATGTAGTCTACCAAATTGGTACGGCGTATTTTGGCGTTAGGGATGACGATGGGAATTTTTGTCTTGAGAAATTGGTAGCACTGGTAGATGAGAATCCGCAGATAAGGGCAATTGAAATCAAACTTTCGCAAGGCGCAAAACCCGGAAAAGGCGGAGTTTTACCAGCTTCTAAAATCACTCCGGAAATTGCTGAAATAAGGCATATTCCTGTAGGTAAGGATGTACTTTCCCCTCCAAACCATACTGCCTTTGGCAATACAGAAGAGCTAATTGACTTTATTGAAGAAATAGCAGAAGCCACAGGGCTTCCGGTAGGTATTAAATCTGCCGTAGGCCAGCTCAAGCAATGGGAAGAACTGGCAGATATTATGCAGGAGACAGGAACCGGACCCGATTTTATTAGTATTGATGGTGGCGAAGGCGGTACAGGAGCTGCCCCTCCAAGTTTTGCAGATCATGTTTCCCTTCCTTTTATCTATGCCTTTTCTGAAGTTTATAAAGTATTTTTAAAACAGGGAATTACAGACAGGATAGTATTTATTGCCAGTGGCAAACTCGGGTTTCCGGCAAAAGCCGCTATGGCCATGGCTTTGGGAGCAGATTGTATAAGTGTGGCCCGGGAGGCAATGTTAAGCATTGGCTGCATCCAGGCCCAGGTTTGCCATAATAACACCTGCCCCAGCGGCGTCGCTACTCAGAATAAATGGCTCCAGTCCGGAATTAATATTAAAGATAAGTCTGAAAGAGTGAATTACTATTTCACAAAATTCAGAAAAGAGTTACTGGAAATCACCCATGCCTGTGGTTACGAACATCCCTGCCAGATAAATATGAGTGATGTGCAAATAAACCTAAGTGACAAAACCCTTGTTGCCACCTTAGAGGATACTTTTTGTTACCAAAAAGCCAAAGTTGAATTTACCTCTGTTCAGGAGCACGTAGATTCACCATATTTAGGCGGAAAAGAAAAGTCGAAGGAAGTAACCACAAAAGAAGCTGAAACTGAAAAAACTTCGGTTTATGATAAGAATGATCGAACTAAGACAGAAGATAAATCCTGAATTTATTTACTTTTGAAGGCTTGAATATTTATCTAATTATTTAGAATATTTTATATGACCAATGATCTTATACAGCTTCTTTTAACTCTTCTTCCTGCTATAATTGTAGGTGCGGTAGCTTTTTACTTTTTTCACACCACTTCCAAAACTGAAGAGTCCAGGAGAATATTTCTGCTACACAGGGAAAATCAAAAGACTGCGCTTCCTATTAAATTACAGGCTTATGAACGAATGACGTTATTTCTGGAACGCATCTCCCCCGGGAAGATCCTTTTTAGAGTAAAACCTGTTAGCGAAGATGCAAATGCTTATGCCAATTTGCTGGTAAATACTATAGAGCAGGAATTTGAACATAACCTCGCCCAACAAATATATGTTACTGCAGATTGTTGGGACTACATTAAAACAGCAAAAAATGCCACTATTGGTTTAGTTAGAAAGGCAGCTTCCAGAGAAGAAGTAGAAAATGCAGGCAAACTAAGGGAAGTGATTCTCAACGCTCTCATGGAAAAACAAGCTCCTACAGATGCTGCCCTGGCTTTTATAAGAAAGGAAGTGCGAAAGATTATTTAAAAAGAAAACCTACTGAAAAAGCTGCTCGATTTTCTTTTTTCTTCATTTTTGGCTTTGGCATAATCGAAACCTTGCTGCCACCATTCGGTCATGGCCTTTTTATTAAAGACCAGCGAATTTTCGGTAAGTTTCGTAGGTGTATAGTAAATATTCAGTTTTACCTTCTTATTAATAGCTGCAAGTTTTCCTTCGATTATATCGTGATATTCCACCTGGTCCAGCAAAAACCCAAAGAGGTTCATCATTAAAGAAAAAGGATTTCTTCCCAGTACCTTGTTGTATTCCATATTTTCGGCTTCCAGAATAATGGCGTCTATTTCCTTTGCGCCGCGCTTTACTGCTTCCCGAATTGGAACAACACAGCCCAACCCTCCATCGGCATATTCACAATTGTCTTTTGTGGCAAGGCTCATAAAAGGAATATAATTACAACTAATCCAGATCCAGTCACAAAAATCATCATAAGAAAAGTCATGGATAGACTTATATTCCACCCGGTTTTTGGAAAGATTGGAAACGGTCACCACAACATCTTTAACTTTCGATCTCAGCGAATTAAAATTTTCTTCAGTAAAATGAATTCTGATGTGTTTCTTTAGATTTTTGCTTTCACCAAACGTCCGTTTTCGTTTAATGAACTGCCAGAACATATTAAAGTAGTTGATGGTGATATATTCGCGCCCGTCCTTTTTCCTGACAATAAAAGGATTGACACTAAATATTTTATGCTGATCTACATTGGTGTAAATCTCGTGTACCTTTTTAATATTTCCATCGGCAAGATGAGGTATAAGTAGGCTTCCCGTAGAAGTTCCCAGGAAAAGATCGTATTTCTTTTTCTCTTCTTCTATAAGATATTGTGCTACTCCTCCGGCAAAAGCTCCTTTACTACCACCTCCCGAAATTACCAGTGCCCGCATTAAATTTCTATTTGATTAACTTCTTCATTCTTCAATTTTTGCATAGTCATAGCCGCTCTTCCACCAGACCTTCATTTTCTTCTCATCAAAAATAAGGGAATTGGTAGTCAATACTGTGGGTGTATAATAGAAATTAATGATCACATCTTTATTCGCTGCGGCAAATTTTCCGATTTTTATGTTCTGATTTTCGATCCTGTCCAGCATAAACTGAAATAAAGTTGTTATTAAAGAAAATACATTCTTTGAAGGCATCCGGTTTAAATAATTTACCTCGGTCTGCAGGATTATAGCATCAATCACGGTCGCACCACGTTTAATGGCTTCTTCTATAGGAGCCATAGATCCTAATCCACCATCGGCATATTCGCAGCCTTCCTTTTGCACCAGGCTCATAAACGGAGTATAATTTCCTGAAATCCAGATCCAGTCGCAAAAATCTTCGTAGCTAAAGTCCTTAATAGATTTATATTCCACGTCGTTAAGAGATAAATTTGAAACCGTCACAACAATGTCTTTTGCGCTTTGCTTCAGTTCTTCAAATTCTTCACGGGAAAGTGTTTTTTGGATCAGCTTTCTTAAATTTTTGCTTTCGCCGAAGGATTTTCTTCCTTTTAGAAGGTTCCGGAAAACATTAAAATGATTGATGCTAATCTGATCAAATCCGTGTTTTCTTTTGATTAGAAAAGGACGATTGCTAAAAATATCCGACTGCTTTACTGAAGTAAAAACATCCTGAATTTTTTCGGTTTTATTGAGCGCCAGGTGAGAAATAAGCAGACTTCCAGTAGAAGTGCCAAGGTAAAGATCGTAATCCCGGTCCAGTTCTCGTATAAGAAATTGCGCCACACCACCTGCAAAAGAGCCTTTGCTGCCTCCTCCTGAAATTACGAGTGCCTTCATTTAATTGTTTAAATTTGTCTGTAGAAATTCCCGTTGCTTCTCCGGAACTTCATCAGCTAAAGATTGAAATTTTTTCCGGTATTCCTCTTGCTTCAGAAGTTCTTCCAGCAATTTTTTACAGTAATTCCGGAAGCTCGAGGTATGGTGCTGCGTTCCCTGCAGCAAATCTTTCAGGTTCTTATCTGTAAACGCATTAAGCTGATAAAGGTAACCAAAGGCATTTTGCCGCGTTCCGAAGTGGTAATAAGGAGAAGTATAATCACTCAATTGCTCAAAAATTTCCTGGTTCTTTTCCGCCTGAAAATTTGGAGTAGCCAGATTTAAAGCCAGCCATAAAATTTCAACGTTTTTATCCATAAATCCTGTGACTCCCTCGGTTCTTTGCAGGTAAGTATTGCGATTTTTGGGGAATTGCATCCACAAATTGTAAAGCGCGGTCTCCTTTGTAAGATAGGAATCATCTTCTAAGAGCGATTCATATTCAGTCTTTAACTCCGCCGGAATTTGATCCATACTCATTGCTATCGCCTGCCTTACATAGAGATTGTTAGTTTCAAAGGCTTTTTCGTAAAGCATTTTAGCTTCTTCAGAAGTATTTCCGGCCAGTTGAAAAACCACTTCCTGACCTATATAATCATTAACCGGAAAGTTTAGCGCAGCATTTAAATTGGTGAATTTCTGAGGTAACGGAACTTCCCGTAAGCCGGCAATGGCAAGATAATCTGTAATAAACTGGGATTTCTTCAGCGAGTTTAAAGCATCAGTTGCTTTAAAAGCCGACTGTTTTAGCCAGTTTTCAATAAAATCTGAAAGATCCTGACCTGAGGTTTTTTCAACTTCAGCAATAAAATTATCGGTAGTAACCGTACTGAATTTATACTGATTCAAATAATTTCTCACAGCCTCATTAAAAGCCTCTTCCCCTACCCTTTCGCGTAAAATATGTAGCGCCCAGGCACCTTTTTGATAAAAAGTAAGCGAGCTGGCTTTAGGATTCAAAACAGATTCGCCTTTACCGGCGTCACTCATATCCTTTAGTTGCTCTGCACTTTCGTATAACTTCCAGTAATAATAATCTTCGCCAAAGATTTCCTTTTCGGCCAGCAGTGCATAAAAAGTTGCAAATCCCTCGTGCAGCCAGTGATCTTTGCTCCCGGTTTCTGTAACCAGGTTGCCAAACCACTGGTGCGCCAGTTCATGAGCATTCACATTTACATAATTCCGGTCATTGAATCCTATAGAATCCACCACAAAAACATTGGAAAATATGGTCGTTCCCGTGTTCTCCATCCCCGCATATAAAAAATCCTGAACCGGCACCTGCTTGTAATTTTGCCACGGATAATCCACCCCAATTTCCTGCTCCAAAAAATCAAATATCTCTTTAGAATAGCGATAAGTTGGCTCTACTTTTAAAGAATCTTCAGGTTCGTAATAAAGCAGCATTTCTACTCCCGAAGCGCTTATTTTTTCCTCTTTCCTATAATTTCCCGCTGCCACGGCCACCAAATAACTGCTCATTGGCTGCTCCATATCGAAGCTCCATTGTACAACAGAATCATTTAAGACTTCTCTTTCCTGAAGCACTCCGTTTGCAATAACTTCATAACCTGGCCTAAACCTAAACTGCAGGTCGAAAATTGCCTTTTCCTGCATGTCATCAAAACTTGGTAACCAATGCGAAGTATATTTTCCCTGCCCCTGGGTCCAGACCTGTCGCGGCGCATTTACAGCTTTTGGAGCAGCCCAATTAATGAAATACATTGTCTGTTTTGGGGTTGCAGAATACTTCAGCGTGAGTTTATTCCCTTCAGAAGGTCGAAAATTGCCCTTTATCCATAGTCGCCTGTTATCATTGCTGAATTCGGCTTTATTTCCATTCAGCATCACCTCTTCAAAATCCATATTATGAGCATCGATGAAGATGGAGTCTGTAAATTGAAGAATTTCAAACAAATATTCGACTTCCCCCGCTACTTTTTCCTCTTCCGGAAGAATAGTTACCGTTGCATTGACATTTTTGAAGTCAACATCCTGAATTTGATCTAAGAATTCTGAATTTTGAGCGATTCCTGTTATTGAAATTAGAAAAAACAGGCCCTGGAAAATCTTTTTCATGCTGAAGGTTACAATAAAGTTTAAATTTACAAAAATATGAAGGGCCAAAACTGATGATGCCTCAAAAATGGCAATTTTCGTCCTACTGTAAATCCATTGCCGC
Organism: Autumnicola patrickiae; assembly: GCF_031846525.1. NCBI lineage: Bacteria > Pseudomonadati > Bacteroidota > Flavobacteriia > Flavobacteriales > Flavobacteriaceae > Autumnicola > Autumnicola patrickiae. The sequence continues at coordinate 406,582 of NZ_JAVRHM010000001.1, forward strand.
TCTCCTCACAAAATTTTAGCGGGATTTAATATCTTCGTTTCCATGAAGCCCAACATCCTGCAAACGCCCATAGATTACCTGAAAGGAGTAGGTCCCGGTCGCGCCGATCTGCTGCGGAAGGAGCTCGGCATTCATACCTACCAGGATCTTCTTAATTTTTTTCCGAATCGTTACCTCGACAAAACCAGGTTTTACAAGATTTCCAGCCTGGAAAAAACGTCTGCAGAAGTACAAATCGTAGGAAAAATCACCCACCTTAAAACCGTTGAACAAAAACGCGGAAAAAGGCTCGTGGCCGATTTTGTGGATGATACCGGCAAAATGGAACTGGTTTGGTTTAGAGGGCATAAATGGATTCGTGAAAACCTGAAAATTAATACACCCTACGTGATTTTTGGGAAAACCAACTGGTTTAATGGCATGTTCAGTATGCCGCACCCCGAAATGGAACTGGTTGAAGAGTATAAAAAACAGCTGCGCACAGTGATGCAACCTGTTTATCCTTCTACAGAATTGCTGTCGAAGAAAGGTGTGAGTAACCGGATGATCAATAAGATCATGCAGCAACTTTTCCTGGAGACCAACGGAAAATTTTACGATACACTTACCACCGGAATCCGGGAGGAACTAAAACTGATTCCCAAAGCAGAAGCGCTGTTTAACGTGCACTTTCCGAAGAGCCAGGAGCTGCTGGCAAAAGCACAGTTCCGGTTAAAATTTGAGGAATTATTCTATATCCAGTTGCAGTTGCTCATCAAGAACATGCTTCAGAAAAAGAAGATAAAGGGATTTGTTTTTGATCAGATTGGCGAAAATTTTGGTGATTTTTACAAGGAGCATCTTCCTTTTGAACTTACCAATGCTCAAAAACGGGTGATTAAAGAAATACGCAGTGATCTTGGCAGCGGCGCACAAATGAACCGGTTACTGCAGGGCGATGTAGGATCTGGAAAAACCATTGTTGCTTTAATGTCTATGCTAATCGCTCTCGACAACGGCTTCCAGGCCTGTTTAATGGCGCCGACAGAAATATTGTCTATTCAGCATTACCAGGGGTTAAAGGAACTGTGCAGCGAGTTGAATATCAGCATCTATCTTCTAACCGGTTCCACAAGAACAAAGAAGCGAAGAGAAATCCATGAAAAGCTCGAAAATGGGGAAATTAATATCCTCATTGGTACGCATGCCCTGTTGGAAGATAAAGTAAAATTTAAAAATCTTGGACTCGCGATTATTGATGAGCAGCATAGATTTGGAGTTGCACAAAGGGCGAAATTGTGGAAAAAGAATACATTGCCTCCACACATCCTGGTGATGACCGCTACTCCAATCCCGAGAACCCTGGCGATGAGCCTTTATGGCGATCTCGATATTTCGGTTATAGATGAATTGCCACCGGGACGAAAGCCGATAAAAACGGTCCACCGTTATGACAGCAACCGTCTGAAGGTTTTCAGATTTATAAAAGAAGAAATTCAGAAGGGAAGGCAAATTTATATTGTTTATCCGTTGATCCAGGAATCTGAAAAAATGGACTACAAAGATCTTATGGATGGCTACGAAAGTATCGCGCGGGAATTTCCTGATAACCAGATTTCGATTGTGCACGGACAAATGAAACCGGCAGATAAAGATTACGAAATGGACAGGTTTGTGCGCGGGGAAACAGAAATTATGGTCGCCACCACTGTTATTGAAGTCGGCGTAAACGTACCAAATGCCAGTGTGATGATTATCGAAAGTGCAGAACGTTTCGGACTCTCACAATTGCACCAGTTACGTGGCCGGGTTGGCCGGGGTGCCGAGCAAAGTTTTTGTATTCTTATGACCGGACATAAACTTTCCAACGACAGCAAAACCCGCTTAAAAACCATGGTGAGCACCAACGACGGATTCGAAATTGCCGAAGTCGATTTGAAACTCCGCGGTCCCGGAGATATGATGGGAACCCAGCAAAGCGGAGTTCTCAATTTAAAAATTGCAGATATTGTTAAAGACAACGACATTCTAAAAACTGCACGACATCATGCGCTGCAAATTCTGAAAGAAGATCCGGACCTCGCTTTAGAAAAAAATGCCGTTCTAAAATACACCTACGCTCAACTCGTGAAACATAAAAATATCTGGAATTATATTAGTTAGTATCATAATTAAGGATTGCTGAGCTTTAGGAAACAATACAAGAGGCAGGAAACAAGAGAAAAGAGAAGAGTGGAAAGTGGAAAGTTGCTGCGGGTATAAAAAATTATTCGTGGTTTCCTGGTGAAACTACAGGTCGATAATTGCCATTTTTGAGGCGTCGCTTTAAAAGAGGCAAGAGATCTCAAAATTCTTTAGCAAAAAAGATAAATATGAAGCGGTTTTCTAATTTTTTGGAGCACTTCAAAAATCACTTATAATTTATGCTAAAATCAATCGTAGTACTATCTTTGCTGTCTGAAAACAGAACCCGATGAAAATTTCTTACAACTGGCTAAAGCAATTCATAAAACTCCCTGAAAATCCGGTCGAAACCGGAGATTTACTAACAGATCTTGGGCTTGAAGTAGAAGGAATTACTTCTTTCCAAAGCATAAAAGGCGGACTGGAAGGAGTTGTGGTTGGCCACGTGCTAACCTGTAATCCACATCCCAATGCCGACAGGTTGAACCTTACCACTGTAGATCTTGGAAATGGTGAGAATGTACAAATAGTTTGCGGTGCTCCTAATATTGCAGCCGGACAAAAAGTGCCGGTGGCAACAATTGGAACTACACTGTATGATGAAAGCGGGGAAGAATGGACCATCAAAAAGGGAAAAATACGCGGAGAAGTGAGCCACGGGATGATCTGTTCAGAAAAGGAAATCGGACTCGGCGGAAGCCACGAAGGGATTATGGTGATGGATAACGAACTGGTTCCCGGAACGCCTGTTGCAGAAATATTTGATATTGAAAATGATCATGTTTTTGAAATCGGCCTTACCCCAAACCGTGCAGATGCGATGAGCCACTGGGGTGTAGCCAGGGATTTAAAGGCTGGTTATAAACAACAAGGGAAGAATTTAGAATTGATCACCCCATCGGTTAGTAGTTTTCACGTCGATAGCAGAAGCCTTAAAATTCCTATACACGTAGAAGATTCCAGTCTTGCGCCGAGATATTGCGGGGTAACCCTTTCTGGAGTAAAGATTGAACCTTCACCTACATGGTTGCAAAATCGTTTAAAGGCAATTGGTATTGACCCGAAGAACAACGTGGTAGATGTAACGAATTACGTTATGCACGAACTGGGGCAACCGCTGCACGCTTTTGATGCAGATAAGATTGCAGGAAGAGAAATAAAAGTTCAAACACTGGAAAAAGGAACAAAATTCACCACTCTAGATGAAGTTGAAAGAGAACTTCATGAAGAAGATTTGATGATTTGTGACGCCGAAAAACCTCTTGCCATTGCCGGTGTGTTTGGCGGACAGGGAAGCGGAGTTTCAGCAAATACCAACAAAATTTTCCTGGAGAGCGCATACTTTAATTCGGTTAGCGTCAGGAAAACCGCAAAAAGACACGGATTAAATACCGATGCATCTTTCAGGTACGAACGTGGAATCGATCCCAGCATTTCTGAATATGCCATAAAACGTGCTGCACTGTTGATCAAAGAAATCGCAGGCGGTGAAATTACCAGCGATATTGATGATATTTATCCGAAGAAAATTGAAGATTTTCAGGTATTCCTAACCTTTGAAAAAGTAAATAAACTCATAGGTGAAAACCTTCAGGAAGAGACTATAAAGTCAATCCTGGCGTCCTTGGAAATAAGGGTAAATAATGTTACCGAAACAGGAATGGGACTAACAATTCCTTCTTACAGGGTGGACGTACAGAGGGAATCTGATGTTATTGAGGAAATTCTCAGGGTGTACGGTTATAACAATATCAAAATTGGGGAGAAATTAAAAATTTCTGTTGCCAATTCTTCGAAGTATGAAGATTATAAATTACAGAATATCATCGCCAACCAGTTGACGGGACAGGGTTTCCATGAAACTATGGCAAATTCACTTACCAGTCCAGCGTACGTAAAACTAAGTGAGCAAATAAAGGAGGAACATAGCGTGGAAATGCTTAATCCGCTTAGTCAGGATCTTAGTGTGATGAGGCAATCGTTGTTGTTCTCGGGGCTTGAAACAGTGGGTTATAACATTAACCGCCGTCACAGTGATTTGAAGCTTTTTGAGTTTGGTAAAACCTACCATAACTACATTAGCGGTCGGGTTGAAGATAAACATTTGTCGGTTTTTGTATCTGGAAACAGAAATCCGGAAGGATGGAATTCTCAGGAGAACAGAGGGAATTTTTTCTATCTGAAAGGAGTTGTGGAATCGGTTCTGGACCGATTGGGAATTAAAAACCTTAAAGCCGGTTCCGCTAAGTCTGATTTATTTTCTGAAGGAGTTGCAATGAGTTCCAAAAAAGCCAAACTGGTAGAGTTTGGAGTGGTTCGAAAGTCAATTTTAAAATATTTTGATATCGATCAGGAAGTTCTTTTTGCTGATTTCAACTGGGATGCGGTAATCGAACTTGTAAAAACACAAAAAATCACCTTCAATGCGATTCCTAGATATCCTGCGGTAAGACGGGATTTTGCACTTTTACTGGACGAGTCGGTTAAATATGAAGATATCCAGGCCATTGCAACACAAACCGAAAAGAAATTTTTAAAAGCTGTAAACCTTTTTGATGTGTACCAGGGAAGTAACCTTCCGGAAGGTAAAAAAAGCTATGCGGTAAGTTTTATGTTTCAGGATGAAAATAAAACGCTTACAGATAAGCAGGTGGATAAGATTATGAGTAAACTTCAGCAAAGATTTGAAAAAGATCTCCATGCTGAATTGAGATAAGAACTGTAATAGGTTAAACATAAAAAAACCGTGTAAAAGTGATTTTACACGGTTTTTTATTTTGAAATTATTTTCAGTCTTACCCTACTATGGAAAGTCTTTAAAAACTTCATCTATATTTTCCTGAATATCACTTTCCATTCTGCGCGTTCCAATTTCTTCAGAACTATGTGCTCTCCAAAGAATTTCATTAGTTCTTCTATCTATAAAATCAATTACAATAGTTCTTTCGGCATAAGGAAGTTGCGCAGCAGCACTTCCGCTTATTCTCTGGACAGTATAATAGTTTTCATACGTATATGGCTCATAATAAGCACCAATGTAATGTCCCGGCTTGTAATAAGAATAGCTGGTAAAAACAGGATCTGCAGTACCGGCAATGTTTTCATCAAACATAGCATGTACATAAATTAAGACATCAGGCTGACCTTTATCCAGCACATATCCCTCCTCCTGCAAATTCATATTAATTGATTCTATAATATTCTCCTGAATTGCAGCATTGTCCAACTTACGACTTTTGATAGTGTCTTTATTTGGCAAATATGCATAAGAGTCGTAGCTCTTAAGTTTTTTAGCATTATCTTTTGTAGGTCCAGCTCCAGATCCACAGGCTGCAAGTGTTAGCGTTGCCAATAAAATGAGCAGATAAGGTTTAAAATGTTTCATAGTTATTATTTTTCTTTTTACGATTGTTAAAATTAGACCTAATGTGCCTAAAAATAAAGCCTTTCAGGGACTTTTAATTAAGTTTAACAGCAAATGCAATGAAAGAATAAACAATTCTTAATTTCCTATAAACAGGAAAGCAGCATTAGAAAAGAACAAATTAAGCAGGTGGTCAAAAATGTCAATTATCGACCTGCTGTTTTTCCTGAACCTGATTATTAACGTTTGTCCAAAAACTTTATTTGGTATTTTAGAAGTTAAATCCCTAATTTAGTGCTGGATGCTAAAGAAAATGATACATGAAGCTGAACCTCCCACGAACAAATCTCCAAACTCAACTTTTAAAGTCCCGCAATAAGAGAATTTCTGAAGAAAAAATTCTGCAACAGGTTCAGAGTATTTTTAAAACTGCTGAAGAGGAAAAAATTGCTATCCTGGAAACACTGAAGAATGGATCTGCGGCAGATGAAAATAACTTTAATTTTGATTATCTAGAAAGCAACAGGATTTTCCATATTTCAGACATTGAAAAGATATGTATATTTTACAGGTTGCGGTTTTTAAGTACCAAATTCTTTAAAGGGGATATTCCACATGAAGCTTTTATTGAAATAAAACGGCTGGAAGAAAATCATGGTACTTCTTTAAAAGGATTTAAAATACTTGCCCCTTCCAGGCTTTTTAAGCTTAAAAATGCAGATGACCCAGTGTTAATGGCTCCCATGGGAAACGACTATTTTTATCTTGTACATAAATGGGGAAATGATTTGAGCCCCTATAGAAAGCTTCTAATGTGGCCTTTTAGGACAATAGAAAATTTTGCGATTATTCTACTTCTTGGAAGTTTTCTACTCACTTTACTGGTGCCAGATGGGTTGTTCTCCCCCCGACAAACTACTGCCGAATTTTTTATGATCTTCTTTTTTATGATTAAATGGGTGGCAGGTCTTGCTATTTTCTTCGGAATAAAAAAAGGAAAAAATTTTAGCAGCGAAATCTGGAACAGCAAGTATTATAACGCTTAGAACGTTAAACTCTGCATAAAGCCCCTGTTTGCGAGTAGTGATATTCGTATTTTAGATCATAAAACGTATAAAATTATGGATACAGACCAAGGCTATCAACATGTTTATACAGGTTCTGAACCGAACGTTCAATACTTACAGGAACTGTTTGAGAAGGAAGGAATATCTTCCCGAGTAAGGAATGATTTTGATTCCGGATTAAGGGCAGGTTTTGGTGGCGGACTGCGGGGACAAATCCTTTTGTTTGTAGTCAAAGATCATTATGACGAAGCCGTGAAAATAGCCAGAGAAACTTTCCCAAAGGATTTTGAGGATGAATAGCAGTGAGCCGGAAAGACCGGAAAAGAAAAGAAATATCTGGCAGCTGATTTTAGGTATAGCTTTTATAGGATATGGAAGTTACAGGCTTTTTTACCGCTTAAATTCTCCTGAAGAAGATATTCTCGGAATGGTGCTCGCAGTGGGCTTTATCGGCTTTGGGATTTACGACCTGTACAAATATTATAACCGCGCATAATTACTGCTATGACAAGACAGGTTCTGAAGAAAATTCAGAACCTGTATAATTACGTTTTCTACCATTGTATTACTGCACTTGCCCAGGTAAAACCACTACCAAAGGCAGCAAGCACCACTACATCTCCCTCTTTCACCTTTCCTTCTTCCCAGGCTTCAGTTAAAGCAATAGGAATTGAAGCCGCTGTTGTATTTCCGTATTTTTGAATATTGTTAAATACCTGATCATCATTTAGTTGAAACTTCTGCTGAATAAATTGTGAAATCCGGAGGTTTGCCTGGTGCGGGATGAGCATATCAATATCTTTTACTTCCAGACCGTTTGCTGAAAGCCCTTCCATAATTACTTCAGAAAAACGTACGACTGCATTTTTAAAGACAAATTGCCCGTTCATATACGGATAATATGGAATATCATCCCCCTGCGGATTTTCAGCAATAATCTCCGGCACCCAATGATTTGTACTGGGACCACGCAAAGAAAGCTCCAGTGCATGTTTTCCTTCAGAATGTAAATGAGTGGATAAAATGCCCTGGCTGTTATGATCACTTCTGGTAAGAACTGCTGCTCCTGCCCCATCTCCAAAAATGACTGAAACCGAACGCCCACGTGTTGTCATATCCAATCCACCACTATGATTTTCACTTCCAATAACCAGTACGTTTTTGTACATACCCGTTTTAATAAACTGATCTGCAACTGATAAGGCATAAATAAAACCACTGCACTGATTTCGAACATCCAAAGCAGGACAGGTTTTTATATCAAGCATTTCCTGTACCTGTACGCCGCAGCCAGGAAAATAGTAATCTGGACTTAAAGTTGCAAAAACAATAAGATCAATATCATCTTTTGAAATTTTTGCTCTTTCTAAAGCAATTTTAGCCGCTTTTACCCCCATAATCGCGGTAGAATTGCCATCTCCTTTTTTAATGTGTCGCCGCTCCTTTATTCCTGTTCTCTCCTGGATCCATTCATCATTGGTTTCCATGATCTTTGCAAGATCATCATTAGTAACAACATTTTCCGGAACATAACTTCCTAAACCCGCAATTTTGGATTGATACATATTCTATTTTTTTGAATTTTCTTTACTATTCCACTTCAATTTAAGCAATTCAGCAAAAATGAAGGCCGCAATATAGTAAACATTAACTTTTCCTGAAATGTCCATTTAAAGTTTCGGTGTAATGCTTTATAGCCTTTAAAAAGAAAAAGCCCGCTAATGCAGGCTTTTCTGAAAAAATTTTAAGTGGATTACATATCTCCCATAGTGTTGTAATATGAACCATAGGTATCAAATTCATTTTGGTCTAAAGAACCGTCACGATTACGATCCATGTTCCTGTAAACTCCCTCATTTATTTCATCCTGATCTACATTACCATCCATATTAGAGTCATAACTACTGTAAAAGTCGGAATCCCCTAAGCTATCCTGGAATTCTTCACTGCTCATGTTACCATCACGATTTGTGTCGTAGTCGTTAAAGCTCCTGGAATCTGCATAATCGCCATACATATTATCATAACCCATATTCCACTCCTCTTCAGAAAGCTCATCATCCCTATTTTGGTCTACGTTCCTAAAGGTGTTGTCGTAAAATTCACGTTCATCTACGTTTGCATCATTATTTTGATCCCAACTGGAGTAAGTATTCCCATACTGAGTATTAAATTCCTCCTGATCGATAGTTCCATCCACGTTACCATCATAATCATTATACCCCATGTCCTGCCCAATAGCTAGCGAGCATAAAAATAAAAAAGCACTAAATATGCTCAAAGTTTTCGTTTTCATAATATATTTTTTAATGGTTAATATTGATCCCAAAATAAATAATTAACTACCTGTTTTAAAGATATTTACCATTATTTAACAAGAGGATCTCTCTTTTTTACAACTATAATAACATATTGATAAAACCAGGAAAGTGAGAAAAACAGAAAAGCGCAATTCTCAAGAAGAGAAAGCGCTTTTCACAACCTAACCAATAAATCAACTATTACAGATACTTCTTGTACCTGTTCACGTTTACCTTCGCTTCCAGATCGTGAAGCAAGTTATAAAGACCAAAGAAAGTCCTGCTCATATATAGAAAATGGCGGCTCCCTCTGTTACCATTCATTTTGCGAAGCTCAGGATCTTTAGAGTATCTCTCACTAAGGGCCGTAAGGTGCTTCCAGAAAGCTTCATCTGTAAAATCAAATTCTTCAGACTGATATGGCGTAGAAAACATATTGAACATCTCGTAGAACATTTCAGAAAAGAAAGCAACTTCCTTTGCATTGTCAGCTTCGGTAATAATTTCCAGCTTTCGCAATTGCTCGTTAAAATATTCAGGATTATCTAAATTATTTCTTTCAGTTAAAGAAAAATAGGGCTCATAGAAATCAGCCGGAATTTTTTTAATACAGCCAAAATCTATTGCTATTAAATTATCTTCTTTATCTACAAGAAAATTACCGGGATGTGGATCTGCATGTACTTCCTTTAAACCGTGAATCTGGAACATATAAAAATCCCAGAGTGCCTGTCCAATTTTATTGGCTTTTTCCGGATCTTTATTCTGTTTGGCAAAATCACTAAGATGTTTGCCTTCCATCCAGTCCATAGTAATAATCCTCTCGCTGGATAATTCTTTATAATACTTCGGAAACCTAAGATTTGGAATATGAGCACAAGCTTCAGAAATATGGATGCTCTGCTCTACCTCTAAAATATAATTCGTTTCCTCGAGCAGTTTCCCTTCTACTTCTTTAAAATATTTTTCTGAATCTTTCGCCTGAAGGTTAAACATTTTCAACGCAATAGGTTTTACCATCGCCAGATCTGAACTGATACTGTCTGCAACCCCGGGGTATTGGATTTTCACAGCAAGTTTTTTCCCATCTTTAGTAGCCTGGTGCACCTGTCCGATGCTGGCCGCATTTACAGATTGGGTTGCAAACGTATCATATAAGTCTTCCGGAAAAGTTCCGTGGTATTTTTTAAAAGTTTTTCGAACTAAAGGCGCCGATAATGGAGGAACACTAAATTGTGCAAGACTGAATTTCTCCACATATGCACTGGGCAATAAATTCTTCTCCATAGAAAGCATTTGTGCCACTTTAAGTGCGCTTCCTTTCAGGCTTTTAAGTCCGTCGTAAATATCACTGGCATTGCTTTCGTCCAGCTCATCCCGTGTCAACTCATTGTTAAAAGCCTTTTTACTATAATATTTTATATAATTCCCACCTATTTTCACACCGGTTCGTACCATTTTGGAGCTACGACCTAATTTGCCTGTGGGTATTTTGTCTATTGTTTTCATTTATTGAGGGCTTATGCCATTTTTTCTTTCCATAGAAATTTGCCGAAATCGACTATTCGATCCAAAGGTGTACTGTCAAAAACGTCAAATATCGTATTTACAGATTTTTCTATGGCCACATCTGTACTTTCAAATCCCTGGGAATTATCATCTTTCCAGAATTTTAAGAGGAACAGGAATTGAATCCAGGCGCCTTCTGAAAACACAGTCTCAGATTGCCTGATAATTTTTAGAGACTTTTCTTCGTTATCCTGTCTTACCAGGTTTGCAGCAAAAGATTTTATTCTTTTCCGAAGACCTTTTAACTGCTCCAGATTCTTAAGCGGCATATCACCCTTATTTAGAGTAAATAGTACATAACTTCTATTAGCCGTCAGGATTTCAAAAAAAGTGTAGAAAAACGTAAGCATCTTTTCCCTGTTGGAGAAAGATTCATATTCGGGACTTTTTCCTATTACATTCAGAGCATGATCATAAAAACGCTTCCAGATTCCTTTTTCAAGTCCTTCAAAGCTTCCAAAAAACTCGTAGAATTCCTGCTCTTTAATATTATTCTCCTTACAGAATTTATATACAGTTCCCGGAGCCTTCTCTTCCTCCAGAACATAATTCATATATAAACTTATAAGACGATCCTCATCAAGTTTTTTCTTAGTGGTACCTGTTTTAGCTGTCATTGCAATTAATTTTTCTTGTTCAAATATAATTACTTGTTCAACAATTAGATGTAAATGTTAAACAAAATGTTTGTTAAATATTTCCTTTTCCATAGTATTCTATAACTTGGACGCCGAAACTGGCAAAACCTTACATCTTCCTATGTCAGTTTGTCAGCAGCAGTTCAATGGTACTTTTTTTGACCTTATGAAGGCGAATGATTAACAAATAAAAAATTATATATGGCAACCGGAAATATTAATGTGTCTGTAGAGAACATTTTTCCTCTCATTAAAAAGTTCTTATACAGTGATCATGAGATCTTCCTGAGGGAATTGATTTCTAATGCAACTGATGCTACCCTTAAACTGAAACATCTTACCAGTATAGGTGAAGTGTCTGTAGAATACGGAAATCCCGTTATAGAAGTTAAAGTTGATAAAGAAGGTAAAAAACTTCATGTTATCGACCAGGGAATTGGGATGACCAAAGAGGAAGTTGAGAAGTACATTAATGAAGTAGCTTTTTCAGGAGCCGAAGAATTCCTGGAAAAATATAAAGACTCTGCTAAAGACAGCGGAATTATAGGCCATTTTGGTCTTGGTTTTTATTCTGCATTTATGGTGGCTCATAAGGTAGAAATTTTTACAAAATCTTATAAAGAGGAGCCTGCTGCTCACTGGACTTGTGAAGGAACTACAAAGTTTACTTTGGAAGAAGGAGATAAGCAGGAGCGTGGCACAGAAATTATCCTTCATATAAATGAAGATGATGAAGAATTTCTGGAAGAAAACAGAATCCAGGAGTTATTGGTGAAGTATAACAAGTTTATGCCAATCCCAATAAAATTTGGAACTACCGAAGAAACTCTTCCATTACCTGAAGATGCTCCGGAAGACGCCGAGCCGGAAACAAAAACTGTAGATAACATCATCAATAATCCAGAGCCGGCGTGGACAAAGCAGCCAACCGAGCTTGAAGAAGAGGATTACAATAAATTCTACCGCGAATTGTATCCCATGCAGTTCGAGGAGCCGTTATTCCACATCCACTTAAATGTTGATTATCCTTTTAATCTTACCGGAATTTTATATTTCCCAAAGATGAGCCAGGATATGAACATCCAGAAAGATAAAATTCAGCTTTATCAAAACCAGGTTTATGTTACAGATAATGTTGAAGGAATTGTACCGGAATTTTTGACGATGTTACGCGGAGTAATAGATTCTCCTGATATTCCTTTAAACGTTTCCCGTTCTTACCTTCAGGCAGATTCTTCAGTTAAGAAAATCTCCAGCTATATAACCCGTAAGGTTGCAGATAAATTGAAATCGCTTTTCAACAATAATCGTGAAGATTTCGAAAAGAAATGGAACGACATTAAAATTGTTATTGAATACGGAATGCTTTCCGAAGATAAATTCTTTGACAAAGCTCAAAATTTTGCACTTTATCCTACGGTAGATAATACGTATTATACGTTTGAAGAGCTTGAAGAAAAGATAAAAGAAAACCAAACCGATAAGGACGGAAATATGGTGATTCTTTATGCCTCTAACCAGGATGAGCAACACAGCTACATCCAGGCAGCCAAAGATAAAGGTTACCAGGTGCTACTTTTAGATTCACCAATTATTTCTCACTTGCTGCAAAAACTAGAGTCTTCTAAAGAAAAACTTTCTTTTGTAAGGGTAGATTCTGATCATGTAAACAACCTCATCAAAAAAGAAGATGAAAATATCTCCAAACTTTCTGATGAAGAAAAGGAGAAGCTGAAAGCAGATTTTGAAAAAGTTGTTCCAAAGGAAAAATACACCGTGCAATTGGAAGCCATGGACAGTGATGCTGCGCCTCTTATTATTACTCAGCCTGAGTTTATGCGCCGTATGAAGGAGATGCAACAAACCGGCGGCGGTGGTATGTTTGGAATGGGCAATATGCCGGAAATGTATAATCTGGTTGTAAATACCAATCACGATTTAATTTCTGAAATCCTGAACACAAAAACTGAGAAAAAACAGGAACGTCTTATTAAGCAATCACTGGATTTGGCCAGATTATCACAGAACTTACTTAAAGGAGAAGAGCTAACCGCCTTTATTAAGCGTAGCTTTGATATGGTAAAGTAAGCAAGCAATATTTAAATTTAAAAACCGCTTTACTGCAATTCAGTGAAGCGGTTTTTTTATTCCTGAAACCCGGAAAATCATTTAATACTGAAAAAAAGGAACTAAACTTCTGTCGCTATTTTCCTGCCGGAAAGATTTCTGTATATAATCTGATAAAATTGCTGAACATCATATGGTTTGACAATAATATCATCCATACCTGCATTATAAATTTTCTGCCGCATTTCTTCTACTTCTACAGCTGTCAATGCAACAATTGGAACAAGAGAATTAAATTGTCTAATTTCTTTTGTAGCTTCTAATCCCCCCATACCAGGCATATTAAGATCCATAAGAACGAGACTATAATTCTTATTCCTCAATTTTTTAATAGCCTCCTCTCCGTCACCAGCAACCTCACATATAAATTTTTTCTTCTCAAGAATCCTGCTGGTCACTACCTGATTAATCCTGTTATCATCAACAATAAGAATTTTTTGAGAAATTAAAGTATCTGCTTTTCTTTCCTCATCCTCTACAACAGGAACGTTTTCTTCTTTTTTGGAATTATCCTTTTGGAATCCAATAGTGAAATGGAAAGTAGAACCTTTCCCTTCCTCACTTTCAAGGTGAATCTCGGAGTCAAATAGTTGCAATAATTTTTTAACAATAGGAAGACCAAGTCCCGTACCCTGATAATTGTAATTTGTAGAGTTTAACTGTGAAAACTCTTCAAAAATATGCTTTTGCTTATTCTCCGGAATGCCAATTCCATTATCTCTTATTTCGAAATTAATTAAATAAGTATCTTCTTCTGTCTTCTCTTTAAATTCTGCTATAAGATGAATATCCCCTCTTTCAGTAAACTTCACGGCATTCCCAACAAGATTCATCAGGATCTGCGAGAGCCGCACAGGATCGCCCATTAAATAGGATGGAATATCCTTATCAATCTGCATTTGAATATTATTATTGTTCTGGATACGCGCAAATTCAAAAGTATTTAAAATACTGGTCATTAAATCTTTAAGATGAAACGAAACATTCTCGAGCTTTACCAGATTTGATTCCATTTTGTTCATCTGCAAAACATCATTAATTAGCGCCAGAAGGTAATCTGCAGAAAATTTTAAGGACTTTAGGTCGCTTTGATGCCTTTTTAAACTATCATCCTCAAGTAAGAGTGAAGTTAATCCCACAACTCCGTACAGCGGAGTTCTAATCTCATGGCTAACTGTAGAGAAAAACTGTGTTTTTAACCTCGAAAGATTTTCAGCTTGATTCTTAGATTCCTGGAGTTCACTATTCTTGGTTTTCAACTCCTCAATTAGTGCGGTTCTATCCCGATTAATCTTATTCAGCACGAACAGAATGATTACCAGAACAATGGATGATACAATCATTATAAATATCTTCTCATCAGACTTTTCAATAATTTCCGCCTGAAACTCCTGCTCTCTTTTTGCTAATTTAAGATTATTTTGATATTCGTTATTATCAAATTTTGCGTTAGCTATATTAATTTGCCTTAAACGTTCTTGTTCAAAAATTTTGGAATTATAATCTTCATACATTTGTAATGCCAGATAGGCCTCTTCATATTTTTCTAATTTGAAAAGCAACTTAGAATATTCTTCATAGGCCAGCGCTGCCTCCAGTAAGTATAAATCTTTTTCGGCTATAGAAATAGCATTTTCAAAATATGGTTCTGCCTTTTCCAGCTGACCCTGACCTACAAAATATCGTCCGGTGAGGTAATTAATTTGTGATAGCAAGTAATTGTCTTCTTCGTGAGAATCTTTCACCAGATCCCAAACTTCCCGAAGGTAAGGCCCAGCTTTGTCATATTTTTCATTGTCAATATACGTCCAGGCGATATTATTTGTGGGATAAAGAATTTCCCTCTCGATTCCCATTTTTCTTGCAATGGCAATTGCTTCGTTATAATAATCTATTCCTATTTGAATTGTTTCTTCATCTTCAGAATAAATATTTCCCAGGTTGTTATTTGCCCAAAGTACAAGAGTATCATTTTTAGATTCCCAGGCATGGTAAAGCGCCTCCTCGTAGTTCCTCTTGGCGCGCAGCGTATCTTTTAAATCTGTATAGCTTCCACCCAGGATATTATAGGCATGGTAAAGATAGTGGTTATTATCCCTTAGCTTAGCTTCCTGGATTAAATTTCTTGCCTCGGTTATCGCATCGTAATAATTGTAATCGTATGAGTAAGTTGCAGATACATCGTACAGGGAATCAAGATAAGGATCCGTATATGGATTCTGCTGGGCAAAAGCCTGTATGGAAGTTAGAAAAAGAATAAGCCTGTAGTAGCTTTTTGTCAATTCTTTACTGGTTAAGTTACGATAATAGGGGCATGAAAAGTACTGCATTTCAACGACCTACACAAGTTTTTTTAATTACGAGAGTCAGCATAAATTTTAGCTAAACTGGAGAAGGAAGATTTTTCCGCTATATTTACATTAAAAATAATTATGCACCTACCCTGGCATCTATACTTCATGGCTGGAATCTACATATTTGCTGGTCTATTTCATTTTATCAGGCCTAAAATATATATGCGTATAATGCCCCGGTATTTACCTGCACATAAGGCGCTGGTATATATAAGTGGTGTCGCAGAAATTCTATTAGGTTTAGCACTTTTTTTTGAAGAAACAAGAGGCATAGGCGTTTATGGCATTATTCTAATGCTTATTGTCTTTCTCCTCGTTCATTTTTATATGTTATCTTCAGAAAAAGCCGCTGCCGGAATTCCGAAATGGATCCTGATCCTTAGGATACCGCTTCAGTTTTTTCTAATGTGGTGGGCCTGGCAATATCTTCAATATTAATAAAATGAAACCCGAAATTATTGATCTTCCTAATGCCAAACTACTTTATTTTCCACAATTTTTCTCTGAAGCCGAAGCGGATACATATTTGAAAAAGTTACTTATAAATATTGAATGGAGGCAGGACAAAATCAAAATGTTTGGCAAAGAAATTCTTCAGCCAAGACTCACAGCTCTTTTTGCAAATAATGATAAAACCTACACCTACTCTGGATTAACAATGAAGCCTGAACGTTTTTCCGAAGAAATACTCCAAATAAAGACTGCTGTAGAAGAAGTTTCTGATGTGCATTTTACCACCTGTCTAGTAAATCAATATCGTAACGGACAAGATAGTATGGGCTGGCATGCCGACGATGAAAAAGAACTTGGACTTAATCCTGAAATTGCCTCAGTAAGTTTTGGAGCTGAAAGAAATTTTCATTTTAAACATAAAACTAAAAATGAAAAATTCAAGCTTATCCTTAAACATGGAAGTTTACTCATTATGAAAGGCAGTACCCAGCACTTCTGGAAACATCAACTCCCAAAGACAAAAAAAGAAACCGGAAAAAGGATAAACCTTACGTTTAGAAGGATAGAATAAATTATTTAAAAATCTCATTTAGCACCTTCGCAAGACGAAGACCGCCTTTTTGCAACTGCTCCAGCACCATAGGGAATCTTTCGTACATATATTCGTAACCAAGTTTTTCACCCGTGTCTACAGAAGCGTATAATTCATTTGCAGTATCCCTGGATTCATACATCCAGTCCAGGACATTACCGGCTATTATTTGTTCCTCCTGTTGTTTTGAAAGCTCCCTGGTGTTTTCTGCAAGTTCAGTATAACTCATCTGGAAAGAGTTGATCATTCCGCTGTCCCACACACGGTGAATGTTAGAACCATCGCCAAACCACCTTACCTGGATGTCGTTTCCACCTTTATCCTCACTCCTGCCGGCGTGGAAAGGCTGATGAAGATCCCCCATAAAATGAACCAGCATTTTCAGATAAAATTCCTTGTCTTCCTTAGAAGCACGATTATCCTTTAAAACCTCAACACATTTCTCAATAGCCTGCACAAGGTCACCTTTTGGATTTGCTTCTTCACGATTGTAAACCTCCTCTTCAGGATCAATATTTACATAATGCCACGGCCCATATTGTTTGAATTCCGGATCGCTTTTAATATCATCTGCATAATTTGCCACAAAAGCAAGACTTCTTCCTTTTAATATTTTATCTATAGCTTTTTGCGCCTTTTTCGAAAGATGGGATTCAGCAATTTCAGCAGTGGCACGATGACCGGTTTTTCCCCAGTCTCCGGTATTAGCAAAAGAAAACTGTAAGACAAACAAAATAAAGAAAAGCATAAGGTACGATTTCATAGCAGGCAATTTTTTGCGCAAATATAAACAAGCTACACAAATTGTATGTTAAAAATAATTTCGGTTCAATTTTATTTCAATATATTTATGATATCAATTTAATATCAATTAACAATTATAATCATGACTCAGGAAAAAGATTTAAATCCGTCAAATGGATATGTAATGCTTTTTATTTTTCTTATCCTCTTCATTGGAAGTATTATAGGCTTCGCAATGCTTAAAAACGCCTGGTTCGTTTTATTCTTTTTCGTCTCGTTAGTTATTTTGCCGGGATTGATCCTGGTAAATCCTAATGAGTCAAGGGTTTTATTACTCTTTGGTGATTACAAAGGTACTGTGAAGAAAAACGGTCTCTTTTGGGTTAATCCTTTTTACACCAAAAAGAAAATCTCCTTAAGGGCAAGGAATTTTGACAGTGAGCGGCTTAAGGTAAATGATAAATTAGGAAACCCGGTAATGATAAGCACCATTCTCGTTTGGCGTGTAATGGACACCTACAAAGCTTCCTTTGATGTCAATAACTTTGAAAATTTTGTGGTGGTACAAACAGATGCGGCAGTACGAAAATTGGCAAGTTTATATCCTTATGATAACTTTGCAGATGAAGGTCTGGATGAAGATATCACCCTTCGCTCCAGTGTAAATGAAGTTAGTGAAGCGCTGGAAAAAGAACTGGAAGAACGGTTATTTATTGCAGGAATTGAAGTGCTGGAAGCCAGAATAGGTTATCTCGCTTACGCCAACGAAATTGCCAGCGCAATGTTAAAGCGACAGCAGGCAACGGCTATTGTTGCAGCCCGACACAAGATTGTAGAAGGCGCAGTAGGTATGGTAGAGATGGCTTTAAATGAACTAAGCAGGAAAGAAATTGTAAATCTTGATGATGAACGGCGGGCTGCAATGGTAAGTAATCTTATGGTAATTCTTTGTGGTGATAAAGATGCTACTCCTGTAGTAAATGCAGGAACTTTAAACCATTAATTCAAAACGAATAAAGAAACCTGAAACAGCGGAAATTCTAATTAGTACCAGAAATTAAAGCATATGCTTAAAACGACAATTATTGGCCTATATCTGGTCTTTATGATCCAGCCTATTTTTTCCCAGGAAACTTTTACCGAAGAAGAATTGACGATCAATAAATTTGTTAATGGTACGCTCACAACCCCTTTGGAAGACAATGCTTTTTCGCTGGTTATTTTAATCCCGGGATCAGGCCCTACTGACAGGAATAGTAACCAGCCGATGATGAAAAACGATGCTTTTAAGAAAATGGCTCATCGTTTGGCTGAAGAAGGAATTTCCAGCTTTCGGTACGACAAAAGGATTATAAATATGAATCAGTTGGGGATACAGGAAAAGGATATCCGCTTTACCCATTTTGTTGAAGATGCCAATGCCGTCCTGGATTACTTCAGCAAAAACAAAGGTTATAAAAGAATTATTGTAGCCGGGCACAGCCAGGGTTCTTTAGTGGGAATACTCGCTGCAAAAGACAAGGCAGATGCTT
This sequence comes from Autumnicola patrickiae, assembly GCF_031846525.1. Classification (NCBI taxonomy): domain Bacteria; kingdom Pseudomonadati; phylum Bacteroidota; class Flavobacteriia; order Flavobacteriales; family Flavobacteriaceae; genus Autumnicola; species Autumnicola patrickiae. The sequence continues at coordinate 425,485 of NZ_JAVRHM010000001.1, forward strand.
TTATCTCCCTTGCTGGCGCAGGAAGAAGTATTGATAAAATCATTACGGAACAAATTGCAAACCAATTACCAGATCTTAGAGAGAACACCAGAGTTGCTTTGGATGAAATAAAGCAAAAAGGAAGCACCACAAACTATCATCCATTTTTGGAATCCATGTTTCGACCAAACGTACAGGCGTTTTTGGCTTCCTGGATACAATTTGATCCTGCTCTGGAAATTGTAAAACTGGATATGCCTGTTTTAATTATTAACGGTACTTCAGATATCCAGATAAAAACAAAAGAATCCGAATTGCTAAAGGAAGCAAGACCAGACTCAGAAATGGCAATTATCGACAATATGAATCACGTATTTAGGGAAATCCAGGGAAACGACCAGCTGGCAAATTCAAAGTCTTATAATGAACCCAACCGGCCGCTGCACCCTAAGCTGATTCCCATAATGACAGATTTTATACGGAATCTGGAAAAATAATAAAAATGAGTAATAAAAAAGCATTTGCATTGAGAGTGGATGAGGAGATGCTAAAAGCCATTGAAAAATGGGCTTCTGACGAGTTTAGGAGCACCAATGGGCAGATTGAGTGGATGCTGAATAAATCTTTAAAGGAAGCTAAAAGACACCCTAAAAATAAAACCCAAAAATAAAAAATGGCTTACAAAATTGTATTTTCAGACATAGACGGAACTTTGTTAAATAACGAAAGAATCCTGTCAAACCACACGATAAAAATTGTAAAACATATAAGTGAAAAGCTCCCGTTCGTCCTTATTTCAGCGAGAATGCCTGCGGCTATGCGGCACCTTCAGGATGATCTTGGAATTAAACATTATCCAATCATTGCCTATAACGGCGGACTTGTTTTAGTGGATGATAAAGCTATAAGCTCCACTACTATTCCGCTAAATATTGTCGAAGATCTGCACAAATTTAATGCGGAAATGGACTGCCATTTCAGCCTTTATCACAATGACGAGTGGTATGTTCCCCGGGAAGATAAATGGTCTGCCCGCGAAGAAACCAATACCAAAATTTCTCCGCAAATAAAATCCAATGCAGATGTAATTGCAAAATGGAAAATAGAAGATAAAGGTGCCCATAAAATTATGGCTATGGGAACAGAAGAACATATTGATAAAATCAGGGATTTCCTTTCAGCTAAGTATGGAGATAAGCTCCACCTGTACAGGTCAAAATCAACGTATCTGGAAATAGCCAATAAGGAAATTTCCAAGTTTTCGGCGATTCAATTTTTACTGAAGGAGCATTACGGGTGCGATGCTAAAGACTGTGTTGCATTTGGTGATAATTATAATGATGTGGAGATGGTCAGGGGTGTAGGTACGGGAATAGCCGTTGCAAATGCAAGACAGGAAGTGCTAGATGTAGCAAAAGTAGTAACCCACGCAGGAACTGAGGACGGAGTAGCTAAAAGCCTCATTGAGCTTTTTGAACTAAAGGATGTATAAGTACCTAAAATCTTTAAAAAACCACGGTTTAAATTGTAATTTGCCGCAGTAACCATAATTATTTAAATGGAAGAATTACCGGTCTTTACCAATGATGCTGTTGTCTTTGGATTATTGATGATAGCCCTGGGCTTTGTTTTCTACACCTCATCCCAAAAAGAAGGTTTCTGGAAGAGGTTTTACGCTATAGTTCCGGCACTGCTTATGTGTTACCTGATTCCTGCCATATTTAATTCGCTGGGATTAATAGATGATTCTACCTCAAACCTCTATTTCGTTTCCAGCCGATTTTTATTACCGGCAGCGCTGGTATTAATGACGTTAAGCATAGATTTAAAAGCCGTATTTAACCTTGGCCCTAAAGCCCTCATTATGTTCTTTGCCGGCACGATTGGGATAATAGTCGGAGGCCCACTCGCCATACTTTTATTTTCTGTAATATCGCCCGAAAGTATTGGGGGTGCTGGTCCCGATGCTATCTGGCGCGGACTTTCAACAATTGCCGGGAGCTGGATAGGAGGCGGCGCCAACCAGGCGGCAATGCTGGAAATTTACGAATATAATCCCGACCTCTACGGCGGGATGGTACTGGTAGATATTGTGGTTGCGAACCTCTGGATGGCAATTGTCCTAATGGGAATTGGAAAAAATGAAAAAATCGATAAATGGTTAAAAGCGGATAATTCCGCCATTGAAGAGCTAAAAAACAGAGTCTCTAATTATGCGGCAAGCGTCACACGCAATCCATCTCTGGCAGATTTGATGGTCATGCTCTCCCTGGCTTTTGGTGCTGTAGGGCTTGCTCATTGGGGTGCCGACGGAATTTCAGCGTTTCTTTCTGCTAATTTCGAAGTTTTTAGCGATAGTAAAAGTGCCCTTTCCTCATTCTCTTCTACCTTTTTCTGGATGATTACCATTGCTACCGCCATTGGAATTATTTTATCCTTCACCAAATTCAAATCTTATGAGGGAGCCGGTGCCAGTAAACTTGGAAGCGTCTTTATTTACATTCTCGTTGCGACTATCGGGATGAAAATGGACCTGGGTAGTGTTTTCGATAATCCCGCATTAATTGGAATAGGTTTGGTCTGGATCACCATTCATGTAATAATCCTGGTGGTCACCGCAAAATTAATTAAGGCACCTTACTTCTTCCTGGCAGTAGGAAGCCAGGCAAATGTTGGCGGTGCAGCATCTGCTCCTGTTGTTGCTGCGGCCTTTCATCCTTCCCTCGCCACAGTTGGCGTGCTCCTTGCTGTATTTGGCTATGTAGTTGGGACCTACGGTGCGATATTGTGTACAATTTTAATGCAAATGGCATCCACAGGTTAGCATAAACAGGAAATTTATATGATATTTGCGCTCCAAAATTTATTGTGATTAAAATGAAAAATTTAGGTCTTCTTTTACTATTTGTTTTTTGTATCACTGCATGTTCTGAAAAGGAAAGCAATCTAACGGTAAGTGGTAGAATTGATGGGCTCAAAAAAGGTACAGTTTATCTTCAGAAAATAGAAGATACCGTTATGGTAAACCTCGACTCTGTAGTGATTCAGGGTGATCCTCAGTTTGTACTGGAAACTTATATCGAGAGTCCGCAAATAATGTATCTGTATCTGGATAAAATAGATAATTCTGAATATGATGACAGGCTTGATTTTTTTGCTGATGCAGGAGAAATAACCATTAACACAAAATTGGAGAAGTTCGAAACTGAGGCAAAAATTGTCGGTTCAAAAAATCAGGAAAAATTGGTAGAATATCGCAAAATAATGAAGCGTTTTAACAATAGTAACCTGGATTTAATTAAAGCCAGTTTTGAAGCACAGCAGGCTCAGGATGAAGATAAGTTGATGCAAATAGATCAGGAATATGATCAACTCCTGAAAAGAAAATATCTCTATACAGTAAATTTCGCTATTAATAATAAAGATCTGGAAATCGCTCCATACCTTGCCTTATCTGAAGTTTTTGATGCCAATATTAAATATCTTGACACGATCTACAACTCTCTGAACAAAGACGTGCAAAAGTCTAAATACGGAAAGGATTTAAAGAAATTCCTTAAGGAAAGGAGACAGGAAGAAGAGCTTCAGGAAGAGATTGAAGAAGAATACGCAGAAGAAAACTCCTGATTTTATTTCCATTACAACAATTCCTTTTTAAAGTATTAGTATTTATTTAAAAGTATTGGCAGGTCAATTTTCTAAATTTGAGAAAAGACTTGTATGACTTCTAAAATTTCTTCTGAGCATAAATACGATTTAATCTGTGTTGGTGGTGGTATAATGAGCGCCACTCTTGCACTAATGATGAAACTGCTGGAACCGAAGACCAGGATTCTCATTCTGGAAAGGCTGGATAAAGTAGCCGAGGAAAGTACTGAAGCCTGGAACAACGCAGGAACAGGACATTCGGCTTTATGCGAACTCAACTACACTCCCAAACAAGAAAATGGCAATGTTAAAGTTTCTAAAGCCATTAGAATTTTTGAACAGTTTGAAACCACCAAACAGTTCTGGGCTTACCTGGTAGAGCAGGGATTAATCAAAAATCCCAAGAACTTCCTCCGATCTGTCCCACACCACAGCTGGGTAAGAGGCGAAGATGATGTGAAATTTCTGAAACAACGTTACGAAGCAATGAAGTCCTGGCCTTTCTTTAAAAGCATGGAATTTTCTGAAGATTTCGAAACGCTTAAAGAATGGTTTCCGCTTATTATGGAAAACAGAAGTAAGGATGAGAAAATGGCTGCAACGAGGATGGAGCTTGGTACTGAAGTTAATTTCGGTGAACTCACCGAGAGATATTTTCATATTCTGGAGACCGAATATGATATCCCTGTTCTTCGCGGACATGAAGTTCTGGATATAGATCCTGAAAAAGTACAGGAATGGAAGGTCGAAGCCAAGAACCTGAAAACCGGGGAAAAATGTCATTATGATGCCGAACATGTTTTTATTGGTGCCGGTGGCGGAGCTTTACCCCTGTTGCAAAAGGTAGAAATAAAGGAAAAAGATGGCTACGGTGGCTTTCCTGTAAGTGGCCAGTGGCTGTACTGCAAAAACCGTGAAGTAGTGGAAAAACATCATGCCAAAGTTTATAGCAAAGCAGGACCAGATGCGCCCCCAATGTCTACACCACATCTGGACAGTAGGTATATAGATGGTAAAAAAGAATTGCTTTTTGGACCTTTTGCCGGTTTTACCACAAAATTCCTGAAAGAGGGATCTAAACTCGATTTACCAAAGACCATAAATATAGATAACATCCCTTCCATGTGGGGAGTTTTCTGGCACAATTTACCGCTCACGAAATATCTTATAAAACAAGTTACCATGGGTCACAAAGAACGCATGGAAGATTTACGGGTTTTTGTAAAAAACGCCAAAGCTGAAGACTGGGACTTGCGGGTGGCAGGACAACGCGTTCAGATCATAAAAAGGGACAAAGACCAAGGTGGAATTTTGGAGTTTGGTACAGACGTCGTGCATAGCACCGACGGGACGATAACTGCTCTTTTAGGAGCCTCACCTGGAGCATCGGTTGCAGTACCAATTATGATCAATGTACTGAAGGTTGCTTTTCCTGAAAAACTTAGAACTGCTCAATGGAAGGAAAAACTTTCAGAAATGGTACCTTTCTGGAACAAAAATATTGAGAATAACATTGAAGAATTTCAGAAAGCACAAGCAAATTCTTCTAAAAAGCTTGAACTCGACGTACTGCACTAAATTGAGGCCGATAATTGCCATTTTTGGCTCTGCATTTTCTTTAATAAGCTCAAACCCGTCAGGTTTTAAAAACCTGTCGGGTTTTATCGTTTCGAAAAGAAGATTTCCTGAAGAAAATTTAGCTGACAGTGTTATTCAGAACTGTCGGTCGATAATGGCCATTTTTGACGACCATCCTCACTAAATGCCACAAAAAAGCCCCTCCAAAAAAGGAGAGGCTTTCACAAAGAGCCGATGGAGGGACTCGAACCCACGACCTGCTGATTACAAATCAGCTGCTCTAGCCAGCTGAGCTACATCGGCAAAAAAACTACTATAAAGCGTTTACTTTTTCTACTAAAGCATTTGCCTTAGTTTCAAATTCTTCGTTTACTTCTTTAAAGTGTTGTTTATTATCTTCTACATCCTTCTTGTTAATCTTTGCAATTAAATCGTCGAAAGTAGCGATAGCTTCGTCTACAATAGCTTCAGATTTTGCAGGATCTTCGTTAGGATTGGCAGCCTGGTGAATATAAGCGGCATCTATAATATCCCCCATCACATTATTCACGTCTCTTTTCAATAATCTTTTACTTGCCATATTCAATAAATTTTCGGCTGCGAATTTAATCTATTTTTTGAAATACTGAAGCAAGTTTCAGAATTTTTTGCATAATTGTGCGGAAAAAGAATCAAGATCGCTGCGCTCCAAGAAAAAAGCATTAAGACTTAATCTTCAAAAGCAAATATAGTAATTACCCAGAATTCATGCCTGTATAGCCAATGTGATAAGCACATCCCTTAAAAATCTGCACTTTTTATCCGACACCAATGATTTCTTTATGGTAATTATTTCATCTTCTCCAGGGCAGTTAATGCTTCCGGAATATGGCGCGACGCACTCATACTGTTAAACTTATATCGTAATATTCCCTGCATGTCGAAAACAAATGTTTCCCTTCCCGGGATCATGCCCAGCAAATTCGGTTTTACACCAAAGAGATCCCTTGCCGTTTTATCTTTATCTGAAAGAAAAATAAATGGTAAGTTGTGCTTAGAAACAAATTTTTGATGCGACTCTTCAGAATCTGAACTTATTCCTATTACCTCTGCTCCCAACTCCTTAAAATCCTCGTATTTATCTCTAAAGGAACAGGCTTCTTTTGTACAACCGGGCGTAAAATCCTTCGGATAAAAATAGACAACAAAAGGCTGAACTCCTTTAACCGAAGAAAAATCGAAAGTATCTCCGTTCTGATCCTTCAACTCAATATCGGGAATGCTGTCGCCAATTTTTAATGCCATCTTAATCTCCTTTGTAGGTAACGAAATTACGCGGAGTCTCATAGAGCGTAACCATCAACTCTAAATCTTCTCTTAAATTATTACGAAGTTTGTTCCAGATCACGACCGCAATATTTTCTGCAGTTGGGTTAAGGGTTTTAAATTCCTCTACCTCCACGTTCAGGTTTTTGTGATCAAAAGGTTGTTCTACTTCTTTGTAGATAAGATCTTTCAGGATTTTAAGGTCCATCACAAATCCGGTTTCAGGATCGATTTCTCCGGTAACAGAAACCGTTAGTTCATAATTATGACCGTGATAATTTGGATTGCTGCACTTCCCGAAAACCTCTTCATTTTTCGTATCATCCCATTCTTTTTTAAAAAGACGATGGGCTGCATTAAAATGTGCTTTTCTATGGACGGTTAACCTCATGATTTTATATGTGAATAATACTTGTCGAATATTATTTTAAACCATTCGGTGTAAATATCAGGATTCTGCTTCATATCCTTCTCTACATCTTCCAGGCTAATCCACTTCCAGTCTGCAACCTCATCTGGATTCAGATCTGGTTCCCCTTCAAACTTCCCCACTAAAATATGGTCAAATTCATGTTCGGTAAGCCCGTTATCAAAAGGAGCTTTGTAAATAAAAGAAATAGTATCCTTCAAATCTGTTGTGAAGCCCATTTCTTCCTGAAGACGTCTTTTTCCTGCCTGTATATTTGTTTCTCCCTCTCTCTGGTGACTGCAGCATGTATTGGTCCATAAACCGGGGGAATGGTATTTTGAAAGTGCGCGCTGCTGAATCATGGTCTCTCCCTTCTCATTAAAAACGAAAACGGAAAATGCCCTGTGCAGGAGTGCTTTTTCATGAGCCTCAATCTTTTCCATAAGGCCTATCTGCTCATCCTTTTCGTTAACTAAAATTACCTTTTCCTTCGTCATCTTTTTTATTAAAAATCAAATGTACAAAATAGGAAATACCTTTACCAAAATAGTTTCTTAGGGTAATGCTACTTTGTGTTTTGTTTAATCCTGCCGGAATAGCGGGAGCAATCTATGGAGAGGATAAATTCTGACCGTCTGTTCACTTTATGCTGTTTTTCGGAACATGGAACGTTATTTATGCAATCATTTAAAATTTCTGTTTCACCATAACCGCGACCGGAAATCCGTTTTGAATCTACTCCTTTGTCTCTAAGATAATCAAGAGTCGCTTCTACCCTGGCTTCAGAAAGTTTCAGGTTATAATCGTCATCTGCCCTGCAATCTGTATGTGAGCGGACATCGATAAGCAATTCGGGATACTCTGTCATAAAACCAACGATCCTGTCCAGCTCCTCTTTTGCTTCAGCTTTAATTTCAGCTTCGTCCAGATCAAAAAATATATTGTTTAACTTCAAGGCTTTAGCCAAATCATCTCCAACTCTAACTGCCACCACAGATTCCTGGGATTCCTGATTATTAAATTTCACCAGGTTCTGTTTCCGCTTTACTTCCGCAGCATAAAAACTCCAGTTAAAGAAAGTACGCATCGCCGCAATATGCTCTTCAGAAGTACCAAAAATACTATGCCCCGCCTGGTACATTACAAGTCCGTTTTCCAGATTGTCAAAACCATGACCGTAAACCACAATGGCAGCTTCGGCTTTAGTTAAAGAAGGATTATCGGGAGCCGAAGGATCGATAACTATTTTCTTCACTCCAGGTCTCCACAAATTGATCTCTTTCGGATAAAAAACACGTTCTGAACCGTTTAAGTAAGCATTATCTGTGATGCCAATATATTGCGAAATAGGGTCTGCCGGCTGCAGATGTGCATATGGCGGCGTGGCGTGGCGATGTTTGTGATACGGAATTAAACCTGCACTGCCAGCTCCTGCAAATCCCGCCGAAAGGAAATTAAGCTGAATTGGTTTCTTAGCATCAGCTACAGCTTCCTGGCCCACCAGGTTTTCCAGCTGACTCACAGCATGGCAGCCCGCCCAGATTGCACCTTTATATTGGCGGTTCCAATAATATAAATTCTTGTGGGTTTCGAATCTAGGTTCGGCATGCGGCATTACAAAGATATCGTCACAAACTCCGAGCTCTGAAGGGTTTTTCCAGTTAACCGGATTTTTCCCACCAAAAGCTTCCGTAGGAATTTCTGCAGCATCAAAGAAAGGGAGCGCAATATCGCCATTTTGCTTATCCAATGTCCATTTTGGTGCAATGGAAAGCGTGGTGTAAATTGGCAATTTAAGATTCGAAACTGCAAAAATTCCAACCACCCCCTTATTTTGCCAAATTTTGATCCTTTGTTTTACCTCATCGGTAATATAAGATACCGGAATAACAAAGGAGCTGCTCCTAAATTCAATATTTTCATGCACAAAGTCGATTCCGTCCTTCTCTTTTTCAGGATTTATCACCCATTTCACCTCAACCTGCTCATTTTTGAGCAAATCATACAATAAACCATAGGGTTTTAGAGCGTTGGAAGCCGTTTGCGGCCTTACGCCCATGTTTATGAGGTAGGAACCTGCTGCAATATGCTCCATTTGGCCCTGGGCCGTACCAATTTCAGGGAAAATTAATAGTAAAATTCCCATTATCAGCAATTTATGTTCTGAAAAAGATTTCATGAAGCCCCAAATGCTTATCTGGAAAGTTACGAACTTTTAAAAAAGTGTATGCCTAAAAATGGCAATTATCGACCTTTATTCAGTAAAGAATTTGAAAGTTAGTTCTTCGAAAAATTCCTGAAAATAATAGTACTTTTGCGCTTCAATTATCAATAGATGAAGAGTTTTCAGAAAGAAATAAAGAGAAGAAGGACTTTTGGTATTATTTCTCACCCAGATGCCGGTAAAACTACCCTTACAGAGAAACTTTTGCTCTTTGGAGGAGCGATCCAGGAAGCCGGTGCGGTAAAATCGAACAAAGTAAAAAAAGGCGCCACCAGTGACTTTATGGAAATTGAACGGCAGCGTGGGATTTCTGTAGCTACTTCTGTCCTTGCATTCGAATACCGGGACATCAAAATTAATATTCTGGATACGCCCGGGCACAAGGATTTTGCTGAAGATACTTTCAGGACCCTTACCGCTGTAGACAGTGTCATTGTGGTAATTGACGTTGCAAAAGGGGTTGAGGAACAAACTGAAAAGCTCGTGGAGGTTTGCCGTATGCGGAATATTCCCATGATCGTTTTTATTAATAAACTGGATCGTGAAGGGAAAGACGCTTTTGAACTACTTGATGAAATTGAGCAAAAACTGAATCTCACGGTGACTCCGCTAAGTTTCCCTATTGGGATGGGTTACGATTTTAAAGGAATCTACAATATCTGGGAGCAGAACGTGAATTTATTTACCGGCGATCCCAGGAAAGATATCGAAGAAACTGTAGAAATTTCTGATCTTGCTTCTGAAGAACTTAACGAACTCATTGGCGATAAAGCTGCCGATACTTTAAGAGAGGAACTGGAGCTGGCGCAGGGTGTTTATCCCGAATTTGACAAGGAGGCCTATCTTGCCGGAAGGTTACAACCGGTTTTCTTTGGATCTGCATTAAATAATTTTGGAGTTCGCGAACTTTTGGATTGCTTTATAAATATCGCCCCTACTCCGCGTCCAAAGGAAAGTGACGAAAGAGTTGTTCAACCAGACGAAGAAAACTTTACAGGTTTTGTGTTTAAGATCCACGCCAATATGGATCCTAAGCATCGTGACCGACTCGCATTTATAAAAATTGTCTCCGGAAAATTTGAAAGGAACAAATCTTATCTTCACGTAAGACATAATAAAAACCTGAAGTTTTCGAGTCCGAATGCTTTTTTTGCTGAACGGAAGGAAATAGTGGATGTTTCCTATCCCGGCGATATTGTTGGTTTGCACGACACCGGAAATTTTAAAATCGGAGACACTTTAACTGAAGGTGAAAACCTGATGTACCGCGGAATTCCTAGTTTTTCTCCGGAATACTTCCGTTATATAAATAACGCCGATCCTATGAAATCCAAGCAACTGGAAAAAGGAATCGACCAATTGATGGATGAAGGTGTGGCGCAGTTATTTACCCTGGAATTAAATGGAAGAAAAGTAATAGGAACTGTTGGAGCACTTCAGTTTGAAGTGATACAATACAGGCTGGAACATGAATACGGCGCAAAATGTACTTACGAGAACCTGAATGTATATAAAGCAACCTGGGTAGAGGCAGACAATCCCAAGAGTGAAGAATTCAAGGATTTTAAAAGAGTGAAATCAAAATTCCTGGCGAAAGACAAACAAGGCCAGCTGGTATTTTTAGCCGACTCACAGTTTTCCCTGCAAATGACTCAGCAGAAATACCCGGATATTAAATTTCACTTTACTTCTGAATTTTAAGCAGAAGCAAAGTTTTTACGGGGACTACCTATTTATTTAGTATTTTCGGGCGAAACCAGATATTCTATGGATCAACTGAATGAGCTTATTGCCCAATTTGCTTCGCTCGTATGGGGCCTGCCCCTGGTGATCCTGCTAATTGGTGGGGGATTGTATCTATTGATCCTTTCCCGATTTCTTCCTTTTCGTTACCTGGGACATTCGCTGGATTTGCTTCGGGGTAAATACGATGATCCCAACGCGCCGGGAGAAATTAATCATTTTCAGGCTTTATCTACAGCGCTGTCTTCTACAGTAGGAATGGGAAATATTGCCGGCGTAGCTGTGGCCATTGCAATTGGAGGCCCTGGAGCTGTTTTCTGGCTTTGGATTAGTGCGATTGTGGGAATGTCTACCAAGTTTTTCACCAATACTTTAGCGGTAATGTATCGCGGAAAAGACACTGAAGGAAACGTGCAAGGCGGGGTCATGTATTATATTGTGGAAGGTCTTGGGAAAAGCTGGAAACCTCTGGCAGTCTTTTTTGCGGTAGCAGGCTTGGTAGGAGCTTTACCGGTTTTCAATGTAAATCAGTTAACCCAGGCAATTAACTCAATTTTACTGGAACCTCAGGGTGTGGAGACGGGATTTGTAACAAATCTTATCATTGGTATCATCCTTACAATAATCACTTCTGCAGTAATCCTTGGCGGACTTCATAGAATTAGCCGCACCGTTTCTAAACTGGTTCCGGCAATGGTTGCTGTTTATTTTGTAGCTGTAATTGTCATCCTTTTTGTAAATTTTGAAGAGTTGCCCGGTTATATGTCTATGATTTTTACCGATGCTTTTGCTGCTGAAAACTACAAGGGCGAACCGCTTTTCGGAGGAATTGTAGGTGGATTAATGATTTTAGGAATCCGAAGAGGAGCATTTTCAAACGAAGCAGGGATTGGAACTGCCACGATGGCTCACGGCGCAAGTAAGACTTCAGAACCTGTGCGCGAAGGTCTGGTGGCCATGCTGGGTCCTGCAATAGATACGCTGGTGGTTTGTACACTTACCTCGCTCGCCATTCTGGTGACCGGAGTGTGGCAAAGCAGCGATGCTAATGGCGTTAGTCTTACTGCAGCAGCTTTCAAAAATTCCATTCCGTATGTTGGGGATTATGTGTTGCTGTTGTGTATTGCGGCTTTCAGTATTTCCTCTCTTTTCTCTTATTCCTACTACGGAACAAAATGCCTGAACTTTTTACTGGGTGCCAAAAACAAACATTATTATAATTACTTCTATATACTTAGTATTCTTGTTGGTGCCACAACTTCCCTCAGCATGATGATCAACCTTATCGACGGATTTTTTGCGCTGATGGCAATCCCGACAATGATTTCTACTTTGATTCTCGCGCCAAGGGTTATGAAGGCGGCCAGGATTTATTTCAAAAAATATTCGGAATAGATTAATAGAAGAAACAGAAAGGGGGTTTCTACATGCTCAGTCTTAATGCTGAATTTGTTTCAAAATTGCTGCTAAATAAAAAAACGAGGACGCTCCAAAGAGGCAATTATCGACCTTTAGTCAGGTTTTGAATAACATTGTAAAAAGGTTGCCGGTTTCCTTTAATTAAATTGCTGCTACTTCTTCTTTTATAACTGAAAATATTTTCAACTTTTTACCGGTCACCTTTTCAAAAAGTTCAGATTTGCGCAGGGTTCCCCAAATTTCCAACTGAGGGTCGCTATAAGTAGTTATAACAAGCGTTATCTCTTCCTTACCTTTTTTAATTTCAAGTTCCTGGACATTTTGATAATGGCTCCGATCCAGGCCATCTGCCACTCGTAATAATGCAGAGAGTTTCTTTACACGCTTCCGTAAATTCTTATCCAGATCTTTGTATCTCTTGTGTCGTTTGTGCGGAGTAGATCTGCGGTGATAGCGTGCAACGTTAGCCATAAGGTTTATTTCGTCTTCTTTAAAGCCAAGCAAATCAGAATTCCGGATTAAATAAAGCGCATGTTTGTGGTGCTTACGGTGAGAAATATAATAACCAATGTCGTGCATGAGACTGGCATACTCGAAAAGTTCCCGGTCAGATTCAGGTAACTTTAAATCATCCTGAAATTCATCAAATAATTGGAGCGCAAAGCTTGTAACATGCGTGCTATGCTGCTCCGGCCAGTTACATTTGTGCAAAAGCTCATAAACACTTCTCTTACGCGGGTCTGGAAAATGCCCCACCAGTTCAAGATTAAGTTGTTCACTTTCTTTATCAATAAAATTCAGGATCATTCCTTCCCTCAAAGCCGACTCCGAAATTTTCACATTTTCGATCTTAAATTCTTCAATTAGAAATTTGAGAAGAACCATTCCCGGGTTGATAATATCCAGTCTCTTTTCTTCCAGACCTTTTTCCTTTGAACGTTTCTTTATATCCAGTTTTATAAAGTGGTTGTAAAAATCCAGGAACTCTTCAGAATTAAACTGAAGTTCATTGAGCGTCATATCGGCTGTAATAGCATTACGTCCAGCCACCATTGCCCCAATATTTTCCATGGTTCCCGAAGATCCCACTATTGTCTTTACGTTATATATCTTAAGATTCTTAGCAACTTCGCTGAGTTCCTTTTCGAAGTGCTCATTTAATGCTGCAATTTCCTTCTTCTTGATAGGATCTGACTCAACAAAACGCGCTGCCATCCTGGCTACTCCCAGTTTTACGCTGGTGAAATAAACAGATTCATCTTTATTTCCAATTATAAATTCAACACTACCTCCTCCAATATCCACCATCAGCACCATTTCTTCAGAAAGGGCAATTCCGTGTTTTACCGCATAAGCTATCATTTCAGCTTCCATTTTTCCTGATATCGCCCTCGCCTTTATCCCTGTTTCATCTATAATTTGCTGAATAAAATCACCGCCATTGGCCGCTTCTCTAATTGCACTGGTCGCATAGGCCAGAATTTGTTCCACATTTTGCCGATCACATAAAAACTTGATCCTCTTTAAAGCCTCCAGACCTCTTTCCATCGCCTCTTCACTCAGGTGGTTATCCATTCCCTTTTCACCAAGTTTTACCATTTCCTTCAGCTTATCTACCGTCCGGAAACTACCGTCAGGATAGATATCTACTAAAACAGCATGGAAGGAATTGGTTCCCATGTCTATTGCCGCAATACGTTTTGTTGGTTCTGAATTTACAGTAGCGTCTGACATAATCTGATGGATTTAATTGGCTGAAAGTATGCGTATTTACAGTGTTTCCACCTAATTTACGGAATTTGCAGAAGAAATATCGAAAAATAATAATAACAGGAGTTCGAAATAGTTCAAAAATGATCTTATATAACAAGACGTGTCAGCTTCTTAAAACCTAACACGTCTTTAAGTCATTTACAGTTGATAAACTTAAGGTTAAAATCTGTAAGGTTCTAGAGAGGAGTCAAAAATCGCCAAATTTCGTCCTCCTTTTCAAAAAGTCTTACGCCTGACCTGTAGGACCAAAATTTAAAGGAAGCGGTGCCTTTTCATAATCCTTAATTTCCCCGTGTGCCTTTTCAAATCGTTGTACATTATCTCCAAGAGCTTTTAAAAGTCTTTTTGCATGCTGCGGAGTAAGAATTATCCTTGATTTAACCTTATTCTTAGGTTTACCGGGCATGATATTCACAAAATCTACCACAAACTCTGAAACAGAATGGTTGATAATTGCCAAATTTGAATAGATACCTTCAGCAACACTTTCATCCAGTTCTATATTGATTTGTCCTTTTTTGGACTTTTTTTCTTCGCTCATATTATTATAATTTTCATGTCATATAAAAGTACAAAAAATCCCGACGAAGGCCGGGATCTGATGTATAGTAAAAAAACAGGGGCCGCAAATTGCGGCCCCTGAATTAAAGTATTAGTTATAATTAACTTCCTGCTTTTTCTCAAGCATCTGGTCGAATTCTTCTTTAGAACCAACAATAATGCTATCATATTTACGCATTCCCGTACCTGCAGGTATTTTATGACCTACAATTACGTTCTCTTTCAATCCTTCTAAGTAATCTATCTTACCACTAACTGCAGCCTCGTTCAGTACTTTTGTAGTTTCCTGGAAGGAAGCAGCCGAGATAAATGATTTGGTTTGAAGTGAAGCCCTTGTAATACCCTGAAGAACCGGAGTCGCCGTTGCAGCAGTCACGTCTCTTGCAGTAGCAAGGTTCTTATCTTCTCTTCTAAGAATAGAGTTTTCATCCCTTAATTCCCTTGGAGAAAGGATTTGTCCAGGTCTAAGATTTTCTGAATCACCTGCATCTTCCACTACCTTCATTCCGAAAATTTTATCATTTTCTTCAATAAAGTCTGCTTTGTGTACCAGTTGGTTTTCAAGGAAAATCGTATCTCCCGGATCAACAATACGTACTTTACGCATCATTTGACGTACTACAACTTCAAAGTGCTTATCATTAATCTTCACACCCTGTAGTCTATAAACTTCCTGAACTTCGTTCACAAGATACTGTTGTACAGCATTTGGCCCTTTAATGTTAAGGATATCCTCTGGTGTAATAGAACCATCAGAAAGCGGCATACCTGCACGAACATAATCGTTTTCCTGAACAAGGATCTGGTTAGAAAGTTTTACAAGGTACTTTTTAACTTCTCCAAGTTTGGATTCTACAATGATTTCGCGGTTACCACGCTTAATTTTTCCGAAGGAAACCACACCGTCAATCTCACTTACTACAGCAGGATTTGATGGATTACGAGCTTCAAACAATTCGGTTACCCTTGGAAGACCACCTGTAATATCCCCTGCTTTAGAAGATTTACGCGGTATCTTAACAAGAATCTTACCTACACCAATTTTCTCTTCATTGTCCACCATAAGGTGAGCTCCCACAGGTAGGTTGTAAGAACGGATTACTTCGTCTTTCTTACCTAAAATATGAAGTGTTGGAATAAGCTTTTTGTTTCTGGATTCAGAAATTACTTTCTCCTGGAAACCTGTCTGCTCATCAATTTCAACCTGATAAGTAACACCCTGATCTATATTTTCATACTTAATCTTACCGGCAAATTCAGAAATAATTACACCGTTGTATGGATCCCACTGGCAAACAATGTCACCTTTGGAAACTTCTGCCCCATCTTCAATAAAGATTTGAGAACCGTAAGGAATGTTATTGTTACTCAACACCACTCCTGTTTTCTTATCTTTAATTTTAAGTTCAGCAGTACGTGAAATCACGATATCTGATGTACTTCCGTCAGGCGCCTCTCCTCGAACCACTTTAAGGTCTTCAATTTCGGCAACACCGTTAAGCTTAGCGATAAGTTTATTTTCTTCTGAAATGTTACCTGCAATACCACCCACGTGGAAGGTACGCAATGTAAGCTGTGTACCGGGCTCACCAATAGATTGGGCCGCCACAACACCAACAGCTTCACCTCTTTGAACCAGTTTATTAGTGGCAAGGTTTCTACCGTAACAGTTCACACAAATTCCTTTTTTCGCTTCACAAGTAAGCGGCGAGCGTACTTCTACGCTCTCAATAGGAGCTTCATTTATTTTCTTAACTGCAGCTTCTGTGATCTCATCGCCCGCCGCAACAATCAATTCTTCGGTTAGCGGATTTTTGACATCATGCAGGGAAATACGTCCTAAAATACGTTCTCCTAGAGACTCTACAATTTCTTCATTTTTCTTAAGTGATCGTACTTCTACCCCTCTTAGAGTTCCACAGTCTTCATCATTTACAATAACATCCTGTGACACATCCACTAAACGACGGGTTAAGTAACCAGCATCGGCAGTTTTAAGTGCGGTATCGGCAAGACCTTTACGTGCACCGTGAGTTGAGATAAAGTATTCAAGAATTGAAAGCCCTTCCTTAAAGTTAGAAAGAATTGGGTTTTCAATAATTTCACCACCTCCAGAACTAGATTTCTTAGGCTTGGCCATCAACCCACGCATACCGGTTAACTGACGAATTTGCTCTTTAGATCCACGGGCTCCGGAATCAAGCATCATATATACAGAGTTGAATCCTTGTTTATCTTCACGGATTCGCTTCATAGCCAATTCAGTTAATCCTGCATTGGTAGAAGTCCAGATATCAATAACCTGATTGTAACGTTCGTTATTGGTAATAAGACCCATGTTATAATTCCCGATGATGCCCTCTACCTGTTCGTTAGCTTCATCAATCATAGCTTGCTTCTCTTCAGGAATAATAATATCCCCTAAGCTGAAGGAAAGTCCGCCACGGAATGCAAATCCATATCCAAGTCCTTTGATACTATCAAGGAATTCAGAAGTTTCAGGTACGCTGGTGACCTTAAGGATGTTCCCAATAATTTCACGCAGGTTTTTCTTGGTAAGTACCTCATTAATATATCCGGCTCTTTCAGGAACAGATTCATTAAATAATACCCTACCAACAGTAGTTTCTATAATCTGGTAAACCAGTTCACCAGCTTCATTGAAATCTTTCGCACGAATTTTAATTCCGGCATTAAGATCTACTTTCTTCTGGTTGTAAGCAATAATAACCTCTTCAGTAGAATAGAAAGTAAGGCCTTCACCTTTTACCTTTTCTTCATCTGTCGATTTCTTAAGTTTGGTCATATAGTACAGACCCAAAACCATATCCTGAGAAGGAACCGTAATTGGGGAACCGTTCGCAGGGTTAAGAATATTATGAGAAGCCAACATTAACATCTGTGCTTCCAAAATAGCCTCTGGCCCGAGTGGAAGGTGAACCGCCATCTGGTCACCATCAAAATCGGCGTTAAATGCCGTACACGCTAATGGGTGTAACTGTATCGCTTTACCTTCAATAAGTTTTGGCTGGAATGCCTGAATACCTAAACGGTGAAGCGTAGGAGCACGGTTAAGCAGTACCGGGTGACCTTTAAGAACATTCTCAAGGATATCCCATACCACAGGCTCTTTTTTATCTATAATTTTCTTAGCAGATTTTACTGTTTTTACAATTCCTCTTTCAATCAGTTTTCTGATTACGAAAGGCTTGTAAAGTTCTGCTGCCATATTTTTTGGAAGACCACACTCGAACATCTTAAGTTCAGGTCCTACAACAATTACCGAACGTGCTGAATAATCTACACGCTTACCAAGTAAGTTCTGACGGAAACGACCTTGTTTACCTTTCAATGAATCTGAAAGGGATTTTAGAGGACGGTTAGAGTCAGTTTTTACTGCTGAAGATTTTCTTGTGTTATCAAACAGAGAATCTACAGATTCCTGAAGCATACGTTTTTCGTTACGCAAGATAACTTCAGGAGCTTTGATCTCCATTAATCTTTTAAGACGGTTGTTACGGATGATAACCCTTCTGTAAAGATCATTTAAATCTGAAGTTGCGAAACGTCCACCATCAAGAGGCACCAAAGGTCTAAGTTCCGGCGGAATAACCGGTACAACCTTCATGATCATCCACTCCGGATTATTTTCGCGGTTCTTATTGGCATCACGAAGTGCTTCAACAACCTGAAGTCTTTTAAGAGCTTCAGTCTTACGTTGCTTGGAAGTTTCGTTGTTTGCTTTATGTCTTAATTCGTAAGAAAGTTCATTAAGATCGATTCTCTTAAGGATTTCTATGAGACATTCGGCTCCCATCTTAGCTATAAACTTGTTTGGATCGCTATCTTCCAGGTATTGGTTTTCCTGCGGAAGACTATCTAAAATATTCAGATATTCTTCTTCAGTAAGGAAATCCATCTTCTTAATAGGATCACCTTCTTCATTTTTGGCATTACCGGCCTGAATTACTACATATCTTTCGTAGTAAATAATCATATCCAGTTTCTTGGATGGAAGACCAAGCAAGTAACCTATTTTATTTGGTAAAGAACGGAAATACCAGATATGTGCTACAGGAACTACCAAATTAATGTGCCCCACACGATCCCTACGTACCTTCTTTTCTGTTACCTCTACACCACAACGGTCACATACGATCCCCTTGTAACGAATTCTTTTATACTTTCCACAGGCACATTCATAATCCTTTACAGGACCGAAAATACGCTCACAGAATAGTCCGTCACGCTCTGGTTTGTGCGTACGATAATTGATAGTTTCCGGCTTAAGGACTTCACCACGAGATTCCGCAAGGATTGACTCGGGAGAAGCTAAACCGATAGAGATTTTGTCAAATCTCTGTACTGTATTCTTATCATTATTTCTAGCCATAATATATGCTGCTATCTAATTATTGTGAAAAATCTGTTTTAAAGGGCGCGCCAGTAGCGCACCCGTGTATTTTAAAACAGTAGATTATTCTTCTAACTTAATATCCAGACCAAGACCTTTTAATTCATGCATAAGCACGTTAAAAGATTCTGGTAATCCCGGTTCCGGCATAGGCTCTCCCTTAACGATTGCTTCGTAAGTCTTAGCCCTTCCTATCACGTCATCAGACTTAACAGTTAAGATTTCCCTTAGCGTACTTGATGCTCCATAAGCCTCAAGTGCCCAAACCTCCATCTCACCAAAACGCTGTCCACCAAATTGTGCTTTACCACCAAGCGGTTGCTGTGTAATCAAGGAGTAAGGTCCAATTGAACGAGCGTGCATTTTGTCGTCGATCATATGTCCTAATTTCAACATGTAAATTACACCTACAGTTGCACGTTGGTCAAAACGTTCCCCTGTACCACCATCAAACAGGTAGGTATGTCCAAATCTTGGAATTCCAGCTTCATCTGTAAGTTCGTTGATTTGGTCTATAGTTGCACCGTCAAAAATAGGGGTAGCATACTTCTTACCTAATTTTTGTCCTGCCCAACCGAGCACAGTTTCATAGATCTGACCGATGTTCATACGTGAAGGTACCCCAAGTGGGTTTAGTACGATATCAACCGGAGTTCCATCTTCAAGGAATGGCATATCTTCCTGACGAACAATTCTTGCAACAATACCTTTGTTACCGTGACGTCCAGCCATCTTATCTCCTACTTTCAGTTTACGTTTCTTAGCGATGTAAACTTTAGCAAGTTTAAGAATACCTGAAGGAAGCTCATCTCCAACAGAGATGGTAAACTTCTCTCTTCTTAAGTTACCCTGAAGGTCATTTTCTTTAATCTTATAGTTATGAAGAAGATCTGCTACTAATGCATTAAGGTGATCATCTGTAGTCCATGTACCTTGTGTAAGGTGTGTATAATCATCTACAGCATTTAACATCTTAAGAGTATATTTCTTACCTTTTGGCATTACTTCTTCCCCTAAGTCGTTTTGAACTCCCTGTGCAGTTTTCCCTCCAATGATGGCAAATAATTTATCTACCAGATCAGATTTTAGAGTAGCAAACTTAGTTTCGTACTTCATTTCCAAAGCCGAAATATCCTCCTTATCCTGAGCTCTTTTACGCTTGTCTTTAATAGCCCTGGCGAAGAGTTTCTTGTTAATCACAACCCCACTAAGTGATGGAGAGGCTTTTAAAGAAGCATCTTTCACATCACCTGCTTTATCACCAAAGATTGCTCTTAATAATTTTTCTTCAGGAGTAGGATCACTTTCTCCTTTTGGAGTAATTTTTCCAATAAGAATGTCACCAGGTTTAACCTCGGCACCAATTCTTATCATCCCGTGTTCATCAAGGTCTTTTGTAGCCTCTTCAGAAACGTTTGGAATATCATTGGTCAGTTCTTCGTTACCCAATTTGGTATCACGAACTTCCAGTGAATATTCATCTATATGGATAGAGGTGAAAATATCATCTCTAACTACTTTTTCAGAAATTACAATCGCATCCTCAAAGTTATATCCTTTCCAGGGCATAAAGGCAACCTTCATGTTCCTACCCAAAGCAAGTTCCCCCGCTTCAGTAGCATAACCCTGACAAAGAACCTGACCTCTGGTTACTCTATCACCTACAGCAACGATTGGCTTAAGGTTAATTGAAGTACCCTGGTTGGTTTTTCTGAATTTTATAAGATCGTAAGTTTTAGAATCGCTGTCGAAACTAACCATACGCTCTTCCTCTGTACGATCGTATTTAATAGTAATTTGGTTGGCATCTACATATTCTACTTCCCCTTCTCCTTCAGCATTTATCAATACACGGGAATCTGTAGCAACCTGTCTTTCAAGACCTGTTCCAACAATAGGAGAATCAGCTCTCAATAATGGCACTGCCTGGCGCATCATGTTAGATCCCATCAATGCACGGTTGGCATCATCATGTTCCAGGAACGGAATCAATGAAGCCGAAATAGATGCAATCTGGTTTGGTGCAACATCGGTATAATGGATCTCTTTTGGATCTACAACCGGGAAGTCACCTTCCATCCTCGCAATAACTCTTTCAGAAGTAATGGTTCCATCCTCTTCCAAAGGAATATTTGCCTGGGCAATTTTCTTTCCTTCTTCTTCCTCTGCACTAAAATATACAGCCTCTTCTGAAAGATTTATTTTACCATCGGTAACATTTCTATATGGAGTCTCGATAAAGCCCATTCCATTCACCTTCGCATAAACTGCCAGCGAAGATATCAAACCAATGTTTGGACCTTCAGGAGTTTCTATAGGACAAAGTCTTCCGTAGTGTGTATAGTGAACATCACGTACCTCAAATCCTGCTCTTTCTCTCGATAAACCACCTGGCCCAAGTGCGGAAAGACGACGCTTGTGCGTAATCTCTGCAAGAGGATTCGTCTGGTCCATAAACTGAGATAGCTGGTTTGTTCCAAAGAAAGAATTAATAACAGAAGACAAGGTCTTCGCATTAATTAAATCTATCGGCGTAAACACCTCATTATCACGAACGTTCATACGCTCACGAATAGTACGTGCCATACGGGCCAGACCAACACCAAACTGCTGAGACAATTGCTCACCTACAGTTCTAACACGACGGTTAGACAAGTGATCAATATCATCAATCTCAGCTTTAGAGTTTATAAGCTCGATTAAGTATTTAACAATGGTAATAATGTCTTCTTTGGTAAGCACCTGCTTATCCATAGCCACATCAAGACCAAGTTTTTTGTTCATTCGGTAACGACCAACTTCTCCAAGGCTGTAACGCTGATCTGAGAAGAATAATTTATCGATAATACCACGAGCTGTTTCCTCATCTGGCGGCTCTGCATTTCGTAGTTGACGATAAATGTGTTCTACCGCTTCTTTTTCTGAATTGGTAGGGTCTTTTTGCAATGTATTGTGAATAATCGCATAGTCACCGGTAGAATTATCTTCTTTGTGAAGAAGGATAGTCTTACTACCAGTTTCAAGGATTTCTTCTATGTGATCTTTTTCAAGTTCTGTATCACGGTCAAGAACGATTTCATTACGTTCAATTGAAACTACCTCTCCAGTGTCCTCATCAACAAAATCCTCATACCAGGTATTCAATACACGAGCCGCAAGTTTACGACCCAATACTTTCTTAAGACCTGTTTTCGAAACCTTTACTTCTTCTGCAAGATCAAAGATTTCAAGAATATCTTTATCACGCTCAAATCCGATAGCACGGAAAAGCGTTGTAACAGGTAATTTTTTCTTTCTATCGATGTAAGCGTACATCACGCTGTTAATATCGGTAGCAAATTCTATCCATGATCCTTTAAAAGGAATAACACGGGCAGAATAAAGTTTTGTTCCATTAGCATGGAATGATTGTCCAAAGAAAACCCCTGGTGAACGGTGTAATTGAGATACAACTACACGTTCTGCACCATTGATGCAGAAAGTACCGCTTGGGGTCATATATGGGATAGTTCCCAGATAAACGTCCTGTACGATGGTTTCAAAATCTTCATGTTCCGGATCTGTACAATAAAGCTTTAATCTGGCTTTAAGCGGAACACTGTAAGTTAAACCACGCTCAATACATTCCTGAATGGAATATCTTGGCGGGTCCACAAAATAATCTAAAAATTCTAGTACAAATTGGTTACGGGTGTCCGTAATTGGGAAGTTCTCTAAGAAGGTATTATACAGCCCTTCATTTCCCCGCTCTTCTGATTTGGTTTCTAATTGAAAGAAGTCCTGGAATGACTTGATCTGGATATCCAAAAAGTCAGGATAATCAGGCCTGTTCTTTACAGAAGAGAAACTCAATCTTTCAGTTTGCTTTGCTAACATCTATGGACGGAATTATAATTTGTTATATATATAGGTGCGTTACAAGGACTGTGCCGTTATATACGCAAAAGGGTTTAGACCTTCAGGAGCGAATCCTGAGGCCTAAACCTAAATAATATTGCTTTTGTCAAGCTTATTTAAGC
The DNA here is from genome assembly GCF_031846525.1 of Autumnicola patrickiae. Classification (NCBI taxonomy): domain Bacteria; kingdom Pseudomonadati; phylum Bacteroidota; class Flavobacteriia; order Flavobacteriales; family Flavobacteriaceae; genus Autumnicola; species Autumnicola patrickiae. The sequence goes on from NZ_JAVRHM010000001.1 coordinate 448,557, forward strand.
TCAACCTCAGCTCCTGCTTCTTCTAACTGTGCTTTTAATGCTTCAGCCTCATCTTTAGTAACACCTTCTTTTACTGGAGCAGGTGCACCATCAACTAATCCCTTAGCGTCTTTAAGACCAAGACCAGTAAGTTCTTTTACAAGTTTAACTACTGCAAGCTTAGCACCTCCCGGAGCTTTAAGGATTACATCAAATTCAGTTTGCTCTTCAGCGGCTTCTTCACCACCAGCAGCACCACCACCAACTGCAACAGCTGCAGCAGCAGGCTCAATACCATATTCTTCTTTTAGAATATCAGCTAACTCATTAACTTCTTTTACAGTCAAGTTAACCAATTGTTCTGCGAAATCTTTTAAATCTGCCATTTTTCTATCGTTTTTAAAAAGTTCTTTAATTTATAATTGTTAAAAAGTGCGTACGTAATTATCCTTCTTTTTCAGAAAGGGTTTTCAGAATTCCGGCTATTTTACCGCCACCAGATTTAAGTGCTGAAACAACATTTTTAGCAGGTGATTGCAACAATCCGATAATATCTCCAATAACTTCTTCCTTAGATTTGATATTTACAAGGGCATCCAGGTAATTATCGCCTACATAAACAGCTTCCTCTACAAAAGCTCCTTTAAGAAGAGGCTTATCAGATTTTTTTCTGAATTCTTTTATAACTTTTGCCGGAGCATTTCCGGTTTCAGATAACATTATTGAGGTATTGCCTTTAAGCACTGATGGGAGATCAGCAAAATCCTTATCAGTTGCCTCCATGGCTTTCGCTAATAATGTATTTTTAACTACCGATAGCTTGATATCTGCCTTAAAACAAGCTCTTCTTAAATTAGAAGTAGCTCCAGCGTTTAATCCAGAAATATCTGCTAAATAGATGGTTGGAGAATCAGCTAACTGGGCAGTTAAATCTTTTATTACTTGTGATTTTTCTTCTCTTGTCATAATAACTTATTATTGCTCAGTAAACCTTTTAGTGTCAATTGCCACACTCGGGCTCATGGTGCTAGCCATATAAATACTCTTTATATAGACACCTTTGGCAGCCTGAGGCTTCAACTTTACCAGCGTAGTTAATAATTCTCTTGCGTTCCCAGCAATTTTTTCAGCATTAAAAGACGCCTTACCAACTGCAGCATGAACAATACCTGTTTTATCAACTTTAAAGTCAATTTTACCAGCCTTAACATCAGATACTGCTTTTCCAATATCCATAGTTACTGTACCGGTTTTTGGGTTAGGCATTAAACCTCTTGGACCAAGAATTCGACCAAGTGGACCTAATTTACCCATAACACTAGGCATTGTGACAATAACATCAACATCTGTCCAGCCACCTTTGATTTTATCAAGGTATTCATCCAATCCAACAAAATCTGCACCGGCTTCTTTTGCTTCCTCTTCTTTATCTGGAGTTACAAGCGCAAGGACCTTTACATCTTTACCGGTACCGTGAGGAAGTGTTACCACACCTCTTACCATTTGATTTGCTTTACGGGGATCTACGTTCAAACGAACAGCCAAATCCACAGAAGCGTCAAAGTTTTCGTTGGAAACTTCTTTTATTAAAGCTGAAGCTTCTGCCACCGAGTAAAGCTTACCGCTTTCGATTTTAGATTGCGCTTCTTTTTGCTTTTTAGTTACTTTTGCCATTTCTTAATTTCTTTTAGGATTAAAACGGTGCGCTACCTTTTACAGTTATTCCCATTGAACGTGCTGTTCCGGCAACCATCTTCATAGCAGACTCTACAGTAAATGCATTTAAATCCTGCATTTTATCCTCTGCAATAGCTCTAACCTGATCCCAAGAAACACTAGCTACTTTTTTTCTGTTAGGTTCTCCCGAACCTTTTTTAGATTTAGATGCTTCCAACAATTGTACTGCTGCAGGCGGAGTTTTGATAACAAAGTCAAAAGACTTATCACCATAAACTGTAATCGCAACAGGCAACACTTTACCTTGTTTATCCTGTGTCCTGGCATTAAATTGCTTACAGAACTCCATGATATTAACTCCGGCAGCACCTAAAGCAGGTCCAACTGGTGGTGAAGGGTTAGCAGCACCTCCGCGAACTTGTAGTTTTACAACTTTACTTACTTCTTTTGCCATTTTCTAAATTTTTAGGTGATAGTTTGTTAGAGTGGAAGCTTTAAAAAACTATCAAAAAATATGTAACAAATATTGTTATACTTTTTCTACTTGCATGTAGCTCAATTCCAACGGTGTTTTTCTTCCGAAAATTTTCACCATTACTTCGAGCTTACGTTTTTCTTCATTAATCTTCTCAACAGTTCCATTAAAGCCGTTAAAAGGACCATCAATTACTTTTATAGTTTCACCTATAGTAAATGGTATAGCAACATTATCTGACTTAACAGAAAGTTCATCTACTTTACCTAACATCCGGTTAACTTCAGATTTTCTAAGAGGCACAGGATCACCACCTTTAGTTTCTCCAAGAAAACCTATCACACCATTTATACCTTTAATAATATGAGGAATTTCCCCTATAAGATTTGCCTGCACCATAATATACCCCGGAAAGTAAACACGTTCTTTGTTAACTTTCTTTCCGTTTCTTATTTGTATAACTTTTTCGGTTGGAACAAGGACCTGGTCTACCTGATCCTCCAGGCCGTGGTGAGCAATTTCTCTTTCTATATAATCCTTAACTTTATTTTCCTGACCACTAACGGCACGAACAACATACCATTTTTTATCCTTTACCTCTGTCATTTGTAGTTTTTTATGATTTAATCCATTCGAAATACTGCTCAATTACAGAGCTAAACAAAGAATCAACACCCCAAACTGCCAATGAAAAAATAATGGAAAATACAGCAACCAAGATGGTTAAGCGTTGTGCTTCAGGCCAGCTTGTCCAGGTAACATGGTTTTTTAACTCGTTATAAGATTCTGATATGTAATTAACAATTCCTGCCATTTCTTGATTTATTTGCTCGGATTGAGAGACTACCTTCGACTTCTCTCAGGACAGGCATCTCGCCATATTTTTTTCTAGATATCCTGAAAATAAAAATCCAATAAAGGAAATATTTTCTTTTTGCACGGGTTGAGAGACTCGAACTCCCGACACCTGGTTTTGGAGACCAGTGCTCTACCAACTGAGCTAAACCCGTAGATATATAAAGGAAGGTACCCCGATTTGACGCGGGATACCTTTTATATAATCAATTATAAATTAATCTAGAATCTCGGTAACCTGACCAGCACCTACAGTTCTACCTCCTTCACGGATAGCAAAACGAAGTCCCTGGTTCATAGCGATAGCCTGGATTAACTCAACAGTAATTGTAAGGTTATCACCTGGCATTACCATCTCAACTCCTTCAGGAAGGCTAATTGTTCCTGTCACATCAGTTGTACGTACGTAGAACTGTGGACGGTAGTTGTTATGGAATGGAGTGTGACGTCCACCTTCTTCTTTTTTAAGGATATAAACTTCAGCCTTAAATTTAGCATGAGGAGTTACAGAACCCGGTTTAGTAATTACCATCCCTCGTGATATTTGAGATTTCTCAATACCCCTAAGAAGAATACCAACGTTATCTCCAGCTTCACCTCTATCCAATATCTTACGGAACATTTCAACCCCAGTAATAGTAGAAGTAAGTTTTCCAGCTCCCATACCAATAATCTCTACAGGATCTCCGGTATTAGCAACACCAGTTTCAATACGTCCTGTTGCTACAGTACCACGACCTGTAATAGAGAAAACATCTTCGATAGGCATCAAGAAAGGCTTATCAACATCACGCTCAGGCAGTTCGATCCAGCTATCTACAGCTTCCATCAAATCAAGAACAGTTTTAGACCATTTCTCATCCCCTTCTAAAGCACCAAGAGCAGAACCTGAAATTACAGGACCATTATCTCCGTCATACTCATAGAAAGAAAGAAGATCTCTAACCTCCATTTCAACCAGCTCAAGAAGCTCCTCATCATCAACAAGGTCAACTTTATTCAAGAATACAACGATTCTTGGAATACCAACCTGACGACCTAAAAGGATATGTTCACGTGTTTGTGGCATAGGACCATCTGTCGCCGCAACCACAAGAATAGCACCGTCCATTTGAGCAGCACCAGTAACCATGTTCTTCACATAATCGGCGTGACCAGGACAGTCAACGTGAGCGTAGTGACGGTTTGCAGTTGAATACTCTACGTGTGAAGAGTTAATGGTAATACCTCTTTCTTTTTCTTCAGGAGCATTGTCAATTTGATCAAAAGCACTCGCTTCTGAATAACCAGCATCAGCCATTACTCGTGTAATCGCTGCAGTTAAAGTTGTTTTTCCGTGATCTACGTGTCCAATTGTCCCAATATTAAGGTGCGGTTTGGAACGATCATAAGTTTCCTTTGCCATAATTAATACTTATTTATTCTTAGTTATATATTAGTGTTCAATTTTATACAAAAACAAGAGCCAACGACGAGAATTGAACTCGTGACCTCTTCCTTACCAAGGAAACGCTCTACCCCTGAGCTACGTCGGCTTTTAAAGGGGCTTTTTTTCAATGCCCCGGCTCACAATCCATTTTTCTGTAAACAACAAAAATAACCCCAAACCTCGCTAGGTCTTTAGGTTAAATTTAATCTACAACAACACAGAAAGCATCACTACCTTCTGTTCTTAAATCCTGAGCCTGCAAATAAACAAAACAGAAAAACAAACTCTTAATCATTCCTTTTCCCGAAATAGTTTTGAAGAAAAAATTAAACTCTCCGTTAAATTTTCACCTCTTCACAAAGCCATCACGAACTCAAAGTTCCAGACTTTCTAGAATGAAAGGCCGCTCTTTATGCACACCTCTCCTCTAATTGAGCGGGAGACCGGGTTCGAACCGGCGACATTCAGCTTGGAAGGCTGACGCTCTACCAACTGAGCTACTCCCGCATTTCCATATTACGATTTTCATCATTGGGATTACCTAGCTACGCTCGATGATCCGTTCGGGTGGCCCCGAACACAAATTTTAAATTTGCAGTTTTACAAAAGCAAGCTTTTGACAACCGCTTCATTTAAAATTTTTGTGGGGAGAGCAGGATTCGAACCTGCGAAGTTAAAAACAGCAGATTTACAGTCTGCCCTCGTTGGCCGCTTGAGTATCTCCCCAATTTAATATTTCAGTATTTCATAGAACCAAAGCCGTTTTACCGACTCTGCTTTATGATGGTATTTTTTGCGGCTGCAAATAAATATAATTTTACAGTACCATCCAAAGCATTTGACCAAAATTTTTCAGAACTTTTTTTTAGCTAATTTAAAATCAGCTTCTTAAAACAAAAGTTTTTATAATAAAACTTCAAAATTTCAGAGCCGATGGAGGGACTCGAACCCACGACCTGCTGATTACAAATCAGCTGCTCTAGCCAGCTGAGCTACATCGGCCTTTTCACTATTTTCTTCAATAAAAAAGCCCGCTATTTCTAACGGACTGCAAATGTAATTAAATTATTTATTTCTCAAAACATTTAAATAAAAAAATACTTAAACATGAGTACTCATTTTTTCTTTTCGTTTAATTAGTTGCCGCTGCAGGGAGCTAACGCATTCATCAACACATTCTTCAAACTTTCTACAGGTCTTTTTCACCATGATGTCACCCCCGGGAATGCTTAGTAAAATTTCAGTTATTTTATTTTCCTTGCCACTCGTATTCTGAACCTTCAGATAAACATCTGCAAATACAATTTTATCATAGTAGTTCTCTAATTTATCTAATCTCCTTTGGATAAAATCTACCAGTTTCTTATCAGCATTAAAGTTGACGGATTGCACATTTACTTTCATCTCCTATAAAATTTAAGTTAAACAATAGTCGGTTTAATCTTTCTTGTTCCTGGGATGGGCTAATTGGTGCACTCTAGACAATTCTGCAATGTTATTATGGGTATAAACCTGCGTTGACGCAAGACTAGAATGACCCAACAACTCTTTTACAGCATTTAAATTAGCACCCTGGTTCAATAAATGAGTCGCAAATGAATGTCTTAAAATATGTGGACTCTTCTTTAGCTTACCAGAAACCTTACTAAAGTAATTATTAATAAGCCGATAAACAAAACTTTCATAGAGTTTCTTCCCTTTATCAGTCAAGAAAAAATAGTCCACTCCGGTATCCCCTGCCACGACTACTCTTTTATCCAGGTAAGCTTCCATACTTTTAAGAACAGAGGGTAATAATGGCAAATATCGCTCTTTGTTCCTCTTACCTAAAACCTTTAACATTCGGTTCCGGACATCTACATCCTTAAGCTGAAGTTGTATTAATTCAATACGCCTGATTCCAGTAGAATAAAAAAGTTCAACAATAAGCTTGTCACGAGCACCAGCAAAATCATTAGCCTCAAAGGTATCCAGCACATTCTCCACCTCTGTTTCCGAAAATGGAATCTGCACCTTCCCACCAGTTTTTAAAGCTCTATGCTTTGCCAAAGGTGAAAACTCTATGTGTTTGGCTTTAAGAAGAAAACGGTAATAAGCTTTTAAAGAAGATATTTTCCGATTTATACTGCGGTTGGATATTCCGCTGTCAACAAGATTAACTATCCAATTCCGGATTTCCTGATAACTTACCTCGGCAATATTCTCCTCCTCGTATTCCTGAAGGATAAATTCTGAAAAAGACTCCAGATCCTTTTTATAAGCCTTTACAGTGTGAGCCGAATAATTCTTTTCAAGCTGAAGATAATCAAGAAACTGAGGATAAGACATAAAAAAACTGTTGGTAAACAAAGTTATAAAACTTTAATTTACCAACAGTTAATATATTCATACCAAAGAAGCAGGACTTCCAAGGCTTTTAATCATTCCTCTCTAAGAGAAAGAAATACGAAATAGTTTCTGCAACGCAGAAGTTACTCTAGATCTCTTCCTGATCTCTTAGATGCTGAATATATTCAGCTTTTTGGATTTGAGCCCTACGTTCTACTGACGGCTTTGTGAAATGTTGACGGCTTCTCAACTGACGCATCGTTCCGGTTTTATCAAACTTTCTCTTAAAACGCTTCAGCGCTCTATCAATATTTTCTCCGTCTTTTACTGGTATTATTAACATAGTGTCACCTCCTTTCTTTAAAAATTATTTAAGGCTGCAAATATAGATCATTTATACAAACCCGCAATTATTATTTGTTTTATTTTCGATCCTTTTTACTTAAAAGTATCGAAAAAGGTACCACAAATCGATATTTGACTTTTTTGAGCATCCTCTAAATTAAAATCAAATTGAATGCTGAACTTTAAATTTTGAATTAAAAACCATTTCAAAAGGAACCTCTAGAGTTACTGAAGATCGAAAATTGGCATTTTTGGTCACCCTCTTTTGTAAATAATTCTAAATATTTAGATTTTGAAATAGTCCAGATAATGACTCACAACAATGACACCATAAAAGAGAATTCAGCACTTTGAACTCCAAAATCTACTTCGCTGCCGGCTTATACTCCTTTTTGTCAATTACCATTTTAGCAATAATTTCTTTTAAAATTTCAGAGGTACCGCCGCCAATAGGGCCCAATCTGCTATCCCTAAAAAGCCGGGCAAGGGGATAATCTTCCATATAACCATAACCTCCCAGCATCTGCAATGCATCATAAATCACTTTATCTGCCATTTTTGTAGATAACAATTTAGACATACTGGCTTCCTTTACAACGTACTGACCTTCTCCCAGCCTCTTCGCTATAGAATAATTAAATTCCCTGCACATTTCTACTTCGCTGGCCATTTCGGCCACTGTATGTCTTAAAGCTTGAAATTTATTTATGGTTTTTCCAAAAGCTTCCCTTTCAGACATATAATTTATCGCATAATCCAAAGCATAATCTGCACGGGCATGGGCATTTACTCCCATGATTAGCCTTTCCATCGCAAAATGCTGCATGATGTAAGAGAAACCTTTATCTTTTTCACCCATTAGATTTCCAACCGGGATCTCCACATTATCAAATGACAATTCCGCAGTGTCAGAAGCCCTCCAGCCCAATTTGTCAAGTTTTGTAGCTGAAATTCCGGGCGTATCACGATCCATAATAAAGATACTCATCCCTTTGTCACCCTTCTCCGGACTTGTTTTTGCAGCAACCACAAGATAATCTGAATATACTCCGTTAGTTATAAATGTTTTAGATCCATTTATAACATATTTATCATCCTTTTTGACTGCCGTAGTCTTCATTCCGGCCACATCAGATCCTCCAAAAGGTTCTGTAATACAAAGACAACCAATTTTGTCTCCATTTATACTAGCCGTAAGATATTTCTCTTTAATTTCTTGATTACCCTCGGCTTTAACATGGGTCATTGCCAGGTAAGCATGCGCCCACATTGCTGCAGCAAACCCTCCGGAGTCAATTTTTTGCAATTCTTCCAGGAAAATAATCGTATAGAAAATATCGAGATTTAATCCTCCAAATTCTTCTGGCTGATTTAGACCAAAATAGCCCATTTCCCCAAATTTCTTCCAGATAAACCTTTCAATTGTACCGGTCTCCTCCCATTTATCTATATGCGGAACTACCTCCTTCTGAAGAAAATCCTGAAAGCTTTTTCGAAAAAGTTGATGCTCCTCTGTAAAATATATATTGTTCATAGTAACTCATTTCATAGACTTTAGTTCCTAAAGAAGCAAAGTCAAACAATCCCGCCCCATAAGAAGAGGTGAGAACTACCGGGTTAACATTTATTTATTTTAATCCAACGTCAAATATAATTTAATCCTGTCAATTTTGTCTGATGGAAATTCGTTTATTTTAGACAGCTCTTCAAAAGACGCTATTCCTTCGTGCAGTTTACGATAATTGACAATTTCCCTTGCCAATTCATAATTAAAATAAGGGATTTCAGAAAGCTCAATGACTCCAATAGTATTTATGTTCTTCTGAAGAAAATCCGGAGCATCAATAACCCTGTAGTTCCGAAGCAAATTTTCTCTTGCTTCATAGTTAAGACCGTAAATATCCTTTAACTGAATATCATCCATAAAGCCGCCAATTTTACTTCTATAGTTGACAATACGCGCTGCCAGAACTTCCCCAATACCATTCACCTCAATAAGTTCCTCTACTGAAGCGGAGTTAAGATCTTTTGTTGCGACAGGTCGTATTCCTGCGGAAATTACTCCGGAAGCTTTTCTTTCTTTTACCCATTCCGGAAATTTAAAATAAGGAGAAAGTAAATTTAATAAAGAATCTGAAACTCCTGTAACCTCCTGAAAATCTTCAGCAGAATTTATCCATTTTCCAGCTTCCCGAAAGCGTAATAGTCTATCAATTTCATCGGTTGACATTCCCAGGGTATAACCCTTAAAGTCGGTTATATAATTCGGATTAAACGGAAAATTTCTCACAGAATCATTCTGTACACGCGCGAGCTTTATAGAATCCAATCTCACTTGATAAAGCTGTATTTCTTCTGAAGAAAGAGGCGCCTCTTCAGCATTAGAAGAAAAACTCACAGTCAAATAGATGATCTGCAGAACGACAATACTACATACCAAAAGAAAAATCCCATTTCGTTGGCTTCTATTGAAAACAAAATGGGATTTAAATTTCATTATGTAAAAAGACTTAGGTGGTCTTAGGCTTGCCATCCTTAGTGAAAAGTTCTCCGGCTTTTAACTTCCTGAAGTATTCTTTTAAGTCTGTACGTACTTCCCCTGACATTATATATAAACCTATAATATTAGGAAAAGACATTGCCAGAATCATCATATCTGAGAAATTTAAGACAGCTCCCAAACTCACTGAAGCTCCAAGAACTACAAAAACAAGGAAAAGAAGTTTATAAACCAATTCCGTTCTCTTACTTTTTCCAAATAAGTACGTCCATGATCTCATCCCGTAGTACGACCAGGAAATCATTGTTGAGAAAGCAAAAAGAAATACTGCCAATGCGAGTACATAAGGAAACCAGGAAATTACACTTGCAAAAGCTTCAGAAGTAAGTTGAGCCCCTCCTATTCCTTCTACTTCATGCATTCCGGTAAATATTAGAACCAGCGCCGTTAAAGTACAAACAACAACGGTATCGATAAATGGTTCAAGTAAGGCAACAAAACCTTCAGAAGGCGGATTATTTGTTTTGGCGGTACTGTGGGCAATAGCAGCAGAACCTACACCAGCCTCGTTCGAGAAGGCTGCTCTCTGGAAACCTACAATCATAACTCCAATTATACCACCTTTTAAGGCAGATGGACTAAAAGCTCCATCAAAAATCGCACTAAATGCAGGGCCAATATTTTCAATATTAATACCAATTACAATTAAAGCTCCCAAAACGTAAACACCAGCCATAAATGGCACAACCTTACCGGTTACATTGGCAATACTTTTAATACCTCCAATAATTACAACTCCCACAAGAACGGCAACTACCAATCCAAACCAGAACCCGTTTCCTGCAAGCCAGGAGAATTGTCCTTCCAGAATTTCAAAAGACTGGTTGGCCTGAAACATGTTCCCTCCACCAAAAGAGGCACCTATACCAAGAATTGCAAAGAATCCCGCGAGAAATTTCCCAAGGCCTCTCATATTTCGCTTTTCCAACCCGTAACGCAGATAGTTCATTGGTCCTCCAAAAATCCTACCTTCAGAATTAATAAAACGATATTTTACACCCAAGGTACATTCTACAAATTTTGAAGACATGCCGAGCAAACCTGCTATGATCATCCAGAAAGTAGCTCCGGCACCACCAAGCGAAACAGCCACAGCTACACCTGCAATATTCCCTAAACCAACAGTAGCCGAAACTGCTGTTGTTAATGCCTGAAAATGGGTAATACTTCCCGGAGCATCGGGATCATCATATTTACCCTTTGCAAGTTCCAGGGCATGCTTAAATCCTCTGATATTTATAAAGCCCATTCTAATAGTAAAAAATGCAGCTCCAAAAATCAGCCAAACTACAATAAACGGAATATCATTCGTCTGAGGATCGCCGTTGGGGTGGGCCAGAATAACCGGCTCATCATATTCAATTTCAGCTAAAAAATGCGCACCGGTTTCTATAAGGTCCTGTGCATTTTCATAGTCGTAAATTACATTACCTTCCTGCACCAGGTATCTAACATTCCCGCTTGCCTCTGCATAAACGTTGGTATCACCTTCCTTTGCGGAAGTAACCACAGCTATTTGATCCCCATTATTCACATGGGCACCTTCTTCAACCAGCCATTCCTTTAAAACGTATTTATTTTGGATATTTGGTTCCCACCCCGGAGTCGCCACTCTTTTCACATCAGAGTATACAACAGGGTCATAAATTCCTATGGCAGAAAAAGGGTCCCAGAAAAGAATTCCTGTCATTTTATCCACAATGGGAACAAAAGCTCCGTTAAAATGTTCTGTGATAGCTTCTGCTTCTACAGTGTAATTTACTGTTCTCGTGTTATTATTACTGTCCGTAATTACTATTTCATAAGGAATACCTTCTACCAATCCCTCGGCACGATTGGATTCCAGAGGAGTGCTTCGATTAGACCATTTGTAGGAATAGGGAGGAGTTCCTCCTGACACTTCAAGAGCAATAAACCCATCATTGATTATATTGGAAGGATTTCCTAATTCGGCATCTACTTCAAGTTCCTGAGCAAATCCTGTTAAAAGCGGCAATAAAAGAATGAACGAAAGCAAGTACTTTCTCATAAGGTCAGTAAAGGTTTAGATAAGTTATTTTTCCGCGGAGCAAGATGCTAAAAAATTAACCCTTTTCAAATTTTTACAAGTTAAATTCCAAAGAAATTGTTAAAGAATAGATCTCTGGATTTACACTTCCAGCCTCCTCTAACGAAGTTAATCAGCTAAAGATCAAAAACCGAAGTTCGTTTTGTATAAACCAAATCCTTCAGCTTTAGCCAGAAAGCCAAAATTAGATAAAGAACAAAACCAATTCCAACAGTAAAAAAAGAAGCGTAAATAAAGAAAAGCCTTACACTTTTAGCGCGCATTCCTATTTTATCGGCAAGACGGGAAGAAACATAAAATCCATGTCTCTCAAAAAAATATCTTGTATTAGATATAAAGCTGTGCATGAGGCAAAAATAGTAATTATTTTAATCTATTGTAAAAGATTGAGTCCCAGTTCACATTCCATACACCTGTTTTTGTCGCAGTAGTTCTTTTTTAAATGCAGTAATGCCTGGGAATGTAGCGCATCTGCCGGAAGATCTGGTTTAAAGTCATAGAACCTTGAAACTACAGCATTTTCTTCGGCTATTAATGCTCGGGCAAGTTCGACAACAGATTCTACAGACACTCCCACTTTGCTTGCATAGACAAAATTGAAAGGAACAATAGTATTGATCATGATTAAATTAATGAAATTTGCCGTGGTTTTTTTCCTCCGCTCCCGATGCTTCCGTCCAAAACTATAATGACTTAACCAATATCCATCTACCTCAACCTGAAACTTCTTCACCAGGTTTAAAAGGTTGAGAGGATTTGTTACTTCCATAAATAAATTGTGTTGCGAAGTGTAAACTTCTGCTAATTGCACCAACCGTATTGTTGGAAAATTATCGGGACGGAGCCTGAAAAATTTTGGTTTTAACACGCAGGAATTATCCAGGGAATATTTATGCTTCAGATATTGAAAATTATTTTTCAACTCCTGAAAATATGGATCTTCACATTTACCATCCAACAAACCTGCCTGCCCCAGTAAGAGCGATTGCAGTACAACCTTATCTCCTGAGTTCTTCTTAATTATTTTAAAATCGAAGCTTCGGGCTATGCTAAGGAAAGCTTCTCCATTTACATTTAGACCAAAATTCTTCGCGAGCAGCTGAAATAATACTGCTTCCCAGTCATTCCCTGATTTCTCAAGAAGTTCAGTTATGAGTAAGGATTTTTCCTCCAATCTTTCAAAATACAGCCTTTCAAGCCATCGCTCTATCTGGAACTGATCTATTTCAGGAAAAGAGTTTTCACAATTTATCCATTTCTTATTATTAGAGCTAAGGCGATAATACTTTTGAAAAACAGCCAGATCCACCAAAGCTTCCAGCTCTAAAGTTGGAATTGGTGCACTATCTTTTCGGAAGATATCGACATCGTGTTGCCAGACTACGTGCAGGATAACATTATCGTAATTTTCATCTGTTTCATGATGATGCGCGTACCAATCTGAAGACTTAATATGTATCTCAACATTTCCAGCCCATAGTTGATCTCCTACTCTTACTTTTGCATTAAAGAAATCAGGACCGGAAAGCTTGTTATGAATACCAGCTTCAGAAATTACAATTTCTTCCCCATCGGTTGTCCTGGCCTCATGAAATTTAAACTTTTTAAATTTCCAGAGATAATGTAAAAAATCTTCCTGCATGCACTAAAAATAACAAAAATATCTTTCTGAAAATCAAGCACCTATATTATTTCGGAAGTTTTTTTACAATTTCAGCAACAATATCCTCAACCCAGTATCTATACATCAATCCACTGGGATGAAGCCCATCCTGAGCAACCAAATCTGGGTCACTTTCAGCTTCCCTGGAAACTGGCGTTATATTATAAAAATCTACTTCATAATCTTCAGCTACCTGTCTAAACACAGCATTATACTCGTCGATCTCTTCAGAAATAACTTCAGCATTCGCCTCTCCAAAAGGGGTAGCACCATAATCTGGAATACTCAGGGCAAAAACTCCATTCTCTCTAGTTTTACTATGATTTATAGCTTTCCTAAACACTTCCCTCAATTCTATTTCATATTCATCAATAGGTTTATTCTGATATTGGTTATTTACTCCAATTAAGATAGAAACCAGATCAAAATCCCGCTGCACATTAAGTTCACTCTCAATTCCGCGTAATAAATCTTCTGTGGTCCAGCCGGTCTGAGCTATAATTTTTGGCGGGGCAACTTTATAACCTCTTTCTCTCAGAGCCTCTACTAACTGCACCGGCCATCTTTCATCCACCTCTACACTTTCCCCTATGGTATAAGAATCACCCAGCGCGAGGTAACTGTAATTCATGTTATTGGAATTGGCAGTATCTGAAGTTGAACTACAGGCAGTTAAAAGAAATAAGCTTAGCAGGAAAGTAAATATTCTACTCATGGGAAAAATTTAAATCCAAATTAACTTATTTCACAGCAATTAAAAACTTTTTAATTACCTAAATTCATATAGCTCTAGCCATCAGAAAGCAACACATACCAGCAAACAACATCTTTCTTGTCCTTCCCAGACAAGTTAAACTTTCTGTAAAAACAACAAATTATTTTGAAAGGAATACAGGCTTTAAGTATCTTATAAAAGATATTTCGCAAAAATAAATTAATGGAAAATCCGGAAGAAAAAAACAACACCCCGAAACCCGATCCGGAAAAGAGCAGGGAAAAGATTTTAAGGCAGGAAAGAACCAGCCGGAAGTCTACCGCATCTGGTGAGAAGGCAAAAGAAACTTCATATAGAGATCACAAAAATCCTTTTATAAGAGCGATTTCCAGAACCGGCTATACTGTCTGGGTCATCGGGATGGCCATCGCACTGGTGTTGGCTTTTATTGTTTCGGTAGCTTTGCTATGAGAATTCTGCACATCACCTTTGCTATATTTGTACTAATTTTCCTTGCATTCGAAACTCTAAAGAGATCAGGAATTTCTTTCCCCGAATGGACAACCTCCTATCTTAATGATTTTCTTTGCATGCCTATCGTATTGACCATCTGCCTAAAAGCTATCCATTATATAAAAAGAGACGCTTCTATTAAATTAAGCCTGCCTCTCATTTTATCGATCACTTCCTTTTATGCCATATATTTTGAACTAGTGCTCCCGAAAATAAGCACCCGATATACTGCTGATTTTCTGGACGTAATAGTATATTTTGGCGGTGCTTTCCTTTTCTATTTTTTACAGCAGCTTAGCTTTAGGAAATCTCGCAAAAAACAAAAAGCTGCCTAAACACAGACAGCTTTTTTATTACTCTTTAAATTCGAACTTTAGTCCAAATATCCTTTTTCCCGCATCCAGTCATCATTGAACATTTTTCCAACATAGCGGCTTCCGTGGTCATGGAATAAAACCACCACCACATCATCTTTCGTGAAATGTTCTTTTAACTGAAGCAGTCCTTTTGCTGCAGCCCCTGCACTGTTTCCAAGAAAGAAACCTTCCTCTTTTGCCAGTTTTTGAGTATAAACTGCGGCATCCTTATCTGTCACTTTTGTAAATCCATCAATTATACTGAAATCAACATTTTTAGGCAGAATATCCTCCCCAATTCCTTCAGTTACATAAGGATAGATTTCATTTTTATCAAATTCTCCAGTTTCGTGGTACTTTTTAAATACGGAACCATAAGTATCAATCCCCCAGACTTTAATATCCGGATTCTTCTCCTTTAGATATCTTCCAACTCCAGAAATTGTTCCTCCTGTTCCAACACCCACCACAAAATGAGTTACTTTCCCATCGGTCTGTTCCCAGATTTCAGGACCAGTGGTTTCGTAGTGCGCCTTTGTATTAGCAAGATTATCGTACTGATTCACATACCAGGAATTCGGAGTTTCTTCAGCAAGTCTTTTGGATGTGGAGTAATAAGACTGCGGATCCTCTGGTGCAACATCTGTTGGACAAACCACTACTTCACTTCCAACGGCCTTCAAAATGTCTATTTTCTCCTTACTTTGCTTGTCTGAAAGCACACAAACCATTTTATAGCCCTTCACAATGGCGGCAAGGGCGAGTCCCATCCCGGTATTTCCCGAAGTTCCTTCTATTATGGTACCTCCCGGCTTCAGTAAGCCTTTTTCTTCAGCTTCTTCTACCATTTTCAAGGCCATACGGTCCTTTACAGAATTCCCGGGATTAAAAGTTTCGTATTTGGCGAGTACAAGTGCATCAATATCCTTGGTGATTTTATTCATTTTCACCATCGGCGTATTTCCAATTGTTCCTAGTATATTTTCTTTATAGTCCATGCTTTTTCTTTAATTCGGCAAAGGTAAAAAATTGCACCCGAACCCGAATGTTTTGTTTCTAAATCCGCAGAAATATCAGCAAAATGTATTCCGATATTTAGAATTATTCAAATTTCATAGCTTTAACCGGTGAAATTTTCGAAATAATTACTGAAGGTATCAACAACATAAGCATACATAATATCAATGTACCCAGATTTACCGCCAGGATATAATCCCAATGAAGATAAACTGGAACTTCGGTTACATAGTAGGTACGTGGATCCAGCGGAAAAAGTTTAAAATATTTCTGAAGGGCCAGCAGACCAATCCCAATTAGATTCCCCCAGAACAGTCCCTGAAAAATAAGGTAAGCGGCATTGTAGAGAAAGATTTTTCTTATCATCCAGTCTGTACTTCCTAACGCTTTCAGCACCCCAATCATTTGCGTTCTTTCAAGAATAAGGACCAGTAAAGCAGTAATCATATTAATCCCCGCTACAAGGATCATAATTCCTATAATAAGGGCGATGTTAAAATCGAACAGGGAAAGCCATTCAAAAATCGCGTAGTACTTCTGAGTAATTGTCTGCGTATCCAGGAAAGAATCTGTATTTTCATATACTTCATTACCTTTCCTATCAATTTCATCAAAATTCTGTACGAAAACTTCAAAATTCCCCACCTCATCATCTTCCCACCTGTTCAGGCGCTGAATATGCCTGATGTCGGCAATCATATAAAGCTCATCAAATTCCTGAAAACCCGAATCGTAAATTCCTGTAATTTTAAAAGCACGTAATAGCGGGCGCTCATTATCTGCCCTTAAAAAATATGTAGGCGCCTGATCCCCCACTTTAAGCTGAAGGCGGTTCGCCAGATAATCTGAAATCAGAACCTGATCATTCAAAGTACTGTCCACAGCTGGCAATTTCCCTTTTACCAGAAATTCCCTAAAATATTCCCAGTTATAATCCTCACCAACTCCTTTTACAATTACTCCTTCAAAATCTGTTGCAGTGCGTATTACCCCGAATTTTGTAGCGACAGCCTGAATATGGCTAATTCCGTCTACTGTTTCAAATTCCGGATAAAAATCCTGGTTTGTGGAAACCGGTTCCAGCGTAACCTGTGAACTGTTATTGTCGTAATTTGAAATATTGATATGACCGTTAAATGCGGCAATCTTATCCCTGATTTTATCCTGAAGCCCGAGTCCGGTAGCGAAAGAAATCAGCATCATTATTACACCAATAGCAATAGCAACCACAGCTATTTTCATTATAGGTGCAGAAATGCTACTTTTATACTTTTTGGTGCTAATAAGCCGTTTTACAACGAAAAACTCGAAATTCAAACCAGTTACATGATTAATAGGTTATTCAAAAGTACATTTTTATTCGTTCTTATTGCTTTTCTTTCCTGCGGAAACACAAACAATAAGCCGAAAATTGCCAAAAATAAGGTGCCTCTAAATTCAGAAGAAAATAGCATTTCTTCAGAAGAAATTGTGTTGGCAGCAAACAGGAGTGCTACTTATTTACCTATACTTGAAGGGAAAAAAGTCGGCATAATTGGAAATCAGAGTTCACTAATTAAGAAAAAAGATCAAACATATACTCATTTAGTAGATTCGCTGCTGACTCTAAATGTCGACGTACAAAAAGTTTTTGCTCCGGAACATGGTTTTCGCGGAGATGCAGATGCCGGCGAAGCTGTTAAGGACGGAAAAGATCCCAAAACCGGACTTCCGGTAATTTCGCTCTACGGAAACAACAAAAAACCTTCGGCAGCGCAACTGGAAGGGCTTGATATTCTAATTTTTGACCTTCAGGATGTTGGAGCAAGATTCTACACCTATATCTCTTCCCTGCATTATGTAATGGAAGCTGCCGCCGAAAATGACATTCCGCTACTCGTTTTTGACCGTCCAAATCCCAACGGAAATTATATTGACGGGCCAATCCTCGAACCTAAACATCAAAGTTTTGTGGGAATGCACCCAATACCGGTAGTTCACGGACTCACAATGGGAGAATATGCACAAATGATCAACGGAGAAGGATGGCTTAAAAACGGAGTAAAAGCCGATTTACAGGTAATTGAAATGGAAAATTACGATCATTCAAAAAGCTATGCCCTTCCTGTAAAACCTTCGCCTAACTTGCCAAATGAACAATCCATCCAGCTTTACCCTAGTCTGTGCTTTTTTGAAGGTACCAATGTGAATGCTGGCCGGGGAACAGAAAAACAATTTCAGGTTTATGGATCGCCTTTTCTGGATAAGGAAGTTTACAGTTTCAGCTACACACCAGAATCAATGCCCGGTGCTAAAAGCCCCAAACATCTTGGAAAAACATGTTTTGGAGAAGACCTGAGCGAAATTGAAATTCCGGAGAAAATTAACCTGGAATGGCTAATTGGAGCTTACGAAAATACTTCAGATAAAACTAAATTCTTTAATTCCTTCTTTACAAAACTTGCGGGTACAGAAAAACTTCAGCAGCAAATAGAAAGCGGACTATCAGCCGAAGAAATAAGGGAAGGCTGGGCAGAGGGTTTAGAAAAGTTTCAGCAAAAGAGAGAGCTGTATTTAGTCTATTAAGATTTTATCCTCGCCTTCATTTTCTCAACTATATTGTAGGCAGCAGGACAAATAGCAGTATTTTTAATTGTTAAATTGGAGATTTTGTGAAAATCCTTTCTGTCGGTATGTGGATATTCGCGGCAGGCTTTTGGGCGCACGTCATAAATAAGACAGTAATTATCCGCGGCGAGAAAAGCACACGGCACTTCCTGCAGCACATAATCTTTATCCTCATCTACCCGCAAATATTGCTCGATAAACTGCTGCGGCTTCAGCTTTAAATGCTTACTTATTCGTTCAATATCTTTATTGGTAAAAAGCGGACCCGTGGTTTTGCAGCAATTAGCACAATCAAGACAATTTGTTTGCGCAAACTCTTCCTCATGTAAATCCTGCATCTGCCTGTCCAAATCCTTCGGCGGTTTCTTTTTAAGCCTGGAGAAAAACTTTTTATTTTCCTTATGCTTATCTTTGGCCTTTTCCGAAAGGTTCTCTAAAATTTCCTGCATAGCGCAAAGATATGAATAACAAGCACAACGATATATTCGGAAAAGCAATTTCCGCATTTTTTCACCAAAAGGATGAGACAGATATCACTGTACATTCACCAGATTTTGATGATGATGTGATTCCCGTGCCTTACCTGTTTCGAAACTTCAGCGAGATGCCCGAAATTGAACAGGAAGCATTAAAAGCCTGCTTTGGAAAAGTTCTTGACGTAGGTTGCGGTGCAGGCAGTCATTCGCTTTATCTTCAGAATAAAAAGAAGTTGGAAGTCACCGCTATAGATACTTCTGAAGGTGCTATCGAAATTTGCCGATTAAGAGGAGTGAAAGATGCGCGGAACCTCAACTTTTTCAACATTGAAGATCAAAAGTTCGATACGGTGCTGATGTTAATGAATGGCACAGGAATCATCGGAAACCTTAAAAACCTGAATTCCTTTTTTAAACATCTTGAATCCATTCTGAATCCTGGCGGACAACTACTAATAGACTCTTCAGATCTCAGTTATTTGCAGGATGAAGATGATGAAGACTTCGGAAACAAATACATTGGAGAACTTCAGTTTCAGTTAAGTTACAAAGGTGAAAAATCTGAATCCTTTGACTGGCTGTACATAGATTTTGATTCCCTGAAGCATATTGCTGATTATAATAATTTTGACTGTGAATTGTTAAAAAATGGGCCTCATTATGATTATCTGGCAAGATTACAACCAAAGAGTAAGTAATTTTATATTTTAGACCGCCCTTAAGTTATAACATCTACTTTAGAAAATGTATTCTAGAAAGAAAAAATTAACCTGCACAAGGTCGAAGATCAACAAGTTTTTTCTTCTCCTTTCCCTGTTGTGTTTAAGCGTTTCCTGCAGTACAGAGGAAGACAACGATCTTAGCGATAGAATAGACAAAAGCGTAAACCTGCGCGGCCTTGGAGAGTCTGCCAGGGAACTTTTAAGCGACGAGGAATTTAAATCCATGAATGTGGAAATGGTTTACGTAGAAGGAAATCAACCTACAGAAACTGCAATTGCCACTTTTAAAGCTTTCCTGGAAGGACGAACTTTTAAGCCGGACGGTATAAATATCTCCCTACGCGCTGTTCCTTCTTCGGGAAAAGCTCCTTTTTCTATTGAAGAAATTGTTGAAATTGAGAAAGAAACCCGCACGGTTTATAATGCCGGTGACGAAATTGCTGTTTTTATTTATTTTGCAGATGGCAGCCATGAAAATGATGAAAACAATAAATTTACCCTGGGATCGGCTTTTAGAAATACATCAATGGTTATTTACCAAAAAACCATAACCGACTTCTCCTCAGGAATTGGCTCCCCTTCAAAAAGTACAGTTGAAGCTGCTGTTTTAAATCACGAATTTGGTCATTTATTCGGACTCGTAAATATAGGGACAGAACTTCAATCTGATCATGCAGACCCTGAAAATGATGGCCATTGCAGCAGTGCTGGCTGTTTAATGCGTTCTTCTATAGAGTTTGGAAGTGGTATTTTGGAATTAATAGACGAAAATGGCGTCCCCGAAATTGATTCAGAATGTATAAGGGACCTTCAGGCTAACGGAGGTCGATAATTGCCATTTTTAAGGTCATACTTTTCTGAAGCATTTAAATTATAAAGACGATAGTTGCCATTCTTGAAGTTAGCTTTTCTCAAGCTATTTTTGATAATTGATAATTGATAATTTGGAAATTTGGGTACGGTGTAATTTGTATAGTGTATAATGTATATTGCTGATTTCTTCACATTCTGCAGCTCGATAATTGGCATTTCAGAGGTCACCTTTTTCAAAAACTTTCCAGACTGAAGATCGATATTTGCCATTTTTGAGACCAAACTTTTCAGAAGATACGAAAATCAAAAAAAAAAGAAATTGGCCTGTTTAGCGCACTTTAACAAACTCTTCACTCTTCACTCTTCACCAATTAATTAGCAACTTCACTTATAAATTTAATCCGGTAAAGACGCAGTTCCTCGTCATCATAATCGCCGTCGAATTCCTCTAAAGCATCGTCAATTTTATCAGTTTCGGCTTCGAGAAAATATTCATGGATTTCTTCCTGCTGGTCTTCATCTAAAATATCCTGAAGATAATAATCAATATTAAGCTTGGTTCCGCTATAGACAATAGCTTCCATTTCCTTAATAAACTCGTCCATTGCCATTCCTTTAGCTGAAGCAATATCGTCTAAGGGCAATTTTCGGTCTATACTTTGGATAATGTAAAGTTTGAGTGCAGAATTTGCTCCGGTAGATTTCACTACAAGATCGTCTGGGCGTATAACATCGTTTTCTTCCACATACCGCTCGATAAGCTGAACAAACTCCTTCCCGTATTTCTTAGCTTTTCCTTCTCCTACCCCGTAAATATTTCCCAATTCTTCAACGCTAACAGGATATTTTAAAGCCATATCCTCTAGCGATGGATCCTGAAAAATCACAAATGGAGGTAGCCCCATTTTCTTCCCGATTTTCTTCCTGAGATCCTTCAGCATATTTACAAGTTGCTGATCTACTGCGCCGCCTGCTTTTTTTGATGCTGAAGGTACCGCCTGGGTGGTACTGTCGAAAATATGATCCTCCGTCATCATAAAAGATGATGGCTGCTGAAGGTATCCTTCCCCTGCGGGAGTGATTTTAATTACTCCGTAGGTTTCGATATCCTTTTTCAAATAACCTTGCACCAGCGCCTGACGTATTAGCGCCATCCAGAATTTACTGTCCTTATAACTTCCTTTTCCAAAAAGAGGATGTTCATCTGTACGATGGGAGGTAATCATGGCATTGGCTTTCCCCTGCAAAGTTTTTACAAGATCTTTCGCTTTGTAAAGCTCTTTTGTTTCTTTTACTGTTTTAAGCAGTAATATCACTTCCTCTTCCGCCTCTACCTGCTTTTTGGGGTAACGCACATTATCGTCCATAGTGCCACCTTCCCCGGTTTCCTGATCAAATTCTTCCCCGAAATAATGAAGAATGAATTTTCTTCTGGAAATAGAAGTTTCAGCATAAGCAACGATTTCCTGCAAAAGGGCGTGGCCAATCTCCTGTTCTGCAACTGGCTTGCCGCTCATAAACTTCTCAAGCTTTTCAATGTCTTTATAGGAGTAAAATGCGAGACAGTGTCCCTCTCCTCCATCACGACCTGCGCGACCGGTTTCCTGGTAATAACTTTCTATACTTTTTGGAATATCATGGTGGATCACAAAACGCACATCGGGCTTGTCGATTCCCATCCCAAATGCTATAGTCGCAACCACGACATCTATATCCTCCATAAGGAACATATCCTGATGCCTGGACCTGGTTTTTGCTTCAAGACCAGCATGATATGGCACAGCACTAATTCCATTCACCTGAAGTGTCTGGGCCAGTTCTTCAACTTTCTTCCGGCTAAGACAATAAATAATACCTGATTTTCCTTCGTTTTGCTTTACAAAACGAATAATATCGGCATCAACATTTTTTGTTTTCGGCCTTACTTCATAATAAAGATTAGGCCGGTTAAAACTTGCCTTAAAAGTTTTGGCGTCTGTTATTCCAAGGTTTTTAAGAATATCTTCCTGCACCTTTGGAGTTGCTGTGGCCGTAAGGGCGATAATTGGAATATTGTCACCTATTCGTTTTATGATGCTCCTGAGATTGCGATATTCCGGTCTAAAATCATGTCCCCATTCACTTATACAATGAGCTTCGTCTATTGCTAAAAAGGAAATTGTCTGCCCCCTTAGAAATTCTACATAATCCTCCTTAGTAAGGGATTCAGGTGCTACATAAAGCAATTTTGTAATTCCATTACTTATATCTTCCTTAACCTGTCTTACTTCAGTTTTATTTAAGGAAGAATTTAGAACGTGGGCTACTCCGTGTTCCGAAGAAATCCCGCGAATTGCATCTACCTGATTTTTCATTAACGCAATTAATGGAGAAACCACGATTGCTGTTCCGTCGGCAATAAGGGCCGGAAGCTGGTAACACAATGATTTCCCTCCGCCCGTTGGCATTACCACAAATGTATCCTTACCTTTTACGATACTGGTAATTACCTGTTCCTGAAGTCCTTTAAACTGACTGAATCCAAAGTATTTCTTCAGCTGTTGATGTAAATCAATTTCCGTCAAACTCATTCAATTGTCTTACAATTTTATATACATTTGCAATACTAAATATACATATTTCTTTAGTACTTACAATTCATAACTCATCTAATTTGAAACTTCAAGAGAAAATTCTTACAGCTGCAAAAGAGACTATTTCTACCGAAGCCAAAGCAATTGCCAATTTAGAAAACTTAATAGATGATGAATTTGTTAAGGCTGTAGAAACGATTTATAATTCCACCGGAAGGGTAATTGTTACCGGAATAGGAAAAAGTGCAGTTATAGGTACTAAAATCGTTGCTACACTTAACTCTACCGGAACGCCTGCGGTTTTTATGCATGCCGGTGATGCCATTCACGGTGATCTTGGTACGATTCAAAAAGAGGATATAGTTCTTTGTATTTCCAAAAGCGGAAACAGTCCCGAAATAAAAGTGCTGGTGCCCTTTATTAAGAATTTTAATAACATCCTCATGGCAATTACCGGTGACAAATCTTCTTTTCTAGGGCAGGCAGCAGATTTTGTCCTTAATTCTTACGTAGAGAAAGAAGCTTGTCCGAATAATCTTGCACCTACCACAAGTACGACTGCTCAATTGGTGATAGGTGATGCTGTCGCGATTTGTCTCCTGAAGTTAAGGGGGTTTTCAAAAAAAGATTTTGCTAAATATCATCCCGGTGGTTCGCTTGGCAAAAAATTATATTTACGTGTCAGCGACATTACTTCGCAAAATCAAAAACCCGAAGTCGCCCCAGATAGCAACCTCACTGAAGTTATTTTGGAAATTTCAGAAAAAATGCTGGGGGTAACCGCAGTTATTGAAAATGAAAAAATTGTTGGTATTATTACAGATGGTGATATTAGGAGAATGATCAGGAACAATGAAGAAATTAAAGACCTCACCGCAAAAGATATAATGAGTGCAAACCCAAAACTCATTAACTATAATGCATTAGCGGTTGATGCGCTGGAAATTATACAGGAAAACAAGATCTCCCAATTACTTGCCGCTGAAAATGGAAAATATACAGGAGTGGTACACCTTCATAACCTAATTCGCGAAGGAATTTTATAATGAAAAAATTAGCTTCACCTCAACCTGAACAGGAACATGAGATGTCCTTTCTGGATCATCTTGAAGACCTGAGATGGCACCTTATACGGGCAACACTTGCGGTTCTTATAGCAGCGGCAGCAGCCTTTCTAGCAAAGAGCTTTATTTTTGACGTCCTGCTTTTTGGACCGAGCAAGGGTAGCTTTTTCTCGTACGACATGCTCTGCCGGATTTCTACATTTGTAGGAATCGATGGCGGATTTTGTTTCGACGACATGCCCTTCAGGATACAGAGTAGAACAATGGGGGGACAATTTTCAGCACATGTATGGACCTCTATAACAGCAGGTTTTATTGTCGCATTCCCATATGTAATCTATGAATTCTGGAAGTTCGTAGCCCCGGCAATGCACGACTATGAAAGAAAGAATGCAAAAGGATTTATTTTCATCTCCTCCCTGCTATTCTTTATTGGCGTATTGTTCGGATATTATGTAGTAACTCCTTTATCCATAAATTTCCTTGGAAAATACCAGGTAAGCGAAACTGTTTTTAACGATTTCGATCTTAGTAGCTATATCAGTTTGGTTAGGGCATCGGTCCTCGCCAGCGGACTGATTTTTGAACTGCCAATCGTTATTTATTTCCTTACAAAAGTAGGAGTGGTAACTCCAGATTTCCTCAGAAAGTATAGAAAATACGCCCTGGTTATTGTATTAATACTTTCGGCAATTATTACTCCGCCGGACATTGTAAGTCAGGTAATTGTAGCTATTCCGGTTCTTATTTTATATGAGGTAAGTATTTTTATATCGAAGGTGATTTATAAAAGAGAATTAAAAAAATTAAAGAAAAATGGTTATGGCCAATAAAGTAGAAGAATTTAATTCATACCGTGAGCAAATGAATGATAAAATCCTGAATGAGAACAACAAAGTTCTTAAAAGGATTTTTAATCTGGACACCAATGCTTTTACAGAAGGTGCTTTGGACAAGAAAACAAAGGAACTGCTTGGCTTGGTTGCCTCTCTGGTTTTAAGATGTGATGATTGTGTTAAATACCACCTGGAATCCAGCTATAAACAGGGTGTGGCCCGCGAAGAAGTGATGGAAACCTTAAGCATAGGAACCCTGGTTGGAGGAACTATCGTAATTCCTCATTTGCGAAGAGCTTTTGAATACTGGGAAGCACTGGAAGAAGCTAAAGAAGAATAACATTTGGTACAATTAGTGCTTCAATTAGGATTAAATAATCAGAAATGAAATTACGCGCCGATAAATTAATTAAATCTTACAAAGGAAGAGCGGTTGTTAAAGGAATTTCCGTGGAAGTAAACCAGGGGGAAATTGTTGGTTTGCTGGGCCCTAACGGGGCGGGAAAGACAACTTCTTTTTATATGATCGTAGGATTAATTAAGCCAAACAGCGGTAATATTTTTTTAGATAAAGCTGATATTACTAAATATCCCATGTACAAACGAGCACAACATGGGATAGGATATCTGGCTCAGGAGGCTTCTGTTTTTAGAAAATTAAGCATCGAAGATAACATTATGAGTGTCCTGGAACTGACTTCTCTTTCCAAAAAAGAGAGGCATTTGAAAATGGAATCACTCATTGAAGAATTTGGTTTGGGTCATATCCGCACAAACCGGGGCGATCTTCTAAGTGGGGGGGAACGCCGGCGTACCGAAATTGCACGGGCGCTTGCCACCGATCCTAAATTTATTCTTTTAGATGAACCTTTCGCCGGTGTAGATCCCGTGGCAGTTGAAGATATCCAGAGGATTGTAGCACAACTGAAGAATAAAAATATCGGAATTTTAATTACAGATCACAACGTACAGGAAACCCTCGCGATCACCGACCGTACATACCTAATGTTTGAAGGGAATATCTTAAAACACGGACAACCCGAAGAACTGGCCGAAGATGAAATGGTAAGAAAAGTGTATTTAGGTAAAAATTTTGAACTTCGGAAGAAGAAGATTTTTGACTAAATCTATTGTCGGTTATCAATTATCAATTATCAATTATCAATTATCAATTATCAATTATCAATTATCAATTATCAAAATATCGGATGTCTGGAACAAGCTCACAAACTCTAATCAAGAAAGTTTTTCACATTCTATCAAATCTTTCCTCTCTCCTCTCCTCTTTTCTCTTTTTCCTTTTCAGTATTCCACTTCCTTCTCCTTCTTCTGATCTCCAAAAATCAGAGACAACAGCACATAACTGATAATTATTACCGGAATAGCAGCAAATTGTAGTAAAATAACGAGAATCAGGCAAAGCATTATAAAGATATATCTGATTTTATTATTCTTAAATGACCAGTCAGAGAATTTTAATGCAAACAATTTCACTTCAGCGTTTAATAAATAACAACTCAATAATGTTAATCCAATTAGGAACCATTCATTTAAAATTAGAGAAGAGACAATTTCTCCCGGCTGAAAGGAAAGAATTAGGGGCAAACTCAAAATAAGCAGTGCATTCGCGGGTGTAGGAAGTCCTATAAAAGAATCGGTTTGCCTGTCGTCTACATTAAATTTTGCAAGTCGGTAAGCAGATGCAAGCGAAATTAAAAGTCCGATTAGCGCCAGATTATTAAAGTTCCATTCCATAAAAGTATCATCCACAACCCATTCAGTAGATATTCCACTACTTGTATTGGGAAGAGCGATATTCAGCATTTGATACATCACAATTCCGGGCACCACACCACTGGTCACAGCATCTGCCAGGGAATCTAACTGAAGTCCAACCTCACTCTTTACATCCAAAACACGGGCTGCCAGACCATCAAAAAAGTCAAAGAAAATCCCCAGTGCGACAAAAACGGCTGCCATTATTAGACTGCCCTGTACAGCAAAAATAACAGCAATACATCCGCTCAGTAAATTTAGAAGTGTGATAATGTTGGGAACGTGCCTTTTAAGATCCATAGAATATTTTATATGAAGATACTAAAGTAAGAATAAAAATGAAGTACTATATTAGAAGTGTCTGTTGTTTGTAGTTATGCTAGTGTACCTCGTCTGAATCTCACCTACAATGGCCAATTCTCAACCGGCATAAGTACACCAAATCTTTCCTTCTCAACTATCTAATCCTTAAATTTTTGGCTTAAAAATCACACCGGCCTTTTTCGCTTATATTTTACCATAGCAAACAGGAAAATAAATAAAGCCAAAAACTGGGCTACACGTGCAATATAATCGCCGTATTCTACATAAAATGTCTTTTTATTGTTCAGAAGCACCTCCGATTTTATGCTTCCGCGTTTTTCATACTCTAAAGTTTGTCCGACATCTCCCAGAGGGTTTATAAAAGCTGAAATCCCGGTATTAGCACTTCTTACTACCGACTTCCGGGTTTCTATTGCTCTTAATTTTGCATAACTCAAATGTTGCTGGTGACCTTGTGTGTCTTCCCACCACGCATCGTTGGTAATAATTGTAAGAAATTCGGCTCCATTCTGGACATAGCCGGTAACATATTCTCCATACACAGATTCATAACATATAATGGGTGCCGTAAAAGCACCATTATCGAGTTTAAATACTTCCCGATCCGGTTGAGTGGTCTTCATAGCCACTGTTCCGCCTAAATCTATCATTACGTCCCCTAAAATGGGTTTTAAAAGACTCTGATAAGGGAAATTTTCGACCCCAACAACCAGTTTTGACTTATGATAGAGCTGGGATTCATCATCACTTATCAAAAATGCCGAATTATAGTCGTCATACCAGTCATTTGGACCTAATTGATTGCTTTGCCGTCGTACCTGACCCGGATCGCTGAAACGCTGATAAAAAGAGACACCCCCCAAAAAATTCAAATTATCGTACTTCTGCACGATTTGTCGGCCGAAGTAAGCTGCTTCAGAATTTTCAAATTCCTGTAACACTGTACCATCTGCAAAAACAGTTTCCGGAGCAACAAGAAGGTCTGTAGATTGCGTTGTTTTCTCCTCAGCTAAATCTGAAAGCAAGCTGGCGATACGAGCGTCGTTAGTGTTATATTTTTCCGTATAAGGATTAATATTTGGTTGAAGCACGACTGCTTCCATAGATCTCTCCGGCATTTCATAGTTGTACCGAATAATATATGAGACTGAAATTGGTATGATAAGAAGAAGTACAGTTTTAAGTATTCCGCGGTAGATGAATGCTTTATCCTGAAATTCACGGTAAAGTAGAACTGCTTTAAAAACAGCAATATTAACCAGCCAGATCCACAATGTACCACCAAAAGTACCGGTATATTCATACCATTGTATCAAATTGTGATATTCCGAAAAACCATTCCCAAGATTTAACCACGGCCAGGAAAAGTCCCAGTTGAGATGAATTTTTTCAAACACGATCCAAATACTGATAAGAAATGAGGAGGCTGCGGTAAAATTGGTTCTCTTAGCTACTACGTGGTAAATGAGAAAAACGATGCTCATAAGGAGCGAATTAGCAAGAATTGCAAAAGCGCCCCCAAAAGGAGTAGAAAAGTAAATCCAGTAGGTGGTTATGATGTTCCAGATAAAAAATGTGAGGTAGGCTACTCCAAAAACTGTCAGTTTGCTGTAACTGGAAAAGTTTCTGATTTTAAATTCCGCAAACAACAAAGGCACAAAAGCAATAAATAAAAAGAACGGAAAACCGTAGGTTGGCCAGCCTATTGCGAGTAAAAATCCGCTTAAAATAGCTAGTAAAATATTTTTCATAACCGTACTTGTATGGTTGAATTTTATTAATGAATCGCCGCTGAAGTTCTGTTGTTAAATAAGATACTTCTAAAGCCACATCAGAAGCATGATATTGTCAGCGCAAATTTAGAGCCAGCTGAATTAACCTGTTACTGAAGTCAAAAATAGTAAACACAATCTTATTCGGGTGGTAACCCAACTGAATTTCTGAAATGGATATCAATAATTCTTCCTATATGATAAACCTTTTTATAAAGAGATTTTCATCCCATTAACTTCCGGTCATTGTCCTCTATAGAATATAATAGTACTAAACGTTTTCAGGAGAATATCAATATCCAGGAATAAGCCCCTGTGCTTAATATAATACAAATCGTATTGAAGCTTTTCCAGACTGTCGGTATGGGAAGTTCCGTAATTGGCCATTACCTGTGCCCAGCCGGTAAGTCCCGGTTTTATAACATGCCGCGTCTCATAAAAAGGAATTGCTTCAGATAATTCTTTCACAAAAACCGGTCTTTCGGGACGGGGGCCAATCATGCTCATTTCTCCCTTAAGCACGTTGAGAAACTGCGGAATTTCATCTATTCTCGAACGCCTGAGAAATTTTCCGAAGGGAGTTATGCGGAGATCATCTTTTTGAGCATATTGCGGACCTGCTAATTCCGCATCGTGCAACATAGTCCGGAATTTCAATATAGTAAAAGGTTTTCCATATTTCCCTATCCTCTCCTGGGAATAAAATAGTTCCCCCCGATTAGCAAGTAAATTCCCAACCAGGATGAAAGGAAGAATTGAGACACCAAAAAATATTCCGACAACTGCAGCAATTATATCAAAAATACGTGAGGAAAGCCTGTAAAACTGATTGGCATTATTCCGGCTAAAGGGAAAATAACGATAAAAATCTTTATCTACTTTATCTACGGGGATCCTCCTGGTTGTTTCCTCGTAAACATGATAATAATCTTTAATTGGAACTCCCCTCATAAGCAACTCATTAAGCTGATTATAAAGAGGTAATATTAAATTTCTTTTGTGTGCATGCGCCACGATAACCTCGTTAATATGGTATTCTTCAACTGCAGAAGACAATTCCTCCACCTTAAACCGGGTCAAACCCTCATAATCAAAATCTGCGTACTCTTTCTCTGTATTAATAAACCCAATGACAGAGTAATTTGGATCAGAATTACGAAGTGTCTCTGCAATTAATTTAATATCAAAAGAATCTCCCACAACCAATACCCTTTTGTAAAATCGCGGCGTGGTAATTAAAGCGATATAGGCATATCTCCAAACCAATAAAATGCCCGCAATAGAAAGAAAAAAGAACAAGATCTGCAAACGATTTTCCGGTAAACTAGGGGTAATAAAAGGAGTTAAAATATAAAATAGTACAGTGAGCGATGTGGTAAGAATGACGTTCTGAAGAACACTATCAAACCTACTGGCTTTCTGAAGGTCGTACAGTTCGAATACGGTAGCAAAAAAATTAAAAAAAACAACAAGAACTACAGTCCAAACCCAATATTGACTATCTATTCTGAAATAGCTAAACTGAAAGATGATACCTACAATACTAAGGGCAAGCAGTACAAAAAAGGTGTCAAAAAGACGCAGAAATATCTTTCGCTCGGAAATTTCAAAATGAAATAGGGGCTTATCAGACATGCGGTAGGTTAATTCGGTAACGCGATAAAGATATAATTTTTAGCATAGCAATTCCAACCAAATCTCTTTAACTCTTTCCCAGTCGAAACCTTCTGCTTTTTGCCGGGCATTAAGAATAAGCCGTCCGGCTTCCTCCGGATTACTGATCAAAAACTGAATTGCCTTAGCAGCTTCCTCTTCATTATTTTCGGTTATAAGAAGTCCCTGCTTCTGATTTTGAACTAAATAAGGAATACCTCCAACATTGGTAGAAACTACCGGCAAACCCAGTGCCATAGCTTCGATTACACTTACCGGTGCATTGTCTGTATTAGATGTGTTTAAAAAAACATCATATCCTGATGCCAGACTATGCCATTCTTCTTTCTGAAGTTTACCGGTAAACTTTACCTGAAGGTTGTGAGCTTCGGCAAAGCTCCTACAGGTTTTTAGATTTCCGTCTTTATCCGGCCCAACCATGCACAATTGCGCATCAGGAAAATCCTTCTGTAAAATCTTCAAAACTTTTAAAGCCAGCATGGGATTATATACTTCTGCAAAAGACCTTACCCAAAGAATTTTTGGCTGAATTTTTTTACGTGAAATGAACCTGTATCGTTTCAGCGGAATAGAATTCGGAATATATTTCAGGTTCTGGAATCCATGCTTCTCAAAAACTTTCATAAAATATTGGGAAGGAGCTACATTGCAAAAAGCTTTTCCGAATAGTTCACGACTAACCATCTCGTTCTCTCTTAATCTCTGTTCCAGGTTTCCACCATGTAAGATAGGTATGTAAGGAAGTCCTAAGTTACGGCAGAGCTTGGCCGAAAGTACGGCATACAAAAAATTTGAGGTGCTATAAGTATCAATTAGTACTAGATCTGAACTTCCGTAGTTTCCTGCAATTGTTCTCATCATATCCAGTAAACGGAAAATCTTATTTCTTTTTGAAGATGCTGTAATTATACTGAAACCTTCTTCTTCTAATAATTCCGAAAGAGTGTCAATCGCGGTAGGTGAGGCTCCGTGTTTCTCCAGCTTATTACCAATGTAGATAAGTCGCTTCATACAGACCTACTTCAACACACGGTTCCAATCTTCTTTTACGGTTTCCCATCCAAAGTTTTCTACCTTTTTCCGGGCTTCTTTACAAATTTCCTTTGTCTTTTGAGTATCTTGAATTAACTCTGAAATAGCTTCTGCCATTGCCTTTTTATCATTTTCAGAAACAAGTATGCCATCCTTTTCATCTTCAATAAGCGCCGGCATACCACCAACATTGGTAGAAACCACAGGAAGACCAAGGCTCATCGCTTCAATAACACTTATTGGAGTATTATCGATGGTGGTGGTATTTATAAAGAAATCATAATCGGATGAAAGTTTTGCCCATTCCTTTTTCTTTAATTTCCCGGTAAAGCGCACGGGAAGGGAATGCTTCCGGACGTAGGATTTACAGGTTTTCATGCTGCCATCCTTTTCGGGGCCAACCATACACAACTCCGCATCGGGATATTCCCTTAAAAGTTCAGTTAAGACTTTTATTGCCAGTAACGGATTATATCTTTTCTGAAATCGTCGCACCCACAAAAGCTTTGGTTTAAATTCCGTACGCTCCTTAAAAGGGTAATTTTCAAGCTCAATAGAATTAGGAACAATTTCAGTATTATCAAATCCCTTTGCTTTAAAAATGTCGTATAAAAATCTGGAAGGCGCAACATTAACTTTTGCTTTTCCAAAAAGACTCTTGCTGTAAGACATAGAGTCTTCCAGTCTTTCGGGTAGGTTACCGCCATGAAGGATTGGAATATATTCCAGACTATAATATTGACACGTTTTTGCTACCAGATAAGCATAATAAAAGTTCATAGCGCCGTAGGTGTCAATAAGAACAACATCTGTAGTTTTCCGGTATTTTGCAACCATTCCCAGCATCTCGATAAGACGCAAGCCTTTATTATTTCTTGTGGATGCGGTTTTTACAATATAGCCTTCCTTTTTCAGCATTTTACTGAAGAAAGAAATATAAGTTGCCGTAAAGCTATTTACCCGCAAGTCGTTTCCTATGTAAAGGATCCTTTTTTTCATCTACAATATATAGTAATGCCAAGCCATACACGAAAGCCGGAAGGGCAATTCGCATGGCAGAATGGTTTATTGTTAAAAACCAAAATGCTAAGAACGCCAAAAAATAATAATTGTTTCTAAATTTTGTCCAAAAGATTATGGGGACAAATATAAGAATTAGGATTGCCACCAGCCCGAGCAGGCCATGTTCAGATAATAATCGGCTAACTTCATTATGAGAAGCCGTTTCTGTTCCCGCTTCTTCAGATCTGAATTCTTTTGCTTTGCCCACCCCAACCCCTATAACAGGATTATAATAAAAGCCTTTTAGTTCGGTAATAATTAGTTCTGCCCTTCCGGTGGTAATATCATCTTCAAGTTTACCCGAGGCATCCCGGTTGGTATATCTATAAGTGATAAGACCCTGGGTTTGTACGGTAATAACAGCCCAGGTAGTAACTACTGCAAACAAGAGCAGCGCCATCTTTTTTATCAACTTGGACTGTGATTTTGAATCCTGCTTTATGTAATAAATAAAGATAAAAGCCAATGCACAAACCAGTGCTGTAAAAACTCCACCTCTGGAAAAGGTAACAATTGCCCGATAACTCATTAGAGTTAGCAGAACCATATCTATTATATTGATCGTTCTGTCTTTGATGGTAAATAGTCGCGTACATACCAAAAAGGCGCCGAGTCCCATTACAGTAGAGATCTGATTAGGCCCATAACCCCCTGAAGCAGCATAATTGGAGTTTGTCCCACTCATAAGCGCCTCACCAATACTTGGGGTATAAAAATAAAGGTATGCCATATTAGCAACCAGTGGCATCAGTAACATCATCAAGACGTAATTGAATTCTACTTTAGAAATTTTCTTATAGTAGCAATATAATGCTGAAACCCCAAGGCAAACTGGTCCACTCAGGTTAAAAGCAATTGCCTTTCTAAAGACAACATCATAGTCTAGCGTAAATGAAGCTACTACAACTCCGGGAAACAATATAAAGAGATATATCCAAAAGGGTACGGTTCTGGAGGAGGTACCTTTATAGAACATGCCAATTAAAAGAAAAAGAATAACAGAATATTTTCCGGTTTCGTAAAAAACCATTCCTCCGTTCATTCTAAAAAAGACCTCCGCACCTGCCATATAAGCCGCTGCCATAAGCGCTTCATTGTTCTTGTTTTCTTTTAATATTACGTACAGGAGAAAACCTCCCAAGATTCCAAAAAGCATAAATTGAGCGGCAGGGCGATAGGCATATACAGCAAACCCCATTAGCACATGGAGAAGCAGCACTTTTAAATAGGATATGTAATTAAGCTTTTGAATATGAAGATCTTTTTCAGGGGCTAATTTACTACTTGTCTGAATTTTACACTCACAACTGACGATAAAATCCTATAACTTTATGAATCACTTTATCTACAGAATAATTTTTACTAACAGAACGGTTTAATGCGTTGGCATCTCTTGCCATTTTTTCCTTATCATGATGATAAGAACAAATAGCATTAGCCAAAGCAGTGGCGTCTTCGGGATCAACAACGAAGCCGTTCTTCTGAACAACCTCAGGAATCTGGCCAACTTTTGTTACTACCACAGGGAGACCTGCCATTGCATACTCCAGCAGAGCCAGAGGCAGTCCTTCAGACCGGGAAGACAATACTCCAAGGTCTGCCGCCATTAAATATTTATAAATATCGTCCTGCTCTTTATATAAATAGATATGATCCTGAACCGGTGATTCTGCAATTTTTTTCTGCAGGTTTTCTGAATAAGTCGTTCCGGGATCACCGCCAATAAGGTGCAGACTTGATGGGAATTGATTACCGAAAATTTCAAAGGCTTCCAGCAGCGTAGCATGATCTTTTTGAGGACGAAAGTTTGCCACACAAATTATTTTGAACTCATTTTCTTCACCTTTAAGCCTGAATTCCGATTGAAACTTTTCTGAAGGAGGAGCAACAAAGTTGTTGATATAAGTAACCCGTGGACAATGAAGATTGTTTACCGCCCACTCCTTTAGATCTGAATTTACTGAAATAATTCCGTCGAAATACCGGGAGAAGAAAGCCAAAGGCTGAAGAGGCCTTTTCTCTAAAAATTCACTATTGCCGTAGTGATCGTGCCATATAAGCTTAATCTGCACCCCTGAAAGTTCTAGCAGACCAGCCAGAAAATATGAAGTGCCATGCGCATGAACAATGTCAATTCTCTCTTTTTCAAGAAAGCTTTTCAGTTTCCAAATTGCAGATAAATCGAGGCTGCTCTTTTTATTCAGAAATAAATAACCGACTTCAGCTCCAATATCTTTTTTGAGCAAACCCTCTTTCCGGGTGCAGCATAAATAAGATCGGTGATAATTTTTACTAAGAGCATTGGCGTAAGCAACGGCCATCTTTTCTGCCCCTCCCGGTCTTAGGGAATCTATTAGTTGAAGGATCCGGAGGGGCTTGGGGATGTCGGTTGTCGGTTGTGGATTTTCGGTTGTGAGTTTTGAGTTGGGGGCTGGCAGTTGTGAGTTGTCGGTTGTGAGTTGTGGAGTATGGTTTGTAGTTCTTCCTTTGGTAGAATTTGGGAGTCTAAATCCCAGGATTTCCTGGATCGCCTTTTCAAATTTCTCTAAAGTATATTGCTGACTCCACTCCTGTGCTGCCAAAGACATTTCCTCTAACTGTCCGGGATTATTTAAAAGGCTGATTATTTCTGCCAAATTGAATTCCGCACTGGACATTAATTTGTTTTCTTCAGAAAAACCTGTTCTCGATACATTTTCAGGAACTGCTCCCGCAGCTTCCTGAAACCACTCGAACTGACGATCTTTCTGCAAATCGTTGAAAAGTCTATTCCTTAGTAAAATCCCTCTTTTTGTAACAGTAGTTTTTTCGAGAGCTCCCCCTTCGGGGGCGGGGGGGGCTCCCAGCATCCATGGCAGACAGCTAACGGGCGTCGCTATCGGGATACAGCCAAAAAACATGGCCTCTGCCACGGCTTTTGGCCAGCCTTCACTCCTTGAAGGCAGTATCAAAAAATGGCAATTTTCGTACTCCGTTTTCAGCTCAGCTAGTTTTTTGTTTCCGTGGAAGGTAACGAAAGCATCCAACTTGTTCGTTTTTACATATTCTTCCAGTTCTTTCCTTAGAATTCCGTCTCCAAAGATGTCCAGGCTCACTTCTACACCTTTTTCCTGAAGTTTTTCTACCAGTTGAATGGCAAATTTGGGATTTTTTCCTTCCACCAGGCTTCCTACAAACATAAACCCATAGGGAGAACTAAAATTATCTTCAATTTTCCTCTTTTCAGTTTCTGAAAAAGAGGCAGTGAAAAAAGGCACAATATTGGCCGATTGGTTTGGCCAATTTCCATATACGAGAACTTTGATATTCCGGCTTAAAAAAGTGTTACTTAAAATTTTCTTCTGAAGTTTATACGTCCACGGCTGCGCAGCTTCAGGATCCCAATTCCCGGCGTATTTTACTGTTTTTGGCTTTTTGGGAAAAAAAATCTGAAGAAAGCATCCAATTAAACTTACATTTCCGGGACAACGAAGGTGAATATGATCTGCTTTACGCATTACCTTCAGTATTCCCCAGATCACCTTCGGCATTTTAACGAGTGATTTTATACTGTTGCCAATATTTGTAAAATTCAGGGCAGGAACCTGGTAGAAGTCAGTTTCAACTTCAGTATAAGAAGTTTCAATGGCAGCGGGAGCACCGGAAATTTTTGGAGCTGTGATTAGTAGTTTATCTACAGATTTCAGCCAGATATCCATCTCTTTTATATAAGGAGCGTAGGAATAGAATTTCCCTTCCTGCTCCTTGTGCAAAATGTAGCTGATAATTCCGAATTTCATATTACTGAAACAGATTGTAAAGATCGGAATATACAAATTTTAAGCTGCGCTTTACCTGGAAGTAGTTTTCCCTGGTCTTGTTGTAATCACCGTCGTAGACCATGTAATATTCTGCACCCACTCTTTGAATGTCCAGTTGATGCATTCCGCGGTTAAACCACTTAATATTTTCCTGCGGACCGAGATATTCCTTTTGCTCCCGGACCAATTCCAGGTGATCGTCTTCATTGGATAACCTAAAAATAGAAACTGCGGAGCCATAGCCATACCTACGATCCTGAATTGGCAAATAATGATTGCCATTAAATTCAAAAAATCTTCCTCCCGGGCGGGTTTCATTTCCCAGCCTACCGGTATAATTCTCTGCTTCTGTCCAGGTGCCGGTAAGAGAATCTGCCGTGAACATATACTGCTGCATGTGATCGTCTACAGCCACAATAAGGTTCAGATCTTCGGATAATAAAAGGGCTGGATCTTTTAAATTTTGGTTTCTTATTAGGGTATCGGTTTTTTGCCAGTTATAAGGAAAATCAACCGACTTATATAAAATCACATTCCCGGTCTGATTAGTTTCCGGAAGCATATAATATTCATTTTTATGCTTAAATACCTGCGGAAATGACAAATGAAAATTTTCATCCAATACAACACCTTTATATTCATAATTTTCTCCTTCAGCTGAAGTAAAAAGAGCTATATCGGCATCGTTTTTCCCCTTTAGCTCAACAAAAAGATAAAAAGTATCCTTTTCCTTTATAAAAAAGGGGTCAGCTATATAATGTCCGCTTTTCTTCAGAAGAATATCCACTTCGGGATACGTAATGATATTCTCCTGGTCGATAATTGGCTTTTTTAGCACCTCATCTGTAAAGGAATATCCCACCGACCATTTACCAACCACAGGGTTAATAAGGGGATATTTATAGTTGATAATACTAATAACAATCAGTATTACGACACCCGAAAATAATAAGAGTTTTTTATTCATTAGGCTTCCTGTAACTGAGGTCCTGCATAGGTAATAATTTCTCCGTCTTCGAAAAATATAGTTTTATATGGATATTCTAACTCTTTGAAAAAAGCTTCCACAGCTATATAAGTATATTCTTCATTAACGAGATGATAACTGGCAATAGCAAAATTAGGTTTAAGGGATCGTATAGTCTCAACAGCTCCCGCCAAAGCTTCTATCTCGGCACCTTCAATATCCATTTTAATAAAATCTAATTTTCGCAAACTTTCCTGTCGCACAAACTCATCTATAGAAGTCACATTAATGGTCTTCTTAACAGAATCCTTTCCTTCGTAATACATGGAGGATCCTACTGTGCCGGCTTCATAAAACTCAACAACATCGCTTTTATTCCATAATCCCTTTTTCTGAAGATTGATATTCCCGGTATCCTGATTTAGAGAAATATTTTGTTGAAAAGTACTTATGTTTTTATTATCAGGCTCAAAGGCATAAACGCTTCCGGCTCCATTTACTTTTCTAGAGTAAATCAACGTTAAGATTCCTTCATTTGCTCCCGCATCTATGACGATGTCTCCCGAAACTACATTATAATATTGTTCATACCGCTTTACGTCTTTTACAATAAAATAGAGTGGAGATAGGCTAAGAATAGACCAACCTTCATTAGCCTTCGTTATATAAAAATCATTCTCTTTTGAAAATGAAAAATCCTTTATTTTTGTATTATAAAATAACAGTTTTATCCTCTCCTGCATTCCTTTGGGAACCAAATCAAAAATTTTTCTGATCATACTCATACTGCTTTATCCTTTGGCTTCTTAAAAATTAAACTCAACCACCCCGTTATTCTACCGATACTTTCTGTAAACGCCTGTTTTCTATTGGAGGTACTTACAGTATTCGAGAGCCTTATTAAAATGAGCAAACCGGTAATCATATGCCACCTTAGGGCTGAATGAGTATTTGGCCTGGGGTATTTCACCCGCCAAACATACCAACCATTTCTCACGACCATTTTTCCATATTTAAACTGGTTTGGTCTTCCATCTTCATCATGAAAATGATATAATCCTGCGGAGGTATTGAGATATAGTTTACCAACCTTTGATAATCTCAGAGTGAAATCGGTATCTTCATAAAGGCCATACCCTTGAAAAAAGGCAGAAAAATTAAAATGGTCAAAAACATCCTTTTTATAAGAGGATACCCCTCCCATAAAAGTTTCAACCTGATAAGTTTTTCCTGATGGCGGCAAAAAGCCCACAGATCTGCCATGCCCTTCCGGAGGCATATCAGTGGGAAAAGTTTCCGGCATCAGGCCTAATTTTTTCCTTAATAAGAATCGCGAGCTATCTCTTCGCGCGTATCCATTTATACTATATTCGTTAGAATTTCCTTCCTCTTCACTTCCAAGTTTCCTCCATTCAACATCATCAATAATATAACCTCCCACTCCCACAGCATCGGGAAAGGCGGTGTATGTGCTCATCAGGTTTTTAAAATAAGAAGGAGTAAGTACAATATCATCGTCCAGAAAGCAGACAATTTCAGAAGATGTGGCTACCTTTTTAATTCCGAAGTTACGCTGTTTTGTGAGTCCGCGATCTTCTTTACTAACCTGAAAATATTCCAAATTCTTGAACTGATTTTGTTGCAGGATCTTTTCGGTTTTCTGATCAGTAGAGCCATCAATTATGAGAATTTGATCAGGATATAATCGCTGCTCCTGTACCGAATGAAGAAGCTTAAGCAAAGCCTGTGGCCGCTGGTAAGTGCAAATGATTAGGGAAAAATTCATTGCTGTAAATATATAGTTTTTGAATTGTCAATTTTCAATGAAAAATAATAGGAGTTAACCGCTACTCTTCCTTCTTTAAAAGTTTTACTGCCCAGGTGTGGCTTTTTTTCCACCTCAACCGCATATTTTTTATATATGCGTAAGGGTTTTTAATTGTTTGTTTCCTGTAAAACTTAATAAAGAGAGAGGTTTTATATCCTCTTATTTGCTCCAGTGTATAATAGTTAATTGCGAACGCCATCACTGTGGGAGAAGGTTTTGGCAGAAGATCTTCCTTTTCCCAGTCCATTACAGGCTTTTGCCTGAATCCTCCCATCGGCGCTTTTAAGTGTTGGATTTCCAGGTAAGGGTGATAAATAATATCACATCCCTCCTTCCTCAACTGCATTCCGTAGTCGGCATCCTCTCCAAAACCATGCTCGTAAACCTCAGAAAATCTGCACTTTTTCGCAAAGGAACTCTTCACTATACTGGTTCCCGCTCCAAAACTCCCCCACTGCTTTATTTTATGGAAAACCGTTTCTTCGCCGGGTTGTTTGCAATTTATATTGATCGCTGAAAACCGATATTTTGTTGCTTCGGAAATAACTTTTTCCAATAAATCGGGCTGCAAACGAATGTCATCATCTGCAAAAAATATCCAGTCTGAAGTCACTTCAGCCAAAGCTATATTTCGTGCATTACAGGCTCCGGTCTGAGGGATGAAATGATGGATGATCTGAAATGGCCATTTTCGGGTATGTAATTCCGGTAATTCTGAAATTGCATCTACCTCCGGATTCTGTTCTACGATAA
This sequence comes from Autumnicola patrickiae, assembly GCF_031846525.1. NCBI lineage: Bacteria > Pseudomonadati > Bacteroidota > Flavobacteriia > Flavobacteriales > Flavobacteriaceae > Autumnicola > Autumnicola patrickiae. Next base: position 488,616 of record NZ_JAVRHM010000001.1, read on the forward strand.
TTGCCATTTTTGGAAGCAGGCTTTGGCGGCTTAGATCCTCCAGCACCTGCAGTAAATACTGAGGTCGTCCCATCGTGGGAATGAGAACATCTATAGAATCGGAGAAATTCCTTGATTCGGATTCCAGGTGGACTTCCGGTAAATCAATTTTTTTCTGAAAATATTTTTCTTTAGAGAAAGACTGCACATACGCCCACAGAGGAAATTTATGCTCGTACTTAAATAAACACCAGAGTAAGATAGTAGTCCAGATGCTGTTATAATTCTGATAAACGAAAGAAAAAAGCTGACTGATAGTAGCTGTAGACCTTAATTCCTGCTCTTTATTTATTCGTACTAATCCGGGATCGCTATAACAAAGCAGACCATTTTGTTGCCCGATTTTTGCCACGGAATTCAGCAGGGAATTGAGGTTTGAAATATTTTCAAAAAGCTCTTTAAACCTCAACAAAACCGCTCCATTTATTCCGCCGACATCATTGCTCATTTGCCAGGTAGGATATTTCACATCTCTATTCACATTTATAAAAGGTAACTGGTCTACATAACCTATACTTTCAGGGAGAAAAGTAGTTTTAACAGCATAGGAAGCCATGACTAAATTGTGATGAAAAATTTTATTCCAATTCTCCAGTGCCACATTCTCATAAAATTCCTCCTCGCACCAGCCAATAATCTCATCGGAGAATTTCTCTGTCAGCTCCCATAAGGCGGCAACGCAATCAGATGATTTCACCTTCAGTTCCTGTTCATTTTTTAGAACACGAACAACGCTTTTACCATTTTTATGTATAAGGAGAATCATTAAGGCGCATTAAATTTCTTCAAAAGTAGTATTTTTAAATACAACTGGTTCAGCACGGCATTGCGATTGCTTCGGCTTCGGCTTCGCAACGGAGCGAAGCAATCTGTTGTGGAGGAGTTACCATCATGTAGAGTGAGTGTGTTTCATGAGATTGCTTCAGTCGCCCTTTCAGGCTCCTTCGCAATGACTGGTCGTATTGATGTAAAAAATATAAATTTAAAGATGAAATTATCTCATGTATACATAATGACAAATAAAAACCACACGGTCTTATACACGGGTGTTACTTCGAATTTGCTCCGAAGAGTATATCAGCATAAAACAAAATTTTACAAAGGTTTCTCCTCCCGGTACAATTGCAATCAATTAGCTTATTATAAGGAATTCACTAATATAAAGGAAGCAATTGCTTATGAAAAGAAATTGAAAGCAGGTAACAGAGCGAGAAAAGAGAATTTGATAAACGAGATGAATCCGGAATGGAAGGATCTTTCGGATGGGTGGGTTTTTGATATTGAATGAGTTGTGACCATCACGTTCGGGATTAACTTTATGAAATTGCTTCAGTCGCTTTTTGAGATTCCTTCGCAATGGTGGTTCCAATTATGTTTCCACTGGCATTGCGAGCAGAATGCAGTGGAGCGAAGCAATCTGTTGTGAAGAAGTTCCCATCTCTTTTGGAGTACATTTTTATAGATTGCGTCGGCCTGTCGGCCTCGCAATGCCGACTACAATCATGATCCCACCGGCATTGCGAGCGGAGTGAAACGAAGCGAAGCAATCTGTTGTGGGGAATTACCATCATGTGAGAACTGTGCTTCATGTGATTGCTTCAGTCGCCTTCTGGGCTCCTTCGCAATGACCTGTAAAACTCAATATTCCGTTGCACTACTACTTCCGTGGAAAAATTATTGATCACCTGCTGGCGTGCAGCTTTTCCCATTTGTTGTGAAAGTTCGGTATCATTTAATAAACGTAGAATTTTTTCAGCGTAGGCGGAATGGTTGGTTGGATCTTCTGTAAATCCTGTCTCCCCCTCAATCATTACTTCCTTTGCCCAGCCTATATTTGAAGTCACCAAAGCTTTTTCCATAGCCATGGCTTCCAGCCAGGTCATGGGCAGGGCTTCGGCAAAACTCGGCAGGACGACTACAGCGGCGGAAGCTATGTACTCTCTTATTTTCTCATAAGACACTCCGGGGATATGCTGTACCCGTCCCTTTGCTTCAGGAGAAAGTTTTTGCTGAAACAATTCTAAAGTAGATCTTTCTTCAAAAATATCCTTCACATCCTTTCCTAAGAGTAACAATTTAACTCCAGGTTTTTGCTCCACTACTTTATTAAATATCTCCGCCAGCTCCAGGATTCCCTTTTTCCTGATCAGACTACCGAAGTAAAGCAGCGTATCTGGCTCTATGGTTTTCTGATACGGACTGAAGTAATTAGTATCCACAGAATTTGGAATGATTCCAATATTTTTATTCAGTATAAAGATTTCAGAGGTTTGTTTTGCCGTGAATTCACTAACCGATAAAAGCTGATCTGCACCTTTCAAAGCTTCCTTTTCAAACCAGAAATTCTTCTTTTTTTGTATCCGCCCCTCGAGCTTACAAAAATATGCATCACTGCCATGCATCCTGATCACCAACGGGCAACGTAGCTTCATAAAAGCAGTGATTCCCGTCCAGTCAGGCGCCTCAATAGCTTCTATTTTATCTACTATAATAAATTTGTTCAGGTAATTCTGGACGAACTTCCGGTATAAATACCAACCAGCCAACGGAAATTTCCGTTGCCTGATCAAATGGAATTTGACACCATCTTCAGAGAAAACGGCATCTTCTTTTTGTCCGTACACAAAGACCGAAACCGCTACCCCTTCGGAAGCCAATGCAGTGACCATGTTACCTAAACTGGTACCGATTCCTGCGGAAGAAAGCACCTTCGGATGTGGATATTCCGGAGTTAAAAAGCCTAGGTGCATGGAAGTAGCTTTATATGATTTGTGACCATTTGTTCCAGGCTGTACTCCCTCTCTATTAATCCGCTGACATCTTGAGAAATGTCTAATTCCCGGGCCATTACCCTTTGCAGTAGCTCTCTTAATTCTTCTATATCTCCTGCCTGAAAAAGATAACCATTCTTTCCGTGGGATATAATCTCCGGATTCCCACCTACCGGAGTGGTGATTACCGGTACATTGGCCCCCAGGCTTTCCAAAATAGACAAACTGAAACATTCCATATACGTAGGCTGCAGCATATAAGAATAATTCCTGAAAAGTTGCGGCAACTGCGGACTGCTTCCTTTAAAGCTAAACTGCTCTTGCAGATTGTATGCCTCCACCATTTGCTTTAAATCTTTTTCAAAAGGTCCTTCGCCAAAAATTTCAATTATCAGTACTTTTCGCACAGGTTCCGGTAAATTTTTTACAGCTTCAATTAAATCCTGAATGCCTTTGGATTCCCTTAAATGTGAAGCCACAATAAATTTTCCCCGGTTCTCCTCTTTTCGTTTTAGATATACGGAAGTGTCAATGCCGTTGTAAACCACCTTTGTCTTCTTTCTGAGATTGCTGCCGTAATCCTGAAGGATATAATCAGCAGTGTATTGGGATACTCCCACGAAGCAATCAATATATTGAGAATAGAGTTTTCCTTTTAACTTATTTTTTATCCGCTTTTTCAATAAAAAACCGTGCAGCGGACGCGGATTATGGTCTACTGCAATGATGTAAGGCTGATTAAAATATTTCAGCTGTTTATAAAACGAAGTGCATAGCGCCAGGAAATGAGTAACCACAATATCAAAACTTTCATTCTCCTTCAGGAAATTTAGGGCAAAAGTCTCTACAGATTCTTGCTGTGCTGCCAGATGAAGTTCAAAATCTGAATAGAACTCAAACCTCTCCCCACCGGAAAAAAACCAGGTCAGTTTATGCCCTTTTCGAAGTAACTCTTTATTATACGCTTTAAAGAAGCGATCCATTCCCCCTATACGATCCGGTTTCAGTTCGTAGTTGCAAATTACAGCTATATGTTTCCCGGCACTCAAGCTTTTGAAAATTCATTTAAATTCTCAGCTATTCTTTGACTGGTTCCTTTCAGCGGCTTTCCAATCTGCAGTTCTAATAATTCCTTTTGCTCTTTAAGCCGGGCTTCAGGATTTTTCAGACTGAAATTAATTTCCCGAACCAATTCCTCTTCATTTTTAACGATTGCTACTGCGCCACTCTCCAGCACACGCTCGTAATGGCTGTATCGTAAATATTTTTGATCATCATAAAGATCATTTTCCCCTGTACCGAAAGTCGGATTTATTACAGGTTTGTCAAACAACATAAAATCCAAGCTCATCGTGGAGCACATATTAATATTTAAATTACAATATTTTAGGAATGATCTCAAATCTTTCAAATCCTCAGGAAGTGGTACCCGCTGAGACCATGGTTCCGGATGATCTTTTCGGGTTAATTCCCATTTCGGATAATTCCATTTGATAAAGGAAAATCTTTTATTTACTTCTTTAAACCTTGAACCATCCTCCGCCGGGGAAGTACGCACCAGGAAATTAACCTTTTCAATTAATTTGTTCTGCTCCATAAGTTTAGCAATAACCTCAATGTAAAAAGGATCATTTTTACTGGTAGAAGCGTCACCACAACTATAGCAAATGGTTTTAAGGTCAGGATCCAGCTCAAATTTGTGGTAAAAATCCTCTTTTGAAGATGTATATCTGTCCAGCACGTAAGGTTCAAACTGTGGTGTTCCCACCACCTCCACCGGCTGTTTTTTTGTTTCAGGATAAAAAAAATGCAATTCTTTTTTCATTAAATCGCTCCATACCAGAAAGGAATCAAAGGGCGCTGCCATTCTTCCTTTTGACGGTAAGTTATCCCAACTAAAAAGAAAAGAGCAGGTTTTAATCCCCAATTTCTTCGCGGCATAATCAAGTGGTGCGAGATAAGGTGGCCTTTGGTGTGTAAAAAATAAAAGATCCAACTCCTCTCTTTTCAATAATTCGCTGTACACTTTTGTAACTTCATCTTTCTTAAAAGAACTAACTTGATTTCTGTAAAACCTGTTAATCCATTTTTCTGAATGAAATACAGAAGTTATTCTGAAAATCATTTTAGTAATTAGCGCCCGTTTAGTTTTCGTAATGGGATAATTCTTCTGAAGATTATAATCTATACCGGCAAAGTTGTACTTATGCAGTTGCATATGGGCTACTTCCTTGGCTTTACGCCAAAACCAGGTTTTACCTGATTCCTGAAAAACAGGCAGCTCGACAATACTCACATTAGCTCGCTCCTGCATTTCAAAAGATTCAGAAGGTAAGCCCGAAAAAATCACCACCTCATCAAAAGTATTCAAACTTTGATTAACGAAATCACTTAAAAGAAAGTTACGATACCCCACTCCATCAACTATTACCAGTCCCAGAATATGCTTTGATTTCTTTGCTGAACTATTAGTCTGCATAAAACGCTCTTTGAGGGGCTCAAAATAAGAATTTAAATATGAAGGAAAGTTATGCCTGCAGGATTTCCATCCACTTTTTTATTACAAACTCTTCTGTTCTCCACATAGATTCATAGGTAGCACCGGCAATATGAGGAGTAATGATTATATTCTCAAGTTTCTTTGCTGCGTTTATTAAGGTATTATTCTTACGTGATTCTGAAGAAATTTCTAAAGCCAATACATCTGTAGCCAATCCGGAAAGTTTCTTTTGAACCAGCATATCAGCCAAAACAGGTTCATCAATTACTTCTCCCCTGGAGGTGTTTAGGATATATGCGGTTGGTTTTAGATATTTCAGGTTTGCTTCATTTAGAAATTTGGTATTCTCCTGGTTTAGCGGAATATGAATGGAAAGAATATCTATTTCTTTCATAAATTGTTCCAGATCTTCCACAGCATTAGGGTGATTGTTAAGATTGGGATCGGTGTCATAAAACACAAACGGCATTTTAAATACTCTGGCGTACTCCGCTATTTGTTTCCCTACCCTTCCAAAGCCCAGAATTCCGAGTTTATAATGATAAAGGTTGTGTGCCTTAAAATGATCTCTTTTCCAGTTTCCATTCATTACATGGTGATGAGCTGCAGGAATCTTCCGCAGCAAAGCTAACATTAACGCCCAGGTATGTTCCGCTGTAGAAGGAATACCTGCCAGGAATGCTGATTCACCTTTTAAGGATATCACTTTTATTCCTCTTTTTTCAGCGGTATTAAACTCAATATGGTTTAATCCGGTGGTAGGAGTCAGAATGAATTTTAGCTTGTTGGCTTTTTTAAAAACTTCTTCATCAATAACGTGTCCTAACCGAATCATAAGGACATCTATATCCCCGACAGCTTTTAATAAATCAGATCTTGAAAATGGCCCTTTTTTAACTTCCGCTATTTCCTCAAGCAGTTTCAGATTCTCTCTTCCAAAATCTAAAGGTTCGGTTATTAAAGCTTTCATTGGCTTAGGTTATTCCATTTCTTTATCAACGCATTCAGAATAAGAACATCCATTTCAGTATCGATATTTACTGCCCATTCCGCATCCATTACGTAAACAGCTTTGGATTTTGGCATAAAGGTTTTTTCTTTTTTAAGAATCTCCGTTCTTACCAGGTAAATACATCCGTTTCTGATATATTTTTCAGGCAGGTCCTGCCTTCTGGTATTTTCAAATTCCGGCATCTCACTCACGGCTTTATTGTCTTTCATTCTATACATTCTCGCCGGATGATGATCTCCTACGGAAACCATACTTATTACAGCATCTGTACCTTCAGATTCTAACATTTTAATTGCATTATCGATGTCCTTTGCGGTTCGTAAAGGCGCTGTAGGCTGAAGCAGCAGCACAGCATCAAAAAAAAAATTTTCAGCTTCAAATTTCTGAAGTGTGTCCAAAACAGTTTCTACCACATTGGAAGTATCTGAAGCAAATTCAACAGGCCGTGTTATTACCCGACAATTATATTCTTCAGAAATCCTGCTAATTTCCTCATCTTCAGTGTTCACTACCAATTCGGAAAGAAACTTACTTTTCTTTCCGGTTTCAATGGCATAAGAAATTAAAGGTTTTCCTTCAAATTTCCTAATATTTTTACCCGGTACTCCTTTGCTTCCGCCTCTTGCCGGTATGATCCCTAAAACCCTCATTAGTACGTGATGGTTTTACTGAAGGTCAATTCAGTTTCAGCTAAAATATCAGCAATTTTTTTTCCTGAATTTCCATTTCCGTAGAGGGTAGAACTTTGAAAATGCTTTTGTTCTATTGCCGATTTTGTTGCTTTGAGAATTTCTTCTTCTTTATAATCGACATCGGTTACATTTCCGGCACGACTCCTCCGGTGCTGCCGGTTTCCAATATTCACAACCGGAACCCCCAGATAAGCACATTCCCTGAGTCCGGCGCTGGAATTACCTATTAGAGCTTTGGAATTTTTCAATAACTTCAGAAAGCCCATAGGCTCCATATTCTTGAAAAAATGGATGTTCTTTGGTTGTTCCAGTTCTCTAAAAGCACGTATTCCGTTGGAGGTGCCATCAGATCCAGCATCCACATTGGGCCAAAACCAGAAGGCAGGATAATCCAAGGCTTTAATTGCCCTGAGGGTTTCCTGTATATGTTTTTTTGCTTCTTTATATTCAGTAGTCACCGGGTGTTGCATTACTACAATATAACCGTTTTTCCAATTCAATTCGGCACCTACCCCACCGTATTTTAGGATCGGATCAAAATTAAGCTCCGGATTTTCTTCTGCTTCTTTGGCTAGATCTATTGAAGGACAACCGGTGTTGATCACTTTGTCCGGCTCCTCGCCAAGCTTGATTACCCTTTCCCTTGCATCTACAGTACAAACCAGGTGCAGGTCTGCCAATTTAGTATTGGCGTGACGCACCTTTTCATCTATACTTCCCGTCACTTCCCCTCCCTGAACGTGTACCAGCGGAATATTTTGATATGCAGCGGCAATGGAAGTGGCGATGGTTTCGAACCTGTCGGCAACTGTTATCACGGCATCTGGCTGCAGATTATAAAAAACATTGGTGAGTTCCATTACGCCAATTCCGGTAGTTTTGGCCATAGTGGTAGGATTTTCTCCTTCCAGCACCATAAACACTTTTGCTGCAATCGAAAAGCCATCCCTCTCGATGAAATCAACCGCATTCCCATACCTGTCCAGTAAAGCGGAACCAGCTATCACCAACTGTAACTCCAGATTTGGATGGTTTTTTATAGCGGTAAGCGCAGTTTTAATCCGACTGTAGGACGGGCGGGCGGTAACTACTACACAGATTTTTCTTTTCAATCCATTCATCATAACAATTTCCTTAATTGAAACCTTGCAGCTGTACTTGCTTTCATGTTAATCCAGTGCAGACTTTGCTTCGCTGTTGGTGTAGTAAATATTATTTTGAGACCACCCTGAAAATCAGCAGATCTTTTTACTGAGTATTCTCCATTCCTGTTTAATGAAATTAAATGGGCATACCCGGAATTCGGAAAAATATTCTTAATTATTTCTACCTGATCTTTTCTATCCCCTTCAATTAAAATAATACCTCCGGGAATCATCTTTTGTTTTACTTCTCTTAGGTTTTGCTCACTTCCATCAATGATAATTAAATCAAACTTTTGCTGTAATGGTATGGCTGAAACTTCTGGATATAAATCTAATTGGGAACGATTCTGTCCTAAATTATTCGGTATCTGGCTTAGACAAAAATCATTTGCTTCAGTCCCTGTAAACTTTATATCAAGCCCCTCTTCTTTTGAAAATTTAATCAGAGACCCGGAAATAGTTCCTATCCCCACACCAACTTCTAAGATCCTTTTAAATTTGTATTTTTTCACAAGGTTCAGAATGTGGAAAAGTGCAAATTCACTTACAATATGTTGACTTCCCTCAGCCAGGCAATACTGCTTATACTGAGTATGGGTGAATTGTTTTAAATTCATAATGATTGGGGATGCGTAGAGGCTAAAAATATAAAAAATCAATGGAACATTTTTGATTATTACGAGGGACTTTAAAACGTTGTAGTAAAGATGTCATTGCAAGCGCAGCGTTGCTATCGCCTCGCAATGGCAGTTCCATTAGTGATACAGCCGGAATTGCGAGCGTAGTGAAACAAAGCGCTACAATCTGTTGTGGCTTAGTCACGATCATGTTAGGAGACAGCTTACAACGGATTGCCACGTCCACCTACGGCGGATTCGCAATGACGGTTCGCATTGTAAATACCTTAGCTCAAATCCTCCTCCTTTAAAAAATCCCACTGCTTTAGGTCTTGTTTTATCTTCTTTCCTATCACCTTCTCAAATTCGGAAGCAGGAATACCGAAGCCTTTTGGTTTTTTGGCCTCCAAGTCTTCAAATTTAATAATATGTCCTGGAGGCAGATCTTTATTTACTGCTAGGGATTTTTCGAAAATGTTTTTTAATTCGTTAAAAGAAGAATTATCTTCTTTATCTACAGGATGTTTTAATGCCGATGAAATGCTTCTTACCGATTTAACCAACTGATTTATTTCATCTATTTCCAAAGAAGATTTAGCATCGGGGCCAAAACTCCTTCTATCAAAAACCGCATGGAACTCCAGGATCTCCGCCCCCAAAACAGCGGCGGCAATACAGGTTTCTATTTTTGCTGAATGATCTGAATAGCCAGTTTTAACACCATACCTTTCCTTTAATTCTTTTATCACATTGAGACCGTAATTTTCCGGCTGAGTGGGATAAGCTGTGGTACACTGCAGTAAAGAAAAAGGCACTTCTCTTTCTCTCAAGAATTCAACAGATTGATCAAGTTCAGCAAATGAACTCATTCCCGATGATAAAATAATGGGCTTTCTCGTTTTAGCAATCTTCTCCAATAGCAAAAAATTATTCACTTCTCCCGATCCTATCTTATACTGCTTTACCCCCAGTTCTTCCAGAAGGTCTACCGCGTCATTACTAAAAGGGGAAGCCAGAAACTCCACTTCTTGTTCATCGCATCTCGTTTTAATTAGTTTCCAATGTTCCGGCGAAAATTCCATCCGCTTCCAATACTCGAAGCGGGAATAATCCTGTTGGGAAAATTTTACTCTAAAAGGTTCATGAATACTACTCTCTGCATCGGCGATATGCACCTGAAATTTCACGGCGTCCACTCCTGTTTCTGCCAAAGCGTCAATATAACTTAAAGCAAGTCCTAAACTTCCCTCGTGAGCTTGTCCTATTTCAGCAATTATCTGCATAAGTTGATTTTAATAAGTAGGATTTGAAAGGTTATTAAACCTGGCTATGGTTTTTTTTGAAACCGGTTTTCTGTGTTTCAGAACGTTATTTAAATGATAGGCATTTATACCTAATGCTCTGGCATATTCTTTTAGAAATTTACCATTCTTCATCCCATACTTCTTAAAGTTCAAAAAATATAACCTGAAAATCTTTTTTAGCAATAACGGAAAAGGATAATATACTAAATAAAAAGAAGCCGTATTTTTCAGTTGCTTCCCAAACCGGAAATAATTTGCTCCTCCAGTATTATTCTTTTGTTTTTGAGTGCGATGATTTACAACGATTTGATGTGTAAACAAAATATCGTAGCCCAGTTCCAGGGTCTCCATCGCTACACAAACTTCTTCCCCATAGATATCAATCCACACAGGAAATCCACGGGTTTTCTCATATACCTCCTTTTTTATCGCAAATCCACAACCCAGGAAATCCTTAACAAGGTAATCCGGCCCCTCTTTCAGGACTTCAGGGATCTCCGCATCAAATTTAAATATTCCTTTGATTTCTTTAAATGCTATAATACCTACGCGGCTGTTTTCAGCAAAAATATTACTGGATATTGTTATAAAATCGTGTTGCAAAGGATGGGCATCATCATCAAAACCAAACAATATATTTCCTTTTGCTTTTTTATAAAGAATGCTCCTGGCTTTTGATGCTCCCAAATTTTCTTCTGAAATCTCCCACTTCACCTCAGGATGCAGCTTGATAAGCCTTTCTGAATCATCTTTACACCCATCCAAAAGCACCAGGATTTCATGACGATCAAAATCCAAATATTCCTGAAGCACCTTTAAGGTTCTATGGAGTTCTGCTGATCTGTTATTTGAAACAATTAGTACTGAAGCCTCCATCTCTTTTAAGTAAGATTCTCTATTTTCTTCTTTAAGTAATCTGTTGAAAGATACGAATGCAGATCCTCTCTATTTAACTGCAAAGATTCAGGATCGGCTTTCCATTTTACATATAGCTGTTCCAGTTTTGCAGATATCATTTCTACATCATTAGCTTCAGCATAATACTCATAGTCGGATCCAAGTAATCTTCTCACTTCGCTTTTCTCCGGCCCCAGGTGCAAAATAAGCTTGTTGGCAGCAACACAATGTGGAAATTTTCCCGGCAGAAAAGGACTTACTTCAGCAGCCGACTCTAATATAATATTAGCAGAGGCTTTTTCCTGCATTTCAAGAACCAGGTCATAAGGAACATAACCATCACTTACCACAAGTTGTTCTGTTTCCTGTTCCTTCTTCTTTAAAGCTGAAATATGATAAGATGCACTACCGACCAGCAGTAACCGGGTTTTAAATGCGGCATCCGGATTTTTATTTAGAAAAATTTGAAAAGCCTGTATCAAAGGAAAGGGATCTCTTTGTTTCATAAGGTTTCCTGCGTGTAATAAGTTGAATTTTTCAGGATCAAAATACGCTGGCACCTCTAATGGCTCATTTTCTTCCCTCATCTGATGTGGAATTACTAAACCTTTCTCTTTAAAAGCAGGATAAAACTCTTCCATCCATTCCTTTAGCAGCTGACTCGGAAAAGCTGCCCAGCGGCACTTCTGTGAAACTTGGGCAAAGAACTTAATCTTCTGTTCATAACCGGGCTCAGACCAATTATACGGTTCAGGATAATAGTGAAAAGGGTATGGATCATGGATATAAGCCATCCATTTTTCGTGAAGATTTGGAGTATTCAGCAAAGCATAGTGAGGTCTGAAACTAGCTCCTTTACTTAGAGTCAAAACGATATCCGGCCTAAAATCTTTCTCCTTTCTTAAAGCTGCCGCTATACTTCTTACATCATTAAAAAAAGTAAACGAAAAGCCAAATTTCGGTTCCAGATGTTTCGCCAGGTTTATCTTCAATCCATGCTGAAGTTTTCGCTGAAGCCTGCTTAAGAGGAAAACTGCATTCGATCTTTTTTCTTTTATGGCAATACATTTTACTCCCGGCAGCTGAATTTCCTTTCGGGTATAATGATAAACCAACACCTCAAATCCGACATCTTTTAAATTAAGAATAAGCCCCACGTTGGCTTTAGAACCACTACTATCCTCCACGTCAATGGATTCAGCAACAATCAGAATTTTCTTTTTTTGGGGCACTGTTAATGGATTTAAAGCGAAAATAAAGATTTAAAGTGAATTATGTCAGTTCTCCGTTGGGGTCATTGCGAAGGAGCATTTTCGCGACTGAAGCAATCCCTGTACCTAATCTTAGTCTCAAACATTGCGAAGGAGCCCCTTACCCGAATCTTCGTTTCAATCATTGCGAAGGAGTTTTTGGCGACTGAAGCAATCCCTAACTTGAATCTTCGTTTGGATTATTGCGAAGGAGTTTTTTCACGACTGAAGCAATCCCAATCTCTGATTTAACACAAATCCTTCAAAATTTCCACAATCCTCTCCGCAGCCTTGCCATCACCATAAGGATTCGGCTTTTTTTTTAGGTCTGGAGGATTTTGTAATAAGCGAATAGTTTCCTCCACAATTTTCTGTTTGTTTGTTCCTACAAGCACAGAAAACCCGGCTTCCACTCCTTCCATTCGCTCAGAAAATTCACGGGTGACCAGAACGGGTTTTCCAAAAGCAGGAGCTTCTTCCTGGATTCCCCCCGAATCCGAAATAATTACTTCAGCTCTTTGCATCAACCATAGCATGGTTGGATAAGCGACTGGTGCCACCAGGTGAATGTTTGGTTTATTTCCGAGCAGCTCATTCACCGGATTTTTAACATTAGGATTAAGGTGCACCGGATAAATTATTTCAAAATCATCATTTAAAGATAATTCGAGCAGCGCTTCTCCTATCTCTTCCAGACCTTTCCCGAAATTTTCCCGACGGTGACCGGTAACAAGGATCAGCTTTTTATCATCATTTAATCGAGATTTTAGCTCGATAATTTCCTGAGTAAGCTCTTTTTCCGCAAATTTTCCTCTCGCCCAATATAGTGCATCTACCACAGTGTTCCCTGTCAATACTATTTGCTCTGCCGGAATCTTTTCTTTTAAAAGATTTGCATTTGCTTTCTCCGTCGGAGTAAAATAAATGTCTGCAATTCTACTTATCAGCTGCCGGTTGATCTCTTCAGGAAATGGGGAAGTTTTGTTGTAGGTACGTAATCCCGCTTCCACGTGTCCTACTTTTATCTGCCTGTGAAAAGCTGCCTGGGCAATCATAGAGGCAGTAGTAGTATCTCCATGTACCAGTACCATCTCCACGTCAGACTGAGCTTGTCGAAGCCAATCATCAAATACCTCATCCATCCCGCTAAGAATAGACGCACTTAAACCATTAAGGGTTTGTCCGGATTTCATTAGATCAAGATCATAATCCGGAGTTATTTCAAAAAAATCCAAGACTTGATCTAGCATTTCCCGATGCTGTGCAGTTACACAAACCTTAAAAGGCATTTTTTCCTTCTTAAGCTCATGAATTACCGGCGCCATTTTTATGGCTTCAGGGCGGGTACCAAAACAAAGGAGGAGTTTCAAGATAGATTCTTTTTAATAAGTTTTTTTGTGCGATGACCAATAACGAAGATTGGATAAAATTTATAGAGCATTCGATATTTTGCACGGATTAAAATATTGACGTACGATATTTCCAGAACATAATCCACTATTGATTTTTCTTTCAGAAATATTCCCATTTGCACAAAATAGCGAATTAACCTTCCGGAAAGGAGTCTTTTTTGCTTCAAATTTTTAATTATTAATTTGACAGCTTTCACCTGAGAAGCTTTTCTTCCCTCATTCCCCAGCCAAAACTCCCCGGTATTGGACTCCGGGTGTTTTCTATTATAGTACAAAACCTCATCAATGCCAACACCTTCATAGCCTTCCAACAAAATTTTTATATAACACTCCCACTCCTCCGCATAACTCAAGGATTCATTGAATCTGATACTAGCAAAACATTCCTTTTTCCACATCACGGTACAGGAAGCAAGGGCAATCTCGTTCATTACCACCTGCTCAATCTGTGCGGGGCCAATGCCATAGCAGTTCACGGGATCAGGAATTTGCCCAACCAAAGGAATAGATTCGGCAAAAGACTGCTTCTTATAATGGCAAAAATCAGCTCCTGTATTCTCCAATAATCTTTGACATACTTCAAGATTTTGTGGGTGGGCAATATCGTCATCATCAAAGAATATGATGTATTTTCCTTTGGCACATTCCAAACCATAATTTCTCGCACCAGGAAGTCCCTTTTGATGAGAATCAGACCTTTGTAGATACTTGAATCGCTTCTCTTTTTCAGTATATGAGTGGACAATTTCTTTTGTGTTGTCAGTACTACCATCATCAATGATGAGGCACTCCCAATTTTCGAATGTTTGCTTTAAGACAGAATCGAGCATTTCTCCAATAAGATGAACACGGTTAAGAGTCGGAAGGATAATACTTATTTTATTTCCCATTTTACTTTTAACCTATAAAGTTCTTCTTTATCTTTTGAAGAAAGTTTAATCTTCGATTCAAGAAGATCAGTTTCTTTTGAAGTTTTCTTTTCTTGATATTTAGCTGGTGTAAATACTTTTTTGCAGTTTTTGCCACCGGTTTCCTATTTTTGCTTTCTGAAATGCAGTAAAACAGAAATTGACTCAAATTATCTATCTCAAGGACATCGGGAATTGTATTATTCCTGAAGACAGGTTTCCTCAAAATCTCCATATACTTTTCCTTGTCCTTTTCCATATTAAATATAGTAGCAAAAATATCTTCTTCGTTCTCTCCTGGTCTATAATGAATAAATCTCTCAACATTAAAAACATTACCAACTAACGGATCCCCCCAATAAACAGGAATACCTCCAGCTAAGATTCCATCCACGAGTTTTTCTGTTAAATAGCCTGGAAAAGATTCGTTTTCAAATGCAAGTACAAACTTATATTTTGAAATGAACTCTAACTTATTACTTATGCGACCTCCGATGTTATTTAATGTACCTCCTCCTGAATCTACCTTTTTTAAATTATTTAGATTTTGAAAAAATTCTATTCTTTTTTTTGCACCCGGATTGGAAACTACCATACAACAAAACCTTTTCTTTTGTTCCCACTGCCTTTCAGCTTCCTGCTCGGTAAATTTTTGACATAACTTATCCAAGTTATTAGAACTCAAAATCCTATAAGCGTAAAAGGGAAAACGATAATGATTTTTTCTGTCTAAAAATTCAAAAGAAATACCAAAATCAGCAGCTGTGAAATCCAGTTTTTTATTCTCAGCGGTATAAAATATTCTAATGCAATTAAATTTTAGATACTCCCAACCATAACAGGAATAAAAAAGTATATCCGGATCCTCACTTATTATAACCTCATATTTTTCCGAAAGAATTCTATAAAATAAATTGTTTTTCTTATCAAATGTCGCCCAAAAATCAGCAAAATTAATTTTAAGACTTGGTGAACTTGTCATATTAATACAAGGTTAACTTTACCTCATTTGAGAATTTTGTCTCCCCTCTTCCAGTTAAAACAAAAACTAGACCTATAAGAAGTAATTTCCATTTCAACCTTCTACAAAAAGAACGATGCTTAGAAAGATTATAAAAAAATAGTTTATATCTCTTTGATAATAACATCTGTCTATAAACTAAGAAATAATATAAAATGGATTGTTGGGCTTCTTTTTCACTCCTTTTTTTAAATAGAAATTCTGCTATATCCTTCCTAACTTTTAATTCCGACAATAATGCTTCTGAAGTAATACGGTTTAAATAGTTTCCACTTATCGAAAGTTGATGAACTCGCACTTTCACCTGAACCTTGTTTAATGGAATATGTTTCATCTGGTTCTTAATTAAAATTTTAAACCCGAAATCTAAATCCTGAGCTCTACATAATTTCTCATCAAATCTGGTATTCCCAATAATTTCCCGAGAATACAAAAGGGACGGCGTGTTCAACACCAGATTACCGAAACAAAAATCCTTTAAAATATCGTCCGTTAAATTCACATTATAGGATCTAGGGCTATTCATTTCTTTATCTGTGAATTTCTCAAACCCACAGGAAATAATATTTACCTCACCTTGATTCTCAATAATTTTTATTTCTTCAGCTAGTAGAGATGGAAACATCAAATCATCACTATCAAAAAATTTAATATAATCCCCTTGACTAACATCTATACCATAATTCCTGCACGCGTTTGCGCCTGAAGCCATATCTTCTGGGCGAGTATAATATTTAATTCTGGAATCGATTCCACAATAAAAACTCATAAGTTGTTCAGTGTTATCGGTAGAACCATCATCAATAACAAAACATTCCCACCTCTGATTAGTCTGGGCTAAAATGGAATCTAACGTTTGGCCTATCATTTCACACCTATTAAAAGTAGGTATGATTATAGATATTAAGGGTTCCAATTGCGGCATTGTATAATTCTACTAAGAGCTATTATTTTATGCTTTTATCTTGTTTCTTTACTTCGTAAAGTAAATCATTCAACACTGAAATATGTCTTGACAATGTAAAGGAATTTTTTATTATGCCTCTTCCTTTTTCCCCCATTTCTTTGGCCAACTTATTATTACAGAGGAGTTTTCTCATAGATTTCGCCATTCCTTCTACATCATGTTCATTTACTAAAAATCCGCTTTTATTTTCCTTTATTATATCCACAATTCCTCCATGGCGCGTGGAAATTACTGGTAAAGCTGCTGCTGATGCCTCCAGAATAGTTAAAGGAGTTCCTTCCATATCCCCATATTCAGTTCTTACAGAATGCTGGACGAAGGCTAAAGACTTTTCTAAATATTTTGACATTTTCTTTTGATCTAAAACACCCACAAATAGAACATTCTTTTCTAAACCCAGAAACCTGACCAGATTCTTACAAGAATAAATTAAAGGGCCATCACCTGCCATTATAAGTTTTGCTTTAGGAAATTCCTTTATTACCTTTTGAAAAGCAAGAATAGTATAATGGGGCGCCTTTTTGTCAACAAACCTTCCTGCAGCAAAAAACTGAAGATTTAGGAAATCCGGTTGATTATTGAAAAATAAATCATTTGGACCATATACATTATATATTAATTTAGCTCTAGGACACCCCAGGCGCAGGATGTCCTCCTCCATTTTTCTAGAGACAACAATTATAAAGCTAGCATATTCAAATATATCTTTATAACTTTTATTTATTTCAATTACTTCTAATATGGAAGCATCATAACCGTGAAAATGAACTATCAATGGTAAATTTAATTTCCTGAGAACTGGCAAGTAAGGTCCAATGGTATTGCCATATTCAGCTAACACTACGTCAATTTTATTTTGTTTGAAGGAATCAAGAAGAATTTGTTGGTAATACCAACTATAATTTTTTTGAAAAAAATTTCTTTGAATTTTATAGAAAGGCTTTTTCCAGGTATTTTCAAGTATACCAAAGCCACTTAGCTTTTGTTTAGCTAAAGTACCATAATAAAAGTACACTTTCCCTTTTAATAAATTTTTATGTGCCTGAATAAAAGTTTCAGAATAGGCGTCATCAACCGGAGAAATAATCGCAATACGATTCTCTTTCATACTTTTCAATTTAAAGCTTGTATTTCTCATGAACAATTTTAACAACGGCTGAAGAAATGTCCAATAAACCCAGAAATTTTAAGCAAATAATATACTGCCGAATAGCAAACAGATATTTTCCTTTATAAATACTATGACGAATGTATTTAGAAGCTTTCTCTCGTTTTAAATTCTTAAAATCTTCTTTAGCAAGAAACCTACATGCTGTAATTTCCTTTTTTTCTTCTACATCAGTAATGCATCTTAGATAACTTTCCATTTTTTTTAGTGGCTTTTCTTGAAAGTTTGTATTAACTGAACTACTACCGGTTATATTCCATTGGGTAGTAACTTGGTTTACAGAAAAAAAAGGAAACTTGATTAAAAGCCTTAACCACAGATGTTGATCCTCCCAATAAGAAAATTGATCAGGAAATTTGTTATAGTTGAACGCTTCCCTTGACACACAAATTGCATTAATATATAAAGACTTACCTTGAAGAATAAAATTTGCAACTTGTTTATTGTTTAGATTTTCAAACCATTTTTCATGATGTATTGATTGCTTCTGACAAATATTTAATTCAGTATGAAAAATTCCTATAACAAAATTCACTTTATTTATTTTCTCTAGAAGTGCGACTAAATGGTTTGGGAAATAAATATCATCACTATCTAAAAAACAGATGTATTCTCCTTCGGCTATCGCAATTCCGAAGTTTCTTGCCTTACTTCTTTCTTCATGGCTCTTGTAGTAATATTTAATGCGAGAATCTTTAAATGAATTAATGATTCTTTCAGTACCATCAGTAGAACCATCATCAATAACAAGACACTCCCAATTATCATATGATTGTTCTAAAACGCTCTTTATGGCTTCCTTAATTATATCAGCTCGATTAAAAGTCGGGACAATTATAGAAAAAAGTATTTTTGAATCATTCATCTACTGCATCTTGTTTTGTGTATTTTTTTTAAACTGCACCCATTTAATTTTTAATTTCTCGAATATCGTCTGTTTCTTCGTTTTCTTGTGAATATTCACATCAAAAAAGTTTTCATGTTTACCAATTAGAAAAGGATAGGTGTTTTCTAAATTTTGGAATATCCTTTCTTTTGCTCTTGTTACAAAATAGATACTATCCTCTTTATACTGTATTTTAAGATAGGATTCTATAAGTTTCCAGCTATTTATTAGATCTTCTACTTTTTTTATTGAATCATAAGAACTCGTATTTCCTTCAATACTACGTCTATAATACACTATTCCCTCTTCAGAATGTTTAATTTTCTTAGCGTTAGAAATTATCCTTACCATAAATTCTCCATCCTGATTCATTAAAAGAGATTCTAACCAAGGGCCTGCTTTTAAAATAAGGTGGCGATGCATCAAATAAGCGTGAGGGGGGAGGTATCCAAAAGAATCTGCCAGGGCTTCTAAAAAAGAGTATGAAGAGGAAAAATCCTTATAAATTTTTAAATCTTCAAAACCACTTTCTTTTTCCCGATTTGAAAATCTTGTCCATTTACAAGTTAATAAGGTTAAGATATTACCATCTAACAAGGAAATCTGCTCTTCTATTTTATTAAAAGAAAGCAGATCATCTGAATCTAACCATTGGATGTAATCACCTTTACTTTTTTGGAAGCCATAATTTCTGGAGGAGTTTGCTCCTGTTGGAAGATGATCAGGCTTGGTATAAAATTTAATTCTGGGGTCTTTAATACAATAAAATTCCATTAATTCCAAAATATAATCATTGGAACCATCATCAACAACTATACACTCCCATTTTAGATAAGTTTGTGCAATCACAGATTCCAAGGTTTCCCCAATAAGAGAAGCCCGGTTGTAGGAGGGAATAATTATGGAAACTAAAAGATTCAAAAATGATTATTTAATAATAGGTTTTTATATTTGGAAAGGACTGACATCAAAAGTTCTTTGGCTGGTAAAAAAACCATATCTCTCGTGAATTTTTGATGTCCTCTTTAACACTTTCTCCCATTCTTTTAATATCTCTGCTTCATCAGGCCTTTGTACATCGTCCAAAAAAATACTGGCTTCTCTTGCAATACGACTTTTTAAAAAGGGAATTGCAGAATACCTAGCATAAGGGGTACTGCCACCAAAAGGTCCATCTACCAGAACCAAATCAATTTCTTCCTTACTCGTAAGATTATCTTCTAGAACTTGAGTATCATACCAAGTATCCTGTTCGCGGAAAGAATAATTATTAGGAACTTCAACAAGAGGAGCAATTATTATATTTACTCTATCAAAAATGTCATATAATTGGAGCTGTCTCTTCAATTCTTTGGCCCATTTTTCATCGGATTCCACAGTATAAAAAATAGCATCTGAATTGAGTACCTTTAATAATTTTGCTATATAAAAGGTGGAAGCTCCCGAACCGAGTTCAATAATATATTTACGGTTGTTAATAGTGATATCATTAAGAACATGAAGAATTGTGCTTGGCGAAATTGCCCACGCGGAAAATGATATAAAAGAATCCTCATGAAAAAGCTGCTTAAGCTGACTATGATTAAATAGGACCTGATGATGATACAGTAAATCCTGATGATTTTGATGCTGCTGGTCTCTTAAAAGCCGAAACCTGATATCAACGATCTCTTTTATTTTATTTTTTAATTTCCTTATCATTGAATTTATAATCAAAATTGGCTAAAATTCTACTCTGACTAACTGGCACCTCAATTCCTGTTGAGTAGAACATTCCTGCTTCCACATTAAAACTAAACGCATTCTGAATCCAATCACTCACTACACCTTTAGCTTTGATATGAATTGTCATTAAATAACTTCCTTGATTTAAAATACAATTTTCCATTTGAATGGTTAAGTTTTTTAGAATTCCATTAATGCATTTTCCAGCCATATTAGAGCTACCCCAAATTAATCTTTGACCGACATTATCATCAATCCTAAACTCAATCACGATATCTTGCTCTAGGTAATTTAAAGGATTATAAAAGTGTAATTCTATATTCAATGGCCCGCCACTCTTAGGTAGTAATTTTCTTTCTGCTCCGTAAACGGCGGCATTCCTTAATTTCACCTCTCCAGTTCCTTTTCTATCTACCTCTGCTAAATCTATAAAATCCTGCGATCTCTGATTACTTTCTAAATAATTATCAATCACTTGATCTACCGACCCATCAACACTTAAAAATCCATTTCTAATTAGCACCCCACGGGAACATAAATTTTTAATGCTCGCCATATTATGACTAACAAAAAGCACTGTTCTACCCTCTCCAGTAGAAAGGTCTTGCATTTTACCAATGGCTTTTTTCTGAAATTCAGCATCACCAACGGCTAACACCTCATCAACCACTAAAATTTCGGGTTCCAGGTGGGCCGCAACTGCGAAACCAAGTCTAACAGTCATCCCGCTGCTATAGCGTTTTACTGGGGTATCTATATATTTTTCACAACCAGAGAAAGCGATGATCTCATCCAGTTTACTTTTAATCTCAGCTCTACTCATTCCTAAAACAGCACCGTTCATAAAGATATTTTCCCTTCCGGTAAGTTCCCCATGAAACCCCGTTCCCACTTCCAGTAAAGATGCAATTCTACCTTTGGTTTTTATACTACCGGTGGTAGGCGCCGTCACCCGGGAAAGAATTTTTAATAAAGTAGATTTTCCTGCGCCATTTTTTCCTATTATCCCTAAAACTTCTCCTTGCTTCACCTCAAAATTTATATCGCGTAACGCCCATACATAATCTTCGGTGGCGGTGGCACTTCTGTCGTTCACGCCTCCTACTTTTAAATAAGGATTTTCTTTGCCACGAAGCTTATGCCACCAACGATTTAAATCATGCTGTAAGCTTCCCGTACCTACATTACCAAGACGATATTGTTTTGAGAGATTCTCTGCCTTTAAAATCACACCTCCCATTCTTATTTCTTTTTATCAATAAAGCTTTTAAATTCTTTAGGGTCCTTTAATCCTATTCTACTTTGGGGATTACATCTAAGATTGTCAAAG
Organism: Autumnicola patrickiae; assembly: GCF_031846525.1. Lineage (NCBI taxonomy): Bacteria > Pseudomonadati > Bacteroidota > Flavobacteriia > Flavobacteriales > Flavobacteriaceae > Autumnicola > Autumnicola patrickiae. The sequence goes on from NZ_JAVRHM010000001.1 coordinate 510,260, forward strand.
GTTAAGTTATCAATTTCTTCAAAAAGCGCTCCATCTTTTTCTAGATTTAATTTACTTATTTCTCTAAAATTAATAACTCCCAAACCGTAATCGCTATTTAAAACCTGGATATCTAATTCCTTACTATATCTTTTCTTTAAGTACACTATGGTTTTCCAAACATCACCACACCATTCCCCTGTCCAACCTTCTAATTTTAAACTCCTGGCATGTTGATATGAATCTGCAGGATATGCTGCGGCACTATTTGGGGGGAAACAGTCGTGCATCACTATAGTTCCCTTTTCACTTAAATATGTCAAAGAGTTTAATACATCTCTTAAACTTGCTTCATATGTATGCAAACCATCAATAAATACGATATCAGGATTTAAATGGTTATTCGTTTTCATTTCTTCATGAAAAAAATCATCGCTTTTTAATTCAAAATATCTGTTTTTAAAATTTCCAGGATTTTTAAAATACCACTTTAGTTTTTCTAATCTACTAAACTGGAAAAAGGGATCTACAGCTATTTTATTCTTACATTTAACTTTAAAAAATGTAGCACCTTTAAAGACGCCAATTTCCAAATAATTACTGTATTGGTTTTTATCAATCAAATGCTGAATAAGAGTTGTTCTGTCCATAACTTCTATCTTAACTTTAGATCTATTTCCCTAATTACCTCGTTAGAATCATCATTAAATTTCCTGGCAAAAAAAGGATGATAATTACCGTAAACGCTGGTAAATGAATGTTCCTTAGAAAATAAATCTAGATGGTTTTTATTAATGATTGCCGGTGGAGGGTAACAATTCCAATCTGTGTATGTGAGATTATTTTTAAATTTTAAGTTTAAAGGAGCATTTCCTAAAATTGTTGGTATTAAAGATTCCTCCGGACACCAACTAGTTTTAAAAAATCGGATCAATAAAGAATTGCTTTCGATAACTTTTAAAATATATTGTACTGAAAAATGACTAAGAGCCCACCAAGTTGAACCATGATATATTTTATCAAATGGATACTTTTTTTTGATAAATACTTTCCTCATACTATTTTCTAAAGTCAAAAATAATTTAGTTTTATAACTATATAAATCTCGCCTGTCGAAACAATCAAAGTAATAATATTTTATACGTTTTTCAGGTTTATGACTTTGGAAACCCTCAATTATATTAATGTACTCTCCACCTTCTTGTAGTTTTTTATATAAAAATGAATTCGGCCGTATAGGATAGTCAGCACCACTAAGCAAAACGTAATAATCGAAGGAAGATTTTGAAGCTTCTTTCATTAGAGAAAGTATAGCATCCAAATGGGACCAGCCACCCCACCAAACTTTTCTTCTTTTGATAAAAAAAAGATTTTCAATATCATTTAAATTTTCAGGAAGAGGACTTTTCTTGTCTATATGCAAATAGAAGGAAGGCTTTGTTTCATCACTTAGAGCTTTAAGCAACCTTCTTAAGTGATGGTAGTTCCCGAAAGCAGTAATTAAATAAGCTATTTTCATTTTTATATTTTGAAACTGAACAATTTATAGACCCTTCACAGCTATATAGAATTTCCCTCTTTACACTCGCATCTCCTCTTTCAGTCTATACCAATCATGAAATAATGAAAATTCTGTATGAACCCTACAGTATCCATTTTCTATTAATAAATTATAAATTTTTTCCCGTACTGGAGAATAATTATGTTCCACACTTATTACTCTAAATTTATATTTTTTAAAATTAAAGGATTGTAAGATTTGATATTCACTTCCTTCTGTGTCTATGGAAATGTAATCTATGATAGGAGGTGCATTGTATTTATCTAGTAAGTCTATTAAAGAAATAGTAGTAATATTATATTTCTTTCCTTTATTTCGAAGAGGTCCATGATTATCTTCAATTTCAATTCCTGAAATAGTCGATAATTCAGCTTTTTCAGTTTCATTGAAGCTGAATTCTTTTCCAGATTCACTCCAAATACAGTCTTTTTCTATAAAGCAACCCCTATTTTTTAACAATTCCGAATGCCAACATTTTGCTGGTTCTGCTAATATCCCGTTCCAGCCGAATTCATTTTCCAATATAAAGGAATTACTAAACGACAAGCCATCTGTAGCACCAAATTCCACGAAATAACCATTCCGTTTAAAATCCAGCTCCATTAGGACAAATAGATCTTGTTTAATTTGAGATCTAGAAAGTTTTTTATAAAATAAATAATCAGAGGCATTTTTCGAGGGGTAATTTAAAATAAACTTATATTCTTTTGCATAATCCTTATTTCCGATATGCTCAATTAATACATTTTCCTTAACCAACTTTAACCTGAAAGGCTGCAGAAATAGGTTAATAATGTTTTTTAAACCTTTTTTCATTAAGTTTTATTAGTGATTAATTTGCTGAATTTGGCTTTACACCGTATCGATAAACGTCTTCTCTGTCCTATTAAAAATAATTAAACCCAGTAAAAACATAATCACCGAAATTGTAAGTGTATATAAAAATCCTGCCCAGGTAAAGGTTCCAGTGTCCAACATTATATACCTAAAACCTTCAATGATTTGCGTAAGTGGGTTGTATTTTACCAGCCAGGCCCAATCCGGCATTTTTTCAGAAACTTCACTTAAAGGATATGGCACTGCCGAAATATACATTAACAAGGTAGTTGCGAAACCTACTAAAACCGTGAGATCACGATATTTTGTGGTTAATGCGGAGATCGTCATGCCTGCCCCAAGTCCAAATAAAGCCATCATTAAAAGATATACAGGGAATAACGCAATATTAGCATTTGGACTTAGCTCGGCCCCTTGGAATAAATAATAGCAATAAAAAATGATTAGTATAATCAACTGAATTCCAAATTTAAACAAATTAGAAATCACTGTTTTTAAAGGCATTATCACTCTTGGAAAATATACTTTTCCAAAAATCCCTGCATTTGCAGTAAAAGTATTTGAAGTTCCGCTAAGGCATTGGTTAAAATAGTTCCAAGCCGTGATCCCGGTTAAATTAAAAAGAAAAGGAGGAACATTTCCGGTAGGGATATCCGCTATATTATTAAATACCAGCGTAAAAATAACTGAAGTAAAAAGAGGCTGAATAAAATACCACAACGGCCCCAGAATTGTTTGTTTATACACGGTTACAATATCCCGCTTCACAAATAATACCAACAGATCACGGTACCGCCAGATCTCCTTAAAATTAAGGTCGATCAGCTTCCGCTTTGGGGTGATTTCGTAGAGCCAGTCGTTATTTGCTTCGCTCATGTTATAGTGAGTCGTGATTAGTGAATGGTGAATAGGTAAAAAGGGTCTTCGCTTTGCTCATCTTTTTAGTGAATGGTGATTAGTGATTAGTTTTTTTCTTAAGATAATTTCTGAAGCCAATGATCAATTTTCGAACTTCGGTGATATTTTTAAATACAGTATCCCCATCAGATATAAAACCGAGTCGCAGGGCGATTTCTATCTGTGTTTCAACTTCCGCAAGTGATCCTAACGCCACATTCAGAAAATATAGTAATTCCTTATCACTGTTCCTACCAGCTCCTTCAGCTATATTTGAGGGCACAGAAACCGAAGCACGCCTGATCTGATTAGTTAATCCGTACATTTCAGAAGATGGAAATTTAGTTGAAACTTTATAAATAACTTCCACTAAATCAATGCTTTTCTTCCAAACATCCAGTTCCTTATGATCCATAACACCTAAGTGTAAGTTTATTGTTTCCTCCAAAAAAGTTTAACCTGAGAAATGACAATTATTGACAATATAAAATTTCGTACTTCCCACCTCGTAATTCGTACTTCAATTTCTCCCGCAAATGTCGCAGGTATTCGCTATTCACTACTCACCATTCACCATTCACCATTCACTAAAGATCACTCAAAATTCCTCATAAATTTCTTCCAGCTTTTCTTCATCTGGGATAGCTTGGATGGTGCTTCCCCGTAGTAGCCCTTAGCATAACGATTATAGCCGTAGCCGTAACCATAGCCGTAACCATAGCCGTAGCCATAACCGTATTTGGCGCGGTGCACGAAATGGTTCAGTACAAAACTGATATTTTTTAGTTCTCCTTTTTGATATTTTTCGTTTATGGTTTCCAGCATTCCGCGTTTAGTGTAGTCCTGCCTGATGAGGTATAAGGTGGCATCGGCATATTTTACCAGGTTGAGCGCATCGGCCACCATTCCGATAGGCGGAGAATCCAGGATGATATAGTCATATTTTTGCCGCAACTCCTCCATCAACTTATCCATTTGTTCTGTAAGCAGCAATTCTGAAGGGTTTGGAGGTACAGGTCCCGCCGTAATAACATCCAGATTTTTTATCTCACTTTTCTGAATTATCTGTTCGGAAGTAGCTTCAGAGATCAGGTAATTCACAATACCCAATTCGTTATTCAGCTTAAAATCATCAAAAATTTTCGGCTTCCTTAAATCGACCCCTACCAATACGGTTTTTTTGTCACTCATTGCAAACACCGTCGCCAGGTTCATCGCGCAGAAGGTTTTTCCTTCTCCCGAAACAGAAGAAGTCACCAGCAATGTTTTGGAACCTGTTACGCCTTGTTTTTTATACATAAACTGCAGGCTGGAACGAATTCCCCTGAAACTTTCTGCGACTGAAGATTTCGGACTACTAAAAACTGCAAGGTTACTGTCCAGCTTACTTTTCCCAATTAGCCCCAGAATAGGCACGGGGGACAGGCGTGAAACCTCCTGCGCATTAAGAATATTTGTATTCAGAAAAACCAACAGGAAAACGAAGGTTAACGGAATAACCCCGCCGACCATTACCGCCATTACATAATTAAGCTGCGTATTGGGGCCAATTTGCCCACCACCGGTATCCTTAGCTTTATCAATAACCATTACATCGCTAACATTCGCCGCTTTTACAAGTCCGGCTTCACTACGCTTCTCCAAAAAGAGATTGTAAGTCTTTTCGCTGATACTGTATTTACGCTGAATCTTCAGAAGATCCTGCTCTTCCTGCGGTAGCTTTTTAATTTCAGCTTCAAAACTGGCGATCTGCCTGTTGATATCAGACAATTCTCCGCTTAAAAGTCCGCGGGAGGAACCAATATTTTCCAGAAGAATAGATTTCACAGAATTAATCTGGCGGTCGATATCAGAAAAAACAGGAGAGCCCTCTTTTAAAGAATATTGATAATTACTACGTTCCTCTGCCAACTCCACAATTCTTCCCACTCCGCTAACGATACTGCTTTCACTGATTCCCGCTACAGAAGGTGCCGGAACGCTGGAATAATCACTCCGGGTTTCCAGGTAAGTATTAAGTGTTTCGTAATAGGCCAGTTGTCTTCTAATATCTTCTTTCCGCACATCCAGAGTGGAAAGTTTATTTGAAATTTCACTACTTTCCGCAGAAATATCGAGAATAGAATTTTTGTTTCTAAAACTATTCAGTTCATTCTCCACAACCTGCAGCTCCCGGGATTTTACAGCGAGACTACTGTCTATAAACCGAATAGTATTTGTAGCAAAAAGGTTCTTCCGCGCCAGCATATTTTCACTAAGCACGGTCACAGATCCGTTTAGGTAATCTACCAGTCTGGCTTTGTTGAACCCCGTTTGGCTTAATCGTAAAACCGAAGATCCGTTCTGGTCTGTTGCGACATTTACCGATCTGTATTTACCAACTGCGGAATCGAAATTCAGAAAACTAACGTAAAAAGGTTTTCCTGCCTGAAGTGCATGATCTGTCCGTGTAACAATTCCACTAAAAAACGGAAGATTTACAGGTTCCCCCACCCTGAAATTCTGAGAGAATTCTGAATTATTAACGGCAATAGATTTTTTCTCTTTTGTCCTGAAATTTTGTGCAGCTATATTTTCAGGCAAATCTGCTTCAATTAAAAAATTCACAGAATCCTGAAAAGTAACTGTAAAATTTGTATTCAATCCCTGGTAAGCAGTGGTATCCACCAGGATTTCAAAGGGAGCTTTTCCGTAGGCATCCACCCGCTGATATTCGCCGTCTTCCAGGTACTGCACATAAAACTGAAGCCGCTCCACCACCTCCTCATTATGGGACCTGGATCTTAAAATAGTGACTGCAGTATTTACCTTATCTGAGGTTCCTCCCCAGTTAAAAGTAAGACTGGTATTTGATGTAAAAAAAGGGTTTTGATCGTCCTTAATACTAATACTATTGTCCATCCTGTAGACAGGGAGTTTCCTTACGTTGTTGTAGTATGCAACTGCAAAACTTATCGCTACAGAAAGTAATATTAACTTCCAGTAGCTTATAACTTTTAGAACAAAACCTTTAAAATCGAAGGTTGAACCTACGTCTGATATGTGATCATCTTCATGTGCCATTCTATCTGGTAAAAATCAATACTACTGAAGTAATTAAGGTAAAAAATGTAGCTATGGTCCTGAAAGATTCCAGTCCCGTAGTACCAAATCCCAGCGCCTTTTGTGGCAGCGGATTCACAATAATAACATCGTTAGGCTGAATGTAATAATATGGGCTGGAAGTGGCTTCTATACTGGTAACATCTATCATATGAATTTCCTCACCCTGCGGATATTGTCTAACTATTTTCACTTTGGCGCGGTCTCCCACATCGGTTATTCCGCCTGCATTTGCAATTGCTTCTATGATCGTTACCTGCTCTTTGTAAATCACCTGACTACCGGAACCGATTTCCCCCAAAGTGGTATAACGGATTCCCGCAAGCTTAACGGTTACAAATAAATTTGCCTCATCCCTAAAATATCTTTCCAGCAGTTCCTTTTCTACCATTTCCCGTACTTCATCTACTGTATAACCCAAAACGTTTAGCTCACCCAAAGTTGGAACTCTAATATTTCCATGATCATCTACGGTAAACCCATCAAAATAAACGCGCTCCTCGGTAGTTGCATTTAAACTGGCTTCATCAATAGGATTAAACATCCCAACCAGCTCCTGATCCAAAGCTTTCACACGGATGCTTAAAAGATCGCCAATCTGGATTCTGTAAGGCTTCTTTAATCTTTGCACATCTATCACACTATCTACAGCATCAGGATTTTCCTGAAGGTAACTCAATTTTTTAGTAGAAATACACGACGAAAAGGAAAGTATCATCGCTAAAAGGAAAAGCAGGCCTTTAATCTTCATATTAGCATTCACAAATAATTAACAAATATAGGCTTTGTGAGCTAATAACAAAAGTATAAATTCTTTAACTTCGGAATTAACATTTTAATAGCGTGATTTGATAATTAAGTAATTAGTCTTGAAAAAAGAAGTCACAGAAGAAAAAGGGGGAAAAGAAAAATAAAAAATGAAAAGTGAAGAATTTGAATCACTTTTCGATTTTACCCTCCGAAAAAGTCAAAGCCTGAAAATGGCAATTATCGCTTTCCGAAGTGGAGAGTTTGAATGACTTTCTACTTCTTTTTTGCTCCCATATAAGTCAAAGCCCAGAAATGGCAATTTTCGATATACAGAGTCCACACGTGCCTATTATATTTGGTTCTCCGAAAAGGGCCAGATTGAGGTTTTAAGAAAAAAATTTTATCTATAGAGTCATGGTTCTTGCTTCTTGAATCCAGGTTCAGCTTTTCTTTGATCTTACTCTTTCGTTTTTTTTAAAATTTTTCACTAATTACAGACTCTTGACTAACCAATTTGCCTCTAAACCAAACTAAAAAATTAAATTATTCGTTTATTGACAGGATTTCCGACTAATCAATTTAATTTTACATCAAAATATATTACGTGAATTATCTTTCAGTTGAAAACATATCAAAATCATACGGCGAACGCCGACTTTTTGAAGGAATTTCCTTCGGAATTAATGAAGGTCAAAAAGTAGGCTTTGTCGCCAAAAACGGAACGGGAAAAACTTCCCTTCTCAACATCCTTGCAGGATTCGATTCGCCTGACGATGGCCAGGTGGTGTACCGTAAGGATATTACTACGGCATTTCTTCCGCAGGAACCAGATCTTGATCCGCATTTAACTGTAGAACAAACTATTTTTTCTTCAGAAAATGAAACCCTGCGGATTATTGAGCGCTATGAAAAGGCCCTGAAAAATCCTGAAGACGCAGATGCTTATCAAAAGGCTTTTGAAGAAATGGACGCTGCCCAGGCCTGGGATTTCGAAACTCAGTACAAGCAAATTCTTTCTAAACTAAAACTTGAAGATCTTTCGAAAGAAGTAAAATACCTTTCGGGAGGGCAAAAAAAGAGGCTTGCCCTGGCAAATATGCTCCTTCATAAACCTGATTTTATTATCATGGATGAGCCTACCAACCACCTGGATCTGGATATGATCGAGTGGCTGGAAGCTTATTTTAAGAAGGAGAATTTTACGATTTTCATGGTTACTCACGACCGTTATTTCCTGGAAAGGGTTTGCAATGAAATTGTGGAACTGGAAGACGGGCAACTTTATACCTATAAAGGAAATTACTCCTATTACCTGGACAAAAAAGAATCCAGGATAGAACAGGAACAAACGAATACCGATAAAGCCAAGCAGCTTTTCAAGAAGGAATTGGACTGGATGCGCAGGCAACCAAAAGCCCGTACCACTAAATCCAAGTCGCGGATTGATGATTTCCATGAAATAAAGGAAAAAGCCAGCAAGCGCAGGAATGATCACACTGTTCAGCTCGAAATTAACATGGAGAGGATGGGAAGTAAAATTGCGGAAATCCATAATCTTTCTAAGGAACTCGGCGGAAAACAACTTTTCAAAAATCTGGATTATAATTTTCAGCGTGGTGAGCGCCTGGGAATTATCGGAAAGAATGGTACCGGAAAATCCACTTTCTTAAATATCCTTACCGGCGAGATGGAACCAGATTCCGGTAAAGTCGTCATTGGCGATACCATCAAATTCGGATATTACACTCAGCGTGGCATAAAAATCAAACCCGGACAAAAAGTTATTGAAGTTATTCGAGAGTTCGGGGATTTTATTCCGCTAAAGAAAGGGAAACAGATTTCGGCACAACAACTGCTGGAACGCTTTCTGTTTGATCGCAAGAAGCAGTACGATTTTGTGGAGAAACTTAGTGGAGGTGAGAAAAAGCGACTTTATTTATGTACGGTCCTTATTCAGAATCCTAACTTCCTGATCCTGGATGAGCCTACAAACGACCTTGATATCGTGACTCTAAATGTACTGGAGAGTTTTCTGCTTGATTTCCCAGGCTGCGTAATTGTGGTTTCCCACGACAGGTATTTTATGGATAAGATCGTTGACCACCTTTTCGTTTTTAAAGGTGATGCTGAAGTTGAAGATTTTCCCGGAAATTATACCGACTACAGGAGTTATGAGGAAAGTGCTTCCCAGGACACCGAAACTTCTACAGAAAAAGCTGAAGCCAAACAGGATAAAAATGACTGGAAAAAGAACTCTTCAGGATCTAAACTGACGTACAACGAGCAGAAAGAATACGGCAGGCTGGAAAAAGAAATCGCAAAACTGGAAAAGAAAAAAGAAGAAATTCAGAAGGAATTCCTGAAGGATCTTAGCGGCGAAGAAGTCGACAAAACCTCATTAATATTAAAAGATGTTGAAGAAAAAATAGAGCAAAAAACCCAAAGATGGTTTGAGTTGATGGAGAAGAGCGAGATGTGAAATTAGTGGAAGGGAATAATTAATAAATAATTTTAATCAAAATCTCTTTAGGCCGGCTGTCCGATAAAAGAAGTCTGAAATTGTAAGGTTTGGGGGATTCTACCTTCTAATTAAATGCATTCCATCAGCGGAAATGCGAGTTAAATTAAAATATATGTTGCAGAATATTTCCTATAACCGTCCCGCTATCAAGGCTAAAATTGATGCTGAAGTAGGTAAAACATTTACACTCCTGGAGAGAATGCGGTTAAATGGTATAGGTTCTCCTAAGCTGCATATCACCGCCTCCAGTATTGAAATTCAAAATTTACTCATCCTGGATAACAATGCAAAAACCTGTAATATTGAAATGCGTCCCAACGGGATAATTGTCATGTTCCGCAGTATCTTAGAGACTTATGCTTTAATAATCCCATATTACAAGCTTACGCTGTACAAGGGAAAGGCTGAAGAATATTCCATATACCGGGATCATTATTACATAAAAGTTAAGGCTAATTCCCCAGCCATTCATAAATTCTTCAGAAAAGTTATTGATTATAAGGCTGATAACGCACCGTCTCAAATCGATGATCTCTAATTAACAAGCTTCTCTTTAAAACCTGCTGAAAGCATTTTTGGCGTTTGTTTAGACATTTTTCCGCTTAAATCATCGCCGTCTAAAAGCCAGTCCGCCTATAAGTGCGAGTATCCCGAAGCCTATCATTGCATAAGCCTGAGTGTTATCACCATGTGCTTCTACCTGGATTGGTCCCGCATTAATAGCAAATTCCGGAGTAATTACAGCGTAAAGACCATAGGCTATAAGTCCGATGCCTATTAGTAAAAGCACGATCTTCAGGACGTTATTCATTTTATAAAGTTTTATTAAGCATAGGTGAAAGTACTAATATATTCTTTAAATTCTATGCTAAACTACTTACATGCGAATTCTACTTACAGGTGCAAATGGTTATATAGGAATGCGCCTGCTTCCCGAACTTCTGGAGCAGGGCCATGAAGTAGTATGCGCCGTCCGAAACAAAAATCGTTTTTCTTCTTCAAGGGAACTTAGAAAACAGGTGGAAATTGTGGAAATCGATTTTTTAGAAGATAATGAACCACCGGAAAAGGTTCTAAATATTGATATTGCCTACTATCTTATTCATTCTATGTCTGGCTCCACCACAGATTTTGAAGAAAAAGAGGCTAAAGCTGCACACAACTTTAATAAAATGATGGCTGCCACTTCTGTAAACCAGGTCATTTATTTAAGCGGAATTGTTAATGAGGAGCACCTCTCCAAACATTTGGAATCCCGAAAAAAAGTTGAAGACATTCTCTACAAAGGAGATTTTAACACTACAGTTTTAAGGGCAGCTATAATTATAGGTTCAGGGAGTTCCTCTTTTGAAATCTTAAGGGATCTTTGTGAAAAGTTACCGGTCATGATCACTCCGCAATGGGTGAGAACAAAGTGCCAGCCATTGGCAATTAGAGATGTGATCAAATTTCTTACAGGAGTGATTGGCAGGGAAGAATGTTATAATGAATCTTTTGATGTGGGCGGTCCGGACATCCTAAGCTATCAGGAGATGATGGAGCAATATGCAAAAGTGCGCGGATTAAAAATCTGGATATGGAGTGTACCTGTAATGTCACCAAAACTGTCTTCTTACTGGTTGTACTTTATTACCTCTACCTCTTACAAACTAGCGCAAAACCTGGTGGACAGCATGAAAATTGAAGTGGTTACCAAAGATAAGCGACTTCAGGAACTACTGGATATTGAACCTTTACATTATACTGAAGCCATAGAACTTGCTTTTTACAAAATCGAACAAAACCAGGTGATTTCCAGCTGGAAGGATTCCCTGAGCAGCGGACGTTTTAAGAAGGAACTTAATAAATACGTACAGGTACCTAAATACGGTTGTTTAAAAGACGAACAATCTGTAAAAGTTGATCATCCTGAAGAAGTCCTGGGCAGGATCTGGTCTATAGGCGGACTTAAAGGATGGTACTACGGAAACCAGCTTTGGAAATTCCGTGGTTACGTAGATAAATTATTTGGTGGCGTGGGCCTTCGCAGAGGTAGAACCCATCCCACAATGATCGCCAGCGGAGATTCATTGGATTTCTGGCGCGTTTTACTTGCAGACCGGGAAGAAAAACGGCTTCTGTTGTTTGCTGAAATGAAAGTTCCCGGGGAAGCATGGCTGGAATTTAAAATTGATGAAGAGAACATTCTCCATCAAACGGCCACCTTCCGGCCAAAAGGAATTTGGGGAAGACTCTACTGGTATTCTATGTATCCATTTCATTATTTTATCTTTGAAGGAATGCTGAACAGAATAGCCAAAGGAGAACCTCAAAATCAAAGAAGCATTGAACAACTTCAGGAATAAATTTAAAGAGAATCCGCTTTTTTATCTTTCCACCGGTATTCTTCTTATTTTTTCTCTTTTCATTTTCTTCTTTACGGAATTATTCTATGAAGTTATAGAAAGTGGTTCCATTTGGGTAAGGGAAATCTTTGGAGGATTTTATTTATGGCTCGGTCTTATTTGCGTGGTTTTTTTGCTCTTTATAGCATTCTCCAAATTCGGAAACATACGTTTGGGAAAATCCCCTCCGGAATTCGACAGGCTCTCCTGGATTGCAATGCTTTACAGTGCAGGAATGGGCGCAGGAGTACTTTTGCGAGCCGTCCAGGAACCGGTTTATATGTATCTGAATCCGCCACTTTCCACTTCTTCTTCCAATGAAGTTATTGCGCTGGAATACACGTTTTATCAATGGGGCTTTACCGCCTGGGCATTTTATGGCGTTTTTGCCATTGTTATTGGTTCCTCAATTTTTGTAGAAAAAGCAGATGTACGGCTAAGCTCGGGATTAACTAATAGTCGAAAATTGCCATTTTTGGCACTGCCCATAGATCTGCTTACCATTCTTACCACCGTCTTTGGTTTGGTGGCAGCGATTGCGTTAGGAACCACACAAATTGAAGGTGGATTAAGTCATTTATTGCAAAAACCTGCCGGAGAACTTGCTCCTGTTATAGGAATCGTGTTTCTCGTTTGTCTGCTTGCATTCTTTTCTGCCTGGGCAGGTGTACAAAAGGGAATCAGGAGAATTTCAAACCTGAATATCTACACCACGGTTCTCCTTATGCTGTTCGTCCTACTTTCTGGTGATCTTTCGGCGATTTTCAACAACTTTTTCCAGTCGCTTTACCACTATGTGGTAGATTTTATCCCGTTGAGCCTTGCTTTGGGTAATTATGATCCCGGAAAACAGTTCCTAACCGACTGGACGTATTACTACTGGGCATTTTGGCTGGCGTGGGCACCATTTACGGGAATCTTTATCGCCCGGATTTCCAAAGGTCGCAGTCTACGGGAGATGATAATTGCCATTTTACTGGTGCCATCTTTAGGAAGCTTTTTCTGGTTTAGCGTGTTTGGAACTTCAGCATTTGATATTATAGAAGGAATGACTATTTACAATGATGAATTCAGTAATGTTTTCACATCGATGTTCGTCTTTTTTGAAAATTTGCCGTTTTCGGGAATCTCTAGTCTGGTCGTTATTCTACTGCTTATCAGCTTCCTGGTCACTTCGGTAGATTCGGCAATATTTGTGCTGAGTATGTTTAGTGATAAAGGAAAGGAAGAGCCAAAAAAGAAATTGCGACTGGTTTGGGCAATCCTTATCCTTGTTTTTTCTGAAGCTATTATTCTGTTGGGAAATATTAAACCCGAAAGTGACGTACTAACAGCCATGCAGAAGTTTTTAATCATCAGTTCCCTCCCGTTTGCCATTTTTACGGCAGGAATGCTCATTCTTTTTCTGAAGAAACTATTACAGAAAAATTAATCCTTCGGAAGAAAAACTTCGGCCATCATACAACGCGCGCTACCGCCGCCACAGGTTTCAATCATATTTAAATCACTGCTCAAAATTTCACAATGCTTCTCGATTTTCGCAATCTGATCTTTTGTCAAACTCCCGTGGGCCTTTGCACTCATTACAAGGTATTTTTTATCAAAAGCTCCCTGCACCTGCAGCATATTACCGGCAAATTCGTGCATCTGTGCTTCAGAAATTGCAATTATCTCCTTGCCGTCCTGCTTCAGGTGTTTAAGAACATTTTTTCGTTCCTTCGCATCATCTATTGCATCCAGGCAAATCACTGTAAATTCTTCAGCTAAACACATCATCACATTGGTGTGATAAATGGGCTTTCTTTTACCGCCCACGCTCTGGTTTGCTGTAAAAATTACCGGAGTAAATTCAAAATCCTCACAAAATTCAATAAGCAATTCTTCATCTGCGCGGGGAGAAATTGCGCAATAGGCTTTTTGGTTTATCCTGTCTAAAAGCATGCTTCCCGTACCCTCAAGAAATATATCATCTTCTTCGGCTGAAGTATAATCAACGATATTGTTGATTTTAAAGCCTGCTTCTTCAAGACGGGCAAAATATTCCATGCGGCGCTCCTTGCGGCGGTTTGGTGCAAACATGGGATAAAGCGCGATACTTCCGTTTTCATGAAAAGAAACCCAGTTATTCGGAAAAATAGAATCTGGCGTATCCTCTTCAATTACATCGTCTACAACAATTGTTTTAACGCCAACAGCATTTAGTTTCTTTACAAAATCATCAAACTCCTGCTGAGCCTGCTTGTTAACATCTGCATTTTTTATATCCTCCTGAAAATAGTTATTTACGGCTGTTTGTTCATTCATCCTGAATGCTACAGGCCTTACCATTAAGAGCGTATCTGTTATCTGCTTCATAATTGTCAAATTTTAGTCCCTTATCAGGGGTAATGTAGAACAGCGCAATAATCCTTCCTGTTTAGAAATTTCAGCATAAGGAACTTCTTCTACGGCAATGTTGTTCTCCTTTAACCAGTTGTTAAGCCTGCTGAAATTTCTTTCTGAAATCACTACATCTTCAGAAATAGAGAAAACATTGGAATACATGTGGTACATCTCATCCCGCGTAATCTCGAAGATGTTTTTGCTTCCGAAGAGGTTTACCAGCCATCTGTATTCTTTTTCATCCAGGAATCCACCTTTATAGATAATGGCTTTATCCTTCCCTACCTGCTGAAAGCAACAGTCAAGATGCAAAGCATTATCCCTGGCTTCTGTATTTGATTTTTTCAGGTTAAACGGAACCACCTTTTTCTTCGGAAAAATCTCCCGAAGCGCATCTACCGCGTATTTGTTTGTTCTTGCAGTGATATAATTTTTATAATCCTCTCCGGTATACGTCCCCACAAGAATGTAATCCCCAAAAGGCATAACGTCTCCCCCTTCTATATGTGCATTTTCCGGTAGTTCGATAATTTTTTCTGATGGGATCTGGCTCATTATATGACTAATGGCTTCAATTTCCTGCTCCCTGTCTGGCAAGATATTGGCAGTTATAAATTTGTCCTCAATAACAAAAGCGATATCGCGGGCAAAAATCTGATTGTAATTCTCAATCACCTTAGGTCTGTAGACTTCAACATCGTGTTTCTTTAGAACAGCAGCAACAGATTCTATCTCGTTGATCATATCCTCTTCTTTAGGATACGTTCCCGCTTTTATATGTTCAATAGACTTAGGATCGTAAGCTTTAGAGACTTCTGGAATACCGCCTGTACTTTCTGCCGTCCCCAAAACAACCGCCCTTAAACGGCCTGTTTCATTATTGATATTTAGGTGCATCGTGCAATTTTTTGCAAATATAAAAAAAGCTTCATGCAGAGATGAAGCTTTTCTAAGAAATTAATAATATGAGAGCTGTGAATTATCTATTATCCACACTTTTAAATTCTCTATGGCCTTCGCCAATGTATATTTGACGTGGACGCCCAATTGGCTCCTTCATCAATCTCATTTCTCTCCATTGTGCAATCCATCCCGGTAGACGTCCCAGCGCAAACATTACTGTGAACATCTCTACAGGGATTCCCAATGCACGATAGATGATTCCAGAATAGAAATCTACGTTAGGATATAATTTTCTTTTTACGAAATAATCATCTTCCAGAGCTTCTTTTTCAAGACCTTTAGCAATTTCCAGTACAGGATCGTCAATTCCTAATTGTCCCAAAACTTCGTCTGCAGATTTCTTGATGATTTTAGCACGTGGATCGAAGTTTTTGTAAACTCTATGCCCAAAGCCCATTAATCGGAAAGGATCTTCTTTATCCTTAGCTTTAGCCATAAATTTTTTAGTATCCCCTCCATCTTCTTTAATTTTCTCCAGCATTTCAATAACTGCTTGGTTAGCACCTCCATGTAAAGGTCCCCAAAGTGCAGAAATACCTGCTGAAATTGAAGCAAATAGTCCGGCGTGAGAAGATCCAACCATTCTTACTGTTGAAGTAGAACAGTTTTGTTCATGATCTGCATGAAGAATTAAAAGTTTATCCAGAGCATCTATAACAGCTTTATCTACGTTATATTTTTTACCTGGCTTCTCGAACATCATTTTATGCAAATTCTCTACGTATCCAAGAGAGTCATCGCCATAATTAAGAGGATCGCTCTTTTTCTTTCTAAGTGTCCATGCCGCCAATACAGGGAATTTTCCAAGGATTTTCACTATTGCCCTGTACATATCTGCTTCTGAAGAAACATCTACAGAAGACGGGTTAAAAGCAATTAAAGCACTGGTAAGAGAAGAAAGTACACCCATTGGATGTGCAGATTTTGGAAAACCATCCAAAATCTTCTTCATTTCCTCATCTACTTCAGATTCTTCTTTAATATCTGAATAGAATTTGTCAAGCTGTTCCTTGGTTGGAAGCTCACCAAAAATCAACAAGTAAGCTACTTCAAGAAAATCTGCTTTTTCTGCAAGATCTTCAATAGCATATCCCCGGTATCTTAAAATACCTTTTTCCCCATCCAGGAAGGTAATTGCACTTTCGCAACTTCCGGTATTTTTATAACCGCGGTCCAGAGTAATAATACCAGCTTGAGCACGCAGCGTTTTTATATCTACTCCTATTTCATCTTCGGTGCCTTTGACGACCGGAAATTCATATTTTTTTCCTTGATATTCTAATGACGCTTTATCTGACATGTTGATTGTTTCTAATTAGACTTACTATAGTTGCGAAATTAAGAAAAATTAACAAGTATATCAATCGATATTTCGTCTTTAAGGTATAATTAACAGGGGGTGTAGGCGGTTTCACCGCATTATTTTTTTATTCTTCAGAAATTTAGAGAGTACAGGTATTTATAGTAATCGTCTACCGATTTTTTCCAGGTAAATTTTTGTTTTTTAGCATTAGCTGATATTTTTTTCCATTCTTTTTTATCTCTGAAAAAAAGATCTACGGTTTCAGAAAATACTTTTACAAAATCCTCTATCTTTTCCTCGAGAGTATTCCCTGTAAAACTGAAGCCGGTTTTCCCGTGGATCACTGTATCTTTTAACCCTCCCGTATGATGTACCAGACAAGGTTGACCATTCCTCATAGCCAACATTTGGCTAATACCACAGGGTTCAAAAAGACTCGGCATCAGATAAAGATCAGATTCCTGGTACAGCATATCGATAATACTCTCTGATTGTGCATTAATAAAAATAAAGTTTTTATGCTCATAACTGGCGGCCCTAAAAATAGTTTCATATTCTGGTGCACCGGTACCCAAAAGAATAAAAACTCCGTTGTTTTCATTCAGTTTTTCCATAAGTCTCGGCAGAAGATTGGGATCATCTTTAAAAAAATAAAATTTCTGCTCCGTAAGACGTGCGATACTTGCGCAAATAAAATCTGGTTGATCTTCCTGATACCTGGTAAGCTTCTCTCCCGTATGCGCCAGGTAATGCGCTTTGTAATCTTTTTTTTCTTCCTGCAGCCATCTAAATAACCTCCTGATACATTGCCGGAATAAAATTCCTTTCTCTACTTTATTAATATTGGAATAGTTGGATCCGTTTAAGATTCCAAATAGTCGGCCTTCTTTATCGGCCTGTTTCAGTTCTTCTTCCAAACCTTCCCCTCCAATAAACTCCGGTGGTGCGCTGGGCTTAAGAATGTCTTCTTTATAAGAAGGTGATACGGTATGTACAGCATCGGCAAAACGTATTCCTATAGCCATTAAATTTATACAGTCGCGAAACCTGTGATCCTGCAGTTCTTCATAATTAAGATTCAATTCGGGAAACCAGCTTTCAACAGAAGAATAACTTCCTGAGAATGGACGTATTCCCTGAATAGCGAGATTATGGATTGTATATACAAACCTAATCTCTTTTAGCTCTTGATAAGCAGGATGAAATTTCCTCAAAAATAAAACAAGGCTGGCATGCCAGTCATGGAGGTGCACGACATCCAGTTTACCAAAAGCTCCGCTCTTTATAGCTTCGGCTACTGCTGTACAAAAAATAAAAAATTTTATGGCGTCGGTGAAAAAAGGTTCAGTAAGGTCGTTGTGATAGATATGCGCAATATCCCCCGCTTTTATCTCGGGATGATGAATTAGGTAATGGGAAACATTTGCATATTCTTTTTTAGGATTTACCTCGTATAGCTCTGCCGTATAAGTTTCCCTTCTCAGTTGAAAAGTCAGATTAGCTTTAAAGGTTGCGTTTTGGTGTAGACGTGAATAAGATGGTGTTATTACATGAGCACCATCCCCTCTTTCTGAAATCTGCCGTGGCACATCGCGAACGACATCTCCCATTCCACCTGCCTTGCAGGAGGCAATACCATCATTTTCTGCAGCCACAAAAAGAAAATTATTCATAAAAGATCACAAGTTAGTTAGAACTATAAGTTAATTATTTATTTACAAAAATTCCGCTAATGAATTGATAAATATCACAAAAAAACCCCTCATTAAATGAGGGGTTTTGAATAATTTATGATACAAAAAACTATTTTAATTTAAATGCTTTTTCAGCAGGATAATAAGCCATATCCCCAAGCTCTTCTTCTATTCTAATTAACTGATTATATTTTGCCATACGATCACTACGTGAAGCTGATCCAGTTTTAATCTGACCTGTATTTAAAGCCACAGCAAGATCTGCAATCGTATTATCTTCAGTTTCACCGGAACGGTGAGACATTACAGAAGTATAACCTGCATTATGAGCCATATTCACAGCCGAAATAGTTTCGGTTAAAGTACCAATCTGGTTCACTTTAATAAGAATGGAGTTGGCGATTTTTTCGTTAATTCCGCGGGATAATCTTTCTACATTGGTTACAAACAAGTCGTCTCCTACAAGCTGTACTTTATCTCCAATCTTTTCAGTTAAAGCTTTCCAGCCTTCCCAGTCGTTCTCATCCATTCCATCTTCAATAGAAATGATTGGATATTTTGAAGAAAGTTCAGCAAGATAGTCTGCCTGTTCCTGGCTGCTTCTTATTTTTCCTGAATCTCCTTCAAATTTCTTATAATCATATTTTCCGTTCTCATAGAATTCAGCAGCGGCACAATCCAGGGCGATCATAACATCATCACCACCTTTGTAACCTGCATTTTCTATAGCTTTAAGAATAGTATCCAAAGCATCTTCTGTTCCGTCTAAAGTCGGCGCAAAACCACCTTCGTCACCTACAGCAGTACTTAAGCCTCTATCGTGAAGAACTTTTTTAAGGTTATGAAAAATTTCTGTACCCATTTTTAAAGCATGAGAGAAATCTTTAGCCTTTACCGGCATTACCATAAATTCCTGAAATGCGATTGGAGCATCACTATGTGAACCACCGTTGATAATGTTCATCATCGGCACAGGAAGCGTGTTTGCGCTCACTCCACCCACGTAACGATATAAAGGAAGTCCCAGCTCGTTCGCTGCAGCCTTAGCTACGGCAAGAGAAACTCCAAGAATAGCATTGGCTCCAAGCTGAGATTTATTTGGTGTACCATCTAAATCGATCATTGCCTGGTCGATCTGGTTTTGTTGAAAAACCGAGTATCCCAATAATTTTTCTGAAATAGTTTTATTTACATTCTCTACTGCCTTGGTTACTCCTTTTCCCATAAAATCACTTCCACCATCACGAAGCTCTACAGCCTCATGTTCACCTGTTGAAGCACCTGAAGGTACAGCAGCCCTTCCTAAAATTCCATTTTCTGTAATTACATCCACCTCTACTGTAGGATTTCCCCTAGAGTCAAAAATCTGACGTGCATGAATATCTACTATAACACTCATAGTCTGTTTTAATTAGTTAATTGATTAATGTGCAATATACAAAGAAGCCCCAAAAATTGCGAGGAATAGGCTTAGTTTTAAGGCTTTTATAAGAGAAAATCCACTAAATCGTTTTCTTAAGCCTCTTTAAATTAATTTTACAAGATAGAGATGCGGTTTTTTGAAACTTTTAATTCTGAAGTTGCATTTCTTGTAATTAATCAAGAAAATTATCAAAATGAGTCGGGTGAGGCTGAAAAAGTCATTATCACAAGTCGAAAATTGTCATTTTAGACTGAAGCTTTCAGATTAACCTGAAAAACTAGATCTGAAATTGGCTTTGCAGAGGAAAATCAGATCAAAACCCACGATTCTGAGGCAGAATTGCTTCAATTTCGGATATTTTTTGCCTGTTTCCACTCCAGAGAAGGTAAATTTAGGAATGGACTGTTATTCCGGAAGGAGAAAATGCTTTTTAGCCGTCACTTAGAGATGAAAGCGAAAAAAAGAGAGGGGCTAAAAATGACAATTATCGGCCTCACAGTACCTAAAAGTTCAGATATTGGAACGGAAGTAAAATCTTTTGATATCGATAAAAAACAAAGCCCGAAAAATTAAATTTTCGAGCTTTTAATAATATGAAATATATTTTTAACTACGCATTGACAGGCTGGAGCCTATCAAGAAACTCATCAAAGAGATAATGCGCATCATTTGGCCCCGGACTGGCTTCCGGATGATATTGAACTGAAAAACAGTTCTTATTCTTCATCTTTATTCCGGCAACAGTATGATCATTTAAGTGTGTATGGGTAACTTCCACATCGGGATGATTTTCTGCTTCTTCTTTATTGACAGAAAATCCGTGGTTTTGAGAAGTCATTTCCCCTTTTCCAGTCTGTAGGTTAAGGATCGGGTGATTTATACCTCTGTGACCGTGGTGCATTTTATAAGTGCCTATTCCGTTTGCAAGTGCAATGATCTGGTGGCCAAGACAGATACCCATAAGTGGCTTATCATCTTCCATAATATCTTTTGCCACTTGTATAGCGCTTTCCAGTGGTGCGGGATCACCAGGACCATTGGAGAGCAAATAACCATCTGCTTCCCATTCTTTCATTTCACTGTAACTGGTGTCGTATGGAAATACTTTACAGTAAACATCACGATTGGCCAGGTGCTTTAGAATACTCCTTTTCACTCCCACATCCAATACGGCTACTTTATGTTTAGCATCTTTATTTCCGAAGAAATATGGCTCTTTTGTGGAAACTTTCGAAGCCAACTCCAGACCATTCATGTCCGGAACATCAGCAAGTTGTTTTTTAAGTCCTTCAATATTATCAACATCGGAAGAAATAATGGCATTCATTGCACCGTTTTTTCGGATATAAGTTACCAGTGCACGGGTATCTACATCAGAAATAGCGAAAAGGTCACTTTTCTTCAGAAAATCCTGAAGGGACATATCTGCTGCCGGTCTTGAGTGAAAATAGCTAAAGTTTTTACAAATCAGTCCGGAAATTTGGGCTGTATCTGCTTCTTCTTCATTTTCATTGGTTCCATAATTCCCAATATGCCCATTTGTGGTCACCATAATTTGTCCGAAATAAGAAGGATCTGTAAATATTTCCTGATAACCAGTCATTCCTGTATTGAAACAGACTTCCCCAAAGGCAGTACCTCCTTTGTCTCCAACCAATTTTCCATGAAAAATTGTACCATCTGCCAGTAATACAATTGCTTTTTTCTTAGTTTGATATTTCATAGGTAAAAATAAACTTCAGTTAATTTCGCTTTAGTACTTTTTATTTGATCAATGTATATAAAAAAAGGATAAACTCACAGAGCCTATCCTTTTTTCTAATTTATGATTTAAAAGAATCATCTATTCTTCTTTTTTATCTTCTTTGTTTTCTGAAGTAGTTTCTTCAGATTTAGTTTCTTCAGATTTAGTTTCTGCCTGAGGAGCCGGTGTATCTGTAGTAGATTTTTTCTTACCTGCTCTACGAGTAGATTTTTTCTTCTCTGGTTTTTCAAGATTATAAGTTTCATTATAATCTACCAGTTCGATCATTGCCATATCGGCATTATCCCCCAATCTGTTCCCAAGTTTAATCACCCTTGTGTATCCACCCGGACGATCTCCAACTTTAGGAGCAACTTCCCGAAACAATTCACTTACTGAATCCTTATCACGAAGTTTACTAAAAACCAACCTTCTGTTATGAGTAGTGTCTTCTTTAGATTTAGTTACTAAAGGCTCAACAAATACTCTTAAAGCTTTGGCTTTGGCAACAGTGGTATTAATGCGTTTGTGTTCAATTAGGGAACATGCCATATTCGCCAACATAGACTTGCGATGCGCAGTTTTTCTTCCTAAATGATTTATTTTCTTTCCGTGTCTCATTACTATTCTCTTTTAGATCTAGAATTCATTAAAGAATGAACTAGTCTTTATCTAATTTATATTTTGAAAGGTCCATACCAAAGTTCAATCCTTTGTTATTAACAAGCTCTTCAAGTTCTGTCAAAGACTTCTTACCGAAGTTTCTGAATTTCATAAGATCATTCTTGTTATAAGACACGAGGTCTCCAAGGGTATCAACTTCAGCCGCTTTTAAACAATTCAATGCTCTTACTGAAAGGTCCATATCAACCAATTTGGTTTTCAATAATTGTCTCATGTGAAGGGATTCTTCATCATAAGTTTCAGTTTGAGCAATTTCATCAGCTTCAAGAGTTATGCGCTCGTCAGAGAACAACATGAAGTGGTGAATTAAAGTCTTGGCAGCCTCTGTTAAAGCATCTTTAGGATGAATAGAACCATCGCTTATGATTTCAAAAACCAACTTCTCATAGTCAGTTTTTTGCTCTACACGATAGTTTTCGATACTATACTTTACATTCTTTATTGGTGTGTAAATAGAGTCTGTAAAAATAGTTCCCAATGGTGCATTGGACTTTTTATTTTCTTCAGCCGGAACGTAACCTCTACCTTTTTCAATAGTGATTTCCATATTCACGTTCACCTTTTTATCAAGATGACACACAACAAGATCTGGGTTTAAAACCTGAAATCCTGAGATGAATTTCTGAAAATGACCTGCAGTAAGTTGATCCTCTCCGGAAACAGAAATTGTAACGGCTTCGTTATCTATTTCATCAATTTGCCTCTTGAACCTAACTTGCTTCAGGTTCAGTATAATTTCTGTTACATCTTCAACCACTCCCGGAATAGTAGAAAATTCGTGCTCTACTCCTTCAATTCTAACTGAAGTAATCGCGAATCCTTCTAATGAAGATAACAGCACTCTTCTTAAAGCGTTACCAACGGTCAATCCATATCCTGGTTCCAAAGGGCGAAACTCAAATTTCCCTTCGAAATCGGTGGAATCAATCATTATAACTTTATCGGGCTTCTGAAAATTTAGTATTGCCATATTACGACTTCTGTGAATTATTACTTCGAATATAATTCGACGATGAATTGTTCATTTATATTTTCCGGAATCTGAACCCTTCCAGGTACAGAAACGAAAGTTCCTTCTTTTGTCTCATTATTCCAGGTAATCCATTCGTAAACACTGCTAGAATTAGCAAGTGAATCCTGAATTGCCTGCAAAGATTTAGACTTTTCTCTTACTCCAACAACATCTCCAGCTTTTAACTGATAAGAAGGAATATTTACTTGTTCCCCATTTACGGTAATATGCCTGTGGGAAACTAATTGTCTGGCTCCTCTCCTGGATGGAGATATCCCCATTCTGTATACCACGTTATCTAAACGTGACTCACATAATTGTAAAAGCACCTCACCGGTAATTCCAGTTGATCTTGTTGCTTTTTCAAACATGTTTCTAAATTGACGCTCAAGAATACCATAAGTATATTTCGCTTTTTGTTTCTCCATTAACTGGATAGCGTACTCAGATTTCTTTCCACGACGACGGTTGTTCCCGTGCTGTCCCGGAGGATAATTTCTTTTTTCAAAAGATTTATCGTCTCCGAAAATAGCTTCACCGAATTTACGGGCTATTTTAGTCTTTGGACCAGTATATCTTGCCATTAAATTTTAATTTATTAGAAAGGGATTATGAATTAAGGTCACTGTCCTTCGATAATCGTAATATCCTTTCCTATTATTATACTTATTAATTAAACTCTACGTCTTTTTGGAGGACGACATCCATTGTGCGGAAGTGGTGTAACATCAATAATTTCAGTTACTTCAATACCACTGTTATGAAGAGAACGAATAGCAGATTCCCTACCATTCCCAGGTCC
The DNA here is from genome assembly GCF_031846525.1 of Autumnicola patrickiae. Classification (NCBI taxonomy): domain Bacteria; kingdom Pseudomonadati; phylum Bacteroidota; class Flavobacteriia; order Flavobacteriales; family Flavobacteriaceae; genus Autumnicola; species Autumnicola patrickiae. The sequence goes on from NZ_JAVRHM010000001.1 coordinate 534,298, forward strand.
TTTCACATAAACTTTTACTTTACGCAAACCTGCTTCGTGAGCTACTTTAGAAGCATCTTCTGCTGCTAATTGAGCCGCATAAGGAGTATTCTTTTTAGAACCTCTAAAGCCCATTTTTCCAGCTGAAGACCAGGAAACAACGTCACCCTTTTTATTTGTTAAAGAGATAATGATGTTATTAAAAGAAGCAGTAACATGCGCCTCTCCATTAGCCTCAACAATAACTTTGCGTTTCTTCTGAACAGCCTTTTTTGTTGCCTTTGCCATATTACTTACTATTTAGTCGCTTTTTTCTTGTTAGCAACTGTTTTTCTTCTACCTTTTCTGGTTCTTGAGTTGTTTTTGGTTCTTTGACCTCTTAAAGGCAAACCAGATCTATGCCTGATCCCTCTATAACTTCCAATATCCATTAGACGTTTGATACTCAATTGAACCTCAGTACGTAATTCTCCTTCGATTTGATAATTACCTACAGCTTCACGAATACGACCAATTTCATCATCGTCCCAATCGGAAACCTTTTTACTCTCATCTACTTTGGCCTCTTCCAGGATGCTTTGAGCCCTGCTTTTGCCAATTCCGAAGATATAGGTCAATGCTATAACTCCTCGCTTTTGTTTAGGTATATCAACCCCTGCAATTCTTGCCATAATTAGCCTTGTCTTTGTTTAAATCTAGGATTCTTTTTGTTAATTACGTAAAGTCTGCCTTTCCTGCGTACAATCTTGCAGTCGGCGCTTCTCTTTTTTATTGATGCTCTAACTTTCATCTCTTCAGTTTTTTATGTTTACCAAATGTAAGGCCGTAACTTTACATCCAATATTTGTGCTAGATAATTTTTTTCAGGTTGCAAAAGTACTGAAAAAAAAATTAAATAGTTCAATTCTAAATTAGTATCTGTATGTAATTCGCGCCTTAGTTAAATCGTAAGGGCTCATTTCAAGCTTCACTTTATCTCCAGGCAACAATTTAATGTAGTGCATACGCATCTTACCAGAGATATGTGCAGTCACAACGTGACCATTTTCTAATTCAACACGAAACATCGCATTTGATAATGCTTCAATAATAGTTCCGTCCTGTTCAATTGCTGGTTGTTTTGCCATAATAATATTAAGCTACTGCTTTTCTGTTCTTACCTGATTTCATTAATCCATCATAATGCCTGTTAAGCAAATATGAGTTCACTTGTTGCATTGTATCAATTGCAACTCCTACCATAATTAAAAGCGAGGTACCTCCAAAAAACAAAGCCCAGTTTTGTTGCACACCCAACAAACTCACCACAATTGCAGGGAACACAGCAATTAAGGCAAGGAAAATAGAACCAGGTAAAGTAATTTGTGACATCACCCGATCTAAAAATTCAGCAGTTTCAGTTCCGGGACGAATTCCCGGTATAAAACCTCCGCTTCTTTTAAGGTCATCAGCCATCTTATTCGTAGGTACAGTGATTGCCGTATAGAAATATGTAAATATAATAATCAATAAAGCAAAAACCAGATTGTACCAAAATCCAAATATATCGCTAAATACCGTTGCTAAACCTTGTGCAGTATCAGAATCTGATACTCCAACCACTGCAAGAGGTATAAACATAATTGCCTGCGCAAAAATGATAGGCATAACTCCGGATGCATTTAGCTTTAACGGTATATATTGTCTTGAACCAAAAACGTTTTTCTCATAACCACCAGACGCACTTCTTCTAGCATATTGCACCGGAATTTGACGAACAGCCATAACCAGCATTACAGAAGCAAGAATAATTGCGAACCAGATTACCAATTCAATCAGTATCATAATTAGTCCTCCGTTAGATTCGAAAACCCTGGAAGCAAATTCCTGTATAAATGCTTGTGGCAGAGTGGCAATAATACCAACCATAATCAATAATGAAATACCATTACCAATACCCTTATCTGTTATTTTCTCTCCTAACCACATGGCGAAAATTGTTCCTGTTGTAAGGATTACCACAGAAGAAGCCACAAAAGTTACAGTATCCCCTAACAAAAAAGCACCCTGCGGAAGGGTAGCAAATAGGTTATAAATGTAACCAGGTCCCTGCACTAAAGTAATAGCTATGGTCAACCAGCGTGTAATTTGGTTAATCTTCCGTCTACCACTCTCACCTTCCTTCTGTAATTTCTGAAGATAAGGAATAGCGATCCCCATCAATTGAACTACAATGGAAGCCGAGATATAAGGCATAATCCCTAAAGCAAAAACAGAGGCATTAGAAAATGCCCCGCCTGTAAACGCATTGAGAAGACCTAAAAGTCCTCCATCGGTCTGATTGGCAAGATTAGCCAACTGAGATGCGTCTATCCCGGGAAGAACAACCTGTGCTCCAAAACGATAAACAAGGAGTAAACCGAGGGTTACTAAAATTCTATTTTTTAGTTCCTCGATTTTCCAAATATTCTGAATAGTATTGATGAATTTCATTTGAATATCTATTATAAAGTAACGACTTCACCTCCGGCAGCTTCAATAGCTTCTTTCGCTGAGGCAGTAAATTTATGAACAGATATTTTCAACTTTGCTTTTAATTCACCTCTACCTAATATCTTAACAAGCTCGTTTTTTCCAGCCAACCCGTTTTCAACAAGAACTTCCATATCTACAGTGTCTTTTATTCTACCCTCGTCTACAAGAGACTGAAGGGTATCCAAATTTACACCTTGATATACCTTACGATTTCTATTGTTGAATCCAAATTTAGGAACACGACGTTGAAGTGGCATCTGCCCACCTTCAAATCCAATCTTCTTGGAGTAACCAGAACGTGACTTGGCCCCTTTATGTCCCCTGGTAGCTGTACCACCTTTTCCGGATCCTTCTCCGCGGCCTACACGCTTGCTATTACTTTTAACTGAACCTTCTGCAGGTCTTAAGTTACTTAAATCCATGTGTATTATTATTTTGTTCCTTCTACAGAAACTAAATGTTTAACTTTATTTACCATACCAAGGATGTTTGGTGTGTCATCATGCTCCACCGTCTGACCAATCTTCTTAAGCCCTAATGATTCCAGGACTAATTTTTGGTTTTTACTACGGTTAATAGCACTTCTTACTTTTGTAACTTTAATCTTTCCCATCTCTGTCCTTGATTTATCCTTTAAAAACCTTATCTAACGAAATTCCCCTTTGCTTAGCAACAGTTTCTGCACTACGCAATTGTAATAAAGCATCAAAAGTTGCTTTAACTACGTTGTGAGGGTTAGAAGATCCCTGGTTTTTAGAAAGTACATCATGCACTCCTACTGATTCCAGTACTGCACGAATTGGACCACCAGCGATAATACCTGTACCGGTAGCAGCTGGAAGCAACAATACTCGCGCACCACCATACTTACCTTTTTGCTCGTGTGGAAGGGTTCCTTTAGTTAGAGGAATTCGCACTAAATTCTTTTTAGCATCTTCTACAGCTTTGGAAATAGCATCGGCAACTTCTTTGGATTTCCCTAAACCTTGCCCTACAACACCATTTTCGTCCCCTACTACTACAATAGCGGAAAAACCAAATGCCCTACCTCCTTTAGTAACTTTTGTAACACGTTGTACACCAACAAGACGATCTTTTAACTCCAATCCTCCCGGTTTTACGTGCTCTACGTTTTTATAATCTTGATACATAATTTCTTAGAATTTTAGTCCTCCTTCTCGAGCACCTTCTGCTAATGATTTAACTCTTCCGTGATACAAGTAACCACCTCTATCGAAAGAAATAGTTTCTATTCCAGCTTCTTTCGCTTTTTCAGCAAGGGCTTTACCTACCAAAGTAGCTTGTTCCATTTTACCTTCAGCTGAAGAAATATCTTTATCCCTTGAAGAAGCTGCGGCCAAAGTTTTACCTTCAACATCATCTATTATCTGAGCATAAATTTCTTTATTACTCCTAAAAACAGATAATCTTGGTCGGGTTCCAGTTCCTGCAATATCCCTACGGATACGCTTCCTTATTTTTTGTCTTCTCTTTTCTTTTGAAAATGCCATATCTAAACTTTATTAAGCTGATTTACCTGCTTTTCTTCTTAATTGTTCACCAACAAACTTAATACCTTTACCTTTGTAAGGCTCTGGAGTTCTAAATGAGCGGATTTTAGCCGCAATCTGTCCAACCAATTGTTTGTCGTAAGAAGTCAGCTTTATGACAGGGTTCTTCCCTTTTTCAGAAACTGTTTCTACTTTAACTTCAGGCGCCAAATCTAGCACAATATTATGGGAATACCCAACAGCCAAATCTAATTTTTGACCTTGGTTAGATGCTCTGTAACCTACACCTACCAATTCCAATTGTTTAGTATATCCTTCAGTAACACCAGTAATCATATTATTAACCAAGGCGCGGTACAAACCATGCTTTGCTTTCTGGTCACTCTTTTCAGAAGAACGCTCAAAAGTTATAACTCCTTCTTCGATTTTAAAATCGATATCGGTAATTTCCTGCTTAAGCTCTCCTAATTTTCCTTTTACCGTTATTACTTTTCCATCGATGTTAACATCAACACCTTCTGGAATCGTAATTGGGCTTTTACCTATTCTTGACATTATTTAAGTCTTTTAAGTATTAGTAAACGTAACACAATACTTCGCCACCAACTTTCTCAGCTTGCGCTTGCTTTCCTGTCATTACTCCATGAGAAGTAGAAACAATAGCAATACCTAAACCATTTAAAATTCTAGGTAGTTCGCCGGCACCGGAATACTTACGTAAACCAGGTTTACTTATTCTCTGAATATCTTTAATTACGGACTCTTTAGTAGTTTTATCGTACTTAAGAGCTATTTTTATACTTCCCTGAGCGGTAGTATCTTCAAATTTGTAACTAAGGATATATCCCTGATCGAATAAAATTTTTGTAATTTCCTTCTTAAGGTTAGAGGCTGGAATCGCAACAACTCTATGGTTTGCCGCAACAGCATTTCTAATCCTCGTCAAATAATCTGCAATCGGATCTGTATTCATTTTTGTTTATTTGTGGTAGTGGTTTTCGGAAAACCCGAACCTTCAACCCATTCTATATTCTTACCAGCTAGCTTTTCTTACTCCGGGAATTAATCCATTGTTAGCCATTTCCCTGAAAGTTACACGTGAAAGACCAAATTGTCTCATATAACCTCGTGGCCGGCCTGTTAGCTTACAACGATTGTGCAAACGTACGGGAGAAGCATTTTTTGGTAATTTTTGTAGCGCCTCGTAATCTCCAGCTTCCTTCAAAGCCTTCCGTTTTTCAGCGTACTTTTCCACCATTTTTTGTCTCTTCACCTCACGGGCTTTCATTGATTCTTTAGCCATAATTAATTCTTTTTAAAAGGTAATCCTAGTTCGGTTAACAATGATTTAGCTTCCTTATCAGTAGCAGCTGTGGTAACAAAAGTGATATCCATTCCAGCAATTCTGTTTACTGCATCAATATCAATTTCAGGAAAAATAATCTGTTCTGTAACACCCAGGTTATAATTTCCCCTACCGTCAAAACCGTTAGCCTTAATTCCATTAAAGTCACGTACACGTGGAAGTGCACTGGTTATCAAACGATCTAAAAATTCATACATTCTATATCCTCGTAAAGTAACTTTTGCCCCAATTGGCATACCTTTACGTAATTTAAATGAAGCAACATCCTTTTTAGAAATTGTAGATACTGCTTTTTGACCGCTAATAGCTGTTAATTCATCTACAGCATAGTCAATAAGTTTCTTATCTGCAACAGCTCCACCAACCCCACGGCTTATCACTATTTTCTCAAGCTTTGGCACTTCCATTATATTGGAGTAGCTAAATTCTTCTGTAAGAGCAGATTTTACTCTGTCATTATACTCTTGTCTAAGTCTTGGTACGTATGCCATAACTATATTACTTCATTAGATTTTTTGGAAAATCTCACTTTCTTTCCATCCTCCGTTTTGTAACCAACTCTTGTTGTCTCACCATTTTTATCGATAAGAGCAAGATTAGATATATGTATAGGAGCTTCTTTCTTTTTAATGCCTCCTTGCGGGTTAGCTGCACTTGGTTTCTCATGTTTAGAGATCTCATTTACACCTTCCACAATAGCCTTATTCTTGTCCAGAAGTACTTTTTGCACTTTACCTTCCTGCCCTTTATGCTCTCCGGCAATAACGCGAACTGTATCTCCTGATTTTATTTTAAGCTTTGTCATCTTTTTAATGTATTAAAGCACTTCTGGTGCCAATGATACAATTTTCATGAATTGCTTATCACGAAGTTCTCTCGCCACCGGGCCAAATACACGTGTACCACGCATTTCTCCGGTTGGGTTTAAAAGAACACAGGCATTATCATCAAAACGGATATAGGATCCATCTGGCCTGCGAACTTCTTTCCTGGTACGCACAACAACTGCTGTTGAAACTGCACCCTTCTTAATGTTTCCGTTAGGTGTAGCTTCTTTTACGCTGACAACTATCTTGTCTCCAACAGAAGCGTATCGTTTCTTTGTACCTCCTAATACACGTATAGCTAAAACTTCTTTAGCACCTGTATTATCTGCTACTCTTAGTCTGGACTCTTGTTGTACCATGGTTTACTTCGCTCTTTCAATTATTTCTACTAATCTCCAACTCTTGGATTTACTTAAAGGTCGTGTCTCCATGATCCTTACAGTATCACCTTCGTTGCAGTCGTTTGTCTCGTCGTGCGCTACGTACTTCTTAGTTTTTAAAACGAACTTTCCGTACATAGGGTGTTTTACTTTCTTAACTTCAGAAACCACAATTGATTTCTGCATTTTATTACTTGTAACCACGCCTACACGCTCTTTTCTTAAGTTTCTTTTTTCCATCTTTCAGCAGAATAACAATTATTGTTGTTCTCTTTTATTTAACTCTGTAGCTAGTCTCGCTATGCTTCTTCTTACAGCTCTTAACTGTATAGGGTTCTCCAGTGGCGAAACTGCATGAGCCATTTTCAAATCTGAATATGCTTTTCTAGATTTTCCAAGCTCTTCTTGTAATTCTGCCACAGACAGTTCTTTTACTTCTGATTGTTTCATAAAATTATATATTAAGCTTGATAATCTCTAGCTACAACAAATTTAGTTTTCACAGGAAGTTTTTGTGCTGCAAGACGCAAAGCCTCTTTAGCGACATCCATTGGCACTCCACCAATTTCAAACATAATTCTTCCTGGTTTTACAACAGCTGCCCAATACTCTACAGCACCTTTACCTTTACCCATACGTACTTCAAGAGGCTTCTTTGTAATTGGCTTATCTGGAAATATTTTAATCCAGATAGACCCTTCCCTTTTCATGTAACGAGTAGCAGCAATACGCGCAGCTTCTATTTGACGAGATGTAATGAAACTGGAATCCATTGATTTGATTCCGAAAGTTCCATTTGAAAGTCTATGCCCTCTTCCGGCATTTCCCTTCATGCGGCCTTTCTGTTGCTTACGATATTTTGTTCTTTTAGGTTGTAACATTTTTCTTTACTTTAAAAAATTACTTTCTACGACGTGATTTATTACCACCTCGTGCGGAACCTCCTCCTTTACCTCCTTGTTTCTTTGCAAGACCAACAAGTGGGGAAAGTTCTCTTTTTCCGTACACTTCACCTTTCATGATCCATACCTTAACACCCAGCCTACCATAAGTAGTATGAGCTTCAACTAAAGCATAATCAATATCGGCCCTAAAAGTAGACAAAGGAATTCTTCCATCTTTGTAGGATTCATTACGTGCCATTTCAGCACCGTTTAAACGCCCGGAAATCTGAATTTTGATTCCCTCAGCATTCATCCTCATTGCAGCCGCAACAGCCATTTTTATTGCACGACGGTAAGAGATACGATTCTCAATTTGTCTCGCAACACTAGACGCCACTAAATGCGCATCAAGCTCTGGCCTTTTAATTTCAAAGATGTTAATTTGAACCTCTTTATCGGTAATCTTCTTAAGCTCTTCTTTCAGCTTGTCTACCTCCTGGCCACCTTTCCCAATAATAATACCGGGTCTGGCAGTGGTGATAGTAACGGTTACAAGCTTTAGGGTACGCTCAATAATCACCCTGGATACACTCGCTTTCGAGAGGCGAGCATGGATATACTTTCTAATCTTATCGTCTTCGGCTAATTTATCGCCGTAGTCATTTCCTCCATACCAGTTGGATTCCCATCCTCTGATAATACCAAGGCGATTTCCGATTGGATTTGTCTTTTGTCCCATACTCTTCTTAGCTTTGTGTATTATTGTTTGCTCCAAGCACCAAAGTTACGTGATTGGATCTCTTTCTAATTCGGTGTGCTCGACCCTGTGGTGCCGGACGAAGTCTCTTCAACATACTCCCACCGTCTACACGAATCTCTTTCACAAATAATTCAGCCTCCTCAAGATTTGCATCTTCATTCTTAGCTTGCCAGTTAGCAATGGCTGAAAGCAAAAGCTTCTCAACGCGTCCCGATGCTTCTTTCTGACTGAATTTTAATATCTGAAGCGCTTTTTCTACTTTCTCTCCACGTACCAAATCCGCAACTAAGCGCATTTTCCTTGGCGAAGTAGGGCAGTTATTTAATTTTGCAAAAGCTACCTGTTTCTTGGCTTCCTTTATTTGCTCTGCTCTTTCTCTTTTACGAACTCCCATAGCTTCAATTATCTTTTACCTTTATTTTTTGCACCAGCATGCCCTCTAAACGAACGAGTTGGTGAAAATTCTCCTAATTTATGCCCTACCATGTTCTCCGTTACATAAACAGGAACAAATTGTTTTCCGTTATGCACCGCTATAGTTTGCCCAACAAAGTCTGGAGTAATCATAGAAGCGCGCGACCAGGTTTTGATAACCGCCTTCTTACCAGACTCAATATTTTGAGAAACTTTTTTATCTAATTTATAGTGAACGTAAGGTCCTTTTTTTAATGAACGTGCCATATCTTATTATTTCTTTCTACGTTCTACAATATATTTATTACTCGATTTTGTTTTAGAACGGGTTTTGAAACCTTTTGCAGGTAAACCTTTTCTAGAACGTGGGTGACCACCTGAAGCTCTACCTTCACCACCACCCATTGGGTGATCCACAGGGTTCATAACAACTGGTCTAGTTCTTGGTCTTCTACCCAACCATCGTTTCCTACCGGCTTTACCAGAAATCTGCAATTGATGATCACTATTTGAAACAGCACCAATTGTAGCCATACATGTAGAAAGTATCCTTCTAATCTCTCCAGAAGGAAGTTTAATAGTTGCATATTTTCCTTCTCTTGCCAATAACTGAGCAAAAGCACCAGCACTACGAGCCATCACCGCTCCCTGACCAGCTCTAAGCTCGATACAAGAAATAACGGTACCAAGAGGAATGTTAGCCAAAGGCATTGCATTTCCAATTTCCGGAGCTGCAGCCTCATTGCTTGATACAACATTTTGTCCTACCTGTAACCCGTTTTGAGCAATAATATACCTTTTTTCACCATCCTGATAATTCAATAAAGCGATAAAGGCCGTTCTATTAGGATCATACTGTATACTAGCTACAGTCGCAGGAATACCCTGCTTATCCCTTTTAAAATCAACTACTCTGTAACGTCTTTTATGACCACCACCTTTATAGCGCATGGTCATTTTTCCCTGACTGTTTCTACCACCTGATTTTTTTATCGGAGCCAATAAACTTTTCTCCGGCTTATCAGTAGTAATGGCGTCAAACCCATTAACTACTCTAAAACGCTGACCAGGGGTGATTGGTTTTAATTTTCTAACTGACATTTTTTAATCTTAAAGATTACTGTATAAATCAATAGTTTCACCTTCCGTCACCTGTACTAAAGCTTTCTTATAAGCTGAAGTTTTACCAGTAATCATACCAGACTTTGTATATCTGGTTTTACGATCCGGACGGACATTCATTGTGCGAACTTTAGTAACTGAAACGCCATAAGCAGACTCAACCGCGTCTTTAATTTCAATCTTATTCGCCTTATTATTTACCACAAAAGAATAGCAGTTATTCAACTCGCTATCAGCCGTGGCCTTCTCTGTAATAATAGGTTTTATTAAGACACTCATACCGTTTATTTACTTAAATTCGACTCAATTCCTTCTAGAGAACCTTCTAAAAACACAATATTATTTGCATTTAATATTTTATAAGTGCTTAATTCTGTGCTACTTATAACTTCTGAGGTTTTCAAATTTCGTGATGACAAATATACGTTTTTATTTGACCCACCCAACACTATCAGAGATTTTTTGTTTTCAATGCCTAAGGCCTTCAAAACATCTTTGAAATTCTTGGTTTTTGGTGCATCAAATTGGAAATCTTCCACAACGATGACTGATTTGTCATTTGCTTTAATAGATAAAGCAGATTTTCTTGCCAAACGCTTTAGGTTTTTATTTAATTTAAAACCATAGTTTCTGGGTCTTGGACCAAAAACACGTCCACCACCTCTAAAAATAGGAGACTTAATACTACCAGCACGTGCTGTACCAGTACCTTTTTGCTTCTTAATTTTTCGAGTACTACCAACAATCTCTGCACGCTCCTTAGCAGCGTGAGTTCCCTGACGCTGATTAGCCAGATACTGCTTAACATCAAGATAAACAGCGTGATCGTTTGGCTCTATAGCGAAAACAGCATCAGAAAGGTTTGCCTTTCTACCTGTTTCTTTTCCTTTTATATCTAAAACTGCTACTTCCATTACTTACTAATGATTACGTATGAGTTCTTGTGTCCCGGAACAGCTCCTTTTACAACCAGGAGGTTCTTATCTGCAACGACTTTTAAAACTCGAAGGTTTTCAACTTTTACTTTTTCTCCACCCATTCTGCCGGCCATCTTCATTCCTTTAAAAACTCTTGCAGGATATGATGCAGCACCAATTGAACCAGGAGCTCTTAAACGGTTATGTTGACCGTGAGTCGCCTGACCTACACCACCAAAACCGTGTCTCTTAACAACACCCTGAAAACCTTTACCTTTAGATGTACCTGCTATATCAACAAATTCACCTTCAGCAAAATGCTCCACAGTTATAGCGTCGCCTAATTTGTAATCCCCATCAAAACCCTGGAATTCAACGACTCTACGCTTTGGAGCGCTTCCTGCTTTTTTAGCGTGCCCTGTAGCAGCTTTATTTGCAGTCTTTGCGTCATCGAAACCAAGTTGAAGTGCTTCGTACCCGTCAACCTCATTGGTTCTGACTTGGGTAATTACGCATGGTCCTGCTTCTATCACGGTACAAGGGATGTTCTTCCCATTTTCGTCAAAGATGCTGGTCATGCCTATTTTTTTTCCTATTAACCCAGACATAATTCTTAATTATTATTATTTTATTTCCCTATTCTTTATCTAAAGTTACTCTCCCTATAGGGCTGGGGAAAGAAACTATTTTAAAAAATTCAGGGCAAAAAATACTTTCGCCCTGAATGTATTTTTTTCCGTTTTTCCCTCGCCAACTGCTCAGGACATGTCACCGAAAATGTCAATTTTCGGCCTGTGATTATCACACTTTGATCTCTACCTCTACCCCACTTGGTAATTCCAGTTTCATCAAAGCATCAATTGTTTTTGATGAAGAACTATAGATATCAAGAAGCCTTTTATAAGAGCTTAACTGAAACTGCTCTCTGGATTTCTTATTCACGTGAGGAGAACGTAATACTGTAAAGATTTTTTTATGTGTAGGTAACGGAATTGGGCCGGTAACTACAGCACCCGTAGTTTTTACGGTTTTTACAATCTTTTCAGCAGACTTGTCTACCAGGTTGTGATCGTAAGATTTTAATTTTATTCTTATTTTCTGACTCATGTTCCTAATATTATTCGTTTGATGTACCCTTTGCTGCTTTTATCACGCTTTCTGAAATATTAGAAGGTGTTTCAGCATAGTGAGAAAATTCCATAGTTGAAGTTGCTCTACCTGAAGACAATGTTCTTAGTGTGGTTACATAACCAAACATTTCAGAAAGTGGTACTTCAGCCTTTACAACTTTAGCTCCAGATCTGTCAGACATATTATTGACCTGACCTCTTCTTCTGTTAAGATCACCAACAATATCACCCATATTTTCTTCCGGAGTAACAACTTCCATTTTCATGATTGGTTCAAGAATAACAGCTCCTGCTTTTTTAGCAGCTGCCTTGTACCCCATTTTTGCAGCCAATTCAAAAGAAAGTTGATCAGAATCCACTGGGTGGAAAGATCCGTCTTTTAAAACAACTTTTAAAGTATCCATCTGGAATCCAGCAAGAGGACCATGTTTCATAGCCTCTGCAAATCCTTTTTGCACTGAAGGAACAAATTCTTTAGGAATACGCCCACCTTTAATTTCATCTACGAATTGCAGACCGGGACCCTCAAAGTCTGCGTCTGCAGGACCCATTTCAAAAACAATATCAGCAAACTTACCACGACCACCAGATTGTTTCTTATAAACCTCCCTATGATCTGCACTCCTGGTTACTGTCTCCTTGTATTCAACCTGAGGCTGACCTTCGTTCACCTCTACTTTAAATTCTCTTTTCAAACGATCCACCAAAATCTCGATATGCAATTCACCCATACCAGAAATGATAGTCTGTCCTGAATTTTCATCGGTTTTCACCTGGAAAGTTGGATCCTCTTCAGCTAATTTAGCCAAAGCCATACCCATCTTATCCACATCGGCCTTAGTTTTAGGCTCGACAGCAATACCAATTACCGGCGCAGGGAACGTCATAGATTCCAAAACAATAGGATGATTTACATCTGTAAGGGTATCTCCTGTTTTAATATCCTTAAATCCTACCGCTGCCCCAATATCTCCAGCTTCAATTTTATCTATAGGCTCCTGTTTGTTAGAATGCATCTGGTAAATACGGGAAATACGCTCTTTTTTACCTGAACGCACGTTTAACACGTAAGAACCAGCATCGAGAGTTCCCGAATACGTTCTAAAGAAAGCCAAACGCCCTACAAAAGGATCGGTAGCAATTTTAAAAGCAAGGGCTGAAAATGGAGAATCCACATTCGGCTTACGCTTCTCTTCTTCACCTGTTTCAGGGTTAGTACCCTCAATAGCTTCCACATCTACCGGAGAAGGCAAATATCTCATAACAGCATCAAGCATTGCCTGAACACCCTTATTTTTAAAGGCAGAACCGCACATCATAGGTATAATAGACATATCTATAGTAGCAGCTCTTAAGGCAGCAATGATCTCGTCTTCTGTAATAGATTCTTCATCTTCGAAGAACTTTTCCATTAATGCTTCATCATACTCGGCTACAGCTTCCACAAGCTCAGTACGGTATTTTTGAACATCTGCTTTAAGCTCTTCTGGAATATCGATGATCTCGTAAGTCATTCCCATATCCTCATCGCTCCAGATAACTGCCTTCTTAGAGATAAGATCTACAACCCCTTTGAAGTCAATTTCATCTCCAATTGGAACTTGCAATGGAACAGGATTACCTCCCAACATCTCTCTAACCTGCTTACACACATTAAAGAAATCGGCACCCTGACGGTCCATTTTATTTACAAATCCTAAACGTGGAACTTTGTACTTATCTGCCTGTCTCCATACAGTTTCAGACTGAGGCTCAACCCCGTCTACTGCACTAAACAAGGCAACCATACCATCCAAGACACGTAACGAACGCTCCACCTCTACAGTAAAGTCAACGTGTCCCGGAGTATCGATAATATTTACCGTAAATTCCTGATCTCTGTACATCCACTTACAATGAGTTGCAGCCGAAGTAATTGTAATACCTCTTTCCTGCTCTTGCTCCATCCAGTCCATTGTTGCTGCACCATCATGAACCTCACCAATTTTGTGACTTACTCCAGTATAATAAAGGATACGCTCTGTTGTCGTTGTTTTACCAGCATCAATATGAGCCGCAATTCCAATATTTCTTGTATATTTTAAATCTCTTTGTGCCATTTTTTTAGAATCTAAAGTGAGAGAATGCCTTATTAGCTTCAGCCATCTTATGAGTATCCACTCTTCTCTTAACTGCAGCACCTTCTTCTTTAGCAGCAGCAAGGATTTCCGCAGCTAATTTTTGAGCCATAGCCTTTTCATTTCTCTTACGAGCAAAGCTAATTAACCACTTCATAGCAGTTGAAACCTTTCTGTCTGGCCTAATTTGCATAGGGATTTGGAATGTTGCACCACCAACACGCCTGCTTCGCACCTCTACGTGCGGCATAACGTTAGAAAGAGCATCTTTCCAAATTTCCAAACCGGTTTTCTCTTCGTCTTGTTTCTTCTGTTCTACAACATCAATTGCGTCGTAGAAAATTTTAAAGGCAACCGACTTCTTTCCATCCCACATCATCATGTTCACAAAACGTGTAACAAGCTGATCATTAAACTTAGGATCTGGTAAAAGTGGTCTTTTTTTGGCCTGTCTTTTTCTCATTTCTTCTTTGTAATAAGTTAATCGTTAATTGTTATCAGTTAAAAAATTCTCTTCTTAACCTTTAACTTCTAACCTTTTGTTACTTCTTAGGGCGTTTTGCACCGTACTTAGATCTACGCTGTGTTCTTCCTTCGACACCAGCGGTATCCAAAGCACCACGAACGATGTGGTATCTAACTCCCGGCAAATCCTTTACCCTTCCACCTCTAACTAATACTATCGAGTGCTCTTGTAAATTGTGACCCTCTCCCGGAATATAAGCATTCACCTCTTTTCCGTTTGTCAACCTTACCCTTGCTACTTTTCTCATAGCCGAGTTAGGTTTTTTAGGAGTGGTAGTATACACACGTGTACACACCCCTCTCCTTTGAGGACACGAATCCAAAGCAGCCGATTTACTCTTCTTAGTTATTTTGGCTCTTCCTTTTCGTACTAATTGTGAAATTGTTGGCATAATTTCTTTTACCTAATTATTAATAAATTTTACCTCCCCATTTTTAAGGGTTTGCAAAGGTAGTAATAAAAACAAATTATTCAAACGATAATGAATTAATTTTCAGCAGTTTTTAATTTATTGTAGTCACCTCCTACAAAAAGAATAAGAAGCAAATTAAATTATTGAATTTTTCCATTAATAGCGAAAACGATGTGTTTAATTTAGATAAAATTAAATTTCATTGAAAATCACGTAAAAATATGAGGCAAAACAGCTCCTTTTTAAAATTTAACATAAAATATTATTAAATCTTACCTCCTCTAAATTAAGGTAGTAGGAGCAGATGATAGGAATTTTGTAGTAAAATGACGATAATTTGGAAATAACTACTTGTATAATAGACCATTTATCCTCACTTTTATAATGGCTAATTCAAACAAATTATAAAAATGAAAACAAAGTTAAGTAGTATTTTAACGCTATTACTGGCGTTTGTTGTGCACATATCCTTTGCACAGGAAAGGACTATTTCTGGTACGGTGACAGACGAAAATGGTCTGCCCCTGCCAGGAGTAAATGTCCTAATTCAGGGAACATCTACAGGTGTTCAAACGGATTTCGATGGAAACTATTCAATTACGGCAACCCAGGGGGACGTTTTGGTTTTTTCCTTTATAGGTCTGGAAACAGCAGAATATGCTGTGACAAACGTAGATGAAATTGATGTAGTTCTTGCTGAAGATGCATCACAGCTGGACGAAGTAGTAGTCACAGCCTTAGGTATTGAAAGAGAAAAGAAATCCTTAGGATATGCCACACAGGAAGTCGATGGTTCTGAAGTCTCTGATGTTCCTACCCAGAACTTCGTGAATTCTTTATCAGGTAAAGTAGCAGGCCTTAAAGTCAGCTCTTCAGGTACCTTAGGAGGATCATCGAACGTGGTTATAAGAGGTAGTTCCTCATTAACGGGAAACAACCAGGCACTTTTCGTTATTGATGGGACTCCAGTTAGTAATGCCAACAATAACTCAGTCGATCAACAAAGAGGAGCTGGAGGATATGATTATGGTAATGCGGCTTCCGATATTAACCCTAATGACATTGCGTCTATTAACGTATTAAAGGGTGCCGCGGCAACGGCGTTGTATGGAGCAAGAGCCGCCAACGGAGCCATTATTATTGAAACTAAGAGAGGTCGTAAAGGCAAAGGCATCGGAGTTTCTTTAACCTCTACATTGATGGTTTCAAACGTAGATAACAGTACACTTCCTACTTATCAGGATCAATATGGTGCTGGTTATGGACCCTATTATGATACTGGTTATTTCAACTTGTATGATGTGGACGGAGATGGCAATCTTGACGAAGTAACTCCATTTACAGAAGATGCTTCCTACGGTGCCGCGTTTGATGGGCAACCGATCTACCAGTGGAACTCAATTTATCCACAACTGGATACTTACCAACAGGCTACTCCTTGGGAAGCAGGAAGAAACACTCCTAACGCTATATGGGAAACAGGCTATACTTCTATAAATTCTGTGGCATTAGATGGAGGAACAGATAAAAGTTCTTTCCGTGTGAGTGCCACTAACTTTGACCAACAAGGGAATCTTCCGAACAGTGAAATCAAAAGAAATACCTTAATGTTTAGTGGTTCTCATGATTTTACAGACAAATTTACCGCACAAACCAATATCACCTATACCAAAACTGACGGTAAAGGCCGTTATGGCACAGGATATAGCTCGCTAAATATCATGCAGCAGTTCAGACAGTGGTATCAGACAAACGTAGATTTGTATGAGCAGAGAGAAGCTTATTTTGCAACAGGAGAAAATATCACGTGGAACCCAAATAGTCCAGAGAATTTATCTCCTATATATTCTGATAACCCATACTGGACATTGTATGAAAATTACCAGACAGATACCCGTAACAGGTATTTTGGTAATGTTAATCTTAACTATGAGATTAATGATGTATTTAGCGTATTGGGACGATTTACTTTTGACACTTTTGATGAGTTACAGGAAGAAAGAATAAATGTAGGTAGCGCTGGTGTTTCCGAGTACAGCAGGTATAATAATCGTGCAGCCGAGTATAACTATGATCTTATCCTCAACTTTAACAAAGACATTAATGAAGATCTTAATGTCGATGGAAATCTTGGTGCAAATATCAGAAGAAACGAAAGGACATATATTGATGCTGCTACAAACGGAGGACTTAATGCTCCTGGTTTTTACGCATTAACAAATTCTGTGAGTCCGATAAATCCACCTACAGAATATGAAATGGCACAAATGCTTGATGGTGTATATGCCAGAGCAGGTCTTGGATACTTAGATACTTACTATCTGGAAGGAACTATTAGGAGAGATCGTTCTTCAACCCTTCCTATGGAAAATAATACCTTCTGGTATCCTTCTATCTCTACCAGTATACTCCTATCTAACGTAATTGAAGCTGACTGGCTAGATTTTGCAAAATTGAGAGGTAACTATGCCGAGGTAGGTAACGATACTGACCCTTACAATGTCTTTAACACTTATCTTCTAGCAAGCCAAGCTGCTGGATCAGAATTCTCAGCATTTGGCAATGCAGGGTGGGCTACTAATGCATCTTCACTTAACAATTTAGAATTACGTCCAGAACGTATGAAATCTTATGAATTTGGCCTTGAAGTAAACTTCCTGCAAAGATTAATAGCTTTTGATGTTTCTTATTATAACTCCAAAACAGAAGACCAAATAACACCTGTTTCTGTTTCTGCTGCGACAGGGTTCACGTCTAAGTTGTTAAATGCCGGAACTATAGAGAATAAAGGTATTGAGGCTCAATTAACCCTTAATCCTATACGAACTGAAGATTTTCGTTGGACAATGAATTTTAACTGGGCTAAAAATGAAAGTGAAGTTCTTGAGCTAGCAGACGGTATAGATAACTTACAGCTAGATAATGGCCTCCAGGGAGGTATTACCATAAATGCTGCTCCAGGACAACCTTATGGTGCTATTAGAGGAACAGACTATGTTTATGATGATAATGGTAACAGACTAATTAATTCTTCAGGATATTATGAGGTTACACCGAACTCCAATTACATTATTGGAAATATTCAGCCAGACTGGACCGGAGGTGTATCAAACACTTTGCAATACAAGAATTTAATTCTTAGCTTTCTTGTTGACATACAAAAAGAGGAGACATTTTCTCCCTTGATACTTGGTACGGTAATGCTACAGGACTATATGAAAGTAGTGTAGGAATTAACGATCTTGGAAATCCTATGAGAAACACTATCTCAAATGGAGGTGGCGTGATTCTGGATGGTGTCCAGGGAGATGTAGAATATAATTCTGATGGGACTTATGATGTAACTAATACTTCACCTAATGGCACGCGAGCAAGAACAGATTATTACGGTAATCCTTTTGGTTATGCCAGAGATGCTAATGCAGGACATGTTTACGATGCTTCCTATGTAAAGCTGAGAGAAGCAAATCTCACCTATAACTTTGGAAATAAGTTTATAGACGCTACACCTTTTACCAGAGCATCTATTTCATTAATTGGAAGAAATTTATGGATTATCCATAAAAACATTCCATATTCTGATCCAGAGGCTGGTCTTAGTTCAGGAAATGTACAGGGATATCAATCAGGTGCGTATCCAACTATGAGAGAAATTGGTGCTAGTCTTAAGTTTAACTTTTAACAAAAACAACTATGAAAAAATATATAGTAGCTATCACAGCTCTTGTTACATTATGGTCCTGCCAGAGTGACGAGGAGTATGAGGATCTTAACAGAGATCCAAAGAATCCGACAGAAGTAGCTTCCGACTTTTTATTCACAGCAGCTACAGTAAGCTTATCCGATAATATGGCCAGTCCTAATGTAAATGATGGCTTGTACAGATTCCTGGCCCAGTATTGGACAACGACAACATATCTGGATGAACCAAACTACGATTTGACATCAAGACAAAACCCCGATAATGTGTGGTCTGAGATTTATAGGGATGTACTTTATGATCTAGAAGATGCGCGTAATATTGTAATGGAAAATGAAGAATTGAGTCAAGCTGAAAAAGATGCTCGTCTAGGACAAATAGAGGTAATTGAAATATATGCATGGCACGTATTGGTGGATACCTTTGGAGACATTCCTTATTCCGAAGCATTACAACCCGATAATTCACTACCTGTTTATGATGATGATTTGACCATTTATGAAGATCTTATAAGTAGATTAGAGTCAGTAGATGTTTTACTTTCTGCCGGTACTGGTTATACTACAGCTGATGTGATTTATGGTGGAGACATGGAACAATGGCTGAAATTTGCCAATTCATTAAGTCTAAGGTTAGGAATGAGAATTTCTCAGTCAAATCCTGATCTTTCCAAGGCCACAGTGGAGAACGCTGTCTCAGATGGAGTTTTCACTTCAAATAATGATAACGCAACTGTGGAATATTTGGGAACTTTTCCAAATACTAATCCATTATGGGAAGATCTGGTACAAAGTGGACGTTCTGATTTTCTTGCTTCTGCTACAATTGTAGATTACATGAACGCTTTGAACGACCCGAGACGGATGGCTTACTTTGATGATAATCTTGGTGAAGGTGTTTACACGGGAGGAGTTTATGGAGGAAGCAACAACTATTCGGCCTACACGCACATTGGAGATCCTTTTCTTGAGCCTACAAGAGAAGGTATTCTACTTGATTATGCAGAAGTAGAGTTTAACCTCTCACGCGCAGCTGAACTCAGTTATTCGGTTCCCGGTGATGCAGAAACGCACTATGAGAATGCAATAGAAGCTTCTATTTTATATTGGGGAGGAACTGAAGCTATGGTCACTGCATATCTTGCACAACCTGCAGTATCTTATGACGGTAGCATTGAACAATTTGCTACTCAATATTGGATTGCTATGTTTGATAACCCTTTTCAGGGGTGGTCATTATGGAGAAAATATGATAATCCCGATCTTGTCCTTCCACAAGAATTTGGAACTCCGGTACCATTGCGCTTCACTTATCCTGTAGACGAGCAGAATTTAAATAACACCAACTATATAGATGCTTCAGATGCTATTGGAGGAGATGATCAACAAACTCCACTCTTTTGGGATGTTGAGTCTGAACTTTAATTAAAATATAAAAACGAAAATAATGAGAAACAATATAAAATACTGGGGCCTTTGCTTATTTATTGCTGTAGGCCTAGCTTCATGTGAAAGCGAAGAAGACGATCTAAAGGACAGAACTTCAGATCTTGGTGGCTATGCGTTATTAACAGATCGTAGTCTTAGCCGTTTTGATACCAATGAAGAATTGAATATCGATCTAATTACTTCTGAAGGTGTTACTGCTGAAACTGTAGAAATTTTACAAGATGGTGAAGTAGTTGGTACTGCAACAGTATCTGGGGAAAGTGCCAGTTTTAATTCTTCCATTCTCGGAAATTTCACTTTTCCAGATGACGATGGAATAGACGAGGAAGAAGGAACTTATCCAGTAAGAATACGAACTACCTATTCAAATGGAAACGTTTCTGAAGACCCATTTACTATTTCTGTAGGAAAAGTTTTATCCCTTGGCAATGCAGCTGATGAATATGACAATCCTAACCAAATTACAATGGACAGTCTTTCATCTGTTAGTCTTGCCTACGAAGTATATTCTTTTTCTGCTCCAATAGATGACGTAAGTCTCATGCTTAAAAAGAATGAAGATGGCACTTATATGCCGAGTGGTGTAGAACTTTCGACAGACGGCGGATATGTGGAACTATCCGAAACTAACTATGAGGAATTGAACCTAATGGTTAATGACACTCTACATTATAAATTCACTGCCACGAGCGGTGAAATGACAGATGTTATCGAATCTACAATAGCGATAACACCCAAGGCTTTTACTACATCCAATTCAGTAACTTTAACTGATGATGCTCTTACCAATCAACTTAATTTAGCTACAGGTGAGATTTCAGAAGAAGGAAATGAAGAAGGTGAAATCCGTTTCCTGGATCCAACCGGGTTTGAAGTCATAAATGATGTTGACATTTCTTTTGTAGAGGTAGAAAGTGAGTTTTTTGAAGAAGCAGATGTGCTAACAGCATGGGAAGCTTTTGAAGCAGGTGATCCTGAAACATCTTTTACAGATCTTGAAAGTGGAGATACTTTCGTATATAAAACTACAAGAGAAGTTGAAGATGAAGACGGTAACGTAGAAACCTATAACTATTACGGTGTTTTGCAAATAAGTAACGTTACTACCGTTGATGGTGAAGTAGTTAGTTATGATGTTGAGTACGCTGAAGGTTACTAGATCTTGAAATGTATTTAAATGATTTTTAAAACCACCCTTCACCGGGTGGTTTTTTTATTTCTCAATATTCAAAAGGAAAAATTTAGAACTATCTTTGTGGCATGAATGAAAATGATACTACTAAAATATTCGGAATAAGAGCAGTTATAGAAGCCATTGAAAGTGGTAAAAGTATAGATAAAATATACCTTCAAAAAGGCCTTTCTGGATACCTGATCAAGGATCTCGAGAATCAAATTAGAAAAGGAGATTACAATATTTCCTATGTTCCTGTGGAAAAGCTTAACAAATTAAGCAAAGGCAATCATCAGGGAGTCGTAGCAAGCATATCTCCTGTGGAATTCAAAAGTATGGATGAGGTTGTGCAGTCCGCTTTTAAAAACACCTCTACCCCGCTTTTTTTACTCCTTGACCAATTGACTGATGTACGTAATTTCGGAGCAATTATTCGAACAGCGGAATGCTGTGGTGTTAATGCTATAATTATCCCGGAAAAGGGAGGTGCACCCCTTAATGCTGATGCTGTAAAAACGTCGGCCGGCGCAGCTTTTAGTGTTCCTATCTGCAAAGTAAATCATATCAAGGACGCAGTATTTTATCTTCAATCCTCTAACGTTCAATTGGTGGCTGCAACTGAAAAAACCAATGATACTATTTACGACATTGATCTAAAAAAACCTACTGCCATAGTTATGGGCAATGAGGCTAAAGGGGTAAGTAGCTCTATATTAAAGTCTGTTGACTACAGAGCCAGATTACCCATGCTGGGAAAAATTGAATCATTAAATGTTTCTGTTGCCTGTGGTGCTATACTGTATGAAGTGGTAAGGCAGAGACTGTAGGGTTCAAGAAAGTTCTTAAAATAAGTGAAATGATTAGGACGGGCTATATCGCTTCTGTTCTTAAATAAAAACCCGGAAATTTTTATTTACCCCCCCTCTCCTTTTCCTGATTTGTGGGCTTATATGAATAAATGTATTCAGTATTTTCATATCCCGGGTCATTCTCTTCCGGTAGCTTTTCAATGAAATTTCCGTTTTCATCAAAATGTTTCATAAAATCATCATTCTCTTCACTGTAACCAGGTCTCTCCCATTCATATTTAGGAGGCTTTGCAATTTTCTTCTTGTAAATAAAGGAAAGGGAAAATCCGGCGATTAGGCCCGACAAATGTCCTTCCCATGAAATTTCCGGATCTATTGGTGTTACATACCATAGCATTCCTCCATAAAGAAAAACTACAATTAGAGAAAGTGCAATAAGTCTGTAGTGTTTAGAGAAAACACCTTTAAAAAATAGAAAAGATGCTAAAACGTATATTATTCCACTTGCACCTATATGATTTGCTTCCCTACCGATAAGCCATGTCAACAATCCAGAAAAAAACATCCCCAGAAAAAGGACCTGCCAGCTAATCTTCCTGTAGAAGTAAAAAAGCGCCATGGAAAGAACAAATAAGGGAATGGTATTATTGAAGAGATGTTTTAGTCCGGAATGAATAAAAGGAGAGAAAATTATCCCTCTTAAGCCTTCCACCTTACCCGGTCTAACTCCAAAATTATTAAAATCGAAGCCAAATCTTATTTCGAACCAGAATACGATCCAAATGGCCAATACAAAAATAATAGGGTATCCTATTACTCCGGGAGAAAAGGTGAATGGGCTGGATTGTTTCAAAATTCTGTTTTAGCATCAATATTACAAAAAAGCAACCAAACCTTTTCCTTATGAAATGTTGTCATCATAATTCTTAATTTAGCCAAATGAACAAACCATTAGCAGAACGATTAAGGCCACAGAAATTAGAAGATTATTTAAGCCAACAGCACCTTATAGGAGAGAAAGGCGCGCTAAAGCAACAACTTAAGCAGAGAATAATACCTTCCATGATTTTTTGGGGGCCTCCGGGAGTCGGAAAAACCACGCTGGCTAATATAATTGCTGAAGAATCTCAGCGTCCTTTTTTTACTTTAAGTGCAATTAGTAGCGGAGTAAAAGATGTTAGAGAAATTATTGAAAAAGCTAAAAAAAGCGACGGACTTTTTACCACCAAAAGTCCAATCCTTTTTATAGATGAAATCCACCGTTTCAGCAAATCACAGCAGGATTCTCTATTAGGAGCAGTAGAGAAAGGTTGGGTTACCCTAATAGGAGCAACCACAGAAAATCCAAGTTTCGAAGTTATCTCTGCACTTCTATCCAGGTGCCAGGTATATATTTTAAAGCCGTTTACAAAAGAGGATCTTATAGCCTTACTTAAGCGTGCTATGAAAGAAGATTCTCTAATTGCTTCCAAAAATATCCAACTAAAAGAAACAGAGGCTCTGCTGCGATTAAGCGGAGGAGATGCCCGAAAACTCCTGAATATATTTGAGTTACTGGTGACTTCAGCTAAAAACGGAGTACAGATAACTAACGATCTGGTCTTTGAAAAAGTTCAGCAAAATACTGTTCTCTATGACAAAACCGGGGAGCAACATTATGACATCGTTTCAGCATTTATAAAATCTATAAGGGGAAGTGATCCAAATGGCGCAGTATACTGGT
Source organism: Autumnicola patrickiae (assembly GCF_031846525.1). Lineage (NCBI taxonomy): Bacteria > Pseudomonadati > Bacteroidota > Flavobacteriia > Flavobacteriales > Flavobacteriaceae > Autumnicola > Autumnicola patrickiae. The sequence continues at coordinate 558,011 of NZ_JAVRHM010000001.1, forward strand.
TGGCTCGTATGATTGAAGGTGGTGAAGACGTTAAATTTATTGCCCGCAGACTGCTTATTCTGGCCAGTGAAGATATTGGAAATGCAAATCCAACAGCCCTGGTTATTGCTAATAATACTTTCCAGGCCGTAAACACCATTGGCTATCCTGAAGCAAGGATAATTTTAAGCCAATGCACTACCTACCTTGCTACATCCCCAAAAAGTAATGCAGCATACATGGCTATTAATAATGCCATAAGCCTTGTAAAGAAAACAGGAAATCTATCTGTTCCTATGGCGATTAGGAATGCCCCAACAAAATTAATGAAAGATCTAGGATACGGTGATAATTACAAGTATGCCCATAACTACGAAGGGAATTTTACGCAGGAAGAATTTTTGCCGCAAGAAATCAAAAACACCATAATCTATCAACCCGGGCAAAACCAACGGGAAAATTCCCAAAGGGAGTTTCTGAAAAAACGCTGGAAGAATAAATATAATTATTAGTCCTGAACCTCATAAACTGTCTTTATCATTTCATTTTTATTCTTGTCGAAATGCTCTACTACAAGATTTTCTTCTTTATCAAAATAGGCAAGTCCTTGTTTAGTAATTGAAGAATAAATATAATTCTCCTGTCCTTTAGATTTAATTAAGGATGCAAAAGGTTCTGCCATTCCTTTTTGAAAAAGGGAGTATCCAGAATCGCTCTTTTCAATAAAGTATACAGCATTATCCAGAATGTAGACTACTGCACTTTTTTCAGTTCCAGTTTCTGTTTTTTTAACTTCTATATCTTCGTCTTCCTGCTCTTCTGCCATGGCAGCTATCATATTCTCTTCCGGGGCTTGAGCAGCCACTTCTCCTTCCTGTTCGGCTTTGGGAGAACTAATAGTTTCAGTAGCTATATTATCAGAGTCTTGCTGAAATTTATAATTAAATTCTTCAAAAGAATTAAAGGCATCCCTTAACGCATCATGATGCGCCCGTTTAAAATCTTTTTTTCGGCTTGAACCTTCACTAGAGCGGTAAACTACTTCTCCATTGCAATTTTCCAGAACCACCGTCAGTTTAGTGACAAAAAGATTAGAGTCATCTTTAACATCTGCATACAATGCCAGGCAACCATTCGCTTTTAAGTCGGATGGTTTTTGTTCAGATTTCATTGTGGCCTTAAAACCGTTCTTTTCAAAAAGAAATTTTGTCAGTGCGTTAAGCTGATATTCATCTGGAGCATTTAAGAATCCGAATGATTCCGGTACTACGACATATTTGTACTTGTTGAGATTTTGAGAATTAAGTGATGTAAAACTCAATATAAGAGCAATGCTAAAAATGGCAGTTTTCATATAAATATATTTGTTAAGAACAAAAATTCACCAACAAGAGTATAATTTGATAAAGCTTATTGTGTTGATCTGTCATCAAAAATAAATTGCATACCCAATTGCAGGGAAGTGCTGTTAGCTTTTGCGAAATTAGCAAATCCAAGCAAATTATTTGCTGCAAGATAAATATTAAAACTTCCAAAAGTTCTATGTGCCATTAATCCGATGTTGGTAAAAGAATAATCATCAATAGTATATGCTGCACGAAAACCAAATTTCTCGGTTATAAGTTTATCGTAATATGCGGCCATGGAAGGTGTTATCCCTTTGGGCCGGCTAACCCCTGAAAGTAAGAGTCCAATTGCATTCATATATCTTACCTCCTCTACGAGACGATAATTACAAGGCAGGAAAGCTCTTCCAAACCCAAACTCCATCGTAGTATTAAATTTAATGGGTCGCCAGGTAACGTAGGATTCATTTAAGGTCTCGTCCTGCAGATTCGCATCAACTTCATCTTCAAAAAGGTCCCAGTAAGGTATTGCGCCGGTGTTCTCTTGCTCAGGGAATAAAGGTTCAATACCTTGAGTTTCATAACTGCCGTAATAGCGATAATTCTCTACATCTGTACGCTGAAACATCATTCCAATATCCTGCACTGCACCTGTAACAATAAATTGCTCGTTCACCTTATAAGTTGCGCCAAGATCTAATCCCATACCAATATTCCCCCCCAACATCGATCTTTTCAGCAAATCTGCAGCAGCCTGATCTACAGTATTATCCTGTTCATCTCTTAAACTGGCAAATCCCGAAGTGTTTACGACAACATCAATATCTGAGGCAGTTTGCCTGTAAAAACCATTGCCTCCCTCGTTAAGAGTGGTTGTAAAGGTTCCCTGATTATCTGTACTCTCGACATTAAAAATACCGGAATAGATCTTAGCCCTTGCTCCAATTGTAAGTTTATTGTTCAGTTTGTGATTAAGACCAACGTGATAAACCGTTAATACTTCAGCAGTAAAAGAAGCCTGGGAAAAATCAAAAGGCTGATTTATGTAATTGGTATTCCCTTCATTTACTAAAACAGCAAGATCTTTAGGAAAATATGAAAAAATATCCATTTCCTGATAGATCCCAGCCGAAAGATAATTACGCCTATTAAGCCTCCAACCAAGGGATAAGATTTCTAACTGCTCATTTGCGGCAAAGTAATCTCTATGGGTAAGGCTACGGATGGCCTTTCTTACCCGTAGATTCACATTTGGGTTGGAATCATCAAAAATATCAAAAGCTGTGACCCCGGTAGATCCAATGGAAAAGTGAATTTGTGAAAAAAAAGGGATACCAAAGTGCCCACGAAAGTTAATTTCTGCACCAGGATTACTCATTAGAGTTTGTGGAAGAGCATCTACATTATAGAGTAAAGGTTTGTTTTGGGCAAATAAGGAAAAGTGTATTAAAATGAAAAAAAAAAAGAAAATCGAAACCCGCATAGCTAAAACTCAAACTTGAAAAGTCCCTTAGAAGCAAATTCAAGATCACCTGTAAAATCTTCTTGATTTGTCTGGACTTCAAGCTCGACAACCATAATAATTGAATTCTTCACTTGCTCAATCCTATCTGCTCCCATCACTTCAATTCTTTCGGTTGATACCGGATTATCAGAACCCCCAGGAGAAATCGGATAAATTATGCTAAACTGCTTTCTCCCCGAAGCTGATAAAAAATGTACTCTGCTAACAAAAGCCTGAGGAAAGGTATTGATATTTCGGAAATAAAACTCTACAGAATTTAAATCATTTTGAATATAATCATCATCTAAGAATTCCAACCTTACAGTATCTCTTATTACTGTCTTCAATTCTTTAGTAACAGGGTCTACAAAATCAGATTCCTCTACTTTATAAAGCACAAGATTCGATTGGATATCCGGACTAAGAACAATATCGTTTGCCTGATTAAAATCTACATCTTTTACACAGCCAACATAAGCGAACATCGCACAACAGAAAAAAAGCACTTTCAATAAACCTGCGTTCCTCTTCTTCATAGCATTCTGAGCTCTAGAATAATGTGAAGCGAACTTAACAAAAGTTTAGGGTTTACAAAAACTTAACAAGGTCTTTTAACGTTTGAATTTGTCTTATGTCGGAAATTTCTGATGACCTATAATAGTCAAAATATATAGATTGTAAGCCATATTTTTCAGATCCCAAAATATCAGCTTCATAATTATCTCCTATCATTACTGAATTAATAGCAGTAGCTCCGGCTTTTTCTAAAGCTATTTTAAAGATAAGTAAATGTGGTTTCTTAACTCCTGCTTCTTCAGAAGTAGTAATCGTATGAAAAAATTCAGCAATACCAGAAGTAGCCATTTTCTTACGTTGCACCTCCTCAAATCCATTCGTAATGATGTGCAGTTTATACTTCCTCTTAAGGTACTGAAGTATTTCCAGTGTTCCGTCCAACAAATGTTTATTTCGGGGCAAAAAATCAATATAATCCTTTGAAAGACCATAAATTACATCATCTGATGTTGTATATTTTAAAGAATCAAAGCTATCTTTTAACCTGCCATAGCGTAAAATTTCCTTGGACACTCTGTTATCCCTATACAATTCCCAATATTTCAGGTTTACTTTTATATAAACCTCCATAAACTCCTCGAGTTTTAAAGATATATTCCACTTTTTAAATATCTCCAAAAATGTAAGGCTGGAATTTTTATCAAAATCCCATAATGTGTGATCCAGATCAAAAAACACATGCTCTATCTTATTTAATTTCATAGATCAATTTTAGCAATTTGTAATTCGTTTCTGCATCAGCATATTCCGAGAAGTCCTGGTTCCTAAAAATTGCCCTGAATTTGCCACCCACTTCCCGCACCTGTTTCAAAGCCTTATTTACATCCCCAAAAGCTTTCTCCGGCTTCTCATTCTCGAAAATACCCGAATTGAAGACATATGGATGAACCAGTAACGGAGTAGTGACTTCCATATTAATATCGTAGAAAAGAAAAGGTGTACAGGTTCCGGCTCTAAATCCAAGCGCATCAGGATAACCCATAGAAAAGTCATTCTTAACCTCCAGTTCGACCAGATTATTATAATTTTCTGGAAGAGAGAGATCGTGACTGGAATTAAGAGAGTATTCCAGGGAACTATGAATGATGTTTTCCATTCTCAGTTTTTCCATTCTAAGGATTTTCATATTTCGAACTCCATAGTATCCCTGAAGCAATCCAACTTTAGCATAATCCCCCACATATTTGATCACCGATCTATACGGAATGCGGTTGTGATTAATATTTCTGTCATGAATTGTAAAATCGCTTAATTGAAACATGAAGTACATCTTCAGTTTATGCTCTTTTATAAGGGCTATTAAATCTTCAAAAATATTGAAAGGATCATTCTTGATTTTAAAAGCGACTTTAAGCCTATCGAAAACTTTAGTTAAATTAAGCCTGAAGAAGTCCCGTTGCATTCCAGCTATACTTCTTAGAATACCCTTGTTTTTATAACCGAAAACATGTTCTACGGCTATGATAGCATTAGATGAGAATTCACGGTGAACCACTTCCATATTGGGAAATCTTTCCTCAAGGACGCTCTGAAATTTTAAAGCCCATTTATCCACTACGGGAGAGTTAAGAAATCCTTTCTGATAAGCAAGGCTTTCTGCTACAGGAAACCGTTCTGCCTCGTCCTTTACGTGCGGAACGTACTCTTCGTACCTGCTCAAAAGAAAAAATGAAGATGCAAAAATATCAAAAGGCAAAGCGCTCATCTCAGAAACCGGAAAAAAACAAACAGAATCTTCCCATGGCAAAACTTTCACTTCAACTTCAGAAAAACCCTGCTCCATTAGCAAATCAACTTTCTGAAAAAATAATTCATTCCCTAGAGCTTGTTTTCCATACGACAGTTTCATCCCGTCATGGGCAATAAATTCTTCTATTTTGGAGGTGAATTTTATCGATATACCTAAAACCCCCGTACATATATGCTTAAAAATATAAATAATGCGGGGCGTGATCTTTTGGGTATAGATGAGTAGCATGCATGAAAATTTAGAGGAGACCTTCGTCTGCAAAGCTAAAGTAGGATTTTTCAGTTACAATAATATGATCCAGCACCTTTATGTCCAAACTTTCAGAGGCTGTTTTTAATTTTTTGGTTAGTTGCTTATCAGCCTCACTGGGATTAAGATTACCAGAGGGGTGATTGTGAGCAAGAATAATAGCAGTAGCTCCTAGTTCCAGCGCCTTTCTTAAGGTTATCCTCACATCTACCAGAGTACCTGTAATCCCTCCCTTACTTAACTGAAGTTGATCAAGCACCTTATTAGAATTATTAAGATATACTATCCAAAATTCTTCATGTGGTAATTCTCCAATTATCGGCTGCATTAATTCAAAAACAGAATTGCTGGATGTGATTTTTTTTCTTTCCAACGCTTCCTCTACCCTTCTTCTTCTTCCGAGTTCCAAAGCAGCGACGATAGTAATAGCTTTGGCTGTGCCAATGCCTTTAAACTCACAAAGCTGGGATATATTTAAGCGACCGAGTTCACTAAGGTTATTTTTTGTGGAAGCCAGAATTCGCTTGCTCAATTCGACAGCACTTTCATCCCTGTTCCCGGATCCAATAAGAATAGCTATAAGTTCTGAATCACTTAAGCTTACCCTGCCTTTCTGAAGTAATTTCTCCCGCGGACGGTCGCCCTCGGCCCAATTTTTTATACTAAATGTTTCACGTTCCCTGGCCATTGTAAAATACAAGATAAAAAATGCTTTTATTTTTACCGCACCAAATCACTGAAAATGAATTATTTGTTCACCCAGCTCTTTACTTCGTCAAAATTTAATCCGCCATAATTACCACTACTCATTAGAAGAAGTACAGAATTCTTCAGCTCCAATTCCCTTAAAGCTGTATGTAGTCGGGCTGGATCGATAAAAACCTTAATGTTGGGGTTTTTAAATGCTGAAGCAATTTGTTTTTCAGAAATAGATTCCAGCTTCTTTATTTTTACAGCTTCAGGCGAGTAAAAAACCATAACTTCATCAGCAGCGTTCAGACTGCCTTCATATTGTTTTAGAAAATCAGCATTTAAGCTGCTGTATGTATGTAATTCTAAACATGCCACTACCTTTCGGGACGAAAACTGTTCTTTTACAGCTATTGTAGTAGCTTTAACTTTTGAAGGACTATGTGCAAAATCTTTAAAAATAACAGCCGATTGAGATTCAGCTATTTTTTCTAATCTTTTAGATGCTCCTTTAAAAGTAGCAATGGCCTCATAAAAATCTGCTTCATCCACCCCCATGTGCTGGCAAATCCACTTAGCACCTGCAAGATTATTCAGATTATGCTTCCCAAAAATTTCAAGAGGCATATTCCCTTCCGGAGTATTTAATATTGTCTTTCCTGCTTCTATAGAATATTCCGGAGTTCGGTAAGCATGTTTTCTTATAGGATTCTTTGTTTCCTCTGCAATTCTTTGCAATTCCGTATCCTCTTCATTATAGACCAGGATTCCGCCATTGACAATAGAATCAACAAATATTCCAAATTGTTCAACATAACCCTTATAATCAGGAAATACGTTTATATGATCCCAGGCTATTCCGCTGAGTAAGGCAATATTAGGCTGATACAAATGGAATTTAGGCCTCCTGTCTATTGGAGAAGATAAATATTCGTCTCCCTCTATAACAATAAAATCATTATCCTCTGTTAAATGCACAGAATTTGCATAACCGTCCAAAGCTGCACCCACCATATAATCCACGGTTTTGTCGTGATAATGCATCACATGAAGAATCATAGAGGTGATGCTGGTTTTACCATGCGATCCTCCTATAACAACCCTTGTCTTATTTTTAGACTGTTCAAAAAGAAATTCAGGATAGGAAAATATTTGAAGTCCGAGTTCTCTGGCTTTTACCAATTCAGGATTATCCTCTTTTGCATGCATGCCGAGAATAACAGCATCCAGATCTGAATTAATTTTGGATGGAAACCAGCCTTCATCTTTGGGCAAAATATTCTTCTCCTGAAGTTTAGATTTAGAAGGCTCGAAGATAGCATCGTCACTACCTGTAATCTCGTGTCCTTTTTCTTTTAATGCTATTGCCAAAGCGTGCATGGCACTACCGCCAACAGCGATAAAATGAAGTTTCATAAAAACAATTTTCTACAAATGTAATTTAATAAATTTTTGATAAATAATCATGGTTGAAAAAAGCTGAATTAAAAATCGTCTATAGAAGCAACTGTTAATAAAACCTGATAAATAGTTTTGCTATTTGAGCGCACCATTTAACCTCATTTGTTATACAAAATCGTACGATAAAAACTGTCTCAAATATTAATATTTGTTAAACCCGCGACAATTTCATTCCATATTGTTAAAAATTATTCCAATATTTGTGCTTAATTAAAAAGTCATTTTAAACCTTAAACCAATAGTTGAATTTTAACACCTAGCCTATGCAAAATTTTACATTAGGTAAAAAAGGGAAAGTATTTTCCATTTTTACCTTTCTTTTATTAATGGGAATATTCCCCTCTTTTGGACAGACGGGAAATTGCCCGGCAGTAAGTGATGAAGAGCAGTCCTTCTGTTATTTATCCACTGTTTCAGATCTTGAAGCCACAGCCGCAAGTGGAACTACCCTAAGATGGTATCGTACTGCTACTTCTACCAATCCTATTCCCGGTAATGAACTTTTAAGGGAGGAGACTTATTTCGCTGGTAATGCAGACGGAACTTGTAATGGAAGTAGACCTTCTGTGACAGTTAGTATTGATGATATCGGCGCACCGGAACCTAGTTTTGGAGTAGTCTTTTCTCCATGCATGTACAGCATGGAAGGAGCAAACACGGTTCAGGAACTTATCGATTTAGTAAATCCAACTAACGACGGAACAAACATTGAAGTTTACACTGAAGAATTTAGTGGAGCCCCACTTAATGAAAACGAGAATCTTTCTCCAGGGGAAAGTTATTTCGTTGGACAAAGAAGTCAGGACGGTTGTCCTTCTTCCAGAGTAGCTGTTCGCTATGACCCTATAGCCGTTGGGCCGCCAACAGGCGTAAGAGAACAAATTTTCTGTGAAGGAGCTACCGTTGCAGATCTTCAGGCCTCGGGAATAAACAGGTGGTATAGTACAGAGGATTCCAATCCTCCATTAGATGAGGACACACCTCTTATAGATGGCGAATTGTATTATGCCACACAAATAATAAACCGCGTAAACTCACCAGAGCCTCCGTGTGAAAGTATGCTGAGATTTGAAGTTGAAGTAACTATCCAAAGTGCAGGTGATGATAGTACTGACAATGTTCTTTGTATTTCTGAAGCAGATACTCAGCTAAATACAGTTGAAAATGCACGTACATATTTTGAAAGTCTTCTGGAAGATGAAGTTCCTCCAGGTGGAAGTTTCTCTCCTTCTCTTCAAAGTATAGTTGATAGCTATGATGGTTCTGCCGATTATTTTGAAACCACCTATACAGCTACTTTTGAAGGTGGGTGTGAAGATGAAGTTGTACTGGGAGTGAATGTTGAAGATCCAAATGCTGGTGATGATATTGATCTGGTATTTTGTACAGCAGAAATTTTCGAAATTGTACAACTAGCACTACAAGATCAAGATGCGGCGATAGCAATCCTAGCTGAAAGAATCGGAGATGATGTAGATTTGGACGGTGAATTTTCCAATCCAACATTGCAGGAAATTGCTTTTCAATTCCTTCAATCTCCACCGAGCTTTCCTGTTACAATCGAAACAACCTACACCGTTGGAGCAGGCACTGAATGTCAAGACTCTGCTGAAATCTCATTAACTATAGAAGAAGCCGGACCAGCAATGGCCGGAGAATTTACTGTTCCAGATACTTGTATAGATGGTGAGATCATAAATCTTACTGAGTTAATTGATCCTCTAACAACCACTCCTGGTGGAACATTTACAGGTGAAGGCGTTACTACCAACGAGGATGGGGATTTTGTTTTCAATCCTTCTTTAGCTGGTGCAGATACGTTTACCATCACCTACTCTATCAGTGCTGAAGATTCACCTTGTATTACTGAAGGAGCATCTTCTGAATTTACAATTACCGTAGATGAAGAGGCTTCGCAAGCTGAAGTTGGTCCAATTGCAAATCAGGAAACTTGTGTGGATGGTGATACTATCAACCTTGCCACCTTATTAAATGCTGACAACACAACCCTTGGCGGAACTTTCTCCGGAACTGGGATAAGTAATGGAATTTTTGACCCATCAACAGCTGGGGCAGGAGAATTCACTATTACCTATGATGTTAACGGTGACGATCTAGAATGTGTAATTGGTGATGCAACAGGAACTTTTACAATCAATGTAGATGAAGAGGCTTCGCAAGCTGAAGTTGGTCCAATTGCAAATCAGGAAACTTGTGTGGATGGTGATACTATCAACCTTGCCACCTTATTAAATGCTGACAACACAACCCTTGGCGGAACTTTCTCCGGAACTGGGGTAAGTAATGGAATTTTTGACCCATCAACAGCTGGGGCAGGAGAATTCACTATTACCTATGATGTTAACGGTGACGATTTAGAATGTGTAATTGGTGATGCAACAGGAACTTTTACAATCAATGTAGATGAAGAGGCTTCGCAAGCTGAAGTTGGTCCAATTGCAAATCAGGAAACTTGTGTGGATGGTGATACTATCAACCTTGCCACCTTATTAAATGCTGACAACACAACCCTTGGCGGAACTTTCTCCGGAACTGGGGTAAGTAATGGAATTTTTGACCCATCAACAGCTGGGGCAGGAGAATTCACTATTACCTATGATGTTAACGGTGACGATTTAGAATGTGTAATTGGTGATGCAACAGGAACTTTTACAATCAATGTAGATGAAGAGGCTTCGCAAGCTGAAGTTGGTCCAATTGCAAATCAGGAAACTTGTGTGGATGGTGATACTATCAACCTTGCCACCTTATTAAATGCTGACAACACAACCCTTGGCGGAACTTTCTCCGGAACTGGGGTAAGTAATGGAATTTTTGACCCATCAACAGCTGGGGCAGGAGAATTCACTATTACCTATGATGTTAACGGTGACGATTTAGAATGTGTAATTGGTGATGCAACAGGAACTTTTACAATCAATGTAGATGAAGAGGCTTCGCAAGCTGAAGTTGGTCCAATTGCAAATCAGGAAACTTGTGTGGATGGTGATACTATCAACCTTGCCACCTTATTAAATGCTGACAACACAACCCTTGGCGGAACTTTCTCCGGAACTGGGGTAAGTAATGGAATTTTTGACCCATCAACAGCTGGGGCAGGAGAATTCACTATTACCTATGATGTTAACGGTGAGGAATTAGAATGTGTGACTGGTACAGCTTCTACAACTTTTGAAATAGAAGTTAATGAAGGTTCAACCACAGTTGCAACAATCGAACGTAATTTCTGTATAGCTGAAGTTCCTGAACTAATCGAGAATCCTGAAGATGCTGTTTCATTATTTAATGATTTATTGGAGGAACAGGGAACTGAAGATTTAACTGGTGTATTTACACCAAATATAGAAGTAGTAGCGGCACAAATTGCTGCTTATCTTGCTAATCCAGAAACTCCTTATCAGGTTTTTGAAACAACTTACACTGTTTCTAACGGAGGTTGTGAATCTTCTACTAACATAGAAGTTACAATCATAGATGAAATTGCTGCCGAGTTAACTGAAGTTGATAATCCTGCACCAATATGTCAGAACGCAGGTATTCAGGATTTAACCGATTTTATTGGTGAAAATCCAGCTTTTGGAGTATTTGAAGGATATGAGGATGGAACATTTAATCCTGGAACAATGGGACCAGGTGAATATGAAATTACTTATTCTTTAGATGAAGAAGATATCTCCTGTGTTACAGGTTCTGCCTCTATCACTTTTACAGTAACGGTACAGGATGCTGCTTATGCAGGATTGGACAATACATTTACTGTTTGTCAAAACGCAGGTATTCAGAACCTTTTCTCCAGATTAGATGCTGACACTGTAGATATGGATGGAGAATGGACATACAACGGAGTTCTTGTTGAAGATGGAATTATAAATCCTTCAGAATTTGAGCCGGACGCTTATGAATTTATATATACAGTTCCGGCAGAAAATGAATGTGGTAATGACACTTCAACACTTCTGTTAACTGTAAGAGGTGTTCCTAATGCAGGATCTAATCCAGATGAACTGACAGTGTGCCAAAACGAAGGAGTTCAGGATCTATTCAGCCTTCTTGATCCTGAAGCAAATATGAATGGAAGATTCACCATTAATGGTAATACAATTCTTAATGGAATGATGGATCCAGCTCTATATGAACCAGATACTTATCTTGTGACTTACATCGTAAGTACAGGTGATGGAAATTGTTCAGATTCTGCAATTTTTACCGTAATTGTTTTAGAATCGGCTAACGCTGGTGCAGACATGGAAATATTTGCCTGTACTAACGAAGGCACTCAAAACCTCTTTGAAGAATTATCTGCAGATGCAGATATGGATGGTACTTTCACTTTAGGTGACGATACTATTGCCGATGGACTTTTTGATCCTGCCACTTATGGTGAAGGTTCTTATGAGGTGATGTACTCAGTAGATTCTGATAACGAACTTTGCGGAATAAGTACTTCTACTATGACTGTAAATGTTACAGTGGCTCCAGATGCACCAACAGTAACAGATCTTACGTTCTGTGCCATAGAAGGTGCAACTGTTGCAGATCTTGGGGTGACCGGAGAAAACATTACTTACTACTCAAACGTGGAGCTAACGGCAGAATTAGAGCCTACAGATTTACTTGTAGAACAGCCTTACTATGTTACAGATGTTAGTTCAGAAGGAGGATGTGTATCTGAGGCGGCTATTATTATGGTTACTATTAACGACGCTCCTGCTCCAACTATAGATCAGACTCAGCTTGAATTATGTGAGCTAGACAATAACACCATACTTGATTTGAATGAGGCTATTAACGAGCCTGGTGATATCAGATGGTATGCTTCTGAAGATGGTGCTGATGCTCTAAGTGTTAATACTCCATTGGAAAACGGCGTTACTTATTATGCGGCTTTATATGATAGTACTGTAGAATGTGAAAGTTCACAAAGACTTGAATATACTGTACAGCTGGAAGATTGTCCATTGGTATTCCCTGAGGGAATTTCACCAAACGACGATGGAAGAAATGACAGGTTTACTGTTATTAATATTGCAGAAAAATATCCTAATTATAACCTTGAGATATTTAACAGGTGGGGTAACACAATTTATGAAGGAAATGCCAACACTCCAGACTGGGATGGTACATCTACTGAATCAGGTCTTGGTGATGATGTTTTGCCTGTGGGTGTTTACTTCTACATCGTGAATTTCAATGATGGATCTACACCTCCAAGACAAGGAAAAATATACTTAAGCAGATAATCAAGGATAAACACTAGATAGAAATGAAAAAAATAACAAAATATTTAATATTCGCAGGCATTATCCTTTTTTCTCTGAAGGGTATGTCTCAACAAGATCCGCTCTTTACTCAATACATGTATAACATGAGTGTAATTAACCCGGCTTATGCTACCGATGATCCCGGTATGCTTAATATGGGAGGGATCTACAGATCTCAATGGGTAGGAATTGACGGTGCACCAAGCACCGCCAATTTCTTCGCTCACACTCCCGTAAGCGAGAGGATTGAACTAGGATTAACAGTTGTTCACGATGAAGTTGGTGACTGGATAAAGGAAAATAACATAACTGCAGATTTCGCTTATGTTCTTCCTGCCGGAGAAACCAGCAAATTATCCTTTGGGGTTAAAGCAGGTTTGACAACTTTTGACACAAATACTTCAGGAATAATTGTCAATGACCCTGATGATCCTGCATTTGAAAACATAAATGAGGTTTTTCCTGTTTTTGGAGTTGGAGCATTCTGGTTTGGTGATAACTATTACTTAGGTTTATCTGCCCCAAACCTTTTTACCTCTAAACATCTGGAAAACGAACAAGAGCTTACGGCTTTTGGAGAAGAAAACATACACTACTTCCTTACAGGGGGGTATGTCTTTGACCTGAACCAGAATTTAAAACTGAAACCTGCTTTTATGGCCAGAGGGGTTGAAGGTGCACCGTTATCTGTTGATGTTACTGCAAATGTCCTTTTATACGAGCGTTTGGAAGCAGGGATAGGTTACAGGTTTGACGAATCTGTTACCGGCCTGGTTAACTTTAAAATCACACCACAACTTCGTGTAGGTTATGCGTATGATTATACCACTTCCAACCTAGGTAACTACAACGACGGTACTCACGAGATCATGTTATTATTTGATTTTGATCTATTCGGGCTTACCAAAGGATACGATAAATCACCGAGATTCTTCTAAAAACAGCATAACATGAAAAATATATATAAAACTATTTTATTAACACTAATAAGCATTTCTGCTTTCGGACAAAAATCCGAAATTAAGAAAGCCGATAAACTTTTTGTGCAACGTGCATACGTTGATGCGGCCTCTGCTTATGAAGATGTTTCTGATAAAAATCAGGAAGTACTTCAAAACCTTGGAGATTCCTATTTTTACACTAACCAAATGCAAAATGCAGCTGAAGTTTACAGACTGCTATTTCTAAGGCATGAGGAAAATGTCGCTCCAGAATACGAATTCAGGTATGCTCACTCCCTTCGCGCAACCGGAGAGAACGATGAGGCAGATGAATATTTTGCTTCCTATTATGATAGGGATATAGCTTTCGAAGATTTTCAGGAGAGTATTATAGATTCCACTAATCTTTTTCTTTACGAAACAGAGCAGTTGGCCACAGGCAACACTGCGTCTTCAGATTTTGGTATTTCATATTTTGGTGATGACAAAATTACATTCGCCTCTACCCGAAATACCGAACGTCCCATTTATCCCTGGAATAAAAAACCAGCTTTGGACCTTTATTCAGGTGACATCTCAGACGAAGGAGAAATTACTAATGTTGTGCTTTTTTCTGATGCTATTAATACAGATGAGCACGAGAGTTCTGCAATTTTTTCTCAGGATGGGCAAACTGTATATTTCGACAGAACAAATGAGAAAAGAGTAAAGGATACCAGTGGAGTAAAAGTAGGGCATATTAGTATTTACAGATCAGAAATGGTAGATGGAGCATGGTCAGAACCAGTAAAACTACCTTTTAGCAGTGAAGAATATTCTGTAGAGCATCCCGCTTTAAGTCCTGATGGTTCCACACTTTTCTTTGCAAGTGACATGCCAGGAGGACAAGGATCTTTCGATCTTTACAAAGTAGCTATAAACGAAGATGGCACTTATGGAAATCCTGAAAATCTAGGCCCTGGTATTAACACAGAGCATAGAGAACAGTTTCCTTTTGTTAGCGAAAACAATACCCTTTATTTTGCTTCAGATGGACATTTAGGTTTTGGGAATCTGGATGTTTACAAATCTGAAGGTGATTATACCGAAGCAGAAAACCTGGGGGAATCACTTAACAGTGCTTATGATGATTTTGCTTTTATTATTAAAGAAGGTGAGAAAAAAGGTTTTTTGGCTTCTAACCGAAGTGGAAATGATAACATCTACTCCTTCGAAAGAACCAGATATGTCAAGAAAACTGTTGAAATCCAAATTCCTCACGAGGACAGGATTTACTTTGAATTTGACAAATCCAATATTACTCCAGAATATCAGGAAGTACTGGATCAAATCATCGATATTCTTAAGAGCAGTGAAGCAACCGAAATTCAAATCGCTTCTCACGCCGATGCAAGAGGTACAGATGAGTACAACATGGATCTTTCACAAAGAAGAGCTGAGTCAACTAAAAATTATTTAGTAGAACATGGTATAGCTGCAAGTGACATTTCTACCAGAGGTTATGGAGAGTCACAACCGGTAAACGATTGTACAGAACCTACAGGTTGTACAGAAGCAGAGTATGCTCAAAACCGAAGAAGCGTTATCACCTTCTCCACTATGGAAGAAGTTGTTGAAGAAGAGACTGAGTAATTTTCAAAAATCTAATATGGGTTAACCACCATATTAGAGAAAAAATTAACCAACCAATTAATTAAGAAGAGCCCCGGATTCGGGGCTTTTTTATACCCATTATTTAGATCACAGAAAAAGATTAAATGGATATCGGAATTTTCAAACTGTTACTAAAAGTACAGGAGAAAAAGACAAACAGAAGTAGCTCTAATCAATAATTCAGAAACAACTACTGTAGATTGATAATTGGCATTTTAACGTATCCATCATTTTCACTTAGGCTGAGATAACACAACAGAACCGGGGAACTTCCTTACGGTTCTGATCAAAATGAAAATAATTTCTTCTGATTAAAAGGAATGAAAAGCCATACAAAAGCTGAAAATTGTCATTCCTGAGCCTCTGCCTATATATAACCAGACACTATTCCTCCAGGAGATACTAAAAAGCAGTTAAAAAAGGATTTAGAGAGGTCCGACTACAACAAGTTAAGCAGTACAAATGATTTCATCTTTCAACCACTACTACTCCCTGTTATTTTAATACTATTGGAAATGAAAATAGGCACACGGAGTGAGGAGTTAAGAAACTATAGTCGATAATTGCCATTTTTTGGTATTCACTGCTTTAAATAAAAGCCACATTCAAAATATAAAATTAAAGCTGCTTTCTGTTTTGCGGAAGAACACAGGTGAAGAAGCTACATATTACTGTAGATCAATAATTATCATTCTCAGTCACTCCTCATTTACAAGAAATAGTCTTCAGCTGAAATACTGCTGCCAATCCCCACTCTTCAAATAGTAAGAAGATTTTATAATAATCAGCAATCTGTCATTAAGTAAAATGTTTCTGTGCGTTCAGAAAAATGAATTAAAAGTCTATTGCCGAAAATGGCAATTTTTGGCATTCTAGTAGGTTACTTCCTGAAAGATTTCAGTTCCTTCTTGAGCTCTTCCATAGATTGCTGTAATTGCTGAAAAAGTCCGCTTTCAGAAGGATTATCAAGATTAAAAGTAAGTTTACTGTTTACCTGCCAAAGTTCCTGGATGTCATTCATCTTAACTTCTATCGGCAGATATTCTTCATTTAAGGAGATTAACAACATTTTGGAAGGATCAGGTAATTTCTGCAGTTTTTTCACCAGTACAGAGTCATAGAGCACCACAACATAAATTTTGTTGTTACTGGCTTCATCTATACCACTCATTGCTTTCCCCATCACCCACTCCCCGGGACGGTAATTAGGCAACATACTATCCCCTTCTATCTGAAATCCACGATAAGTGGCATTTCTAAACTCAGGTAAAGGAATATCGAATGCCGGCAACTGATTGTACCATTCCACATCCTGCACGTTGTGCGGATAACCGGCAGCAGCCTTTTGGCTTACCATCAAAATATTCTCGTTATCTGCACTGTTCACTGTAATAACCTTTGGACTAACATCGCCTTTACTAATCTGAAGGTACTTTTGCCCGCTATCGCCAAAAAGCCAAAGCGGATTAATCCCGAATTGCCGCAAAAGCTCGGCTACTACTTTTCCGGATAGTTTTGTCCTACCGCGCTCAATGTCGGCTGTAGAATTCTTAATTCCGAGAAGCTCAGCAAATTCTGACTGAGTGAAGTTGTTTTCTTCCCTTACTTCCTTAAAGTGCTTAATTTCAATTGTTGCAGGTGTTCCCATAATAATGCTAATTTAGGAAATAATCCAATACAATTCCTTATGCAGTGGAAATTTTCCCATTTATTAATTTCTTCTATTTATTTTTAATTGAATTTGGAAACGCTTAACTTTTAATCCGAATAAAAAAGAAGCTAAATTTGAATAAATGATTGATTAATGAAAAAGGCCGAGACCATACTTTTTACTTTGTTTAGCGTATTTCTAATGTTGTCCTGTGACACCGATATGGATGATATGGATAACAACTTCATTTTACTTGATCTAGAAGGTAATGAAGATCTCAATTTCACAAATCCTGCTTTCACAGTAAACCTGTATGGCGAAAATGATACGATAGCAAATGCTGCTTCAGTTTTGTTAGCCAGCCAGAACTTTGAAGCAGAAGATCTTCCTTTCGAAGTTAGATTGGAAATTCCTCAAGATCCTTATGCTCCCATTCCCGATTTAGAAAATAGTAACAATGCTCGTTTTTACATAGAAATACAATGGGATTCTGATAATAACGGACAGCTGTGCCAGGGCGATATTGATCTTGATTACAGCATTCAAAATGTAGAGCTTATCAACATAAACCGCCGTGATCCACAGGATGTTATGCTAACTACTGTTCCGGAAACCGTACCCTGTGAATGATCCTGCAAATTTTACTAAAACTCAGCTGTAAAGCGAATCTTTTTCACCTTTCAGTAAATACTTGGCGCGTTGTACTTCATAACAAGCCCGCATCATCAATTTAAAATCGCCACCCTGCAGCGCTTCTGTTAAAGCCTCCATTTCGGGAATATAACGACGGGCAAAATTGCAGTCATTTTTAATGATGTCCCGCGTATTATCTATAACATCGGCAAGTTTGATGGTTTTCGCAGCCGCACTCATTTTTGTTTGCCGTTCTACTTCTTTTTGTTTGCGATTCCGGCGATTAAGGTGCTGATATTTTTCTTTTACATACTCATCTGTAAGCTCATGCACCAGTTCTGCAATCTCCCTCCCAAAATTTCGCTCAATATCTTCTAGGGATACAGTGGTGTCCTCTACTACATCATGCAAGTAAGCTGCGCAAATCATTTCTTTCGTATGAGGAACTGTTGCTACGGTCTTCGCTACGCGTTTAGGATGTTCTATGTAAAGCTCTCCTGTATACTTTCGTTGCTGGTCACCATGTGCTTTCCGGGCAAATTCCAGTGCTTCTTCCTCCATAGCTGTTTTTTTTAAAATTACTGGATATTAAAATTTATTGCAAGTAAGGGAACTATGTTAACCGCAATTTATATTGAGAATACCCTTTTCCCGAAATAATTTCTTCGGAAGAAATCTGCTTTCGGAATTTAAAGTAACGTTAAATACTTTTCTTCAGAATATACTTTTTGTAATTTAATTGAGAATCAAAGATAAACCAATCCTAATCTTTGCCTTAGGTAAGCTGAAAAAAGAAAAATTACAGACTAAAACTGAAGAATTATGTTAGCAATGAACTTTCGCGGACCCTTTAGAGTCCGTGCCGATTACGACCAACCCTACCCTGAAATTGAACATCCCGGAGACGCAATTGTAAAAGTCCTCCGCTCCTGTATATGTGGATCTGATCTCCACCTTTACCACGGCATTGTTCCGGATACGCGAATAGGTTCCACCTTTGGCCATGAATTTGTTGGAGAAGTTGTGGAAACAGGATCCTCTGTAGAAAAACTAAAAGTTGGGGATAAAGTAATGGTCCCCTTTAACATTGCCTGCGGAAAATGTGCTTTTTGCAAGCAGGAGCTCTATGGAAATTGCCATGAGGCAAATCCCCAGGCCACTGCAGCAGGCGGGATTTTTGGATATTCCCACACTACCGGCGGATATAATGGCGGACAGGCAGAATACGTGAGGGTCCCTTACGCCGATGTTGGTCCTACGGTTATTCCAGATTGGATGGATCCTGATGATGCTGTATTATTAACAGATGTTGTTCCAACCGGATACCAGGCCGCAGAAATGGGTGGAATACAGGAAGGTGACACGGTGGTTGTTTTTGGTGCAGGACCAATAGGAATTATGGCCGCCAAATGTGCGTGGCTTTTTGGTGCGGGCAGGGTAATTGTTATCGACCAGCTGGATTACCGTCTGGAATTTGCTGAAGAATATGCGCAGTGTGAAGTTTATAATTTTAAAATGCTTGAGGACCCTGTAGTTTTTATTAAACAACAAACCGATTCGCTGGGTGCCGATGTTTGTATAGACGCAGTTGGTTGTGAAGCCGCAGGAGATACGATGAACACGCTTTTGGGAAGAAAACTACTCCTGCAGGGTGGATCCACTACTGCACTACATTGGGCAATAAATTCGGTTAAAAAAGGAGGTATTGTTTCTATTGTGGGAGTTTACGGGCCAATAAACGCACTTGTTCCTATTGGAAACGTATTAAATAAAGGAATCACGATACGCGCCAACCAGGCTTCAGTAAAACGATTACTACCAAAATTAACAGAGCACGTAAAAAACGGAATTCTTAATCCAAAGGCTATGATTACGCATAGGATTCCGTTGGAAGATGTTGCAGAAGGTTACCACATATTTTCAAGAAAGCTGGACAACTGTATAAAACCTGTTCTTATTCCACCCGCAGGTGGAAGCTAACGAGAGTAAGAGCCGAAAAAACTAATTTAAAATTTTGATTATGACTACAGATGAAACCAAGCCTGAAGATTTTGTAAATAAAAGAGGCGGAGATCACAGCCATATAAAAGGATGGGGAATAGATATTGATCCAAAGAACGATCCTACTTACCCTATAAAAAAGCGTACCGATGAAGAAATACGCGGCTATACCTGGGAAAGACCAGAACAGCAACCTGTAAATATTGAAGTACTGCATTCTGTGGAAAGACCAAACATAACAGCGGTCTTTGGAACCTCCAAACCACCACGGGGCCTTAGCGGTATGATTAGAAGGCAGGCCTTTAAAAAAAGTGAAAGTAGCTACGGCCGCTGGTTGCCATTGGTGTTGGCAGATCGTATAGATATGGTAGAAGGTGTTTTGGAAGATCTTAGCCACGGACACATTCCCAATATTTTTGCCGAAAGGGGATGGAATGCAGAATGGAAGTATAACAGAAAAAGTTTTGTTCTTAAAGCTGCCACAGCTGCTGCTATCACTTCTGCGGCGTTTTTACTGCTTTCGAGCAACAGCAAGAGCAAGAAGTAATATCAAATAAATTTAGACTAAAGGCTGTAGTCCGTAAGAGACTTCAGCCTTTTTATTTTTAAAATTAGAATAGAGACGGAAATTTTCTTATAAAATTCAATTAAATAACTTTCGAATACATGATTTACATCATCTTTAATACGGAGTTCATCTATTACCTTTAATAAGAAAATTAAAAGCAGTAAATATTAACCTTTATACTGTTATCATGAAAAATATTCTTTTTGCCACCGACTTTTCCAGAGAGGCCTATTGTGCTCTGTATTATGCCACCGAATTATTTAAAGACGAAGAATGTAAATTCTTCATATCGAATTTCTTTGGAGACAGAAGAGATACTTCCATTTATAATATTGTCAATGAGGAAGATCATACATTGCTTTCGCGACTAAAAACGCAATCTTTACAAGGATGCAAAGAGGTTATGCATAAGATAGTTAGAGACTCCAGTGCAAAGACTCATCATTTCGAAACCTTTACCTCAGATCAAACTCTTGTTAACGCAATTCCCGCTGTAGTTTTAAAAAAGAATATAGACCTGGTAGTAATGGGAACCCGTGGACATTCCGGAATTATAGATAATTTTTTAGGAAGCAATACCAGTGATGTAATCGAAAAATCTATTTCCTGTCCGTTGCTTGTAGTTCCAAAGGAGAGGGATTACATTGCTCCAGAGAAGCTGGCTTTTGCTACAGAATTCCGGAAACCATATTCTGCTGACGTCTTACGCCCGTTTACAGAACTTGCAAAATCTTTTAACTCCAGTATCTACATCATATATATTGGAGAGGAAGAGGAATTAAGTAAAAAACAAATCGAAAACCGCAACAACTTAAAAAAGCTTCTGAAAGGCATAGAAACACATCTTATCTATTTATCTTCTGATGAAGAAATCTCAAAAACAATTTCAGATTATATAAAGAACAAAGGAATCCACCTTCTGTCAATGGTCTATTACAAACATCAGTTTTTTGATACTATATTCAGGGAACCAGTAGTAAAAAAAATTGATCATCATCTGGCCTTTCCTTTTTTAATATTGCCGGAGAAAAACTGATTTCAAGATAATGTAATTAATTCTACGCATTAGAAGTACCAAAAATCCAATCCCAAAGAGTATATATTTTGGAGTATTTCTTTTACTGCTATAGCATTTATTAATAGAATAAACAGAATATGAGATTAAGATCCTAACAATTTGTGCTGTGGCAAATATTTTAAACTGTTAGCAGTACTAATAATTTGTACAGATCTCTGCACCCAACCTGCTAACGAATCAAACTGAAATTTCCTTTTTTAGTTCCGTAACCTTCTAGGATTATTTCAAACCAGTAATCATCGGCAGGTAAATTGTGACTATTAAAGCTGCCATCCCAGCTGAAGTTTTCTCCTTTTCCTGTTTTAAGGAGTTTTCCGTAACGATCGAAAATACTGATTTGGGAAGTCGAAAAATAGTTTAGCCCCTGAATTTCGAAATAATCATTATTACCATCTCCGTTCGGGGTTATAAACATCGGAGGAAATTCCTGAGTAACGGTATTACATTTTGCACGATCCCTCATGTAAATAATATAAACCCCGCCACTTAATTCGAATTTGTTTGAAATCTGAAAGTTATTTCCGTCAATGGAATACTCAAACTCACCGTCACCATCAGGCTCAATAATTAATTTATTTCCTTCAGAGTAAACATCTTCTATAACAGCTTCCTCTACTTGTTCTATTTGAAAATTCTTCTCTGCAGAACAGCCTTCTTCAGAAACAATAGTCACCATGTAATTACCAGGGCTGGTAACCTCAATCTGTCTGGAATTCTCACCGGAGCTCCAAAAATATTCAGCCGCAGCTACTCCTGCATCCAGTTGTAGCTGTGAGTCTGCACAAAACTGTATCACTTCATCCTGAACTTCAGGAGCGTCAAAAATTTTCAATTCTACTGCAGTACGGTCACTACCAGAGCAATTGTATCCATTTTTTACCGCTTCGGCGTAAAAAATTCCTTCCCTTTCTGGTATAAAGATAGAAGTATTTTCTGCCAGGATTTCATTTCCGTTTTCTGAAGCGTACCAGTTCACACTTTCATCTTCTTCTGCCTGTACATTGAGAGCAGGTATTACTTCGTTGCTACAGGAAATTTGATTTCCTTCACTTTGCGGCGCTGCAGGTTTTTCAATTATATTTATATTAAACGCTTCTGAGGCCGAACTACAGAGGTTACTCTGCACATTCACCTCATCTTCAGCTACCTTCACCCGGTAATGACGGGAGGAATTTAATTGCGGGGTGGTAAATTTACCAGCGGTTGCTCCGGGAATATCCTGCCATTCCTCATTACCCGTTCTTTCCTGCCATTGAAATGCATGGGTTTCATATACTGCAAAATCAGGTCTTGCAGTTAGGTCGAAACTTATCGGTGCCTCAGATTGGCAAATATCGACAACAGATTCTTCGGATACAGCACTGGTAATTTCCGTAAAATCGCCACAGGACCTGAAAATAATATCATCGATAGCAACATCATTTCCGCAGCCACCTTCGCCGTTGTTATACATTCGCAGAATAACAGTATTTTGTCCCGGCTCACTCTGAAAGGTAAGTGCATATTCTTCCCATTGAGGTGAAAAAGAAGAACGGATTTCACCGGTACTGCCTGATCCTAGTAATTGAGAATCTGTTTCATCCCATATTTCAAATTTCACATTGATAGGAATACCACCATTAGGACAAAGAGGATGGGCAGCGTCATATAAATTCATTAAAAATGCCGAAAATTCATAGGAAGTATTTTCACATAAACCTGAAATTTCAGTTTCATAAAAGAGTCCGGGACTATACCCCGCATCAACTAGAAGAAATCTCCCCCCTGAAGGAGTAACTTGAGGAATTTCTGAAAACCACCATCGCGTGGAAGCCGGTGCATGTTCCCAGATAGTATAATCCCCCGGCATAGGAGGTCCCGATACATAATTATAATCTGTAGTTCCTGTTGGAAGTGCCGGACCCGTGCCACTATCCGTTTCAAAGTCTTCATGAAAAATAGCATCACCTTTGCTACCTTCACAGAATGACAATTGAGCAGAAAGGTTCTGAATAAAGAAAACAAAAACAAGAGAGAAATAAACAATTTTCATTCTTCTCAAATATAAACAGATTAGGAATGAAATTAGCTATTAACCTTTGCGACATTTAAATTTTATAATTCATACTCCGCGATAGAACTGCAATGCTTTGCAGAAATGAAGTAGATATTTTTCCAAAAAAAGGGAAATTACGAAGGAAGTAAGACTATTAAAACAAAAAAGCCTTGAAAATCAAATGATTAACAAGGCTTTAAGTACTCGGGACGGGACTTGAACCCGTACGGACGCATTGTCCATTGGATTTTAAGTCCAACGTGTCTACCAATTCCACCACCCGAGCGTGGAAATGTGAAAAAAGAGCGAAAAACGGGATTCGAACCCGCGACCTCCACCTTGGCAAGGTGGCGCTCTACCAACTGAGCTATTTTCGCATTTTGTTTTAAGAACTTACCACATTTTGTTGTGGCTGCAAGTGTTAATTGCGGATGCAAATTTAATACAATTCCAATAATAGCAAAGAACTTTTTATAAAAATGACAAAAAAAGTTAAGCTCCAAATTTGCCAATTTTCATGCTTGAGATAACCGCCTTATGCTCAACAGATTGTTTTTAATTGATTTCTAACCATTGTCAACTCTTCAGGCTTTGGTTTTCTGTTTGCTACTCAGCATCCTTTTTATCTCAGCCAGTTTCATTAAAGCCTCAACGGGCGTAAGGGTATCGATATCTATATGCAACAGTTCCTCCTTCAGCTCTTCCAGTAACGGGTCGTCCAGATTGAAGAAACTCAGTTGCATTTCATCTTCCGCAGATTTCTTCAGAATTTCCCCGGAATCTTCCATAGAATGAGATTTCTCCAGTTTCTTCAGGATTTTGTTTGCCCGGTGCAATACCTGCTGTGGCATTCCGGCCATTTTGGCTACATGAATCCCAAAACTGTGCTCACTGCCTCCCGGCACCAGTTTCCGAAGAAAAAGCACATTGTCCTTTAGCTCCTTTACCGAAACATTAAAGTTCTTGATTCGGGTAAACGTATCGCACATCTCATTCAGTTCATGGTAATGTGTAGCGAACAGCGTTTTAGGTCGTGCAGGATGTTCGTGCAGATACTCACTAATCGCCCAGGCAATGGAAATTCCGTCGTAGGTACTGGTTCCGCGGCCAATTTCATCCAAAAGCACCAGGCTACGTTTGGAAATATTATTCAGGATATTGGCCGTTTCATTCATCTCCACCATAAAAGTAGATTCGCCCATAGAAATATTGTCGCTGGCTCCCACTCTGGTGAAAATCTTGTCTACGAGTCCGATATTTGCAGCTTTTGCAGGCACAAAACTGCCCATTTGTGCCATCAGAACGATGAGTGCCGTCTGTCGCAAAATAGCCGACTTACCACTCATGTTGGGCCCGGTGATCATAATAATCTGTTGATTCTCCCTGTCCAGCTGCACATTATTTGTTACATAATTCTCACCGACTGGCAGCTGCTTTTCAATTACAGGATGCCGGCCTTCCTGGATGTCCAGCTCATATTCGTCTTCAATTACCGGCCTGCAATACTGCTCTACCTTTGCCTGCTGGGCGAAAGAGCATAAACAATCCAGATGTGCCACCAGCTGCGCGTTTTGCTGTACCGGCTGAATATATTCGCTCATCCACAGCACCAGCTTTCCAAAAAGTTCCTGCTCCAACTGAAGGATTTTTTCTTCGGCACCAAGAATTTTTGCTTCGTATTCCTTTAGCTCTTCGGTAATATATCTTTCAGCATTTACCAGCGTTTGCTTGCGCACCCAGCCTTCCGGCACTTTATCTTTATGACTATTCCTGACTTCAATATAATAACCAAACACGTTGTTGCTGCCAATTTTCAGCGAAGTAATGCCCGTAGCTTTGGTTTCGCGCTCCAGCATATTGTTCAGATAATCCTTGCCCGAAAATGCCAAATTTCGCAGTTCATCCAGTTCTTTGGAAAAACCTTCAGCAATAACATTTCCTTTCTGAACATTTACCGGCGCGTTTTCCGCAAGGCTTTCTTTAATTTTTGACCGCAGCAAATCACAGCTCTGCAGGTTATCACCAATAATTTTCAGCGCCTCATTATCACAGTCGGTCGCAAGTTTTTTAATCGGAATTACAGCATCGAGAGAATGTTTTAACTGGTTTACTTCCCGTGGCGAAACTTTTCCTGTAGCCACTTTGGAAATCAATCTTTCCAGATCGCTGATCTCCTTAATATGCTGCTGAACTTCAGCTAAAACTGAAGTATTCTTAATAAGAAACTCCACCACTTCATGACGTTTCCTGATCTTTTCGGCATTTTTAAGCGGCAGGGCCAGCCAACGCTTCAGCAGCCTTCCTCCCATTGGAGAAATTGTTTTGTCTATCACATCCAGCAAAGTCACCGCGTTCATGGCGTTGGAATGATATAATTCCAGGTTCCTGATGGTAAAACGATCCATCCACACGTATTCTTCTTCAGCAATACGGCTAATGGCGGTGATATGCTGAAGTTTATGATGCTGGGTTTCGGCTAAATAATGTAAAATGGCTCCGGCAGAAATTACTCCTTCTTCCAGATGTTCCACTCCAAAACCTTTTAAAGATTTGGTCTGAAAGTGGGAATTCAAAGTTTCTGTAGCGAAATCCTGTTTAAAAAGCCAGTCCTCCATATAGAAACAGTGGTAATCTTCACCAAATTCCTTCGCAAAATCTTTTCTGACTTTCTTCTGAATAAGCACCTCACTCGGCCCAAAATTCTGAAGCAATTTATCTATATATTCTGAAGTGCCCTGGGCGGTAAGAAATTCCCCGGTGGAAACATCCAGAAAGGAAATCCCAATATTCTTTTTTCCGAAGTGGATGGCACAGAGAAAATTATTGGATTTACTGCTCAATACCTCATCGCTTAGCGCCACGCCGGGAGTCACCAATTCTGTCACTCCGCGTTTCACTATTTTTTTGGTCAATTTAGGATCTTCCAGCTGGTCGCAAATCGCCACCCGCTGCCCTGCTTTTACCAGTTTAGGCAAATAGGTATTGAGGGAATGATGAGGAAAACCGGCAAGTTCTGTCCGCTCTCCGCCATTGTTACGGTTGGTAAGGACGATGTTTAGAATCCGTGCGGCTTTTACCGCGTCTTCGCCAAAAGTCTCGTAAAAATCCCCTACGCGAAACAACAACAAAGCATCAGGATATTTTGCCTTAATGGCATTATACTGCTTCATTAATGGGGTAACTTGCTGTGCTTTTTTGGCTGCCAAATTCGGGAAATTTTAATTTCAGCTAAAATAAAGAATCGCAGGATTGATTAGAAAAGAATGCTTTGGAAGTTATTTAATTTTATTCACAGTTGCCGACCAGTTATTTTAAATGATGAATTTCTGTGAACGGCGAACTACAGACTAAGAGCTAACAGAAACTTTTCCAACAGAGCCATTTTCTGAAGGAATCAGCTTAAATTCAAATTCCGGTTTTAGACCTTTTTCTTTTCGGTGGGAAACATAAACCACCGCGGTTTCCGTTTCGGCTGAAATAATATTGATAAGATTGGTGATTTTAAGAGCACTTTTATCGTCTAAAGCCGAAGTTGGTTCATCCAGAATAAGCAACGGCGGATGTTTGATCATAGCCCTTGCGATAAGCAGCATACGTTGTTGCAACAACGGTAAATCTACAAACACTTTTTTTTCCTGATGCTCCAACTGAAGCGTTTTTAGCCACTCCTTTGCCAATGCTATTTCTTTAAAACTAGGTTTTTGGTAAAGGCCGATACTGTCCAGCAGCCCCGAAACCACCATTTCCAGCACTGTATTTCTCCTGTTGAACAATTCGGTTAATGCCGGGGAGAAATAGCCGATTTTCTTCTTGATTTCCCAAACACTTTCCCCGCTGCCCTTTTTATTTCCGAATAAATAGACGTTTTCACCATAAGCTTTAGGGTTATCTCCGTAGATCATGCTCAAAATGGTGGTTTTTCCTGAGCCGTTTGGGCCAGTGAGTTTCCAGAATTGGCCTTTTTTGACCTCCCAGCTGATATTTGCCAAAATTGGACGCTCTTCATAACTAATGGAAACATTTTCCAGTTTCACCAGCACTTCAGGAACATTTTCAAATTGTGAAAGTGCTCCCGGAATTCCATTTATCTTCTGAAATGTTTCTTCGGAAGGTTTTTCAACTAAGAATTCATCCAATATTATCGTTTTTTGCACTTTTCCGCCTTCTACAATCAGAATTTCATCTATAAATGGTAAAATATCCTCTTTCCGCTTAAAAACCTGAATGATTTGTACAGTTTCTGATACTTTTTCGAGTCTGAACTTCAATTCTGCGACCGATTCCTTATCCAAATTATCAAACGGACTATCAAGAATGAGAAATCCTGGGTTTTGCTTCAACAGAAAATTAAGCAACGCCTTACGCTTTTCTCCGCTGGAGAACGTGCGCAAAGACCGACCTTCAGAAATGGCAATTTTCGACCTCCCGTGTTTGTAATCTTCCTCAATAAACTTATCCAGAACAGCTTCAGAAAAAACCGCTCCGTTCCCGGACTTTAATTTGGGCAGAATTGCTTCGGCGTCTCCACTTAACAATTTCTGAAACCATTTTTGGTTCCCTGAATTCTCCCCGCCATAAAGAGCGTAATGCTTTAAATGCCTCATCTTACCTATTCTCTACATTTTCTTCATTTAAAGCCTGCAACCAATCGGCCAGCCTGTCTGTCCAGGAAGACAAATAACCTTTTCCGAGGCCAAAAGAAAATCCGTGGCCGCCTTCAGGATAAATATGCATCTCCACCGGAATATTCTTTGCTTTTAAAGCTTCGTAAAATCTCAAACTGTTCTCCACCGGCACCGATTCATCATCTGTAGCGTGAAGCAAAAATGTTGGCGGCGTATTGGGTTTTACCTGTAATTCGTTTGAAAAATTTTCAACCAATTCTTCCGACGGATTCTCACCGAGCAACGCGTTTTTAGAGCCCTGGTGCGTAAACTTTGGATCCATAGTAATTACCGGATAAATAAGTGCCATAAAATCTGGACGTGCACTCAAGGTATCTACGGAATCTTTCTCAAAAGAATCTTCGTGATTAAAATGAGTTCCCAAAGTTGAAGCCAGATGCCCGCCAGCCGAAAAGCCCATAATTCCGACTTTATTTCGATCGACATTCCAATCCTGCGCATGGGCACGTACCAGCCTCACTGCCCTTTGCACGTCCTGCAAAGGAGCTTCGTGTCCAATTTTAACCGATTTTGAGCCGGGCAGCCTGTATTTTAGAACAATCCCGGCAATGCCTTTGGAATTTAGCCATTTCGCAAAATCTATCCCTTCCCAGTCGTAAGCCAGGCCGGCATATCCGCCGCCGGGAGCAATGACCACAGCCTGCCCTGTCGCAGTTTGCTTTGCAGGCAAATACACCGCAATATTTGGCTCTTGAACCTTCGTAACCCAGTTAAAGCCGTCTTTTTCAGATTTTTCCTTTTCTTCAGACTTCTGACTGTTAGGTATATTATTCGGCCATAAAGGAAGTGTTACATCTTGCGCCATAACAGAGGTTGTTGCTGAAATTAGGATTAAGAAGGGAATATATTTTTTCATAGTTGTCTGTTGTTTGTTCTTTGTCAAGTTTCACAATCTCAAATAAAGAAGGTCCTATTATTGTCTTAACTTTCAAACTTTAAACTCTTTTGGGGCTTAAAGATTTTCCGAAAGTGTCCAGATAAAAAGTAAAGACCAGAGACCGGTTCTCCACCAATTTTTGGAAACAAGATTATTTGTAATTCTTTCGCATGATTTTCCAGGCCCAATAGCATTATGCAATGGCACAAAAATCAGGAAAGTTAGTAGCCAGATAATTATAATCAAAATAATACTGCCCGCGGTATAAATATCTATTCGATTTAAAAATTGAACAGCCGAAACCAGCACCTGGACGATCATTAAAGGTGCTACAATCACTGCAATGCGCTTTGTGTAAATCTTATGCCAGCTATTTAAATCTTCAGTTTTGTAGTGGCACATCCCTGGATACACTACCAACTGCACCATCCAGATGAGCACTAAGATCGCAAAATCTACCAGTAGCCTTATCAGGTCAATATTCATTAACTTTCATCTTTAATTGAAATAGGACCGCCTTTATTGATATCCCGCTGCCTGTAAATTAAACAATTCCGCATACAATTTATCGTTTTTCATCAGTTCCTGATGCGTACCGATTTCCAGCACGGCGCCGTCTTTTAAAACCATAATCCTGTCGGCGATCCTTACGGTACTAAACCTGTGGGAAATAATCACCGCGGTTTTTCCTTCGGTTAATTTAATAAATCTGTCGAAAGCTTCAGTTTCTGCACGGGCATCTAAAGCTGAAGTTGGTTCGTCCAGAATCAAAACCTCAGCGTCTTTCATATACGCTCTGGCGATGGCGATTTTTTGCCACTGCCCTCCGGAAAGGTCTTTTCCGTTCTTAAATCTTTTTCCAAGCTGCTGATTATATCCCATTGGAAATTCTGAAACTACGTCTAAGGCCAGGCTTTTTTCTGCGGCGCCATCTAATCTTTCCTGATTATGGATTTCTGCAATAGCACCCATGGCGATATTTTCGCGCAGCGTTAATTCGAATTTCACAAAATCCTGAAAGATCACCCCAAAATACTGTTGATATTCGCTCTGTTTATATTGTTTCACCGGAATGCCATCCAGCAGGATTTCTCCTTCGGTAGGTTCATAAAACCTCAGCAGTAACTTAATAAGTGTTGTTTTTCCGGCGCCGTTTTCCCCGACAAAAGCAAGTTTTTCCCCGGCCTTCAGTTGAAAATTGATGTTTCTGACCACCCACATTTCAGATTTTGGATATTCGAAGCCAACATTCTTAAATTCAAATCCGTTGTTAATTTTCTTCGGCAAAGGCAGTTTTCCTTCCGAAGAACTTTCAGGGTACATGAGATCGAGGAATTCAAAGTAATCCTGAAGGTATAACGCGCTCTCTGTAATTGCCGTAAAGCGGGTGAAAAATCCCTGCAGTTTTGAACGGAGGCGGTTAAATGATCCGGAAAGAAAAGTGAGATCGCCAAGCGTAAACACACCTGCCACCGTTCTGAAAATTATAAAAACATACGCACCGTAATAGGCCGAAGTACCGATAACGTTAAAAAAGGAACCCCAGCCGGCACGTTCTTTTGCCAGCTTTTTACTCTGCGTATAATACTTATCGGAAAGATCTTTAAACCTGTTCGCGAGATAATCTGAAAGTCCGAACAATTTCACCTCTTTCGCGGTAACATCACTGGCACCAGCGTAACGCAGATAATCAAGCTCCCGCCGCTCCTGCGTCCAGCTACGGGCGAGGGAATAGCTGGTGCCACTAAACTTGATTTCATTGATAATGGTGGGAATGATGGAAATCACCAGCAAAATGATCAGCCAGGGCTCAAAAGCCACCACTCCGCCAAGCAAAGACAGAATGACCACGACATCTTCACCCTGCGTGAGAATATTGGACATTAAGCCAACACGACCAGTGGTTTGCTGCCTCGCCCGCTCCAGTTTGTCGTAAAATTCAGAATCTTCGAGCTGGTCCAGGTTTAATTCTGATGTTTTTTTGATGATTTTAACCGAAGTATTTATTGAATATTGATCGCCGAGCAGTCCGTCGCTCAAACTTATTCCGCGACTAATCAAATCTGAGATTACCGCCAGTCCAAATTCGACTGCGACCAAAATCCACAGCCGTTCAAGATCTTTTTCTTCCGCAGCGATCTGCAGTACAACTTCGTCTATAATGAGTTTCCCGACATAGAGAATAAGTACCGGCAAAAACGCATTAACTACGCGGCATAGCAGGTTTGCATAGAAAAGCGCCGGATTCACTTTCCTGATTTCTTTAAAAAACCTGGGAACGAACTTTAAGGAAGTAAAACTCTCCCTTAAATTAATTTTGTTGGGCTCTAACGATTTTTTCTTTGGCGGCAAAAGCTGATTTTTATTTGCAAGTTAAGGAGGAAAAATGGTTTTTGCAGCTGGCGACAATGGCTTCAAAACAAAATACTGAAATTAATAATTCTTATTTTCGCAAAATGGAAAACCGAAAGCTTAAGAACAGCGAACTGGATCGTAAATCTGTTGAAGAATTTAAAGAGGCCTCCAAAACGCCAATTATCGTCATCCTGGACAACATACGCAGCCTTAATAATATTGGATCTGTTTTTAGAACCGCAGATGCTTTTTTAATTCAGAAAATTTATCTCTGCGGAATCACCGCCCAACCGCCGCATAAGGATATTCAGAAAACTGCTCTGGGCGCTACAGAAACTGTCGCCTGGGAATATGCTGAAGATGTTTTGAAACTGGTGGAAAAGCTAAAAAAAGACAAGATCAAAGTTTTTTCCATTGAACAAGCCGAAGGCGCGGTGATGCTCAACAATTTCCAGCCGCCGGGCGGAGAAACCTGCGCTGTGGTTTTTGGAAATGAAGTAAAAGGTGTGCAGCAAAAGGTCGTTTCTGCGAGCGACGGAATTATTGAAATTCCGCAGCTTGGCAGTAAGCATTCTTTGAATATTGCAGTAAGTACGGGAGTTGTTCTGTGGGATTTATTTGTAAAAATTTCCTCTAATAAAAAGTGACCTTTTTCTATTTAAAAATCTGTTCCAAGGTTCTCTAATTTCTCATCTCATTTTACTTTATGCATTTGACGAAACCTACAAGGTTTTAAAAACCTTGCAGGAGAGACTCTTATTCCCCCTTCGGGGGGTAGGGGGAATCAATTTCTTCCAGCAGAGCCAGGTAATCTTTGCGGTTATTCACAAAGTCCTTGTTTGAAATATCGATGATCTGCACCTTCATCCCCGTCTGCGATTTAATAAACGAGAGATAGGATTTATTGATTTCCATTAAATATTCCGGCTGGATATTTTGCTCATAGTCGCGGCCACGTTTTTTGATGTTTTCGAGTAACCTGTCGGTATTCTGGTACAGGTAAATATATAATTCAGGTTTTACCAGTTCCTTGTACATAAGATGGAACAGCTTGTTGTAAAGCGAATACTCATCTTCCTGAAGCGTGATTTTGGCAAATATCAGCGATTTAAAAACATCGTAATCTGAAATCACAAAATCTTTGAAAAGGTCGTACTGCGAAATATCATCAGAAAGTTGTTGATAGCGATCTGCCAGAAACGACATTTCCAGCGAAAAAGCATACCGCTCCTTATCTTCGTAAAACTTCGGCAAAAACGGATTGTCTTTAAAACGCTCCAGAATCAATTTTGCATTGAAATCCTGGGAAATCATTGTGGAAAAGCTAGTTTTTCCCGCGCCAATATTTCCTTCTACCGCGATATAATTATAATTTTTGAAGCTGTAATTCTTCTGCGGAAGTTTCAATTCTTCAGAAATCTGGTTTATTTCAGTTTTGTCATTTGTTTGCTCAAGTAGTTCAGCAATCGTTTTTTTCAGAAGCGGATGTACTTCTTTGCCCGCGATATCCTGTAAAGGCTGAAGTACAAATTTACGGTTTTGCATTTCAGGATGCGGAATCTTCAGGTTTTTGGTTTCCACAACCTCATCCTCAAAAAGCAAAATATCGAGATCCAGCGTGCGGTTCTGGTAATTCCCTGATCCTTTTCTGCTACGACCGGCTTCAGTTTCTATCTGCAGTAATTTTTGCAGCACTTCTTCCGAAGAAAAACGTGTGGCAACAGTAACGCAGGCATTAAGAAAAGAGTTGCCGTTAAAGCCCCAGGCCGGAGTTTCGTACACTTTCGAAATATCCTTAACCTCACCAACTTCTTCAAAAAGACGATCTACAGCATTCTGCAGAAAGAGAAAACGCTCGCCAACGTTGCTTCCCAGCGCGATATGTACTAATTTAGGGGAATTCAATTGAGAAAAATTTAATAGGACCCGGTGAAAAATTTCACGGCAAATTAAGCAAAACAAAATCACATCTCCTTAATTTCGCCTCAAGTCTTTAAAAAAATAATGTGACGCAACTTTATATTAAGGACCAGCTTTCAGCACAAAAGATCTATCTTATTTTAGGGGGGTTATTTATCGCTTCCCTGGTAGTTTCCAACCTCATTTTTCAGAAATTTTTTTACTGGGATTTCTTCGGAATCTACACTTTTGAAATTTCCGTAGGAATTTTACCCTATCCTGTAACTTTTCTTATTACTGACATCATTAGTGAAGTTTATGGACAACGCAAAGCCAACCAGGTTGTCACTGCCGGAATTTTCGCTTCCTTTTTTTCCTTACTTATTGTATTTATGGCAGATGCCGCTCCTGCCACAGAGTGGTCGCCAATTAGCGATGAACTTTTCACTACGGTCTTTGGCGCCACTACCATTGCTGTTTTCGCTTCTATGGTCGCGTATTTGCTGGCGCAATATATTGACATCCAGCTGTTCCATTTCTGGAAAAAACTCACTAAAGGAAAACATTTATGGCTGCGGAACAATTTCTCCACTTTCCTGTCACAATTTGTAGATACGTTTTCGGTCTTATTTTTGCTCTGTAGTTTCAATAAAATTGAATGGAATCTGTTTGGCGGATTATTGCTTAGCGGATTCCTTTTTAAAGTTATAGTCGCCGCGATAGACACTCCGTTTTTATACCTTGGTGTCTATGCGCTTAGAAAAAAGTTTGGATTAGCCCAGGGTGAAGAATTAAAAGATCCCGGGCAAGATTTAAAAGTATAGTTTATGAAAAAAGCACTTAAAATATTCGGAATTTTCATTTTAGTGGTGGTTATTATTTTAATCGCCGCTCCCTTTGTTTTCGAAACCCAGATTGAAAATTTTGTAAAAAAGACGATCAATAAAAACGTTAATGCCCAGGTTGAATTCAGTGAGATTGACCTTAGCTTTTTCAGAAGTTTTCCGCAGGCTACAGTTGTTCTTAGCGATGTAAGCGTAATTAACAAAGCTCCTTTTGAAGGTGACACGCTGGCGCTAAGTGAAGAAGTGCTACTGGAAATGTCGATAAAAGAACTTTTTAAAGGCAGTGAAGAGCCGAAAAGTATTGATGAATTCCGCCTGAATAACGCTTATGTAAACATAAAAGTGGACTCCCTTGGAAATGCCAATTATGATATTGCTATTGAAGATACCACGGCTACGGCTGCCTCAGACACTACTACGGCCAGCGGTTTTAGCCTGGACCTGAAACATTACGAAATCAACAATTCTCGGTTAAAATATGTAGATGAAGGTTCTAAAATGTCCCTTCACCTTGAAGATCTTAACCACAACGGAACCGGTGACTTTTCTCTGAACGAGAGTGAACTGGATACCGAAACCACTGCACTGGTGACCTTTGATTTTGACGGCACCAATTATTTAAACCGAAACAAAGTGGCCCTGGATGCCGTAATACAGATGGATCTCGAAAATATGAGATATACCTTCCTGGAAAACGAGGCGATGATCAACCAATTACCGCTAACTTTTGATGGTTATGTGCAGGTAAATGAAGAAAATAATGAAATTGACCTGAGTTTTAAAACGCCATCTTCGGACTTTAAAAATTTCCTTGCTGTTATTCCTGAAGAGTACGCAAAGAATATAGAAAATGTTGAAACTAATGGAGATTTTGTGGTAAACGGAATAATCCGTGGGGTTGTGGACGAAACTTATATCCCAAAGATGGATATTAAAGTAAGTTCAAATAATGCATCCTTCAAATATCCAGATTTACCGAAAAGCGTTCAGGATATCAACCTGGATTTACAGATCATCAATGAAACCGGACTTGTAGACGACACTTATATCACTTTTGACAATGTCACCTTCCGGATAGATCAGGATAGGTTTGCCGCAAGCGGAAGTGTGCGCAATCTTATGGAAAATATGCTGGTTAACATGAATTTAGACGGCACCATAAATTTGGCAAATATCGAGCAGGCGTATCCGCTCGATATGGATTTGGACCTCAACGGAATCTTAACCGCCGATCTTACCACAAGTTTTGATATGAATTCCATTGAAAATGAACAGTATCAAAATGTGAACAGTAAGGGCGCAGCCAGTATCAGAAATTTTAGCTACAGGTCTCCTGAAATTCCCAACGAAGTACAGATTTCCAGCGCGAACCTCAACTTCAACCAGGGAGATGTAACGGTGCCGGATTTAAAAATGACTACGGGACAAACCGATATTACAGCTTCAGGAACTATTCAGAATCTGATGGGCTTTCTTTTTACTGAACAGGCTTTAAAAGGAAACTTTCAGGTGAATTCCAACACTTTTGCTGTAAATGATTTTATGGTTGCTGAAGCTGAAGAAACCGTTACAGAAGATTCCACAGAAACTTCAGAAGAAACGACTCCGCCGCAACCAACAGGCGAAGAAGCTGTAAAAATCCCTTCTTTTCTGGATGTGATAATCGCCTTTAATGCGAACCGCGTATTGTATGATAACCTGGAACTAAAGAACACAACAGGAACCATTATTCTGAAGGATGAAACTGCAACACTTCAAAATGTAAGCAGCAGCATTTTTGATGGAACTATTGGATTAGATGGTAATGTTTCTACAAAAAATCCCACGCCTACGTTCCAGATGGACCTGAACCTGAATGCACTAAACATCGCCCAGTCCTTTAACAGCATGGAAATGCTGCAGGCGCTCGCTCCTATTGCAAATGCACTGGAAGGAAAGCTGCAAACCACATTAAATCTACAGGGAAATCTTAACAACGATCTTACACCGCAGCTCCAAAGCCTTGCGGGAACTGCTTTAGCTAAGATTTTAACTGCGGAAGTAAATCCAGACAATATGCCGTTATTGAGCAGGCTTGATGATCAATTAAACTTTCTTGATCTGGACGATATTAACCTGGACAACCTCAAAACCAACCTTACTTTTAACAACGGAAATGTTGAAATTTCCCCTTTTAATTTTGACGTGAAGGGAATTAATGTGGAAGTTGGAGGATCGCACGGTTTTGATATGAATATGAATTATAATGTTAATCTGGACGTGCCGGCGAGATACCTGGGAAGCCAGGTTGGAGGAGCATTAGGGCAGCTAAGCGGTGAAAATATTCAAAATATGATGGTGGCACTTCCGGTGAGTTTAAGAGGAACTTTTAATAATCCGCAAATCAACCTGAATATGCAGCAGGCTGTTACAAATCTCACTCATAAGATTGCTCAGCAACAAAAAGAAAAGCTGCAACAGAAAGGTCTGGATGCGATGAATGATATCCTGAAAGGCAGAAGGAGCACCGATAACCCAACGCCACAGGATACGACCACCGTAGACACAACCGCAACTCCACAACAGACACAGAGGAGTACCGAAAAAAAGGTGGAAGAAGCAGCACGAAATATCCTTGGTGGGATTTTAAACAACAGAACCAAAAAGAAAGATACTACTGCAAGTGAGTAGTGAAGAGTAAAGGGTGAAAAAAGTGGAGAGTGGAGAGTTATAATC